>CANSQM010000017.1 GCA_947649205.1 uncultured Enterorhabdus sp.
CAGTTTGGTAGAGCGCTGCGTTCGGGACGCAGAGGCCGCAGGTTCAAATCCTGTCAACCCGACCATGAAATTTTGAGAGCCGTCCTTCGGGGCGGCTCTTTTTCGTGGTTTGCGCGAGAGTCGCGGGCGGCGCGGGACTGCTTCAAAACACCGGCCCCCGCAGGGTGCGCGAGGGCCGGGGAGGGGGCGGCGTGGCGCACTCTGCGGGAGTGGATGGGGAAAATGCGGGGAAGGGAGCCCGGCGGCCGGCGCTGGGGGCCGGGCCTCGATGCGGGGCCTACTTGCCCGCGGCGGCGTTCTCGCCGGCGATCTTGCCGTAGACCATGCACATGCCGGCCGACAGGCCCTTCAGCGAGATGGGGTACTGTACGGCGAAGCGGCCGCCCTGGGTGGCGCCGGCCACGTACAGGCCGCTGATGAGCTCGCGGTCAGTGTTGTACACGTGGCAGTCCTCATCGGACTCCAGGCCGCCCAGGTTGCCCAGGGTGAGGGCGCACCCGCACTCGGCGGCGTAGAAGGGACCGTTTTCCAGGGGGAACAGGCGCTGGGAGCTCTTGAAGAAGTCGGTGTCCTCGCCGGCGCGGGCCAGCTCGTTGTAACGCTCGATGGAGGCCTTGGCCGTCTCCGTGTCCATGCCCTCGATCATGGCGAGCAGTCCGTCGATGGTGTCGGCCTTCAGGCAGCGGCCCTCTTCCACGGCCGCCTCGATGTCGGCGGGGGTACGCACATTGATGCGCAGGCCGGAGGCGGTGTACTCGGGCAGGGGCTCATCGCGGTAGATGCAGGCCACGCCGTGGGCCGCGGGGAAGTACGCCAGCTGCTCGGGCCAGGAGGCGTCGAAGAACTGGTAGGCTTTGCGCTGCGGCTGCAGCTCCACCTGGTTCTCCAGCTGCTGGCCGGGCAGATCCTCGTTCATGAAGCGCTTGCCGCGCAGGTTCAGCCACAGGTACCCGTTGTTGCCGATGACGCCGCGGCCGTCGGGGCCGGCACCGCCGCCCATATGGTGGATCATCGGGGCATGCCATTGCTCGATGGCACCGCCGATCCAGGCGCCCATCTTGTGGCCCTCGCCGATGTTGGTGAAGGCGCCGCTCTCATCCAAGTCGAGGCTCAGGATGCCGATGCCGTTCTCGATGCACTCCGGGGCGTAGAACTTCATCATGTCTTCGTTGGCCAGGTAATCGCCCGTGGCCAGGATGACGCTGGGCGCGGTGATCTTGATGTAGCCCTCGGAGCCGGCGGCCTGGGCGTAGATGCCGGCGATGGCGCCGGCCTCATCCTGGATGAGCTTGACGCCCTTGGTGTTGTAGCGCACCTCGGCGCCGGCGTCCACGGCCGCCTGCAGGTTGTCCTCCATCACCGTGGCCAGGCTGCTGAAGCCCACCGACGTGGGGTAGCAAGGCAGGTCTTCGGTGGTGTAGTCGTAGGTCTCGGGCACGGGGTACATGTAGGGGAACATGTAGTTGGCCTGGCCCTCGGCGGGAATCTCGGCGTAGCTCTCGGGGGCCATGTACAGGTTCTTGCTCGCGGCGACGAACCAGTCCAGGGCCGCGCCGGACTCGTCGTAGTAGCGGCTGATGATGCTCTGGCTCACATGGTGGCTGCACTCCTCCATGTGCATATTCACGACCATCTTCTTATCGAGGAAGCCATCGCCGCGGCCCCACTGGGCCTGGGTCTGGCCGCCGAAGATGGCCATGTCGCTGGCCACGCTGTTGAGCTTCGGGGACGATTCCAGGCACACGACCTTCGCCCCGGCCTCGGCGGCGGCGCGGGCCGCCGGCACGCCGGCTGCGCCGAGGCCCACCACGACCACGTCGGCGGTCAGCTCTTCTTCCACTTGCCCGTCATCGATGGTCGGCGCCTCGCCGAGCCAGGGCAGCTCGCCGGTGCCGTCGAAGCCCGCGGTGCCGCCCGTGGTGGCCAGCGTGTCCGCCTCGCCGGCGGCCGACGGCGCGGGGGCGGTTGTCTGCGGGGCGCAGCCTGCCAGGCCGGCCCCGGCGATAGCGGCGCTCATAAGCGCGGCTCCGGACAGGAAATTGCGACGAGTGACATTCATTGCGGCCATGATAACCTCCCAGTTTCTCGAGGGGAGCGCGTTGCGGCTGCGCCCCCGCGCCCCCGCTTTTCGAGGGCTTCGTCTCTGAAGCGACCCGCCTTCCGAATCGCTGGGCCCATCATGGCGGTCCGGGGGCTCCGTGGCATCCACCGCGAGGGTCGAATCGGGGTTGAAAGAGGGGAAAGGGGAAGCGGGGCATGGTGGAAACCACGGGACATTGCGGTCGATGGCAAGCAAAACCCCAGGTGGGCCATCGTCCGTTAGGGTTGAATGGGCGCCCCCGTGCTTTTCGCCGCGCTCGTCGTCGGGCGCTCGTTCTTATGCCATAATGGCGTCGGAAGGGAGGAGTGTATGAGTGAGCGTTCGTCCATAGGGGTGCGGCCGGAGCATATTCGCTATGCCGTTGGCTATGCGTGCACCAACGCATGGGGCATCATGATGCTCTATGTGCCCTGGACCGGCTCGCTCGCCTTCTCGCTGCAGGCCCTGCTTTCCATGGTGCCCGGTTTGGCGACGTGCTTGGGGTGCCTGTTCTTCTTCCGACGGCGGCTGGCGCTGGCGGGGCGCACGCCCGTGGTGGCTGCGGCCGCGTTCTGCACGAGCCTGGGAACCCTCGCCTGCACCTATCCGGCCCTGGCGCATTTGCCCGGCGCGTTCGTGGCGGGCATGGTGCTCTCGGGGGCCTTCGCCATCATTCTCATCATGGCGTGGTTCGATACCTACGCATCCATCGGTCCGCGGGGCATTATCGTGCTGTCTGGGTGCAGCATCTTGGTAGCGGCGTTGGAGAGCTGGGCCCTCATGCAGTGCGATGGCGCCCTGGCCAGCGTGCTCGTGTCGTTGCTGCCCATGCTGTCGTTCGTGCTGCTGCCCCTGCCCCCCGCGCCGCAGCCGACCACGGCCGCTGCATCTGCGGCGCTCGGCGAGCTGGAGGCCGCGGCGCCGACGACGGGGGCCTTCGGCGGCACAGTGCCCGCGAGGGCGCCCGAGCTCGGGTCGGCGCGGACACCCGGCCTGCGGGATGTGCTCCAGGAGGCGGTACCCCTGCGTACCCTGGCCGGCTTCGCCATCACGTTCTTCGTGCTCAGCTCCATCACTACCGTCGCGGTGGGGCACGAGACGGCACCGTCGCTGAGCTTCGCCTCGCTGCTCATTCCCTTGGCGGCCACGGCGTTCTTCGTGGCCAGCGGCCTGTTCGCTCGGGAGAAGATCGACCCTTCCATCTTGTACAAGGTGCTGCTCGTTGCCTCGGCTGCCTTCGTTTTCTTCTCCTTCTACCTTGGGTACGGCAACGGCGGCCTGTCGCTGCACGCGCACAACGTCATCGAGGTGATGGCCTGGGTGGTGCTGGCCCTGGGCGCGAAGAAGACGCCCGTGGCGCCTCCGCTGGTATTCGCCATGGGCTGGCTCGCCGAATGCGCGGGCAAGACCTTGGGCCAGCTGACGGCGCCCCTGCTGGCCGGCGAGCCGCTCGCGTTCATGGCTGTGGTCGTCATGCTGGTGCTTCTGGGCGTCGGCTTCGCCTTCAGTGAGGGTTACCACTTGCTCGATGTGGACGAGGGGGAAGAAGGAGGGGCGGCCAGCGCGCCTCAGCGCTCCGTCTCCGTTTGCGGGAGCGCGTCCGGCAAAGGCGTTTCGGGCCTATCGGGCGGTGGTGCGGAAAACGGTACGGCGGAAGACGGTTCGCGGGCATGCGCAGAGCCCACTTGCGTTGGGGCGGATGCTGCCGAGAATCCCGACCCCTACGGGGCCTTCTGCGCGGAATACGATCTGTCGCCCCGCGAGAGCGAGGTCTTTCGCCTCTGGGTTACCGGCCACGGCCTGAGGTACATCCAGAATGCCCTGTTCGTCTCGGAGTCCACGGTGAAGTCGCACCTGCGCAGCATCTACCGCAAATGCGATACCCACAACCGCGACGAGATCATCGCCCTCTTCGAACGGGAAACGATGTAAGTCTTTGGCTCAACCTGGAGAACGCCTATCAGCTCAAAACCATCGACGAATCCGCTTTGCCGAACGTGACGGTGCTGGCCCGCTAGGTCTTACTCGTAGCCCATGGCGGCGAGCTGGTCTTCGTCCAGGCCGAAGTAGTGGCCCAGCTCGTGGATGATGGTCTTGCCGATCTCGGCCACCATCTCGTCACGGTCGCTGAAGCAGCGCTCGTGGGGGCCTTTGAACACGGTGATAACCGCCGGGCCGTCCTCGTCGTAGCCGTCGGCCCGCTCCACGAGGGAGAGTCCGTCGAAGAGCCCGAGCAAGTCGTCGGGCAGCTGATCGCCGTTAAGGCCGTCCTCGCTGGCGCTTACGCTGTCGGCGGCGTCCCACGGCCCGTCATCCCCTCCGTCGGCCCCGCCCCACGGCGCGCCATCGGCGCCGTCTTCCCACTCGTCCCCATCGTAGCCCAAGTGGTAGGCGCTCGGCTCCTCTTCCCAGACGATGGCCACGTTCTCCAGGGCCTCCAGGAACTGCGGGGGCAGCCCGTCGAGGGCCTCTTCAATGGCTCGCTCGAATTCCTCGTCGCTCATCTGGTACATGGTGCTCCCTTCGATCCGGGTTGTGCCGGGCCATTGTACCCCATGGCGCCCCAGTCATCGGGGCCAGAGCCCCGAGGCTGCGACGGCTTGCGGGACGGTCGCGGCTCGTGGGGTGGTCATGGCCCGAAGGATAGTCGCGGCCCGAGGGGCGAGCCCGGAGCGGGGGAGAACCCCCTACAGGCTGCCCAGCACGGCCTCGTCGGCGGCCAGGTGCTCGCGGGTAAGCCCGGCGATGCCGTAGTAGAAGGCGGTACGGGCCCGCTTCTCCACATCGTCGCAGAGGGCCGCCACCCAGGCCAGATGCTCGCCGAGGAAAGCTCGCTGGGCCGCGATGAGCCCCGCGGGGTCCTCGCCCGCATCGGCGGCCGCGCGGGCGCGGTCGGCCAGGCAGGCCATGAGCTCCAGTTCCAGGGCCACGTGGTCCTCGGGCAAATCGAAGCTCTCGGGCACGCGCAGGCCCCAAAGGCGGTAAACCCGCAGGATCTCGTCCCGGGCCTCCTGCATGATGAGGCCCTCCTCGCTCGTGTACACCGACTCGTAGGGAGCCACCGGATGGGCGCTCATGCTCAGGAACAGCTGGTTGTAGTCGGCGGCCAGGTCGATGCGCAGGGCCTCGCTGTCGGCCTCCGCGGCCTCGGCGTAGAACGGCGCCAAGGGTCCTTCGGCGTTGGCATCGGCCGCCGACAGGACGGCGGCCACGAAGGCGGTGTCGGGGGCGGCGCGGAAGGCGCGGGCCAGAAAGCGGTACCCGAGGGCGCGCTCTTCCATGAGCGCTGACAGCTCCGGGGTATTCATAGGTGTCTCCTTGGGTAGGGCGCCGCGGGGCGCGGGTCGGACACAATCCCTGCCATTCTAGCGCAGGGCGGTAGCGCTGTCGTGCGGCCCGGGGCAGCCCCAAGGGCGCCCCGGGCCGCCTCGCACAGGTAAAAAGTACGGGCGCCGCAGGGGGAGGGGAAAGCGGCGCCCGTCGAAAGGGCCGGGCCGCGGGGCCCGGCCGGGGGTGGTTAGGACACGTACACGCTCGGGGTGGTCTCGCCCTCCATGCGCGCGCCGCCCTTCTCAGCGGCCAGGGCCTCCATCTCGGAGAGCGGGCCGAAGTGCAGCGCCTGCACGGGGCAGGTCAGCACGCAGTGGGGCTGGTCGTCCTCGCGACCGATGGACAGGCAGGTGTCGCACTTGTCCATCTTGAAACCCTCGCCCTCCACTTCCACGTACTGCGGAACGCCGAAGGGACAGGCCTGCTCGCAGGTCTTGCAGCCGATGCAGACCGTATCGTCCACGACCACCACGCCGTCTTCCTCGCGCTTGCTCACCGCACCGGTGGGACAGTTCGCCACGCACAGGGGGTTCTCGCAGTGCATGCAGGACAGGGACTCGAACTTCCGCTTCACGTCGGGGAACGTGCCCTCGACGGTCTCCTCCACATTGCGGCGCGACACGGTGCCGGCCTCAATCTCGTGCCACTGCTTGCAGGCTACCACGCAGGCCCAGCATTTGATGCAGCGGCTCGTATCGACGTAGAATCCGTACTGTTCAGCCATGGTTTACCCCTCACTCTTCGAGATCTTGACGAGCGTCTGCTTCGCCATAGCCGAAGTGAAGCCGTCGTAGTTCGCAATGGTGTCGTCGTACAGCACGTTGACCTCGCTGCCGCCGTCCAGGCTGCCGTAGCCGGGCAGCCCCAGCTCGTCGCAGGGCTCCCACCAGCCGCGCTTGGTCATGAGCACGTTGGGCTGGATGGCCTCGAAGAAGCGGGCTACCATCTTGATGGAGCCGTGGGGCGACTCGATGAGCACCCAGTCGCCGTCGGCGATGCCGTACTGGGCCGCTGTGGCCGGGTTGATCTTCACCCAGGGCTCCGGTTGCAGCTCGCGCAGGTAGGGCACGTCATGGTAGTAGCTGTGGTTGCACAGGCGGTAGGCATGCACGTCGGAGATGACGAGCGGGTACTCCGCGGCGATCTCGGGGGTGCCGGTGAGGCTCTCCGGGGCGCCCTTGTACACGGGCAAACGCTCGATCGTGCCCGTGTCGTCGGCGTTGGGCTTGCCGCCGATCCACTCGTTCACGCACTGGACCTTGCCCTGGGGCAGCGTGGCGAACATCTTCTCGTAGTTCTGGTACTCCGGCTCGGTGGGCTTGGCGCCATCGGTGCGCTCCTTGAAGATGCCGCCCTTCTCGCGCAGCTCTTCCAGGGTCACGCCGGAGCCGTCCAGCTGCTCGGAGAGCATGGCGTCGATGTCGCCGTTCCAGAAGTCGGCGCCGTAGCCCATCTTCACGGCCAGGTCCAGATAGTACTGCCAGTCGCTGCGGCACTCGCCCACGGGCTCGGAGATCACCTGGTTGATGCCGATGAACGTGCCGGCCGGGGAGTTCTTCGTGGCGAACTGGTCGGCGGACTCGTACTGGGTCGTGGCCGGCAGCACGATGTCGGCGTAGTCGCAGGAGGAGTTCCACGCCACGTCCATGACCACGTAGTAGTCGAGCTTCTTCAGGGCCTCGGCCACGGTCTTGGGCTGGCGGGTGGCCGACATGGGGTTGGACGACTGGGCGAAGATGAAGCGCAGCGGATAGGGCTTCTCGCTGAGAATAGACTGGATGCCCTTGTTGTAGGCCGTGGTGGGACCGGACTCCTGGGTCACCATGTCCTGGAACCAGCGGGGCGTCTCGGGGCCGACGAGCTTGGCCACGCCGGCCATCCAGCCGTTGGCGGTGTCCTCTTCGCTGGCCGGCAAACGGTCGCTCAAGAGGTCGATGGGCTTGGTCTTGATGAGCGGCTCGGGCATGACCATGCCGGCTCCGCCGCCGCCGGCGATGCCGAGGTTGCCGGTGATGGCCTCAATGAGGCAGGCGCAGGCCACGGTCCAGTGGCCGTCAGCCGACTGGTCGCCGATGCCGTTGCCGATGTTGATGCCCATGGGCTTGGTGGTGCCCATGAGGCGGGCCACCTCGATGATGCGCTCCTCGGGAATGCCCGTGATGGGGGCGGCCCAGGAGGGCGGGAACTGCTTGACGTGCTCGGCCAGCTCATCGAAGCCGAGGCACCAGTTCTCCACGAAGTCGTGGTCGTAGAGGTCCTCGCCGATGATGACGTTCAGGAAGGCCAGGGCCAGGGCGCCGTCGGTGCCGGGGATGACGGGCAGCCAGTAATCGGCGTGGGAGCCCAGTCCCTCCTGCATGGGGCGGATGTCGATGACCTTCATGCCGCCTTCCTGGGAATCCAGGCGCTTGTTGGGGTTGCCCTGGTTGATGGCGGAGTTCTCGGAGTTGTAGCCCCACACGACGAGCAGCTTGCACTTGTCCAGCTGGCCGGGGGCCGTGTCGGTGGCCTTTGCGTGCTCCGGGCCGCCCAGGGTGACCAGGCGCGAGAACATGCGCTGGGAGTTGCAGATGGCGGAGTGCAGGTAGTTCGGCGAGCCGTGCACGTTCAGGAAACGGCGGCCGAGGGAGCCGAGCACCGCATAGAACTGCGGGGAGAGCACGCCGTAGGACTCGGCGCCGTACTGCTCCTTCTGCTCCTGGAGCTTCGCGGCGATCTCGTCGAGGGCCTGATCCCACGTGATCTGCTCGAACTTGCCCTCGCCCTTTTCGCCCACGCGCTTCATGGGGTACAGCAGGCGGTTCGGGGCGTACACGGTGTGCATGGCGGCGTTGCCCTTGGCGCACAGCGTCTTCGAGCCGCGCCCGAAGTTGTTGCCGGCCTCGGGATTGCCCTCCACGTGCACCCAGCGGCCGTCCTTGATGGTGCACAGGGTGGAGCAGTGGGTGCGGGCGGGGCCGCACATCTTGCACCAGGCGTGCTTGACTTCGATAACCGGCTCGGGGCCTTCCTCGCCACCGGTCTGGGACAACTCGTCTTCCTCGAGCGTTTGCGGCGCGCAGCCGCCGAGCATCGCTGCGGCACCGAGCGCGGCGGCGCCCTTGAGCAACGTGCGTCTGGTGAATTCAGCCATAAGACCTCCTCTTGTCGGTATCCCCGTGGCACCCGCTGCATCCGACAAAACCTCCCCTTCCCCTTCAATCGACCAACCATGAGTGCAGCATCCCTGGGCCTTGCGGGGGTCGCCTCTCGCGACGTATTCCACCGTAGCGCTTTTGGTTCTCAGAGAAAATCGTGCATTTCCTATATTTTGAAAACAAGGCTTTGAACTGGGACGATATATGTTTTATATGACAGGCTCGAGTGCCCCTGCTTCCCGTCTTTTATGTTAGAATCGCGCCAAGGAGGCTTTCCCGGCTTCGGAAGACGGGAAAGAGTTGGGAGGAATCTATGACGCAGTCGGGAGGGGTCGGGCCGGCCTTGCCGCCGGATGCCGACACCCGTCTCTCATGGGGCTCGGTAACCCTCGGCGACGTGCTCGATCGTCGGGTGTGGGGTCTTGCGCTCATGCTGGCATGGCAGTTCATCACGTTCTTCAGCCCCGCCATCCACTATTCCACGCGCAACGACGTCAGCCATTTCAACAGTGTCGTGGGCTACTCGAGCCTGGGCCTCGTGGCGGTGCTCTTGGTGGCGGCCGGCCGGGCAGGGGCCTTTTCCCGGGCCATGGGGCGCCCCGTGCTGCGCTGGGCGGCTCCGGCGGCTCTCGTACTGAGCACCGTCGTGCTCGCCATCGTGGATGTCAGCGAGGTGTTCCGGCAGCCCTGGTGCTCCATCGCCGCGGCCATTTCCGGCGTTGGCTTGGGGGTGCTCTACCTCGCCTGGGGCGATGTGCTGCGCCGCCTGAGCATCGTGCAGGTCACCGTGAAGACAGCGGCGGCGTTCCTGCTCGCCGCGGTGTTGTTCGCGCTGACGGTCATGCTGCCGAAGCTGGCCGCCGTCGTCATCACCGGCGCGCTGCCCATAGGGGTCGGCGCCATCCTGTTCCAGGGCCTCGGTGTGTGGCGCACGGCGGAGGAGGCGGGGAAGCCGGCGCTCCATCAGGGCGCTTTCTCGGTGCGGGCCGTCTTCTCGCTGGGGGTGCTCTCCCTGGCCGGCTCCTTCGCCCGGTCGTTCTTCCTGGCGGGGACGCCCATTGTGAGCGACGGCTCCTATCCGTGGCTGTTCCTCATGGCCACCATCGGGGCCATCGTCATCGTGTGCGGACCGCTCCTATCGGCCACGTCCCCCGATTTCGCCGCCGCATACAAGACCTCGGTGTTCGCCCTCGGCTTCGTGATGCTTCTGCTGCCCCTGCTCGAGCCCGGATCCTTCGCGGCCGACGTGGCGGGGCTCGTCACCTATTGCGTGGTGATGCTGCTCATGTGGGTGGTGCTCGCCCGCCTCACGGGGCTCTACGGCCTCTCGCCCTTGTTCGCCTTCGGTATCGGCTGGGCCTCCTGCACGGCCGGCCTGCTCGCGGGCACCTTCGGCGGCGCCCTCGTGCTGTCCACCGTGACCATCACCCCGCGACTGCTGAGTCTCGTGACCCTTCTGTGCGTGTGCCTGCTGTTCTTCGCCTACCTGTTCCTGTTCACCGAGAGCACCATGGCCCGGCTGCTCGGGGGCGGCCGTCTCGGGCGCCGTCCCTTCCGCGAGCGCTGCCATCAGCTGCGGGTCGACTTCAACCTGACCGAGCGCGAGGAGGAGGTACTCGTGCTGGTGGCCAAGGGCCGTTCCACGCCGCGCATCCGCGAGGAGCTGGGCCTGACGGCGGGCACGGTGAACGCGCATCTGAGTCACCTGTACCGCAAGCTCGACGTGCACGATCGCCAAGAACTGATCGACCTGGTGGAAAGCGAGCGCTAGGGCCGGCCCTGCCAGAGGCGTCCCGTTGCGTCCATCGTTGAAGTATTTGTGCTCGTTGCGCCGCTGGCGTGGGGTTTGTGCTACCCTTGTCGGCACGCAAAAGCGCGTCTTTGGGGAACGCACCGCGTCGCCAAGAGGCGAAAGAACGAGGCAAGGGAAACCTTGCCCGACCTGACGGAGGATTGCATGAAGATTTTGGGCATGGGAGTTCCTGAGCTCCTTATCATCCTGGTTGTCATCCTGCTCATCTTCGGCCCGAAGAACCTGCCCAAACTCGGCAGCGCCCTCGGCAAGACGGTGAAGAACCTGCGCGATGGCATGGGTGCCGGCCAGAAAGAGGTCGAGGAGGCCGCCGACGATGATGAGGTTGTCGAAGTCGTCGAGGAAGTGGTCGAGGAGCCGGCCGAGGCCCCCAAGAAGACCGTCAAGAAGGTCGTGAAGAAGAAGGCCGAGTAGCCTTCCCGCCCTTCGCATAACGTGGTAATCCGTGGTGCGCCCGCATAATTGTGCGGGCGCACCACCAGTGTATAAAGAGAGAAAACGGGACAAATCATGGCTAACGAGAACTACGTACTGACCCAAGAGGGCAAGGAGAAGCTGGAAGAGGAGCTTCACTACCTGGAGACCGAGAAGCGCGCCGAGATCGGCGAGCGCATCAAGGTGGCCCGCGAGTTCGGCGACATCTCCGAGAACTCCGAGTACGACGACGCGAAGAACGAGCAGGGCATGATGGAGGCGCGCATCGCCGAGATCAGCCGCATCCTGTCCGAGGCCACCGTGGTGAACACGCCGAAGCGCTCGAGCAAGGTGAACATCGGCAGCGTGGTCACGGTGGACATGAACGGCCGCGAGCGGGTGTTCACCATCGTGGGCGGCGCCGAGTCCGATGCCGCCGAGGGCAAGATCTCCAACGAGTCCCCCGTCGGCCAGGCGCTGCTCGGCCGCAAGAAGGGCGACGAGGTGACCACCACGGGCCCCACCGGCCGCGACATCACTCTGACCATCCTGAAGATCGAGCACTAATATGGCTGAAGAAACTGTTGAGGTAATCGAAGACGATCCCATCGAGGTGCGCAAGGCCAAGCGCGAGGCGCTGATTGCCGCGGGCGTGGACCCCTACGGCCATTCCATCGAGCGCAGTCACAGCGTGGGTGCGTTGAACGAGCAGTACGCTCACTTGGAGGACGGCGATTCCACCGAGGATGCGGTCACCATCGCCGGCCGCATCATGGCCAAGCGCGTGCAGGGCAAGATCGCCTTTTTGGAGCTGCGTGAGTCCGGTTGCGACATCCAGCTGTTCTGCCGCATCAACGCGCTGGGCGAGGAGCGCTTCGCCGACCTGTGCGACCTGGATGTGGGCGACTGGATCGCCGTCACCGGTACCATGATGCGCACTCGCCGGGGCCAGCTGTCCGTGGCCGTGGACTCCTTCGAGCTCATGAGCAAGTCGCTGCGCCCCTTGCCCGAGAAGTTCCACGGGCTGCAGGACAAGGAGACCCGCTACCGCCAGCGCTATGTGGACCTGGTCATGAACCCCGAGGTGCGCACCACTTTCGAACGCCGCTTCAAGATCGTGTCGGCCATTCGCCGCTACATGGAGGATCAGGGCTTCTACGAGGTGGAAACCCCCTTCCTGCACGCCATCATCGGCGGTGCGAACGCGAAGCCCTTCATCACGCACTTCAACGCGCTGGATCGCGACTACTACCTGCGCATTGCCACGGAGCTGCCGCTGAAGCGCCTGCTCGTGGGCGGTTTCGAGAAGGTGTTCGAGATCGGTCGCCAGTTCCGCAACGAGGGCATGGACCCGTACCACAATCCCGAGTTCACCACCATGGAGGCCTATGCGGCCTTCAGCGACCTGGACGGCATGATGGACCTCACCGAGGGCTGCATCAAGGCCGCGGCCGAGGCCGCGTGCGGTAGCCTGCAGATCGAGTACCAGGGCACGGCGGTGGACCTGTCCGGCACCTGGCGCCGCGCCTCCATGATGGAACTGGCCAGCGAGCACGCCGGTGAGGAGGTGTCCTTCGACCGCAGCCGCGACGAGCTCGTGGCCATCCTGGAGAAGCACGGCGGCCACGCCGAGGCGGCCTGGGGCAAGGGTAAGCTCATCTCCGAGATCTTCGAGGCCGTGGCCGAGGAGAAGCTCATCCAGCCCACCTTCGTCATCGATCATCCGCTGGAGATCTCGCCGCTCGCGAAGAAGGACCCCGAGAACCCTGAGCTCACCCAGCGCTTCGAGCTGTTCATCCTGGGTCACGAGTACGCCAACGCCTTCACCGAGCTGAACGACCCGGTGGACCAGGCCGAGCGCTTCCGCGCCCAGGTGGCGGCCAAGGACATGGGCGACGACGAGGCCATGGGCTTCGACGCCGACTACATCCGCGCCCTGGAGTACGGCATGCCCCCGGCGGGCGGCGTGGGCATCGGCATCGACCGCATGGTCATGCTGCTCACCGACGCGCCCTCCATCCGCGACGTGCTGCTGTTCCCCCACATGAAGGACGAGGCTCCGGCTGGCGGCAAGGCCGCGGCGCCCGCCGTTGCGCCGACCGCTGCCGAGGTGCCGGCCGAAGCGTCCCCGGCGGCTCCCCTCGACTTCTCCAACGTGGTCATCGAGCCCCTCTTCGAGGAGGCCGTGGACTTCGACACCTTCAGTAAGTCCGACTTCCGCGCTGTGAAGGTGAAGGAATGCGTGGCCGTGCCGAAGTCCAAGAAGCTGCTCCAGTTCACCCTGGACGACGGCACCGGCACCGACCGCACCATCCTGTCGGGCATCCACGCCTACTACGAGCCCGAGCAGCTGGTGGGGCGTACCCTCATCGCCATCACCAACCTGCCGCCGCGCAAGATGATGGGCGTGGCGTCTGAGGGCATGCTCATGTCCGCCATCCACGAGGTGCCGGGCGAGGACGGCGAGCCCGAGGAGCGCCTGAACCTGCTCATGGTAGACGACCGCATCCCCGCCGGCGCCAAGCTGTACTAGGCGAACAGTTACCAACTTACTTACGGATGGGCCCGCGCTGAGCAGTGCGGGCCCATTCATTTCTAGAATGGGCGTCAGCGAGAGGCGGGGCGTGAAAGAGGCGGTCGATCCGAAACGAGAGGAGGTGCGGCCATGGTGCGGCATCGGGAGAGCGAGCGCGCCGAGCGGTTCCGCCGGCGGTTCAAGCTGGCCCACACCAACGAACTGAAGCGCGAGACGTTCTACGCGCTGGAGAACTTGCGCCGCGCCAGCTGGCCGGCCCGCATCGTGGGCGGGGCGCTGTTCGTGCTCATCTTGCTGAATGCCGTCGTGGTGTTCGTGTCCACGCAGCCGGGGCTCGATCCCGTCACGGCCGACGTGGTCGCCGGCTTCTACCGGTTCTCCACGGTCTGCTTCTGCATCGAGTACCTTGCCCGCATCTGGATCGCCGATCTGGCCTTCGGCAACTGCACCCCGGCTCGCGCGCGGCTGCGCTACATCTGCTCGCCCTGGGGCATCATCGATCTTCTGTCCTTCGGGCCGAACATGGCGGCTTGGTTCGTGCCCGTTACGCCTATGCTGTTGAACGTCATCAACGTGGTGCGCCTTGTGCGTCTCGTGAAGATCTCCCGCTACATGCGGGGCCTGCGCACCATCGGACGCGTCATCGCGAAGCACTACCACGAGATCGTCGCGGCGTTTCTGGTGATCGCCCTGCTCGTGGTGGTTTCCAGCGTGGTCATGTACGAGATCGAGCATCCGGCCCAGCCCGACCGGTTCAACAACCTGCTGTCGGGCGTGTACTGGGCCGTGACCACCATCACCGGCACCGGCTACGGCGATTTGGTGCCCATCACGCCGGCTGGGCGCATCGTGGGTTCCATCATCATGTTCCTCTCGGTGGCCCTGGTAGCCATTCCCGGTGGCATCTTTTCCGCTGGTTTCGTGGCCGAGTTCCAGAATGCGAACCTGCGCAAGATCGAGCGCGATGTGCGCCGCGAAGATGCCCGCCAAGACGACCGCGACGAAGCCGAGCGCACCGGGGCGGAAGGGCCTTCCGGTGAAAGCGGGGCAGTCGCGGGCGACGATCAGCAGGGGTAGGGCGGCCGTGGCGTCGCTTCCCCCTCACAACGTGCCCACAAAACCGTGGTTCTCGGCTCCGTGCTTTAGCAATTCGGCCGCGTGAGTGCTAAACTGCTCGGGAACTATATTTCGTGCCCGGCCTGTCTGATAGCGAGAGAGAATCTTTGTCGCGGGGCACCAACGAAGGAACGAGGAAACTATGTCATTCGAGAAATTCACGGACAAGGCCCGCAAGGTGCTGGTCCTGGCCCAGGACGAGGCCCGGGCGCTCCATCAGCCCTACGTGGGCACCGAGCATATCCTCCTCGGCCTCATCCAGGAGAAGGACGGTCTGGCCGCCCAGGCCCTCGATCGCCTGAACGTCACCTACGACGGCGTGGTGCAGGCCATCCGCCAGGTGGTCACCATCGACGAGGACGCCGACGTGTCGGGGCACTTGTCCTTCACGCCGCGGGTGAAGCGCGTGCTGGAGAACTCTCTGCGCGAGGCCATGCAGATGGGCCAGTCCTACATCTCTACCGAGCATTTGCTCCTCGGCATCGTGCGCGAGGGCGAGGGCACGGCCCTGGAAGTGCTCGGCCGCCTGAACGTGTCTGGCGACGATGTGCGTGGCGCTCTGAACGACCTGGTGGGCCAGTCGCCCGTCTACGCGGGCCGCTCCGGCTTCGATGGCCCGGCCTCGTCGGACTCCATGCTCACCGAGTTCGGCACCGACCTGACGAAGAAGGCCCGCGACGGCAAGCTGGACCCGGTCATCGGCCGCGCCTCGGAAATCGAGCGCGTCATGCAGATCCTATCGCGCCGTCAGAAGAACAACCCCCTCATCCTGGGCGAGCCCGGCGTGGGCAAGACGGCCATCGCCGAGGGCCTGGCCCAGCTCATCGTGAGCAACCAGGTGCCCGACATCCTGCGCGGCAAGCGCCTCATCACCCTGGACGTGTCGGCGCTCGTGGCCGGCTCCAAGTACCGCGGCGAGTTCGAGGAGCGCCTGAAGAAGGTCATCAAGGAGGTCATGGACGCCGGCGACGTGCTGCTGTTCATCGACGAGATCCACACCATCATCGGCGCCGGTTCCGCCGAGGGCTCCATCGACGCGGCCGCCATTCTGAAGCCGCCGCTGTCCCGCGGCGAGATCCAGATCATCGGCGCCACCACCCTGGAGGAGTACCGCAAGCACCTGGAGAAGGACTCCGCCCTGGAGCGCCGCTTCCAGCCGCTCACCATCAACGAGCCCAACGAGGAGCAGGCCGTGCGCATCATGGAGGGCCTGCGCGACAAGTACGAGGCGCACCATGGCGTGCACTTCACCGACGACGCCCTGACCGCCGCCGTGCAGCTCGCGAACCGCTACATCCAGGATCGCTACCTGCCCGACAAGGCCATCGACGTCATGGACGAGGCCGGCGCCCGCATGCGCATCCGCAACATGACCCTGCCCAAGGAGCTGCGCGACCTGGACGAGAAGCTGCGCAAGATCCGCGCCGAGAAGGATAAGGCCATCGGCGACCAGAACTTCGAGCGCGCCGCCGAGCTGCGCGACGAGGAAGAGGCCCTGAAGAAGGAGCGCGAAGAGGCCGAGAAGCAATGGGAGGAGGACACCTCCAAGACCGTGCAGCAGGTGACTGTGGAGGACATCGCCGATGTGGTGTCCATGTCCACCGGCGTGCCCGTGAGCAACCTCACCGAGGCCGAGACCGAGAAGCTGCTGCGCATGGAGGGCGTGCTCCACGAGCGCATCATCGGCCAGGACGAGGCCGTGACCGCCCTGTCCAAGGCCATCCGCCGCTCCCGTTCGGGCCTGAAAGACCCGAAGCGCCCGGCCGGCTCGTTCATCTTCCTGGGCCCCTCGGGCGTGGGCAAGACCGAGCTGTCCAAGGCCCTGGCCGAGTTCCTGTTCAACTCCGAGGATGCGCTGCTGTCCTTCGACATGTCCGAGTACATGGAGAAGCATACGGTGTCGCGCCTCGTGGGCTCGCCTCCGGGCTACGTGGGCTTCGACGAGGGCGGCCAGCTCACCAAGGCCGTGCGCCAGCGCCCCTACTCGGTGGTGCTCTTCGATGAGATCGAGAAGGCCCATCCCGATGTGTTCAACATCCTGTTGCAGATCCTGGAGGAGGGGCGCCTGACCGATGCCCAGGGCCGCACTGTGGACTTCCGCAACACCGTCATCATCATGACGTCGAACGTGGGTGCTCGCGACATCACGACCACCACTACGCTGGGCTTTTCCAACTCGGGGCAGAACGGCCTGTCCGACAAGGAGATCAAGAGCCGCGTCATGCACGAGCTGAAGAACGCCTTCCGGCCCGAGTTCTTGAACCGCATCGATGAGATCATCGTGTTCAAGAGCCTGACCGAGGACGAGATCGTGCAGATCGTGGACCTCATGGTGGCCGAGCTGCGCGAGCGCATGATCGCCCAGAACATGACCATCAACCTGGACGAGGCGGCGAAGAAGCTCGTGTCCAAGGAAGGCACCGACACCGCCTTCGGCGCCCGTCCGCTGCGCCGCGCCATCCAGCGCCTGCTGGAAGATCCGCTGTCCGAGCAGATCCTGGAGGGTCGCTGGACGAGCGGCAGCGTGGTGGACGTCACCGTGGCCGAGGACGGCGAGGAGCTCGTGTTCAGCGAGGGCACCGGCTCCATCCCGGCGCCTCGCAAGCGCGACTCCATCGCGCGGGACGCCGAGCTTCTGCTCACCAACTACGACTTGGGTCGCGCCGGTCTCGGCAGCGGTCGCGGCGCCGGCGCGCCGGCCGGCTCGGTTGCCGGCGAATAGCCCGCCATTCCAAAGCCCCTCTCCGTGGAACAGTCTTACCCGGTAAGACTGCCCCACTTTTTTGGATGATGCCGCAAGACAGCCGATGCCGCCAGCAGGCTGGCGTGTGTCCGGGGCCTTCACTTTCGCGTATACTACGGAGTACGGAAAACGAACGCCCTATGACAAGGGGATGCCATGCCTCAGATCATCGACCCCATCTTCGAGCCCTCGGTGCTGCGCGACCCGGGCCTGCTCACGGATGATTTCAATTTCGACGCCCTTACCTGCCCGCTGCTGCAACTTCAGGGGAAGGTGGACAAGAACCCCAAGACCGCGGCCATCATCTTGGCGGGTGGTACCGGCGAGCGCTTCGGCAAGGAGGGTGGCAAGCAGCTGGTGGAAATTGCCGGCAAGCCCATTCTCACCTGGTCGGCCGAGGCCTTCGATGCCGTGGGCGACGTGGGGCTCATCGTGGTGGTGTGCCCCGAGGACCGTATGCACGAGTACCTGTCCCGGGCCATCGATCCGTTCCCCTTCGTGACGCCGGTGGTGCTGGCGCCCGCGGGCTCCATCCGCCAGGAATCGGCCTTCTCGGGTTTGGAAATGGTGGGGGAGGAATACGAGTACGTGGTGCTGCACGACGGTGCCCGCCCGCTCGTGTCGCCGGAGCTCATCGAGCACACCATCAACACGGTGAAGGGCAACTTCGATGCCGACGGCGCCGTGGTGGCCCATCCGGCTGTGGACACGCTGAAAGTGGTGGAAGACGGCGTCATCATGGGCACGCCCGACCGCTCGGTGTTCTGGAATGCCCAGACGCCCCAGGTCTTCCGCGCCGGCATCTACCGCCGCGCCCATGCGAGCGCCCTGTCCGACGGCTTCGTGGGCACCGACGACTCGTCGCTCATCGAGCGGCTCGGCGGCCGGGTGCTCGTGGTGGAGGGCAAGCGCGACAACATCAAGCTCACGGTGCCCGAAGACTACGTGCTTCTGGCCAGCGCCGTGCGCACCATGCTGCTGAACTCCGAGCATCGATAGGGGATGGGTATGGATATTCGCAATCTGCGCACGGGCTTTGGGATGGATGTGCACGCGTTCGCCGCGGGCCGCAAGCTCATTTTGGGCGGGGTGGACGTTCCCCACTACCACGGGCTTGACGGCCATTCCGATGCCGATGTGCTGGCCCATGCCATTTCCGACGCCCTGCTCGGCGCGGTGCGCGGGGGCGACATCGGGAAGCTCTTTCCCGATACCGACCCGGCCTACAAGGACGCCGACTCCCTGAAGCTGCTTGCCGAAGTGGCTCGCTTCGTGCGCGATCAGGGCTTTGAGATCATCGACGTGGACAGCGTCATTGCCGCCCAGGCGCCGAAGCTCTCCCCCTATCGCGAGGCCATGCGCGAGAACTTGGCGGCCGCCATGGGGCTGCCCGTGGAGAGCGTGGGCGTGAAGGCCACCACCACCGAGCACTTGGGCCCCGAGGGCCGCGAGGAGGGCATCACCGCCTACGCCACCTGCCTGGTATGCCGCGAGTCCTAGTCAGTCGTTTCGCTGCGCGCTGTCGCAGGCCGCTGGGGATAGTGGGGGCGCAGGGTGGCTTTGCGTTTGGCTCGCAGCGGGAACCGCGGCGCCCATCTTGCGAAGTTTTGGGGTCACGGGGGAGACGGGATGGGAGGCAGCTGCGACGGTGATGCGGTGCAGCTGCGGCTTGCGGGTGGTATCAAATGCGACTTTCCGGAGACAAAAGTACGGTTTCTAGATGCTAGGCTGGCTTCGCAACGTTTGGAAGCTGAAAGGGGCGTAGCGTGGAGAGGCGGAAACTTACATTTTCGGATCGGTGGATGTTCAATCGCGTGATGTGCCGAGAGGATGTACGCCGCCGGGTGTTGCGGGCCGCCCTCGGGATCGACGTGGGACGCATCGAGTATCTCAATGCTGAGCAGGCCGTAGAGCCTGCGGCAGCGAGCAGGGGCATTCGCATGGATGTGTTTGCTCGGGAGGGGGATAGGGTCTACGACATAGAGATGCAGCTTGCGAGCGAGCCCCTCCTTGGTCGTCGCATGAGGTACTACCAGGCGGCCATCGATGCGGGTGAGCTTGATCCCGGGCGAGGTTTCGACAAGCTTCCCGAGAGTTTCGTCGTGTTCGTTTGCCGTTGCGACCCCTATGGAGCCGGTGCGTCGGCTTACCGTATTGAGCGGAGGTGCCTTGAGGATCCCAGCGTAGTGGTGGGGGATGACTCGCACTGGCTCGTGCTCAACGCCTCGGCGTGGGAATCCGAGGTGCGGTTCGACTTGCGCGACGTGCTACACTATGTCCAGACCGGAGAGGCTAGCGGGGAGTTGTCCCGAGACATTGACTTCCTTGTCGCCTCGTACAATCAGGATCGTGAGTGGGTGAATCGCGTGCTTACCTATGAGCAGGATACTGAGATCCGTTGCCGCCGCGCCAGAGCGGAGGGCGTCGAGCAAGGCGAGGAGCGTCTCTTAGCGCTTGCGGGGAAGCTGTCTGCCGCGGGCAGGCTGGAGGATCTCGTCCGCGCATCCGAGGACAAGGCCTATTGCGACGCCCTGTTTGAGGAATTCGGGCTCTGAAGCCTCGTCTTGCTATCATTCTGTCGGGCAGGCTGTCGTCGAAGCCGCGCTCTCTGTGGGTGCGAATTGCTCGATCACCTCGAACCGGTTGGCCCGCTTTCTGGGCGAGGATGACCTCGATCATGCGATCCCTACAGCGATCGCCCTCTCTTGCATAGTCTTCTAAATTTTTTCGCGATATCGCACATTGAGCGATGCTAGAGCGTATTACTCTTGAAAGGCCTTTCAGGGAAGGGGCCGGCGATACGGGAAGCGAGTGCCCGTGCCGTCGGCGCCTTCCCATCCGGACAAGAGGGACGCCCGTGGACAACCGTCAGTATCGACAGATTGTGGACGCATACACCGACATGGTGTATCGCATCGCGCTCAATCAGACGCGCTGCGCCGCCGATGCCGACGATGTGACCCAGACGGTGTTCCTGAAGCTGTACACGAAGCCCCCGGCATGGCTCGGCGATGTCCCGGAGGCTGAAGGGGCCGTGCGGGCCGTGGGTAGTGGCGCGCGCGGGCCGTCGGGCGCAGCATCTCGAAGCGCGGGACGCAACGGGGACGTTGTCGTTGTCGAGCGGCTGCGGGCATGGCTCATTCGCGTGACCGTGAACGAGTGCAAGAGCCTGTGGCGCACCCTGTGGCGACGGCGCGTGGAGCTGCGCGAGGTGCGCGACAACGAGGCGCCGCCCTTCGAGGAGCCGGCCTTTGCTGACGCAGGCCACGAGGCGCTCTATGCGGCCTTGGGCGCGTTGCCCGAGAAGTGCCGCATCGTGGTGCACCTGTTCTACTTCGAGGACTACGGGACCCGTGAGATCGCCGCCATCTTGGGCGTCAAGGAGCCCACGGTGCGCACCCGTCTTGTCCGGGCGCGGAAACTGTTGAGAGAATCGTTGAAGGAGGCGTGGGAAGATGAGCAACCAGAGCCAGTACAAAGCCATGATGGGCGCGGTCCATGCCTCTGCTGACCTGCGAAGAAAGGTAAGGGATATTCCCATGGAGAAGACGAAGAAGCGCGGCGTGGCGCTGCGATTGGCCACGGCGACCTGTGCCGGTCTGCTCGGTGTGTTCGTGGTCACCAACGGCGTGTGCTACGCTGCCACGGGCGAGACCTGGGTGGAGAAGGCCACGGTGTGGGTGAACGACGAGCCGGTGGAAATGGACGTGCAAATGAGCCAGCAGGGCAATGTCACCGTGGGCACCGTCGAGTACACGGTGGAAGATGCCGATGGCGAAGGCGGCGACATCGCCATGACCATGAGCGCCGAAGACGGCGATTTCTCGAACATGGCCTACGAGATCAAAGACTACACCGCTGAGGGCGCCGATGCGGCTGACGGTGCGGCCGAGGGCATGGTGCTGGAATCCGATGACGGGCGCGTGCTCTTGGTGCCCGGCGATGGCTCCCAGGCAGAGCCCATCGACATCACCGACCAGATCAAGGCCCAGGGCACCGCGACCGGCACGTTCGAGATGGGTGGCGCCACCTACGTCTACCAGGTGAGCGGCGAATCCGGCGACTGGCACGTGAGCATTCAGGCCTCGGCCGAGGCGCTTGGCGCCTCCGCCGAGGCTTCCCCTGCCGCGAGCGTGGAGGCGCAGTAGAGTTCGGCGGCTTGCTCCGCGCGTCTTTTATAATGTACCGCACCGGTGTCATATCCGGTGCGGTTTTTCGTTTAGCAGAGGAGCTGCGGGCCAATTGCGAAGAAAATGACGGTTCTCGTAGTTTTGACTCTGTGTTTGAGGGATCGTTGGGTGTATTTTCCCAGATCGCGTCTTCACAACTTGCTGTCGAGGGGTCACAAAAGTACGAGAACCGTCATTTTCTTCGCAATCGAGGTCCGCGAGTGCGGAATGGACGATCGGACTATCTCTTTGAGGGGGAGCTATGGCGAAAACGAGAAGCGCATTTCACCATGCGGTGGTGCGTCTGCGCGATGAGCGCAATGCCCTGGACGCGTTGCACGAGCAACGGGAAGAGCTGGCGAACCAGATGCTCGCGCGGCTCGCCGGCAGCGACGAGTTCTCCACTATGCTGGAGCGCAATTTCGCCCCCTACCGGCGGCTCATGACCTACTATGAGTGCGCCATGATGGAGGTGGAGACGAAGTTCCGCGTGCTGGATGCCGAGTTCGGCCTGCAGCACGACCACAATCCCATCGAGTCCATCAAGTCGCGCCTGAAGAGTACCGACAGCCTGGCGAAGAAGCTCGCGCGGAAGGGCTTCCCCATGTCGGTGGAATCCATCGAGCGCAACATCTTCGATGTGGCCGGCGTGCGTGTCGTGTGCACCTTCCCCGAGGACATGTTCTCCCTGGCCGAATCGCTGCTGGCCCAAGACGACGTGGTGCTCATCGAGCGCCGCGACTACGTGGCCGCCCCGAAGCCGAGCGGATACCGCAGCCTGCACCTCATCATCGAGGTGCCCATCTTCCTCGAGCACGAGAAGCGTTCCGTGAAGGTGGAAGTGCAGCTGCGCACCATTTCCATGAACTTCTGGGCCTCGCTGGAACACCAGCTGCGCTACAAGAAGGATCTGCCCGAGGAAGAGGCCGCCGCCGTGGCCGCCGAGCTGGCCGATCTGGCCGAGACAGCCGCCGAGCTGGACGCCCGCATGCAGGCCCTGCGCAACTACCTAGATGACGGCGGAGAAGAGTAGGGATCGATAGCGACTGAGCCCGGAGTGCTGACTAAAATCATCGGCTTATATTATTCCCGATCGGTAAGATAGTCGTCTGAAATCCCTTATCATTCCCGATCGGGAATGATATAGTTCTTGATTGATGGATATTCCCGATAGGTAATGGGGTCATCATGCGTATCAATTCGATAGAGGTTTTGGGGCAAGCTATTCGTGCTCGCCGCAAAGAGCTTGGCTACTCGCAACAAGAGATAGCCGACTATTGCGGGTGTGGCACGCGCTTTATTTCCGATTTGGAGAATGGCAAGGAAACCATTCAGTTCGGCAAGACTCTCGGTGTGGCCTCCATGCTCGGACTCGATCTGAGCATCGACGTGAGAGGAGGGGCACGGTGAGCGAACTGCTCAAAGTGTTTCAAGGGGGTGTCTTGGTTGGCTCTCTCGACAAGGGCGACGGCGAGCCATTCTATGGCTTCACCTATGATGAGGCCTATCTGAAAACCTCATCTGCCGTGCCGCTTTCCCTGTCGCTGCCGCTTTCGGCTTGCCGCTACACGGGTTATGAGGCGATGCCGTTCTTTGAGGGCCTTCTGCCCGAAGGCGATGTTCGCGAGGCAGTGGCCCGCCAGTTCCACGTGTCGGCTACGCGGCCCATGGAGCTCATTCGCGTGCTTGGCAAGGATTGCGCCGGCGATGTCGTTGTGTTGGAGGAGGGTGATAGCGGCGATTTGTCGGAGGAAACGGCCTATGTTCCGCTCCCAAATGCCCTTGAGGAAATTGCCCGCTACCCTTACGGTGCCATCTCCCAACTTCGCGCGGAATATCGCTTGTCCCTTGCTGGAGGTCAGGAGAAAATCGCACTTTTTCATGATGATCGCGTGCCGCTGGACAAGGGCTGGTTTGCGCCATTGGCGGGAGCACCTTCAAGTCATATTATTAAGCCCCAGGTAACCGATCGCTTTCCGTTTCTGACCCCTAACGAGTTCATGTGCATGGAAGCAGCGCGGGCTATGGGATTCGAGGTTCCCGAGACGGCTATTGTCTTGGGCGAGCGCCCTCTCTTCATTGTCCGTCGCTATGATCGCGAGATAACGGGAGAACCCGGCGACGGCTCGCTCCAGATGTTACGGCGGGTACACCAGGAGGACTTCTGCCAGGCTATCGGTCTCATCTCAGCGAGGAAGTACGAGGGGCAGAAAACTCATCATGCTCAGGATATGGCGAGTGTCTTGGTGGAGTACGCCATGCAGCCCATTGAGGCGCTCCGTGAGTTGTTCCGACGGATCGCCATGAACTATCTCATCGGAAATTGTGACGCCCATCTGAAGAACTACTCGCTCTTTCTTCGCGAGAGCACAGCGGTTTCTCTTGCGCCTGTCTATGACTTAATGTGTACGACAATCTACGATGGGCGCTTCGGGAGCGAGTTGAGCAGGGGCATGGGGATTCGCATCGGCGATCACCTCAATATAGACAAGGTGACGCCCAATGATTTCGCCCTGCTTGCTCAGGATATGCGCCAGCCGAAGCGAGCGGCTGCGAAGATTCTTGAGGAATTAGCTGGTTCAGTGGAGGAGGCATTCGAGGTGGCTGCCGTCGAATCGGTGAGGGTTGGTCTGGGCGACGATGCTTGCGACCTGATGCAACGCATCGTAAAAAGCACAGCCAAACGTAAGGACGTTATGCGGAAGGCCGTTGACTTGTTGGGCTGATGCTCAGTAGTAATAGGCTCCTGTCGTGCGAAAGGACACGCCCATTTTGTCGCACAGATCCTCGAAACTGCCTTCTTGATCGCGGGCCTTCCACTCGTCCCAGCAACCGTAGAGGCGCTTATGATGTCCGAAAGCGGCAATGCGTCGATCGTCAAGTGAAAACTTGCGAATGAGTTCCTCTCCTTCGTTAATGAGATCGTGATACTCCTCAGTTGTATAGAGGCACCCCTCGGGAAAATGGTGATGACCGAACTCGAGCCATTCGAGAAGCTCGTCAAAATAGAGATCTACAGATTCCCGATCGACGTCCTTGCGGACGAGCGCCTGCCGCAGTCTTGCGAAAGCCTGCTCGGAGAAGACGGGGTTGTTGCGGAACAATTCGAAATACCAGCGAAGCCATGGCATACCATGCCGGTCGCACTGGCGGCCAACGGTTTTTTCTACGAGTTGTTCAAGGCCGTAAGGCAGTCGCCCATGATGCCCGAGAGGACTTTCTCCTTGGGCCTTGCGGGCAAAGAACTCGTGGCAAAACGGAATAATGATCGCATCACGTTCCTTGTCGGTCGGCAGCCTCTCCAGCTGATCAACCAACTCTTTCATGACGGAATTGGCTTGCTTTTTGAGGCCTCGGCGCCAAAGCTCTGCATATTCATCGAGGTATCGATTGAAGGTGATGCAATTCATGTTGGAAAGGTCTCCTGCCGTGAACGATCGATTGGGCGTGTGGAACTTTTGCTCGAAGAACTCAGGGCGGAGTATACTCGATTCCTGTACTCGATATTGGCGCAAAGATTGTCGTCGAATGCCGAGAATCCGAACAGTCAATAGGACGCAATTTGTTCTAATCGCCCTGCGCCGCAAGGGCGAAGATACTTTCTTGCGCTACAATGGCTCTCATTCTGAAGTAACGCTTAAGGAGCTCATTCATGATTAAGCTGTACGATACGCGCCTGCGCCAGAAGGTGGATTTCGAGCCGGTAAAGCCGGGGAAGGTGGCCATGTACGTGTGCGGCCCCACGGTGTACAACCGCATCCACATCGGCAACGCGCGCACCTTCATCTCCTTCGACATGATTCGCCGCTACCTGGCGTGGCGCGGCTTCGACGTCACCTTCGTGCAGAACGTGACCGACGTGGACGACAAGATCATCAAGCGGGCCGGCGAAGAGGGCCGCAGCGCCGCCGAGGTGGCCGAGGAGTATACGCGCCTGTTCATCGAGGACATGCGGGCCGCCGGCGTGCAGGACCCCGACATTCGCCCGAAGGCCACCGAGGAGATCGACACCATGATCGCGCTGATCGAGCGCCTCATCGAGCGCGGCCACGCCTATGCGGCCGAGGGCGACGTGTACTTCGACGTGCGCTCCTACCCGGGCTACGGCCAGCTCTCGGGCCGCGACGTGGACGAGGCGGAAAGCGGCCACCGCGAGCTGCGCGCCGACGGCCAGGGCCTGGAAGACCGCAAGCGCGACGAGCTGGACTTCGCCCTGTGGAAGGGCGCCAAGCCCGGCGAACCGGCCTGGGAGTCGCCCTGGGGCGCGGGCCGACCGGGTTGGCACATCGAGTGCTCCGCCATGTCCGAGAAGTACCTCGGCCTGCCCTTCGACATTCACGGCGGCGGGGCCGATCTGGTGTTCCCGCACCACGAGAACGAGCGGGCCCAGTCCGAGTGCGCCTGCGACAGCACCTTTGCCAACTACTGGATGCACTCCGGCATGCTGCAGATCGCCAATGCCGAGACCGGCGAGACCGAGAAGATGTCGAAGTCGCTGAACAACTTCCTGCTGCTGCACGAGGTGCTGGAGCAGGTGCGCCCGGCGGCCCTGCGCATGCTCATGCTGCAGAGCCACTACCGCAGCCCCCTTGTGTTCGGCGAGCAGCGCGTGAACGAGGCCGACGCGGCCCTCACGCGCATCGAGAACGCCGTGAAGGCCCTCGATTGGCTGTTGGAGACGGGCACGCCCCGCGGCGAGGCGGCCCTGGCCCCGGAAACCGCCGAGGGAGAGCTCGCGGCCGTGCTGGATGCTGCGGCGCTGACCGATCGCGTGGCCGTGCTGCGGGCCAACTTCACCGAGGCCATGGATGACGACTTCAACGCCCCGGCGGCCCTGGGCGAGATCTTCTCCTTCGTGAGCGATGTGAACGGGCTCGTGGCCGATGTGACTGTGCTGGCGGCCGAAGAGGCCGCGGCCGGCCGCGCTGCCCGGGATGCCATCGTCGAGCTCATGGACGTGCTCGGCATCGATGTGACCGCCGCCGAGGCAGGGGCGGCCTATCCCGTGGAAGTGGTGGGCCTGGCCGCCGACTTGGCCGGCTACGAGGGCGACGATCCCGAGATCGCCGTGGCCCGTCTGCTCGAGGCCCGCGCCACCGCCCGCGCCGAGAAGAGGTGGGCCGTGGCCGACAGCGTGCGCGACGGCCTGGCCGCCCTTGGCTTCACCATCGAGGACACCCCCCAGGGCGCCCGCGTGAGTTACGAGGGGTAACGAATACCGCGAAGGCGTGCGCGCTTTCAGCAAGGAGTAAGCGAAGGGCTCGGACGCTAGTGGCAGTCCGAGCCCTTTTTCTGCGAAAGGCCCCTTCCGCAAACGGGTCAACGGGGTAGAGTGGAAGGCGCATCAGGAAACGCCGAGGGAAGGGGCGCTGTGGAACCGATTATCCAACTGGATCGGGCGACCAAGGACTACGGGGGCGGACGCGGGGTGTTCGACCTGTCCTTCGCCGTTGGCCGCGGTGAGGTCGTAGGTTTCCTCGGCGCGAACGGGGCGGGGAAGTCCGTCACCATGCGCCTGCTCATGGGGTTCGTGCGGCCCGGTGCGGGGCGCGTGGCCATTGCCGGGCGCGATTGCTTCGCCGAGCGAGCGGCCATTCAGCGCACCGTGGGCTATCTGCCCGGGGAGCTGGCCTGTCCCGCCGATATGACGGGCGCGGCCTTCCTCGACTTCATGGCCGCCATGCGCGGCGATCGCGACCGACGGCGCCGCGACCGGCTGACAGTCTTCTTCGAGCTGGATCCGACCGTGCGTATCCGCTCCATGTCGAAAGGCACGAAGCAGAAGCTCGGCATTGTGGCGGCCTTCATGGGCGCGCCCGAGGTGCTGCTGCTCGATGAGCCCACGAGCGGCCTCGATCTGCTCATGCAGCGCCGTTTCGTGGAGCTGGTGCGGGCCGAGCGCGAGCGGGGCGCCACGGTGCTTCTGTCGTCCCACGTGCTCGGCGAGGTGGAGGGCACCTGCGACTGGGCGGTGTTCATTCAGCATGGGCGCCTGTCGTCTGAGGCCCGCGCCGCCGATCTCACCCTGGACGCCACCCTCGAGCACCTCTATGGCACCGATGCCCTGAACCGTCACTGGGAGGCGGGGGAGGCGGCCGCGCCTGCCGCTCCGTTGGAAGGAGGCCCCCGATGATCGGGCCGCTCTTCGTTCGCAGCCTGCGCAGCATCGCGCCGGTTCTGCTGGCCCTGGCGGCCATCGCCGTCATGTACGCCGCCTCCATCGTCTATCTGTACGATCCCGCCGTCAGCGAGAGCCTCGTGGCCATGCAGGAGGCCATGCCCGAGCTGTTCGCCGCCTTCAACATGGCCAACGTCGCGTCCACGCTGCTCGACTTCCTCATCAACTACCTCTACGGGTTCTTGTTCACGGTGCTGCTCATAGTGCTGGCCGTGTACCTGGCCTGGCGGCTGGTGGCCGGTCCGGTGAAGGACGGCTCCCTGGCGTGGCTGCTGGCCGCGCCGCGCTCGCGCGGGGCCCTGGCTCTCACGCTGGTGGTGACGGAGGTGGCGGCCGTGGCGTTGGTGGTGGCGCTCTGCTGGCTCGGCGAGGCGGTCTGCGCCGAGGCGCTGTTTCCCGGCGAGCTCGATCACGCTGGCCTGGCTCGGGCCAACGGAGGTCTGTTCGTGCTCGGCCTGTTCGCGGCGGCGGTCTGCCTTGCCTCGGCCTGCGCCTTCCAGCGCCCGGGGCTCGGGGTCGCCGTAGGCGCCGGTTTTTGCGTGCTCTGCTTCCTCATGGGGCTGGCGGGCAGTGCGGGGGAGGGCCTAGCGTGGCTCGCCGACCTGTCGCCCTTCGCCCGGTTCGACGCCTACGGCTTGGCCGCCGGCGACGGGGATGCGGCTGTAGGCGTTACGGGGCTCGCCGTGGCGGCTCTCGGCCTCAATGGCCTGGCCGTCGCCGTCTTCGCTCGCCGCGACTTCAGCCTTTAGGGCTCGGGCTGCCTTCGAGCCATTCCGGCTTGTAGGTTCCCTGGCGCAGAACGGCGCACCAGCGCTTGTAGGCGGCCATGAGCGCGTTCAAGTCGATGGGCTCGCGGCTGGAAAGGTGCTGGTGCAGATAGCCGTCGCCCAGCATGATGAGCATGTCCACCACGTCGCGCGGCCTCACGTCGTCGCGGAAGCGGCTGAAGTCCACGTGCTTGAAGAACTGGTCGAACAAGACATCGACCTGCCGGCTCGTCCAATGGGCCATGGTGTCGCGAATGTCGCGGTGGTCGGCGTAGAAGGCCCGCAGCGCGAACTCGAAGGCCCAGGGCCACTTCCCCAAGGTGGCCACCTTCCGCTCGCCGGCGTACAGCATCAGCTCGAAGAAGTCGTCGATGGCGTAGAAATCCTCGTCGACCACCCATCCCACCACGCGCTCCGTCAGGTAGTTCAGGGTGCGCGCGTACAGTGCTCCCTTATTGCGGAAATAGAAGAACAGCAGGCCCTTCGACATGCCGGCCCGCTGCGCGATGTCGGCGGTGCGCACGCGCTGGTACTCGTGGCGTCCGAAGCCCTCCACGGCGGCCCGCATGATGGCCTCCTGCCGCTCGGGCGGCAGGCTGTCGAAATCGCCGTGCCGCTCGGCGCGCTGCTCGGTTCTATCCATAATCTCCCTCGCTTCCTCCCGTGCCTCGCGGGGGTTTCATCTTAGGGGTTCGCGGCCCATGCGGCCGCCCGGGTTGCCGTTGCGCAGCACTCGCGATCGGGGGCGCTCCGAGCGCCTCGGTGCGCCTTCCCGGAACGCTCCGCCCGTGCGGTTCGCGATGGGGTTGACCCACGGGTCAACAACCGTCCATTCTAGCCCGTTGACCCGATTGCGGAAGGGGTCGGCGAATTGTGGGTGCCGATTGTGGGGCTGTGGTCCGCGCGGAGCGGCGAGGCGGTATGATATGCCCATGAACGAGAGAATACCCATGGAACTGCTCGCGCCGGCGGGAGGAATGGAACAGCTGCGGGCCGCGGTGGCCTTCGGGGCCGATGCGGTGTACCTGGCGGCCGACCGGTTCGGCATGCGGGCCCGGGCGGCGAACTTCGCCCTGGATGAGATCCCCGCAGCGGTGGCCTATGCCCACGAGCACGGCGTGAAGGTGCACGTCACCTGCAACATTCTCATGCACCCGGACGATATCGACGGACTGCCGGCGTTCTTTCGCTCCCTGGATGCGGCTGGGGTGGACGCCTTCATCATCGGCGACCTGGGCGCCTTCGCCGTGGCCGGCGAGGTGGCGCCGCGGGTGGAGCGTCACGTGAGCACCCAGGCCTCGGTGGCCAACGGGGCGGCGGCCCGGGTGTGGCACAGCCTGGGGGCGCGTCGTGTGGTGTGCGCCCGCGAGATGTCGCTCGCCGACATTGCCCGCCTGCGCCAGGACGCGCCGCCTGACCTGGAGATCGAGGTCTTCGCCCACGGCGCCATGTGCATGGCCGTGTCGGGCCGCTGCCTCATCAGCAGCTACCTCACGGGCCGATCCGGCAACAAGGGCCACTGCACCCAGCCCTGCCGTTGGAGCTACTCGCTGGGCACGGCGGGTGCGGGCGCTCTGGCGGCGGGGGATGCCGGTGCGGGGCCGGTTTCGGAGAACTCGCAGCCCGCGTCGGAATTCCTCCTGGAAGAGGAGAAGCGCCCCGGCGAGTTCTTCCCCATCGAGCAGGACGGGCGCGGCACCTTCATCATGAACGCGAAGGATCTGAACATGCTCGCCCACCTGCGGGCCTTGGCCGATGCGGGCGTGGATTCCATCAAGATCGAGGGCCGCAACAAGAAGGCCTTCTACGTGGCCACCGTGGTGGGGGCCTATCGTCGCGTGCTCGACGGCGAGCCGCCCGAGGCCGTGGCCGGCGAGCTTGCGGCCGTGTCCCACCGCCCCTACGGCACGGGCTTCTACTTCGACGAGGCCGAGCAGGCGCCCGCCTACGACGGCTACGAGCAGGAGACCATGCACGTGGCCGACGTGGTGGCCTGCGAGCCGGTTCTGGTTGGGCGGCAAGGCCGTGGCTCCTGCCGCCCGGCTGAGGAGGGCGTCCATTACCTGTACGTCCTCTGCCGCAATCGGTTCGCGGAACGCGACGGGCTGGAAATCCTCGCGCCCCACGAGCCGACGCGCACCGTGGTCGTGCGCGACCTCAGCTGGCTTTCCACCTTCGGTCCCGATAACCACGACGAGGACGCCCCCGCCACGGTGGAAGAGGCCCTCGCCCGCGCCACCGCCGCCGACTGGGAGCCAGCCGCCGCGGCCAACCGCTCCTGCAACCTCTATCGCATTGCGGTGGATGCCCCCGTGGCCCCCGGCTCTTTCCTGCGCAAGCGCACCTTCCGCCGCTCCGCCCGCCACGGGGCCTAGGCCCCTCGTTTTGCGCTGTTGCAGCACGGCTGCCCTGCGGGGACGCTCGAGGGAAATGCCCTGTGCGTTCGCGCCCTCCCAGAGAGACCTAGCACCGCGCAGGGGCGTCGCAGGGGCACAGAAACTTTCCCGCCCCGCCGGAAGCGACCGCCCCGCCGTGCTAGGATGCTCCCGAGGACAACGAGAGAGAGGTGCGGCCGTGATTACCGTCGGCGACGTCATGAATATGAGGGCCTTCGATCGCATCTGGCTTGCGGCACCCTGCGAGGGGGCCGCGGTGCGCGAGGTGATGGGCGTGGGCACCCTGGACCACGAGCCTTTCACGGGCAGCTACGATCTTTTCGAGCGCGGCGAGTTCGTCTTCACCACGCTCGGTTTCGCCGCTGTGCATCCCGACCTGGCCGAAGAGGCGCTGTTGGCGCTCATCGAACGCGATGTGGCCGCCGTCGCCGTGAAGCCCGTGGCGCTGAGGGCCCTTCCCGAGAAGGTGGCCGCAGCCTCCGTCGAGCGCGGCGTGCCCGTGTTCTTCTACGAGGGTCGCTATATGGAGCGCGTCATCGCCGATCTCATGAACGCGCTCGATGACGATGCGGCCGAATGGGAACGCAACCACCTCATCGACCTCATTCTGGCTCCCTCCGACGAGCAGGCCGTGCGCTCCACGTTCTTTACCATTGCCGGCGTGACCGGGGCCACCATCCAATGTTTGGCCATCCAGGCCGTTACCGACGACGATGCCTCGCTGCGGGCCCTGCAGAAGGTGGTGGAGGGGGTGCTGGCCGACTACGGGGAGCGCTGGGGCGATGTGGAGCGCACTTTCGTCTGCCGTTACCGCGCCATGATCCTGGGCTTTGTGTCGTTCAAGCGGCCGCCTTTGAAGGCCATCGCCATTTCCGACGCCGACCTGGCGAAGTGCATCGCCACGGCCGGCCCCCTCGTGTGCGGCATTAGTCAGGAGGTGAGTCTCGGCGAGGGCGATCTGGCCCTGCGCCAGGCCATGGCCGCCCTGGAGACCGCCCACGTCGAGGGCGGCATCGTGCGCTGGACGACCCTGCGGTTCGATGCCTTCCGCGCCGCCGCCCGCAGCGACCGGCTCTACGCCCGCTCGGCCGATCTCATGCGCTCGCTGCTGTTCGACTACGATGCCGAGCATGACAGCGACCTGGGCGCCACCGCCCAGGCTTTTGCCGCGGCCTGCGGCGAGGTGAGCCGCACGGCCGAGGCGCTCTTTCAGCATCCTAATACCGTGCGCTATCGCCTGAAGAAGATCAAGGAGGTCCTCGGCATGCAGGCTTCCACCGACCGCGAGCTGGCGGCCCTCCTGCAGCTGGTGTACTTGCCTTAGGCTCGTCTCCTAGTTGTGCATCTGCACAACTTGCGGCGCGATGGTTCATCCGATCAACCAAAGGATGACCTTCGTCATGCCCCTAAACTAGGCGGCGTCGAAAGGAGAACCACCATGAAACTCTTCAATGATCAGGCCACTTCCGCCATTGCCAACCTTGACGCCGCCGACGCCGCCTACTGCGCCAAGCTGGAGCAGCGCTTCGCGCATATGGGCATCAGCTCAAAAGTTGCTTCCGATGCCGTCTGCTCGCTGGTGGAGGCCGACGCCGTGCCCCAGGCCGGTTTCTGGGCCGCTCTGCCCGGTGCCTTCAAGGGCCTCTTCCCCCAGAAGTCCGCAACGACCGTTGCTGCTTCCGATACGTTCGCTCCCGCCCAAGAGGCGCTCGCCTAGGCGTGCCGGCCTGGGGCCTCGCTGCGGGAGATTTCCCCGAACGTAAAACGACCCCGCCGAGAATCGACGGGGTCGTTGCATGAACGGGGAGTGCGACAGCGCGGAGGCTAGTCCTCCACTTCCACCAGCTCGATGTCGAAGTTGAGGTCCTTGCCCGCCAGCTCATGGTTCATGTCGAAGGTGACGATGCCGTCCTCGATGGACTCCACGAACACGGGGAAGGGCTGGCCGCCCGGGCCCATCATGTACACGGTCTGGCCCACCGGCAGCTGGTCAGCGTTGGGGATTTGGTCCACCGGCACCTTCTGCACCATCTCATCGTTGCGCTCGCCGTAGGCCTCAGCGGCCGGGATGTGCACGGTCTTCTTCTCGCCCACGGTCATATCCTCCACGGCGGCGTCGAAGCCGGGGATCATCTGGCCGGCCATGCAGGTGAACTCGATGGGCTCGCCGCGGTCCACGGACGAATCGAACTTCGTGCCGTCATCCAGCGTACCGGTGTAGTGCACCTTGACCTTCTTGCCTTTGTTGCTCATATCGCGAGCTCCTTTCCAAAGAAATGTCCCTCTAGTCTAACGGAAGGAACTCGCGCGGGGCCGACGGGGGTGCAAGCTGCTCCAAGTTGTCACAAACGGCGCTTTTCTCACGCTTGCGGCTGCAAGAGGGGGTATGATGAAACGGCAACTAAAAGGCTTATCTTTGTGCATGTGCTCAAGAAGATCGGAGCCCATGGGCAGGCATGAGGGAAGGAAGTCTCTATGACCTATAAAGCTGGAGTTGTGGGAGCCGCCGGGTTCGCCGGCATTGAATTGGTGCGCCTCCTGGCGCGGCATCCCGAGTTCGAGTTGGTGGCCGCCACCTCCGATGCCCTGGCCGGCACCCCCATCGCCCGGGCCTATCCGGCCTTCACCGGTGTGACCGACCTGGCCTTTACCACCCACGAGGAAGCCGATCTGGCCGCCTGCGACGTGGCATTCCTCGCGGTGCCCCACAAGGCCGCCATGGCCGTGGCCGGCGATCTCATCGCCGCCGGGGTCACCGTCATCGATCTGTCGGCCGACTTCCGCCTGAAGAACCCGGCCGTCTACGAGCAGTGGTACGCGCCCCATACCGCCCCCGATCTCCTGGCCGAGGCCGCCTTCGGCCTGCCCGAGCTCACCGGCGACGAGCTGGCCGCCGCCGCGGCCCGGCGCGCCGCGGGCGAGGCGGTGCTCGTGGGCTGCGCCGGCTGCTATCCCACGGCCACGTCCCTGGCCGCCGCCCCCGCTATCCGCGCGGGGCTCGTGGATGCCGGGGCTCCCGTGGTGGCCGATGCCGTCTCCGGCGTGACCGGCGCGGGCAAGAAGGCCACCGAGCGCACCCACTTCTGCTTCGCCAACGAGAATATGGAGGCCTACGGCGTGGGCACCCACCGCCATACTCCCGAGATCGAGCAGATCTTGGGGCTTGAGGGACGCCTCGTGTTCACCCCGCATCTGGCCCCCCTGAACCGCGGCCTGCTGTCCACGGTGACGCTGCCGCTGGCCCCGGGCGCCGCTCCCACCACCGAAGAGCTCGTGGCCCTCTACCGCGACTTCTACGCGGCCAGCCCGCTCGTGTCGGTTATGGATGCCGGCGTGCAGCCCCGCACCGCCTCGGTGGCCGGCACCTGCCGCGCCCAGGTGGGCGTGGCCGTGCACCCCGCGGGTCTCATCGTGGCTACGGGCGCCATCGATAACCTGGGCAAGGGTGCCGCCGGCCAGGGCGTGCAGTGCGCCAACATCGTGTTCGGCCTGCCCGAAACTACCGGTTTGGAAGAGATCGCCAACCCCGTCTAAGGAGCGAATCCCATGGCAGAGACCACCTTCACCTATCACCCCGCAGGCAGTGCCGCCAGCGCCCTCGGTTTTGGCGCCATCGGCACCCACGCGGGCTTCCGCCCCGACCCCGAGCGGCTCGACATGGCCCTTGTCGTGGCCGACGAGCCCTGCGCGGCGGCGGCCACCTTCACCACCAACGTGTTCTGCGCCGCCCCGGTGCGCGTGTCCCGCGAGCACCTGGACGAGGGCGGCCCTGGAGCGCCGGCCTACGGCTGCGCCCGGGCCGTGGTCATCAACTCGGGTATCGCCAACGCCGCCACGGGCGAGCGCGGCCTGGAAGCGGCCCGCGAGACCTGCGAGCTGGTGGGCGAGGCTGTGGGCTGCCCGGCCGACGAGGTGCTCGTGGCCTCCACGGGCGTCATCGGCCAGCATCTGCGCCTGGAGCCCTTCGCCACGGGCGTGCCCGCGGCTCTGGCGGCCCTGGCCACGGCCGAGGGGCCCGAGGCCCGCGCGGTCCAGGGCCTCGCGGCGGCCCGGGCCATCATGACCACCGACACCCGCCCCAAGCACGGCGCCGTCACCTTCTCGGGTGATGCCATCGGATATCCGGGCGCCACGTTCACCGTGGGCGGCATGGCCAAGGGGGCCGGCATGATCATGCCGAACATGGCCACTATGATCGCCGTCATCACCACCGATGTGCCCCTCACGCCGCCCGACCTGTCAGCGGCCCTCACCGCCTCGGTGAACCGCAGTTTCAACAAGGTCACCGTGGATTCCGATACCTCCACTAACGACACCTGCTTCGCCCTGGCCTCGGGTGCGGCGGCCCCGAGCGGCCCGACCTTCACCCCGGGCACCCCGGCCTTCGCCGCCTTCCAGGAAGCTCTCGACGAGCTCACGATCACGCTCGCTCGCGCCATGGCCGCCGACGGCGAGGGGGCCACGCGCCTCATCACCGTCACCGTGCGCGGAGCCGCCACGGCCGACGATGCCGACGCGGCCGCCCGCACCGTGGCCAATTCCCCCCTCGTGAAAACGGCCGTATACGGCCATGACGCCAACTGGGGTCGTGTGGCCGCCGCCCTCGGACGTTCCGGGGCCCGTTTCGACCAGGAGGCCGTGGATATCGATATACTGGGACTGCCCGTGTGCCGCGCCGGGCTCGTGGTGGACTTCGACGAGGAAGAGGCCCTGCGCCGCTTCGAGGAGCCCGAAGTCGCCATCGACGTGGACCTGCATGCGGGCGAGGAGTCGGCGGTCATGTGGACCTGCGACTTCTCCCACGAGTACGTGACGATCAATGGAGACTACCGCTCATGAAGTACGCCCAGCAAGTTCGCGCCGACGGGCCGTCTACCACGGCTGGCGAAATCCTCTACGAGGCCATGCCCTGGATCAAGCAGGTCACGGGCAAGACCATCGTCATCAAGTACGGCGGCTCGGCCATGGAGAACCCCGAGCTGGCCGCCGAGGTCATGGCCGACATCGTGCTGCTGAAGATCATCGGCATCAACCCGGTGCTCGTCCACGGCGGCGGCAAGGCCATCAACCGCGTGTTCGACCAGTTCGACATCCCCGTGGAATTCGTCGATGGCCAGCGCGTCACCACCGAGGAGGCCATGAATCTCGTGCGCATGGTGCTCACCGGGGAAGTGAACCAGCAGCTCGTGGAGGCCATGAACGCCCACGGCAACATGGGCGTGGGCATCTCCGGCACCGACGCCGGCGTCATCGTGGCCGAGCAGGCCAGCCCGGCCCTTGGGCGCGTGGGGAAGATCACCCGCATCAACACGCCCCTCATCGAGGACTTGGTGGCCGACGACTACATTCCCATCATCGCCTCTATCGCCATCGGCGAGGACGGCGGCTGCTACAACGTGAACGCCGACATCGCCGCCGGCTACATCGCCGCGGCCATCGGCGCCCACAAGATCATCTTCCTCACCGACGTGGACGGCCTCTACGAGAACTACCCCGACCCGGCCTCGCTCATCGCCGAGATGTCGCTCGGGGAAGCCGAGGCCATGATCCGCGGCGACAAGCTGGCCTCGGGCATGATTCCCAAGCTCGCGAGCTGTGTGCGCGCCCTGGAATCCGGCGTGAACGGCGCCCATATCATCAACGGCAAGGTGCCCCATGCCCTGCTGCTGGAAATGCTCACCGACTCCGGCATGGGCACCATGGTCACCGGCCTGGCCTCGTCCCAATGCCTGAACTTGTCCCCGGTCGGCAAGTTCGCCGCCAAGCTCATCGAGAACCGTTAGGAGCCTCTTATGACCCTCGCCCGAGAAATGGCCCTGGAATCCGAATACGTCATGGGCACCTTCGCCCGCAAGCCCGTGGAATTCGTGGAGGGCCGCGGCATGACCCTCATCGACGATGCGGGGAAGGAATACCTCGACTTCCTCTCCGGTATCGGCGTGTGCAGCCTCGGCCACTGCCATCCGGCCATCGTGGCCGCCGTGAGCGACCAGGCCGCCCGGCTCATCCACGTGAGCAACTACTACTATATCGAGCACCGCGGAGAAGTGGCCCAGCTGCTGTCGAGCATGCTGAATACCGGGGTGGACACGGCGCACCCTGAAGTGTGGAAGACCTTCTTCGCGAACTCCGGCGCCGAGGCCAACGAATGCGCCATCAAGCTGGCCCGGCTCGTGGCTCGCCGTCGCACCGAGGCCGCGGGGAAGGATGCCGAGCTCGCGCCCCGCCTCATCGTCACCTTGGCCAAGAGCTTCCACGGCCGCACCCTGGCCACCCTGGCTGCCACGGCCCAGCCCGCCAAGCAGGAGGCCTTCCAGCCCCTGCCCGCCGGCTTCACCGCCACGCCCATCAACGACGTGGAGGCCCTGGAGCGCCTGTTCGAAACCCAGGGCGATCGCATCTGTGCCGTCATGATCGAGTGCATCCAGGGCGAGAGCGGCGTGCATCCCTGCACGGAGGAGTTCATCGGTGCCATCCGCCGGCTCACGGCCGAGCACGGGGCGCTCATGATCTGCGACGAGGTTCAAAGCGGCATCTTCCGCACGGGCGTGCCCTTCGGCTTCCAGAACTTCGATGTGCTGCCCGATATCGTCACCATGGCCAAGGGCATCGCCTCCGGCATCGTAGCCGGCGCTTGCGCGGCCCGCGCCTCTATCGCCGACACCTTCGCCCCGGGCGATCACGGCACCACCTTCGGCGGCTCGAACATCGCCATGGCTGCGGCCCATGTCACGCTCTCCACGCTGCTGGCCCCGGGCACGGCGGCCCGTATCCAGGAGGTGGGCGCCTATATGCGCGAGCGCCTGGCAGCGCTGCCCCACGTGCAGGAGGTGCGCGGCTTCGGGCTCATGAACGGCATCGATCTGACCCACGAGGCCCCGGCCGCCCCCGATATCGTCGCCGCGGGCCTGGAGGCGGGTCTGGTTCTGAACGCCACGGGCCCGGCCACCCTGCGCTTCCTGCCCCCGCTCATCTGCTCCAAGGAAGATGTGGACGTACTCGTCGACAAGCTGGGCGCGCTGCTGTAAAACCTGTACAGTTTGGTATTCTGGAATGCGGCACTGCACAAAAAGCAGGGCCGCATTTCTTTTTGTCTGGGCAAGAGGCCAGGTAAAAGCCATAATTTTTTGTGCAAGTGCACAGCATTCTGCACAATGAATTTGCGCCGTTTCCCCATATTTTTCCTAATTCTGGGTTGACGGCTCAGGAATTGGGGCATAATAGCCGCCAGTTGCACGGCCAGGGGCCACGGGCTCCATAACTCGGATGGTCGCGCACCTATGAGAGGAACAGGTTCATGATGCACGCAGCAGCTCAGAGCGAAACAGCCGCCGGCGCCAGCGCCGCGGCTGTGCTGCGTCCTGCCTCCCTCTCCCTCTTCACCACGGCCGGCGCCGACCGACGCCGACGTAGCCGCGGTCTGCGACGCCGACGCGCGTAACGCAGACGAACTGCGGGGCCTGTGCGCCCCCTCGGTCCGTCATCGTTTCCGGCGGACCGCAAGCGGCCCGTCCGGGTCCGCGAGATTGCCGTGGTGTATCCCTTTGCCATTCCATTCTTGAATCGCGCCTTTGCGAGCCGGGCAGTGCCGTTGCATACCCATCTCACAAGAAAGGCCGATCATGACTAGCAACACCTCCGCTCCGTCCTCCAGCAACGCCCCCTCGTCCCTCCACGATGCCCTGCACATCACAGCTCAACCCGCCCCGGGCGAGAAAGAGCGGGTGGTGCTCGCCTATTCCGGCGGCCTGGACACGTCGGTGTGCATCAAGTGGCTTCAGGAGGAATACGACCTCGACGTCATCGCCGTGGTGGGCGATCTGGGCCAGGAGCACGACGGCCTGGAGGCGGTGAAGGCCAAGGCCCTGGCCACCGGCGCCATCGGCTGCGCGGTCATCGACATGCGGGAGACCTTCGCCAACGAGTACCTGACCTGCGCCCTGGCGGCCAATGCCCTGTACGAGAACAAGTACCCGCTTGTGAGCGCCCTGTCGCGCCCCCTCATTGCCAAGCACCTCGTGGCCGTGGCCCATGCTTTCGGGGCCAAGTACGTGGCCCATGGCTGCACCGGCAAGGGCAACGATCAGGTGCGCTTTGAGTCCTCGGTGCTCATGCTGGATCCCTCCCTGAAGATTCTCTCGCCGGTGCGCGACTGGGATCTGGGCTGCCGGGCTGATGAGATCGCCTGGGCCGCGGCCCACGGCGTGCCGGTGAAGGCCACCGCTGCGGCGCCCTATTCCATCGATGACAACCTGTGGGGGAGGGCCATCGAATGCGGCGTGCTGGAAGACCCCTGGTGCGAGCCGCCCGCCGATATCTACACCATGACCGCCGACCCTGTCAGCGCCCCCGATGCGCCCGCCTACGTGGAAATCACCTTCGAACAGGGCATTCCCTGTGCGCTCGACGGAAAGCCCCTGTCCCTTCTCGACGTCATCTACGCCCTGAACGAGATCGCCGGCGCCCATGGCTTCGGCCGCATCGACATGATCGAGAACCGGCTCGTGGGCGTGAAGAGCCGCGAGTGCTACGAGGTGCCCGGCGCTCTGACCCTCATCCAGGCCCACAAGGCCCTGGAGGACCTGTGCCTGGAGCGGGGCGTGCTGCATCAGAAGCTGGCCCTGGAGCAGACCTGGGCGGAACAGGTGTACAACGGCCTGTGGTTCTCGCCGCTCAAGGAGGCCCTCGATGCCTTCCTCGGCCATACCCAGCAGTGCGTGACGGGTACGGTGAAGGTGAAGCTGTACAAGGGCAGCTGCACGGTGGTGGGGCGCAAGAGCCCGTTCTCGCTCTACGACTTCGGCCTGGCCACCTACGACGCCGATGACGCCTTCGATCATCAGGCCGCCAAGGGCTTCATCGATATCCACGGCCTGTCCTGCAAGGTATGGGCCGAGAATCGGCTCGCCAACGACGCCCGCATGCCCGCCTTCGCCGACGTAGATGCTACCAACGCCGCTTGTCGGGCCGTGGTGGACGAGGCCGAAGATATCCTGCACGACGCGGGGAAGGTGTGTGCGTAATGGCGCTCTGGTCGGGAAGATTCACCGAAGGCGCCGATGCCTTCACCCAGCAGTTCGGGGCATCGCTACCCGTGGACGAGAAGCTGTACGCCCAGGACGTCGCCGGGTCGGTGGCCCACGGGCAGATGCTCGCGGCCCAGGGCATCATCAGCGTCGAGGACGCGGCGGCCATCACTGAGGGCCTGGCTGCCATCAAGGCCGATATCGAATCCGGCGCCGTCGCCTTCGACGTGCAGCAGAGCGAGGATATCCACATGGCCATCGAGTCGGAGCTCACGGCGCGCATCGGCGATGCCGGGGCGCGGCTGCACACGGGGCGGTCCCGCAACGACCAGGTGGTCACCGACACGCGGCTCTACGCCAAGGAGCGGGTGGGCGACCTCATGGCCGCGAACCTGGCCCTGCGCGAGGCTTTGGTGGAAGCGGCCGAGAAGCACTTCGATGTGATCCTGCCCGGCTATACCCACCTCCAGCACGCCCAGCCGGTGCTGCTGCCCCATCATGTGCTCGCCTACGCTTGGATGCTTGCCCGCGACTTCGAGCGCCTGGCCGCAGCGCGGAAGGCGGCCGACGCGAGCCCGCTTGGCGCGGCAGCTTTGGCGGGCACCACCTATCCCCTCGACCGCTTCGCCACCACGGCGGCCCTCGGCTTCGCCCATCCCATTCCCAACTCGCTCGACGCCGTGTCCGACCGCGATTTCCTGCTCGATCTCATCTACGCCTGCAGCGTGTCGTGCCTGCACCTGTCGCGCCTCTGCGAGGAGCTCATCCTGTGGTCCACGAGCGAGTTCGGGTTCATCACCCTGGCCGATAGCTACGCCACGGGCTCCTCCATCATGCCCCAGAAGAAGAACCCCGATTTCGCCGAGCTCATCCGCGGCAAGTCGGGCCGGGTGGTAGGCGACCTCATGGCCCTCATGATGACGCTGAAATCGCTGCCCTTGGCCTACAACAAGGACCTCCAGGAGGACAAGGAAGGCGCCATGGACGCCGCCGATACCCTGGAGGACTGCTACCGGTGCGCCGCCGGCATGGTGGCCACCATGACCGTGCATCCTGAAGCCATGATGGCCCAAGCCCAGAAGGGCTACCTGGCCGCCACCGATGTGGCCGACTACCTGGCGAAGAAGGGCATGCCCTTCCGCCGGGCCCACGAGGTGGTGGGACACCTGGTGCTGCTGTGCGATCAGCGCGGCTGCGACTTGGAAGATCTCACGCTGGAGGACTTCAAGGCCGAAAGCGACCTGTTCGAGGCCGATATCGCCGGCTGCCTGAACCTGGAGGCCATCGTGGCCGCCCGTACCACCTACGGCGGCACGGCCCCCGACGCGGTGCGGGTGCAGCTGGAAGAGGTCAAACAGGGCCTTGCCGCCGATAGGGCGCGTCTGTAGAGGCCCGTGCGGCGTTGGCCTGCGCGCCAAGGCTCGCTCTCTCTTGTTGCCGATATCGCGTCCCGGTTCCGGTCGGGCGCGTATCTTTCGGGCCCGCATCGCCTCTTGTGCCAAGGCGGTGCGGGCTCCTTGCGTCAGGGGCGCTTCTGCCGATGCTCCTTTTGCATTGGCCATGCCGATCGCGCATGAAGGAGAGGCGATCGGCGCGGCGGCGGCTCCCATGGGGTATGATGGCCCTCAGCATAAGGAGCCGAGAACGGGCGCGCCGGCCCCGCGCGAGCGGGATTGCCACGCCCCAACGAAGGAGAACCCCATGGAGCAGCGACGCATCATCGAAGTGAAGCAGAACATCCTGGCCGCCAACGACGAGGCCGCCGACGCCTTCCGCGCGGCCCGGGCCGCCGAGGGCACGTTCTTCGTGGATGTCATGGCCTCCCCAGGCGCCGGCAAGACCACCATCCTGCTGGCCATCATCGCCGAGCTGCGCCGCCGGGGCGTGGAAGACCTCGCCGTCATCGAGGCCGATCTCGAGTCCGACGTGGATGCCCTCAAGATCAAGGAGGCCGGCGTGGCCTCGGTGGAGCTGAACACCCGCGGCGTGTGCCACGTGGAGATGGGCATGGTGGAGCGCGCCTTCGCCGCCTTCGGCGAGACCCCTTGCGACTACCTGTTCCTGGAGAACATCGGCAACCTCGTGTGCCCGGCCGACTTCGACACCGGGGCCCACACCCGCGTCATGCTGCTCTCCGTCCCCGAGGGCTGGGACAAGGTCATGAAGTACCCGCCCATGTTCGCCGCCGTGGACGCCCTCATCGTCACCAAGTGCGACTACCTGCCCCTGAACGAGGACTTCGACATGGAGCGCCTCACCGAGCACGCCCGCCTGCTGAACCCGGCCCTCGACGTCTTCGTCACCTCCGCCCGCACCGGCGAGGGCATTCCCGCGTTGGTGGACTGGCTCCAGGCCCAGCGCGCCGAGAAGGTGCGGGCCTAGCTGCGCGTCGCCGTGCGGTGCACGAGCAGCAGAAGCTCGCTGTGAGTGTGCACGTCCAATTTCAGATAGATATTGCGCATGTGGGTCTTGGCCGTTGAGGTGCTCACGACGAGGGTCTCGGCAATGGCCGAGGCCGTCATGCCCTCGGCGAGCAGCCGCAGGATCTCGCCCTCCCGTCGGGTGAGGCGATAGTCCCGGGCGAGGGCATCGCAGATGACGGCCAGCTCGCCGTTCTCGACCGAGGGGGCGCCGCCCGGGGAATTAGTCTCTTCGGGCGCCCTGTCCGCTCCGTCGGCCGATCGCCCCTCGCGGCTCAGGGCGTTGTCGTCGAGCACCACGCCGGCGACGCTGCTCGTCGCCAGCACGAGGATGAACACGATGACGAATAGAGCGTATAGCGTATTGTCCAGCTCGCTCGACACCGAGGTGGAGAGCATCTTCCCGAAGGTGTACAGGGCGAAGGCGGCGCACCAGGTGCACAGGGGCGACCGCTTGGCGGGAATCAGGTAGGGCGTGAGCATGGCCAGGAACAGCACCATCTTCTGGCATACGTTCAAGGGAATGACGTAAAGGAACACCCATTGCTCGTGCAGGAGGCTCGTCAGGTAGAGGGCGATGCCGAGCGGGGGCAGTATCAGCAGGTTGTACAGGTCGATCTTTCGGCGCCCCCAGAAGTAGGCGATGAGGAGCAAAAGGGCCGCCCCTGCCGCGGCCGTGCCCGCCGCGGTCCCCAGCTGGATGGCCAGGGAGACCGAGTCGCCATCTTGGGAGGGCAGCCAGGCATAGTGGATATGGCCGAACACGAAGGGATAGCCGACGAGCGGGGCGAGGAAGAGCAGCACGGCGCTGCGCTGAGTGCCGGCGCCTGTGCCCGAGGGCCAGAGGGAAGTGTCGAAGGCGCCTGCGGGCCCGGCGGCGCCCAAAGGGGCCGGGTCGGCGTCGAAAGAGGCGCGCTTGTCCTTGAACCAGTAGAGGCAGGCGGCCGAAAGCAGGGGCACGAGGGCGATGAGCATGAGCACGGCGTTCTGTTTGAAGAGCCCCGACAGGCCATTGAACAGGCCCAAGAACAGCAGCGAGAGGGCGACGAGCACCGCGAAGGCGCGGCCGGGAAGCACGGTGAGCACTTCGGCCCAGCACAGCAGCAAATACAGCTCCCCGATGCGCTGGATAGTGCGGAGGAGCAGCCACACTGCGGGGGAGAGCGGGACGGCGGCTCCGGAGAGCAGGAAGATGGTCAGAGTCAGCGCACCGGCTATGGAAAACCCCGTCCACGGGTGACGGTGCAGACGGAAGAACGGACGCTGGTGGTAGACCAGAGCGATTCCGACCAAGGCCCCCAGGGAGATTAACGCGGGTATGATGGCCGTGATCTCGCCGGCCTCCACGTTGCGCAGCGACGACATCCGGTGGATCTCGTAGGTGTAGAGCGCCAGGGCCAGGCCGATGGATGCGATGGAGGTGCCCGGCACCGATGCGGAAAGCTCGTTCACGAGTTGTCTCACCGGTACCGCGCGCACGAGCATCCCCTCTCCGTTGCCACTGCCTGTCCCGCAATTGTATCGGATGGGAGGATTCATGTCTGGGGACAGTCCGGGCATAACCCCAGGTCATTGAAAATATCATACTCGGGTATGAGGAAATTTCGCCGCCCCTTCCCCCTCTCTCCCTCTCAATTTCAGCCGCGCGGCGGATGTGCCCGGTGTTCCGGTTCCCTAAGGTGGGGACTGTGTTTCGCTTCGAGGCAACCATCCAAGAGAGAGGAGAGGGAATGCGAAGGAAACTGAACACCACCCGGCGCGGCTTCATGAAGCTCTCGGCCGTCGTCGCGGGCGCGGCGGCGCTCGCGGGGCCTGCGCTGAAGGCGGGGAGCGCTTTGGCGGATACCGGCGAGGGAGCCCCCATGGGCGAGGTGAAGCGCGTGCGCACCGCCTGCCGCGGCTGCGGCAAGATGGAATGCGGCGTGTGGGTGACCGTGCGCGACGGCCGGGCCATCAAGATCGAGGGCGACGAGTCGGCCTATCAGTCCAACGGCAACTGCTGCACGAAATCCCAGGCGTCCATCCAGGCCGCCTATCACCCCGACCGGCTGCTCTACCCTCTGAAGCGCACCAACCCCAAGGGCGATGACCCCGGCTGGGTGCGCATCAGTTGGGACGAGGCCATCAAGACGGCCCATCAGAAGTTCACCGAGATTCAGGAGCGCTACGGCGGCGAATCCATCATGACTATGACGGGCACGTCTCGTTTCTGGGGCATGGGCGCCGGGCGCCTCGGGGGCCTTTACGGCTCCGTCAACGGTCACGGCGCCGCCCAGATCTGCAAGGGCATCCGCCGCGATGCCGGCTCGCTCACCATTGAGAACGGCATCTTCTTCAACGAGACCGTGGGCTTCCCGAAGGTCTACGTCCAGTGGGGCACTTCCCCGTCGCTTTCCAACTACGACGACACGTGCCGCACCATCTCCGAGACCATTGCCCGCTGCGAGACCTACATCCTCATCGACCCCCGCATCAACAACGAGGGCCACGAGGCCGACATCCATCTGGCCCTGCGCCCCGGCACCGACGGGGCCATGGCGCTCGGCTGGACCCACCTGGTCATGAAGAACGGCTGGGAGGATCACGAGTTCTGCACCCGCTGGTCCAACGGCCCCTTCCTGTACTGCGAGGAGCTGGACATCAACGACCAGCCCTTCCATACCGGCAAGTTCACCAAGGGCAACGGCCTCGATGTGAAGACGCGCCTTTTGCGCGAGTGCGATCTGGTGGAGGGCGGCTCGGTGTCCCGCTTCATGGTGTGGGACAGCCTCAATAACTGCCTGACCTACTTCGATGCCGATGAGTCTGTCGGCCTGTGGGAAGGGGAGCGGGAACACCACCGTCCCACTACCTTCACCGACTACGTGCGCCCCTCCGGCGACATACGCGGCGACGGCAGCGACGGCGATGTGTCCGGCCGCATTCCCGATCCGGTGCAGTTCGAGATCGACCGCGAGCCGGAGCTGTGGTACGAGGGCGAGGTGACCCTGAAGGACGGTCGCACCGTGAAGGTGAAGTCCGTCTGGCAGAAGTACTGGGACGACGTGGTCTCCAAGTACACCCCCGAGTACACCGCCGAGATCTGCGATGTGGATCCGGCTCTCATCGAGGCGGCTGTGGAGGCCTGGGCCGGCCAGCGCTTCGACCCCCGCTTCGCCAACGGCGGCCTGCACTACCAGCTGGCCCCCGAGCAGTGCGGCAACTCTCTCCAGAACTTCCGCGCCCTCGGCATCCTGTCGGCCATGGTGGGGGCCTACGACGCCCCGGCGGGCAACCGGGGCATGACCCGCGTGCCGGTGGATGCCGGCGGTGTGGCTGTGCCGGCGAACAACGAGCGCCCCAAAGAGAAGCCCCTCGAGTTCGTGGAGGTGTTCGACAAGAAGGCCAACATCGCCTGCGCCGAGGAGTTCCCCCTGACCCGCTGGACGGCCCGCACCGACGCCAAGAGCTGCTGGGTGGCCGCCCTGGAGGGCAAGCCCTATCCCATTCGCGGCTGCATCGCCGTCACGGGCGACTTCATGAACCAGTCCAACGCCACCTACGCCTGGGAGGCCCTGAAGTCCATGGACTTCTTCGTGGACATGGATCTGTGGCACCATCCCATGACCGAGATGGCCGACATCAAGCTGCCGGCCCAGCATTGGCTGGAAATCCCCGGCTTCGCCCGCATCTCCCAGGGCGCCCACGGGGCCTACGGCGCCAACGTGAACTGCATCGCCCCTCCCGGTGAGGCGATGTTCGAAGTGGAGGCGGCGGCTCTGTGGTACAAGGAGGCCGGCAAGCCCCTCTACAACCCCGAAACGGGCGACGCCTGGGGCCCGGTCACGCGCTACATGGACTACTGCGTGAAGGGCACCGGCATGACCGGCGAGGAGTTTCTCGAGAAGTTCGCCGAGCAGGGCTGGTTCCGTGCCAAGGATGATTATCCGGAGGTATGGGGCACCTACAAGCGGTATCTCACCGGCGAGCTGCGCCAGGTGGACGGCATGCAGTACGTGGAAGGCGACCATATGCCCGGCATGCCCGTGCCCTGCATGAAGATGGAGATCTGGTCTACCATCATGGAGACCTACCTGAGTCCGGAGACCCGGGGCCTGCCGGAGCGCCTCAAGGACTACGCGCCCTCGGAGATCTGCTTCCCCGAGTACAAGGAGCCGCCGCTCTCGCCGGTGAGCACTCCCGAGCTCATGGAGGAATACCCGTTCAATATGACGACGGGCCGCCGCAATCCGGTGTACTTCCATTCCGAGCATCGCCAGCTGCCCTGGTGCCGCGAGCAGTGGCCGGCGCCGCGCATGGAGATCAATCCCGCCGACGCCGACGCCCTCGGCATCAGCCAGGGCGACTGGGTATGGATCGAATCGAAGGACGGCAAGGTGCGCCAGGTGGCCGATTTGTACCATGGCATCAAACCGGGCATCATCAACACCGAGCATAACTGGTGGCTGCCGGAGCTGTCCGCCCCCACCCACGGCTGGGATCTGGTCAGCATCAACGCGCTGGTGGATAAAGAGGCCCAAGACCCCTTCACCGGCTCGTCCCAGCTGCGCGCCTATCCCGTGAAAGTGTACAAGGCCACGCCGGAGAACTCGCCCTTCGGGAACCCCTGCCCGTGCGATACGGACGGAACGCCCTGCATCTGCGACGCCTCCGATCCGCGCCTGCGCGAGTGGCTACCGACCTACGAGGGGAGGGAGTAGGCTATGACCCGGTACGCCATCATCACCGACTTGAACAAGTGCGTCGGCTGCCTGTCCTGCTCAGTGGCCTGCAAGGCTGTGAACAACGTGCCCATCGGCAATTTCTGGAACAAGGTGCTGAGAATCGGCCCGAACCCCGCCTACGAGGGGGCGACCGTGCCCGATGTGGAAATGTACTTCCTTCCCGTGACCTGCCAGCATTGCCAGAACCCCGCCTGCGTATCCGTGTGCCCCACCGGCGCCTCCCACGTGCTCGCCGACGGCACCGTGCAGATCGACAAGAGCAAGTGCATCGGCTGCCAGTTCTGCGCCATGGCCTGCCCCTACGGCGTGCGCTACCTCAACGAGGAGGAGCGCGTCGTGGAGAAGTGCACGCTCTGCGAGCAGCAGACTGCCCAGGGCGAGCTGCCCCAGTGCGTGGCCCAGTGCGGTGCCCGCGCCCGCTTCTTCGGCGATCTGGAGGCTGGCTACGAATCGTTTGTGGCGCCGGGCCGCGTGCTCGAGTACGAGGCCACCTACGACGACGTGCACAATGCTCGCGTGTCCATGTTGGAGTGTGTCCGCGATTTCGACGAGAGTCAGGTCTATCACCTGCCCCAAGTCGGCAACGGCCCGTCGTGCGCCTATATCCTGCGCGATATGACGTGGCAGGGAGAGGAGTAAGTATGGAACTGCAATGGCCCCTGATTCTGTTCACCACGTTTGTGGCGTGGTCGGCCGGGCTCTTCGGCACTCAGGGCGTGGCGGCGCTGGCCGGTGAGGGCCGACGGGCCCAGATGCCCGCGCTCATCGCCTCGGCGGTCAACGTCGTACTGACGGGGGCTTACCTCTTCGCCATGGAGGCGGCCGGCGCTTCCTACACCGAGGTCGGCTACTACTTCGACCCCACCCGCCCCACCCACGGCATGGGGGATATGGCCGCGCTCTCGCCCCTTGCCCTGGCGGGCCCGTCTGCCCTCGCGAACGGGCCTCTGTGCTTTTTCCCGAGAGGATGTGCCGAACTCGTGGCCGTACTTCCGCGATGCTAAAATGGCGATCACCTATAACGATGGAGGTATTTCGTGGGTTCACGTGCAATGAAGCGCCGCAACGGCACTCGGACGAAGAACAAGAAGGCGCCGATCCTCGGTATCATATCGGTAATCGTGCTGGCCATCGCCGCTGCCGTATTCGGGGTGTACACCCTGTGCAACTCCTGGCTGGAGGACCTTCCCGACTACCAGAACGCCGATGCCTACAACTCGGCCCAGCCCACCTACGTCTACGCATCCGACGGCACCACCCTGCTCGCCGAGTTCCAGCTGGAGAACCGTGATCCCGTCACGCTGGACCAGGTCAGCGAGTATGTGCTCAAGGGCACGGTAGCCACCGAGGACGAGCGCTTCTACAGCCACGCCGGCGTTGACTATCTCGGTGTGGCCCGCGCCCTCGTGAACAACCTCATGGGCGGCGCGTTGGAGGGCGCCTCCACCATCACGCAGCAGTTCGTGCGCAACACCATCCTGTCCGATGAGATGCGCGACATCTCCTTCAAGCGCAAGATCCGCGAGATGTACATCTCCCAGAAGCTCGAGGAGCAGTACGCCAAAGACGAGATCCTCCTCATGTATCTGAACACCATCAACTACGGTTCCGGCGCCTACGGCATCGAGGCCGCTGCCGAGCGCTACTTCTCCAAGGATGCGAAGGATCTCACGCTGAACGAGGCGGCCACGCTCGTGGGCATTCCCCAGTCGCCCACCTACAATAACCCCATCGACTATCCCGAGAACTGTCTGAAGCGCCGCAACACGGTGCTCGACCGCATGGTGTCCAACAACGTCATCACGGCCGAGGAGGCCGAGGCGGTGAAGGCCGAGCCCATCGAGCTGAACCCCTCGGAGCCCTCCATGACCGGCATCGTGGCCTATCCCTACTTCACGAGCTACGTGCGTAACCAGCTCACCGATCCCAACGGGAAGTACGCCTATTCCACGTCCGAGTTGTTCAAGGGCGGCTTGAAGGTCACCACTACCCTCGATATCTCGGTGCAGGAGGCCGCCGATGCCGCCGCCGCTGAGAAGGAGGAAGAGGCCGGCGAGCCCTTCGAGGTGGCCATGGCCGTCGTCGATCCCAATAACGGCTACATCGACGCTCTGGTGGGCGGCCACGACTACGAGAGCTCCCAGGTCAACATGGCCACGGGCGAGGGCGGCTCGGGCCGCCAGGCCGGCTCGTCCTTCAAGCTGTTCACGCTGCTCGCGGCCCTCAACGAGGGCATCGACCCCGATACGCTCATCGATGCCGGCTACAAGGTGGAGCTCGAGGGTGGCCAGCCGGTGCACAACGTCAACAAGGCCGACTTCGGCACCCGCACCATCAAGAGCGCCTTCGGCGTCTCCTCCAACACCGCCTTCATCCGCCTGCTCCTCTCGGTCGGCGTCGACAAGGTCATCGAAATGGCGAAGTCCATGGGCATCACCTCCGATATGCCCGCCGTGGCCGGCCTCACCCTCGGCATCGGCTCGGTCACGCCCCTGGAGATGGCCGATGCCTACGCTACGGTGGCCAACGGCGGCGTCCACTACGATCCCGAGTGCATCGTGAAGATCGAGGATCGCAACGGCAACATCATCGTGGACAACACCGATCCCACCGGCGAGCGCGTCTTCTCCAAGGAAGTGGCCCGCGCCGCCATCGACTGCATGGAAGTGGTTATCGACAACGGCACCGGCAAGGCGGCCCGTCCCTCCAACGGCCAGGAGGCCGGCGGCAAGACCGGCACCACCGACGATGAGAAGGACAGCTGGTTCTGCGGCATCACGCCCCAGTACGCCGTGGCCATCTGGCTCGGCGACCGCAGCGACTACACCGAGGCCGAGTCCACCCACACCACGGCGGCCAGCGTGTTCGGCGATTTCATCGACCGCGTCATCTCCTCCGACCAGACCGAGAAGTTCTTCACGGCCGACAAGCCCCAGTACAAGAAAGATTACCGCGACGAGGAGAATCATATCGGCGGCTACTACAGCAAGGAAAAGGACAAGGATAAGGACGAGGGCGAGGAGAAGGAGGAGGAAACCGAGGAGCCGACCGACGAGGCCCCGGAGGGCGAGGGGGACAATGCCGTCGAGCCCACGCCGACGCCCGATCCTACCCCCACGCCGACTCCCGAGCCCACGCCGACGCCCACGCCCGACCCCGAGCCCACGCCGACGCCCGACCCCGAGCCCACGCCCGATCCGACCCCGCCGCCCGACACCGGTGGCGATGGCAGCGGCGCGACCGGCTAGGAGCCTCGGCCGTCCTTGGAATTGTTGCGATCCCGTGACGGTGCGGTTCGCGGCCGTCCCGCGACTGCTATGATGGATGATGGAATCTGAGAGGGCGCTGCCGACATCGGCGGCGCCCTTTGCGAAACGAGATGGCGCCCGCGGGTGCCCGATGGGAGTGGAACCCATGAACCGAAAGACAATCGCACGCATGACGGCCGCTCTGGCCGGAGTGATCTTGGCCGGCGGTCTCTTGGCCGGCTGCATGTCGCCGAACACCGGCGCCACCGACCAGCAGCAGGCCAACCGCACCTACATGACCCAGGTGAATCGAGTCATGGAGGATCTGAACGGCCGCTTGGCCGGCTTCGACGAGGCCGTGGCCCAGGGCAATCCCGTAAATATGCGCGCCAAGGCCGATGATGCCTTCGCGGTCATCGACGATCTGGCGGCCATCGAGACCCCCGATGCCATGAAGGATCTCCAGAAGGGCTACGTCGATGGGTGCACCGCCCTCAAGGACGCGCTCAACGGCTACGTCGATCTCTACACGGAAATCGACAGCGCCACCGAGGAGCACCCCTTCGATTTCAGCACCTACGACGACCGCATCAAGTCGGTGCAGGACAAGTACAACGAGGGCATCAACGCCCTGAAGGCCGCCGATGAAGAGGCATTGAAGCTCAACGAGGACTAGTCTGTTCCGCTTGCCCTTGCGGGTCAAGCGGAGCGGGCCGATGCTGCGGCTCCGACAGGCACCTGCCTCTGCACCTCTGCGCTTTCCCTCACAGCCGAAGGCTGCTCGGCCGCGCATCGGCGCAGATCCAGGCACCTGTCGGAGCCTCGCTGACTTCCTTGGGCGAACCTCTGAAGTAAGTAAAGAAGGAGAAGAGCGTGGAAAGAAGAGAAGTTGAACTGCTCGCCCCTGCCGGTAATGAGGCAGCGCTTCATGCGGCGGTGGCGGCTGGGGCCGATGCGGTGTACCTGGGGCTCGAGGCCTTCAATGCGCGACGCGGTGCCGACAACTTCACCATCGACACGCTGCGGGAGGCCTGCGCCTACGCGCACCTGCGCGGCGTTTCGGTCTATGTGACCATGAACACGGTGATCCTGCCGGGTGAGGCGGATGCGGCGCTGGAATGCGTGCGCCAGGCCTACCGCGCCGGCGCCGATGGCTTCATCGTGCAGGACATCGGCCTGGCCGCCGAGATCACCCGCACGCTGCCCGAGGCGTCGCTGCACCTGTCCACCCAGATGAACACCCATAACCTGGCCGGTGTGCGGGCGGCGGCCCGCCTGGGTGCCGAGCGCATCACCCTGGCCCGCGAGCTCTCGCTGCCCGAGGTGGCGCTGCTGTGCGCCGCCGCGGCCGAGGAGGGCATCGAGGTGGAGGTCTTCGCCCACGGGGCGCTCTGCGTGTGCTACTCCGGCCAGTGCTTCATGTCCTCCATGATCGGCGGTCGCTCGGCCAATCGCGGCATGTGCGCCCAGGCCTGCCGCCTGCCCTACGAGCTGAAGAACGGCGCGCTGCAGAAGAGCCTGCCCTCCCCGGGCGATCATCTGCTCTCGCCCCAGGACCTCTGCACGGTGGACATGGTGCCCCAGCTGGTGGAGGCTGGCGTGGCCTCCCTCAAGATCGAGGGCCGCATGAAGTCCCCCGAGTACGTGGCCGCCGTGGTGGCCGTCTACCGCAAGGCCCTCGATAGCGCCCTGGCCGCCCGGGCGGCCGAAGATGCCGCCGAGGATGCGGTCGAAGCCTCCGTGCCCACGGCGCCGGTCACCGACGACGACCGCACGCGCCTGACCGAGGCCTTCTCCCGCGGCTTCACCACGGCCTATCTGGAAGGCGAGCGCGGCAACGCCATCATGAGCTACCAGCGCCCCAACAACCGCGGCCTGTTCCTCGGTCGCGTGGACGAGGTACGCGAGGGGGCGGCCTTCCTCAATGCTTCCCAGATCCTGGCCGAGGGCGACGTGCTGGAATTCTGGACCCGCAAGGGCAACGCCGTGGCCACCCTGGGCCCCGTGCGCACTGATCGGAAGGGTCGCTACCACATTCCCCTCGACAACAAGACGCGCACGGTGAAGGCCGGCGACCGCGTCTTCCGCGTGCGCAGCGCCGAGGCCGCCTTCGTCGACGACGCTCGCGAGCCGCGCGTGCCCATCGTGGGCGAGGCCACGCTCCATGTGGGCGAGCCCCTGACCGTGAAGTTCCGTCCCGCCACCGTGGCCGACCTGCGGGAAGTCGGCTTCATCGACGATGACTCCCTCATCGAGGCCCTCGACAGCGCTACGGCCGACGGTCTGGCCACCACAGCGGCTATCGCCCGCCGTCTCTCGGCGCTTCCCGAAGCTCCCGTGGGCAGTGCCGAGGGCGCGCCGGTGGAAACGGCCCGCACCCGCCCCGTCTCCTTCGACGACGTGGCGGCCCACATCGATCGTCTGGGCAACACCCCCTTCCAGTTGGTGCGCCTCACGGTGGACATGGACGATGGGGTCGGCATTGGCTTTTCGGCCCTCCACGGCGTGCGGGCCCAGGCCCTCGATGATCTCGCTGCGGCCCTGAACGCCCCCTGGGCCGATCGCCGTCTGCCCCGGGTGGCCGATCGCGAGCCCTCGCCCGCGGCCCATCCGTCCGGCTGTCGCATCGCCGTCACCGTGACCAACCCCGCCTGTGCCCGCGCCGCCAAGCGCGCCGGAGCGCACCTCATCTACGTGCCGGCCCTCAACTACCGCCGGGGCGAGGCGGTCATCGCCGGCCAGAAGAACGCTGCCGCCGAGCAGGCCGGCTATCCCAAGGGCTGCATCCCCATCATGCCCGTGGTCGATCACGAGGCCGTCGGTCTGTCCCGCGAGGCCGCCGTGGCCTACGACGTGTGGAAGTACGCCGATGGAGGCAAGCCGCTCATGGCCGAGAGCCTCGCCTCCCTGGAGCGGGCCAACGAGGAGGGGGCGCTCATCAGCGTCGGCGCCCACGTGCCCGTCACCAACGAGCTGGCCCTGCGCACGGTGCGCGAGATGTACGGGGCCGAGCGCGTGTGGCTCTCGCCCGAACTCACCCTGCGCCAGATCGAGGACCTCGCCCACGATGCCCCGCTGGAGCTGGGCGTGCTGCTCATCGGCGCCCAGGAGCTCATGGTCACCGAGCACTGCATGCTCATGAGCCAGGGCCCCTGCAACGAGGACTGCGATGTCTGCCCGCGCCGCAAGAGCCCCCACTTCCTCAAAGATCGCAAGGGCTTCGAGTTCCCCGTCATCACCGACGCCATGGGCCGCAGCCATCTGTACAACGCCGTGGAACTGGACGTGGCCTCGTCCATGCCCGAGCTCATGGCCGCCGGCATCTCCGCCTTCATGGTGGACGCCACCCTCATGAACGCCGAGGAAACCGCCCACGCCGTCGGCCGCGCCATCCGGGCCCTGCACGTGGCCCAAAACGACGGCAACGCCATCGCGAAAATGCCCAACACCACCTCGGGTCACCTCTACCGCGGCGTTTCCTAGCCGCTCCTTACCGTGCCACGCCAGCGGCCCGGGGTCCCCGCCCCGGGCCGCTTTATTTCCCCTTGTGCTAGAATGCCTACACTTATATAGGTACACAGAGACTGAAAAGCGGGTGCTTCATGCTTACTCCTGAGGAACAACTGCACATCATCAAGTCCGGTACGGCGAACATCGTTCCCGAGGCCGCGCTTCTGGAGAAACTCAAGCGTGGCGTGCCCCTGAACATCAAGCTCGGCGTGGATCCCACGGCCCCCGACATTCACATCGGCCACGCCGTGCCCCTGCGCAAGCTGCGCCAGTTCCAGGATCTGGGTCACCAGGTCACCCTCATCATCGGCGACGGCACCGCGCTCATCGGCGACCCGTCCGGCCGCAATTCCACGCGCCCGCAGCTCTCCCGCGACCAGATCAAGGAGAACGCCCAGACCTACGTGGATCAGGCCTTCAAGATCCTCGATCCCGAGAAGACCGTCCTGCGCTATAACTCCGAGTGGATCCTCGACCTGAACATGGAGTCCCTGCTCAAGCTGCTGGCGAACTTCACCGTGGCCCGCATCCTCGAGCGCGACGACTTCCACAACCGCTACACGTCCGGTCAGTCCATCAGCCTGCACGAGTTCCTCTACCCGGTCATGCAGGCCTACGACTCCGTGGTCATCAAGGCCGATGTGGAGCTGGGCGGCACCGATCAGCTGTTCAACCTGCTGGCCGGCCGCGAGCTCATGGAGAAGATGGGCATGGAGCCCCAGGTCTGCCTCACCCTGCCGCTGCTGGAGGGCACCGATGGCGTGAAGAAGATGTCGAAGAGCTACGGCAACTACATCGGGCTCACCGACGAGCCGGCCGACATGTTCGGCAAGGTCATGTCCATCCCCGACGAGCTCATGGTGAAGTACTACCGCCTGGCCTCCACCGAGTCCGTCGATGAGATCGACGCCATTGAGGCGGGACTGGCGGCCGATGAGCTGCACCCCAACAAGGTGAAGCGTGCCCTGGCTCGCAACATCGTGGCCGCCTACCACGGCAATCTCGCGGCGGAAGAGGCCGAGGCCGCCTTCGACCTCGTGTTCAAGCAGCATGCTGTCCCCGAGGACATCGCCGAGTTCGTCGCCGACCTGACCCCCAATGACGAGGGCCTCGTCTACGTGGCGCGCCTCATTCACCAGGCGGGGCTCGCCGGCAGCGTGAGCGAGGCCCGCAACCTCATCGACGGCGGCGGCGTGAAGGTCAACGGCGAGGCTTTGGCCCCCAAGGTCTACAACGTGGAGCCGACCCTGCTGGAAGGCGCCGTCATCCAGGTGGGCAAGCGCAAGTTCGTCCGCCTCGTGTAGGAGTTCTCGCGCCGGCAGCGGACGTTCCGAAAAGTTTTTCAAATTTCTTGCAAGGATTCGCAATGCTGAATCGTGTTACTTGCAGAGACGGAAGAGAACTCAAGGAGGAATTTGCATCATGAAGAAGTCTACATTCGCTATTGTCGTCGCGCTCGTTGTGGCCCTGTGCGTGCCGGCGGTGGCGTTCGCTGCGCTCTCCCCGAGCCCTGCGGCTGAGCCGATTGCCCCGGCCCAGGCCACCAAGCCGGCCGTCCAGCCCAAGGCGAATCCGGCTCCCGAGGCCCCGGCCGAGGCTGAGAAGGCCGCTCCGGCGGACGAGGATTCCGAGCCTGAGGCGCAGCCTGCTCCCGAGGGCCAGGATGCCTCCCGCGCCTATGGCTATCACCATCCCGAGAATCACGCCGGCGTCTGCGGCGGCTACGCCGATGCCGATGGCGATGGCCTGTGCGACAACTGCGGTGCCACCGGGGGCGCCTGCCCCAACTACATCGATGCTGACGGCAACGGTGTCTGCGACAACTACGGCGATTGCCCTCGCGGTGCCAACGCCTGTCCCGGCTATGCCGACGCTGACGACGACGGCATCTGCGACAACTGCACGGGCAACGGCGCGAACTGCCCCGGCTACGTCGATGCCGATAACGATGGTGTCTGTGATAACTACGGTAGTGGTGCCGGTAACGGTAATGGCGCTGGCAACGGCAACGGCAACGGCGGCGGTCGTGGCTACGTGGACGACAACGATAATGGCGTCTGTGACAACTACGAGAACGGCACCGGCGGTCGCGGTCACCATGGCGGCGGTCAGGGTCGCGGTCACGGATGCATGCGCTAGGTTGCCCCTGATCGGTGCGGCCCGCTGACGACATAGAGCAAACCATGACGCGCCACGGCGATACCGTCTGGCGCGTCTGTCTGAATGCCTTGCGCCGCCCTGCCGATGCGGAAGACGCCTTCCAGGATGCGTTTCTGAAGTACGCCCTCGCTGACGAAAAGGCCTTTTCCGACGAGGAGCATCGCAAGGCATGGCTCATCCGCGTCGCCACCAATACCTGTCGCGATATGCAGCGACGGGCCGCGTGGGATGCGCCTTCGCTGGAGGCGGAGGACTGCGCTGCCGATGTTCCCGTGTCCCATGACCCCGCTGTCCAGCCCGATTCCCGTATCGCCGAGGTGCTCGATGCCATGAACAACCTTGACGATCCGCCCCGCACCCCCGTCTACCTCGCCCTTTACGAGGGCTATACGGCCCTTGAGATCGCCACCATGATGGATGCCCCGGTGAACACCGTCTACAGCTGGATCGCCCGCGGCAAGAAGACGCTGAAGGAGGCTCTGCAATGACCGATATCGAACAGCGCCTGCGCGAAGCCTACGACTCCCAGCATCTTCCCGCCCCCGTGCGCGCCCGCACCCTCGCCGCCATCGAAGAGGCCCGTGCGCGCCAGGAGAGTGGCGGCCCGGTTGCTTTTTCTCGGCCGTGTGCCAATCTTTCCTCGGCGGCCGAACCGACGGAGACGGCGGCCCCGGCCCCGCTCTCCGCTCCTTTCCCGGCTGAGACGGGGGCTCCGGTTCGGGGAGCCGCAACGTCTGCGTCTCTGCGTCCCCGGCGCCGTCCGCGCGCTCGTTTCGTGACAGCGCTGGCAGCGTGCCTGCTGCTCGTCTTGGCAGCCTTCGGCGCCTACGGGGTTTATCAAACGCCTTCGGCCTATGTGGATATCGACGTGAACCCGGCCATCGAGCTGACCGTCAACCCCTTCGGCATGGTCATCGGCGCCGACGCTCTCAACGACGACGGTCGCACGGTGCTCGATGCGGTGCCCGTGCTGCACCGCTCTTATAAGGATGCGATCGATGCCCTCATGGCCAGCGAGGTTTTCATCTCCTATGCTGACGCCGATGCCTTCATCGATATCAATGTCGTGTCAGAGAACGACCGCTTGGGCTCAGATCTTGTGGCCCAGAGCGATGCCGCCATGGCCTCTATGCCCTGCGAGCACGCCTGCCAGCGCACCGATGCCGACACGCGCGCCGCCGCGGCCGAGGCGGGCCTGTGCGTCGGTCGCTACCAAGCGGCCCAGGAGCTTATGGAGCTCGATCCCTCCTATACGCTCGAGGACTGTGCCTCCATGTCCATGCGCCAGCTGCGCGATCACATCGATGCCTGCCACAGTGAAGGCGAGGGAGATGAGGCCTCCAGCACTTCCTCTGGAAGCGGCTCGCATCAGGGCCGTGGTGGCGGCCACGGCGGTCACGGCCGCCACGGAAATTAGTTTTTCCAAAAAAGTCAAAATTCCCCCTTGCGCGATTCGCCGGACGGTGTATCATATGCAACCCGCGCTCGAGGAAGGCGCGGCCGCCGGGCCCCAGGGCCGCGGGCGGGGGACGGCCCCGAAAGAATTTTGAAAAAAGTTCTTGACAAGACCGGAGCCGACCTGTAAAGTACTTCCTTGCGCCGCTCGCGAGAGACGGCGGCGGGCGAGGCCCGCGGAACCTTG
>CANSQM010000018.1 GCA_947649205.1 uncultured Enterorhabdus sp.
GAGCATCACCTTGCCAAGGTGAGGGTCGCGGGTTCGAATCCCGTTGTCCGCTCCATTGTCATCAGAAGGCCGGTCAGGCACTTGTTTGACCGGCCTTTTCAATGACAGCCGCCAAGGAAATGGCGACGTGGCCAAGTGGTAAGGCAGAGGCCTGCAAAGCCTTCACCCCCGGTTCGAATCCGGGCGTCGCCTCCAACCTTGCACCAAATGCGGACATGGCTCAGCTGGTAGAGCATCACCTTGCCAAGGTGAGGGTCGCGGGTTCGAATCCCGTTGTCCGCTCCAGAACTTCCAAGCTCCCTGCGGGGAGCTTTTCTTTTGCCCGGAGGTCCTGTTCCCGCTCGCGCAGTTCTCATGTTGTGCGGGTGCACAAATGACGCTGTGCGATGGGGCGTGCTGTGCTATGCTGCCATCATCCAACGCGCAGTGCGCCCGAGGGCGAGGAGGGCCCATGGAGACGAAGCAGGTGAAGTGCCGCGAGTGCGGTCGGAAGGCCACGCAGTATACGGGCTTGCTCCCGACGCGGGGAGTGGCCACGGTGCTGTTGGCCGGCATCGCCATCTACGTGGCGGGCATCTGGGTGCTCAGCGGCCTGGCCGCCATGGCCGTGAGCGATCCGGCAGAGGCGGGCATGATGGACCTGCTGCTCGTGGTGGCGGTTCTCGTCACGGCGGCCACCATCGGGCTGCTCGTGTGGATGTTCCGCCCCAAGCAGGGCACGGTGGCAGCGTGTTCCCATTGCGGGGCCCGCTACAATGTGGGGAAGATGCCGTCGTACCTGAAGGGGTGGAACTACGACAAGATCGCTCCTTCCGCCCCCGCGTTGGAGGAGGGGGAGGAAGCTGGGGAAGTTGTGGAGACGGACGGCCGCTGAGAATTCGCCGCAAATTTCCTTTGACAGCCCAGTGATTTCTGTTAAACTACTAACTCGCTGCAACGGAGACGGGCAGCACACCCTGAATGCGCGATTAGCTCAGGGGGAGAGCACTACCTTGACACGGTAGGGGTCACAAGTTCAAATCTTGTATCGCGCACCATGTATGTAGAAGCCGGAGGCACAGCGCCTCCGGCTTTTTTGTTCGGATGGGCTCGTGGGCACCTTTCGCTGCCTAATTTGTAACGCAGCTGTTTCGGAGGGAAATTCCCCGCCGTTTGGCGAGAGGGGTCGGGTATTATGGATGGCAATGCTGATTACCCCTATCAAGGAGCTGCATCACCATGAGCAAGGAAGCAGTGGTATCCGCCGGGGCCGAGGCGCCCCAATCCCAGGATGGCGTGACCAATCCGAACGGCATCGGCCTGTTCCGCATGGTCACCACCGTTATCACCCTCATCGTCGGCGCCGGCGTGTTCTCGCTGTCCGGCGATGCGGCGGCCGGTGGCGCGAGCGGCTGGGCCATTCTCACGGCCTGGGGCATCTCCGCCGTCGGCGTGCTCTGCCTCGTCCTCACGTTCTTCGCGCTGTCCCGCGTGAAGCCCGATCTGAAGGGCGGCATCTACACCTACGCTGCCACGGGATTCGGCGACTTCCTCGGCTTCAGCAGCGCCTGGGGCTACTGGATCTCGGCTCTGCTGTGCACCGTGAGCTTCTCGGCCCTGCTGTTCGGGGCCCTGTCCTACTTCTTCCCCATCTTCGGCAACGGCACGAACATCTACGCCGTCATCGGCGCCTCGTGCATCATCTGGTTCTACGCCTTCCTCGTGAGCCGCGGCATCAGCGAGGTGACCCTCATCAACGCGGTCATCACCATCTCGAAGTTCGTGCCGCTGCTGGTGGGCATCGTCGCCATCATCTTCATCGGCGCCTTCAACCCCGATATCTTCATCGCGAACCTCACGACCGGCGCCGACCCGTCGCTGGCCTTCGTCGATCAGGTGCAGACGGCCATGATGGTCACCATCTGGGTGTTCATCGGCATCGAGGGCGCCGTGGCCATCTCCGGCCGCGCCAAGAAGGCCAAGGACGTGGGCAAGGCCACCATCATCGCCTTCTGCTGCGTGCTCGCCCTGTACCTGACCGTCTCCATCCTCTCCATGGGCGTCATGCCCCTCTCGGAGCTGGCCACGCTGGAGAACCCGGCCCTGGCCTACGTGATGCAGGCGGCTGTGGGCGACTGGGGCGCCATCCTCATCAACTTCGCTGTGTCCCTGTCGCTCATCGGCGCCATGCTCGGCTATACCGTGCTGGCCAGCGAGTCGCCCTTCGAGGCGGCCGAGGAGGGCGTGTTCATCAAGGCCTTCACCAAGACCAACAAGAAGGGCGCCCCGGTGGTGACCCTCGTGGTGACGAACATCATCATCGAGCTCTTCCTCATCACCTGGCTGTTCACCGATTCCACCTACCAGTTCTTCTACACGCTCTCGGCCGGCATGATTCTTCTGCCGTATCTGCTGTCGGCGGCCTACTTCGCGAAGGTGGCCTTCAAGGAGCCCGAGGCCTTCCGCGGTCGTCTGAGCGGTCCTTTGCTCCTGTGGCGCATCCTGGGATGCGTGGGCGTGGTCTATAGCCTGTTCCTCTCCTGGGCCGCCGGCGTGCTCGGCGTCATCCTCATGTGCCTGCTCTACGTTCCCGGCGTTGTCATGTACATCTGGGGGAAGCGGGAGCGCGGCGAGAAGTACTTCCAGAGCACGCTCGACAAGGTGGTGCTCGCCATCATGGTGCTGGCCGCCTGCCTGTCCATCTACCTGCTCGTGACCACGCCGGGCCTCGTGTAGCCTCCGATTCATCTTCCAGCGCGCAACGAACAGCGGCCCCGACGTTTGTCGGGGCCGCTTCTGCGTTCGGTATCGGTTGCGGAAGGGGGTTGCGGGGGTCGGGCGGTGGCGCGGCCGCGGGGTCCGGGAGGCCGGGGCCGCCGATCCTAGTCGTCCAGGCGCAGGGGCTCGGCACTCTCCTCTCCGTAGAGGGCGAGGCACTCTTCGCTCACGACGAAGCGGGCGGCCTCGGGAAGCATCCGGGCGGTGAAGGGGGTTGTGGTGCCGGTCACCTCGCCGTCGAACTGCACGGCCAGGGGAGGGTCGGCGACCACGGTCACCTCACGCCCGCGGTGCACCTCCAGGCTCCCGGGCCGGGCGGGGAACTCGCCGCCGCGGTCGAGCATGCAGCTGAGCAGGGCGGGGATGAGCCCTACGGCATCGTGGGTGTTCATGACCACGATGTCGAACATGCCGTCCCGGGGCTTGTTCTCATGGATAAGGGAGATGTCGAACTGGAGCTTCGAGAAGTTCACCACGAGCACGCCCACGCCCTGGGTCTCGACAGTCTCGCCGTCGATAGTCAGCGTGATTTGGGAGAATTGCGGGGCCGGGTTGGCGACGGCCGAGGTGAAGTAGGCCATGGGTCCCAAGAGCTTCTTGGAGGCCTCGGCCCCCTGCATGATGGTGGCGTCGTAGCCGGCCCCGGCGATCATGGTGAAGCCGAAGTGCTCGCCGTCGGCCAGCTCGATCTCGCCGATGTCGAAGTCCATGAGCAGGCTCTCGCGCATGAGCTTCGCCAGGGCATGGGGCTCGGCCGGCGAGGCGAGGTTCAGCGCCAGCAGGTTCGCGGTGCCGGCGGGGAAGGGCAGAAGGGGAATGCCCGTCTCGGCCAAGAGGTAGGCAGCGGTGGCCACGGTGCCATCGCCGCCGGCGGCCACGACGGCGTCGAAGTCCTCGGCATCGTGGAGGAACCCGGCCAGATCGGTGCAGCCGCTCGTGCAGCGCACGCAGATCTCGTCGCCGTCCTCGCTGAAGGCGCGCATGAAGTCGTAGATGGCACCGTCGCGGAAGCCCGAGGACAGATTGTTAACGATGAGCAGTTTCACACAATTCCTTTCCCTTTGCTATCATGGGATGGTACTACAACGCAGACCCCAAGGAACAAGGACCGACGTGGAATACATTGCGAACCAAGAAAACCTCGAGGCCTTCGTCCGCCGCGCCCGCTCCTCGGCGGTGCTGGCCGTCGATACGGAATTCTTGCGCGAGAAGACCTACTACGCGAACCTGTGCCTACTGCAGCTGGCCACCGACACCGAGGTGGCCGTGGTGGACCCCTTCGCCATCGAGGACCTCTCGGTGCTCGTGCCCCTCATGGAGGATCCCTCCATCGTGAAGCTCTTCCATGCAGCCGGCCAGGATCTGGAGATCATCTACCGCGAGCTCGGCGTGCTGCCGAGCCCCGTGTTCGACACCCAGGTGGCCGCGGCGCTGCTCGGCCACACCCAGCAGATCGGCTACGGGCCCCTCGTGCACAGTGTGTGCGGGGTGAGCCTGAAGAAGAGCGACTCGTTCACCGACTGGTCGCGCCGGCCCCTGTCCGACTCCCAGCTGGATTACGCGGCCGATGACGTGATCTACCTGCCGAAGATGTACCGCATCATGCGGGAGCGCCTCGAGGCGAAGGGGCGCCTCGATTGGCTCGACAACGATTTCGCCGCCCTGTCCGACCCAGCCAACTACGTCTGCGATGTCGCCTCCCGCTTCAAGCGGCTCAAGCGGGTGGGGCAGCTCAACCGCCGCCAGTTGTCGGCCGCCCGGGAGGTGGCCTCCTGGCGCGAGCTGACGGCTCAGGCCCGCGATCTGCCCCGCAAGTGGGTGCTCACCGATGAGCAGGTGGTGGAGGCCTGCCGCCGCGAGGCCCGCACCATCGACGAGCTGTTCATGGTGCGCGGCATGCGCGAGAAGCTGTGCACCCGCGATGCCCGGGCCGTGGTGGCCGCCCTCGTGCGCGGCCTGGACGCGCCGCCCGAGCAGTGGCCCGAGCTGGACAAGTCCCTGAAGAGCGAGCCCAATGTGGATGCCGAGCTGGATCTCATGGAGGCCCTCGTGCGCCTGCGGGCCCGCGAGAACGACATAGCCATGCAGACCCTGGCGAGCCACGGCGAGCTCGCCCGCGTGGCCCGGGGCTACCGGACCGACATCGACGTGCTCAAGGGCTGGCGCCGGGCCATCATCGGGGAGGAGCTGCTCGATCTGCTTGCTGGCAAGCTCGCCCTCTCCCTGGGCCCCGACGGCCTCATCGTGACTCGCGTAGGGGAGTAGGGGCGCTTCGCGGCAGTGACTGGCGAGGGGAGCGGCGGGGAGGCCCCGCGCGCAGATTCCGCAGTCTCGGAAAAAAGGGGTGTAAAATCCCCACACCCTTTTTCCGAAAGCGAGGACTTGTTTGAGCACGGGGTCTCCCCGCCGCTCCCGGACGGGGCTTCCCACTTGCGCCATCGGTTACGAAGGTTTCACATATTTCGGCGCGAGGGGCCCCGGCCGCCGCTTCCTTCCCTATAATAGCCTCCAAATAATTCGGACACATGTTCCCAAGGAGTGAGAGAACTATGATGGTACCTATGATGCCCATGAACAGCAGCTACCTTATGCTGGTGGTGGTCACCCTCATCATCGGCCTGGGGGCCCAGTGGTACGTGAACCACAAGCTGAAAACCTACAGTCACGTGGCCAATTCCACGGGGCTCACGGGCTCTGAAGCGGCCCGGCAGATGCTCGCCTACTACGGCATCAGCAATGTGCAGGTGTTCCGCGGCGGCCCGGGCCAGGACTACTTCGACCCGCGCAGCAATTCCGTGACCCTGTCGCCGGAGGCCTACGACGGCCGCACCATCACGGCCACGGCCACGGCCTGCCACGAGGTGGGCCATGCCTGCCAGTTCGCCCAGGACTACACCCCCATGAAGATCCGCGGCGCCATCGTGCCGGCAGTGAACCTGGCCTCCAACGCGTGGATATTCCTGCTCATGGCCGGCATCTTCTTGAACATCGCGGGGCTCACCACGGCCGCCATCATCATGTACGCCGTGGTGGTGCTCTTCCAGCTGGTCACGCTGCCGGTGGAGTTCAACGCCTCTCAGCGGGCCATGGTGTACATGGGCCAGATCGGCCTGCCGGCGCAAGAGCGCAAGGGTGCCTTCGACGTGCTGCGCGCCTGCGCCTTCACCTACCTGGCCGCCGCCCTCACCTCGGTGCTCCAGCTGCTGTGGCTGCTGAACCAGCGCGAGGACTAGCGGGCCTGGGGGAGTCGTCATGGGCGAGCGGAATATGACGGGCTCCGAGGGCTCCGAGGGCCCGGACGAGGAGGCTCCGGCCGCCCTGTCGGTATCGGCGGCCATGGGGCTTGCCAAGGGTGCCCTGGAGTCGGTCGTCGTGCGCCTGGTGGGCGAGGTCTCCGAGCTGAGCGACAAGCCCGGCTACAAGGCCGTCTACTTCACGGTGAAGGACGAGAAGGCCTCGCTGCCCTGCATGATGTGGATGAATCGCTACCAGGCCGCCGGTGTGCCCCTGGCCGTGGGCTCGCTCGTGGAGATGACGGGGCGCTTCTCGCTGTACGCGGCCAAGGGGCGCATGAACTTCGACGTGTTCACCATCGCCCTGGCCGGGGAGGGGCAGCTGCGCCTCCAGGTGGCGAACTTGGCCCGGGAGCTGGAGGCCATGGGGCTCATGGCCGCCGAGCGCAAGCGGCCGCTGCCGCCCTATCCCCAGACCGTGGGCATCGTCACCTCGCCACGGGGCAGCGTCATCCACGACATGCTGCGCACCCTGCGCCGCCGCTACCCGCTGGCGAAGGTGCTCGTGGCCGGCGTGCCCGTGGAGGGGCCCGGTGCCGCCGATGCCATGGTGGACGGCCTGGCGAAGGTGGTGTTCGGAGGCGCCGAGGTGGTGCTTCTGGGCCGCGGCGGTGGCTCCTTCGAGGATCTCATGCCCTTCAACGACCGCCGCCTCGCCCGCACCATCGCCGCCTGTCCCGTGCCCGTGGTCACGGGCATCGGCCATGAGCCGGATACCACCATCGCCGACTTGGTGGCCGACGTGCGGGCGAGCACGCCCACGGCAGCGGCCGAGGCCGTGGCCCCCACCCGTCAGGAGACCGATGGCCGGCTCGCGAGCCTCGGCCAGCGCCTCGGCCGCAGCATGGAGCTGCGGCTGACCGGTGCCGCCCGCTCGGTGGAGCGCATCGCCGCCCTGTCGCTGTTCCGCGAGCCGGAGCGGCTGTTCGACGGCGAGGCCCTGGCCTTGGACGACCTGGCCGGCCGCCTCTCCCGGGCGCTGCCCGCGATGCTGCGGGAGGACCGCCACCGGGTGGGCCTTCTGGCCGCGGGGCTTGGGCGCATGCTCCCCGGCGCCCTGGCCGGCCCTGCGGCCGCGGTGGCCGCTTCCCGCGACCGTCTCGCCGTGCGGGGCGCCACCCTGACCGACCGCTTCGCCGGGCAGATCGCGGCGGATCGCCAGCGCCTGCTGGGGGCAGCCGAGCACATGGCCGACCCCTTCCGCAGCGCCCTGTCGGTGAACGCCGCCCGTCTGCACGACCTGTCGCCGCTCACGGTGCTCGCCCGCGGCTACGCCATCGCCCGGGACGGGGAGGGGGCCGTCGTGCGCTCGACGGCCCAGGTGGAGCCCGGAGCCCCCCTCACGGTGACCGTGGCCGACGGCGCCATCGACTGCGTGGTGGAGGGCACCCGCTGATACCCGGTGCCGACGCGCCGGCCCCGGGCCGCGCCCCGGGGCCGCGATGAGACGAGAACCTTCGCTCAGAAAGGAAGAACGATGACCGATACCGAGAAGATCGCCGAGGAGGGCGCTCCCCGCGCCGTCGAGGCGCTGACGTTCCGCGAGGCCTTGGCGGAGCTGGAGTCCATCGTGGCCGTGCTGGAGAGCAACACCCTGGAATTGGAGGACAGCCTGGCCGCCTACGAGCGCGGCGTGGCGCTCTTGGGATCGCTCCAGAAGCGCTTGGCCGGGGCCGAGCAGCAGGTGGAGGTGCTCATGGGCGAGCTTGTGGCCGCTCCCACCGACGAGGAGCGCGACACCACCCTGTCCTAGGGCAATCGGTCAGCGGCAGCCCGCTCGCCGATGAGGTTCCGCCCGCGCTCGGGCCGCCCTTTCCGTACTCCTAGAATAGGTCAATACCCATTGATTAGGAGGTAAGTCTTGAACGTCCTCGTTATCAACGCTGGTTCCTCATCGCTGAAGTACCAGCTCGTCAATGTCGAGACCCAAGAGGTGCTCGCCAAGGGCATCTGCGAGCGGGTCGGCTCCGCCGAGGCCTTCCACAAGCACGGCATCGATGACAACGAGCTCGTCATCGACGAGCCCATGGACGACCACAACGCCGCCATGGCGGTGGTCCTTCAGGCCCTCACCACGGGCCCCAATGCGGCCATCGACTCCCTCGACGACATCGACGCCATCGGGCACCGCGTGGTGCAGGGCGGCAAGTACTTCGATCGCTCCGTCGTTATCGACGACGACGTCATCGCCAAGATCGACGAGCTGGCCGAGCTGGCGCCCCTGCACAACAAGGCGGCCCTCATGGGCATCGAGGCCTGCCGCACCCAGATGCCCGGCAAGCCCATGGTGGCCGTGTTCGACACCTCGTTCTTCCAGTCCATCCCGCCGAAGGCCTACATGTACCCCTTGCCCTACGAGCTGTACGAGAAGTACGCCATCCGCAAGTACGGGGCCCACGGCACCTCCCACCGCTACATCTCCGAGCGGGCCGCCGCCTTCATGGACGAGCCCATCGAGGATTTGAAGCTCATCACCTGCCACCTTGGCAACGGCTGCTCCATTTCCGCCATCGACCACGGCGTGGCCGTGGATACCTCCATGGGGCTCACCCCCCTGGACGGCCTTATGATGGGCACCCGCTGCGGCGCCATCGACCCGGCCATCGTGCCCTTCATCATGGAGAAGGAGGGTCTTTCCACCCAAGAGGTGAACGACCTCATGAACAAGAAGAGCGGGCTGTTGGGCATCTCGGGCATTTCCAACGACCTGCGCAGCGTGAAGGAGGCCTCCGAGGCCGGCGACGAGCGGGCCCAGCTGGCCTACGAGATGTATTCGAACTCCGCGAAGAAGTACATCGGCCAGTACATCGCCGTCATGGGCGGCGTGGATGCCATCGTGCTCACGGCCGGTGTGGGGGAGAATTGCGAGAAGATGCGCCGCATGATCTTCGCGGGGCTGCAGCCGCTCGGCATCAAGATCGACCCGGAGAAGAACAAGCTGCGCGGCCACGAGCGCGAGATCTCCACCGACGACTCGGCCGTGCGCATCGTGGTCATCCCCACCAACGAGGAGTACATGATCGCGCGCGATACCTACCAGCTCGTGAAGGAAGGCTCCCTCGAGATCACCGAGATGTAGTTCGGTGCCATCTAGAAGCTCGACCCCCGCGCCCCGTCAGGCCCAGGCTTGGCGGGGCGTTTTCGTGGGCGCGAATTCTTTCGCGGGGGCGCCCCGATCGACCACGGTGCCCGTTCGCGGCGCCAACCGCCGAACCGGGCGCTCGACGGCAGCGAGGAGCGCGGGGCCGTTTCGCTGGCCGTCGCCGGGCCGTCAACGGGAAAGGACCCCGCCAGTGGCAGGGTCCTTTCCGCGGGGAGGGATTGAGGTGCGACGCGGTGATGTTCGAGGCCCCGCGCCGCACCGTATCGTCTCAGGCTACTTCGCCTGGTCGATAGCCTTCTGCACGGCGTCCTTGATGGCCGTGCTCGTCACCGTGGCGCCGGCCACGGCGTCCACCTCGGTGGACTGGGCCTCGATGATCTGGGCCGGCAGGGCCTCGATGGCCTTGCTGCCGACGCCGGCGGTCTCCTGCTGGTGCACCACGTCGATGGCCGCGATCTTGCCGCCGTCCATCTTCACCTTGACGCCCAGCTCGTTGCCCATGCACAGGGTGGAGGTGCCCAGGTACTCGCCCTCGCCGAGGGTCACGGTCTGGGTCAGATCGGGATCTGTCTCGTGGCTGCCGGAACCGGCGGTGTAGACGATCTCGGAGGCCACGCCCATGGGCAGGGCGGGCAGCGGATCCTTCTCGGCCGCGGCGTTCACGCCGGCCAGTTGGCCGAAGATGAGGCACTCGGCCATATTGCCGCCGCCGTTGTACTGGTAGGGGGTCATGCCGCCGAACTCGCCGGCCGAGTACAGGTGCGGAATGGGCTCGCCGTCGGTGCCGACGACTTCGGCCGCGGCGTTGCGGCGAGCGCCGCCCTGGGTGTTCAGGAAGGCCTGTATCATCTCGATGGCATAGTAGGGGCCCGATTCGGAGAAGGCGCGCATGGTCTCGGCGGCGCGGTAGAAGGCCGGATCGTAGCCGTCGATGGCCATCTTGTTGAAGTCGGCCACGGTCTGTTCGAGCTTGTCGGCGGGGATGCTCAGGGCCTCGGCCAGCTCCGCCAGGGTGTTCGCGCTCACCACCTGGTCGGCGAACTCGGCGGGAATGCCGTGGTACTCCTCGGTGATGGCCTTGTTCTGGGCCGCGTCCCACACCATGTAGGTGTTGCGGGGGCGCTTCACGCTCACCCAGTCACCGTTGCTCGGCACGTGGCCATGGCGGTTGTACACGTCCTCGCGCAGGTAGCGCTCGCCGCCGTTGCCCACCACGATGATGCTGCCCGAGAGGTTGCGCAGGTCGTTGAAGGTCTTGGCATGGTGGTCGCGCTCCACGGCGAAGGAGATGCCGCCCAAGGCGAAGCAGTTGCCCTCGAAGGCCTCCATGTGCCACAAATCGGCGCCGACACCCATGGCCATCTTCACGCCGTCGCCGGTGTTGAACAAGGTGCCGGCCGGGGCGCTCTTGGTCAGGCCCAGGAAGTCCTCGACCATCTGCGGGTTGTTCTCGAAGCCACCCATGGTCATGACGACGCCGTTCTTGGCGCGCACGTTCACGGTCTCGCCGTTCTTGTCGACCTCGACGCCGATGACGGCCTTGCTGACCGGATCCTGGAACAGGCTCACGGCCGGCGAAGCGTACCACACGTCGATGCTGTCGCCCATGGCCATGACCTTGTTGCGGTAGGTCTTCCACAGGGCGGAGTTGCACACGTTGTCGCTCACGGTCAGCACGTGCAGGTCGTCGCCGCCCTCGAACTCGGGGTACTCGGGGGCGAACATGCCGATGAGGGGCTGGGCGGAGGAGTCGTACTTCCAATCGAGGAAGTTCTCCTCGGGCACGCCGAAGAAGTCGCGCAGCATGTCGTGGGTGCGGGTGAGGCCCTCGGCGTAGACGTCCAGGAGCTCCTCGTCCACGGCGAAGTCGCCGGCCATGGCTTTATTGTAGGCGACCATGGCCTCCTTGTTGTCGGAGCTCAGGATGATCTGCCCGCAGAAGCGCGTGTTGCCGCCCTCCATGCCGAGTGGGGCCTTCTCCACGAGCAGCACCTTCGCGCCGGCATCAGCGGCGTAGCAGGCGGATACGGCACCGGCACCGCCGAAGCCGATGACCACGACGTCGTACTCGCCGTCCCAGGCGATGGTGTCGGCGAAGGTGGTGCCCTCGCCGGTGGCGGTCATGGCCGAGCCGCCCTTGCCTTGGGGCGCGCAGCCGGCCAGACCGAGGCCAGCGATGGCAGCCATGCCGGCACCGGTGATGAATTGCCTACGGGTGAACTTTCCCATATTTCCACTCCCTTACTTTTCGGCTTAGGACTCTTGGGGATTCCGATGGCCAGGGGAGCCGTTCCCCGAGCCGCAGTGCTACCATAGCGGCTTTATCGGGGTTACCGTGATGGGTAAAGAGGGGGTCAGCGAGGGTGGAACTTGCTGGCCCGGGTCGCTAACCCACCCTACTAACCCACCGGTGGGTTAGCGATTTGCCGCTGGTGCGAACGGGCGTCTTGTGGTTTCATGGGAGCGCTGATTGAGGAGGGGAGCGATGGGACCATTGCGAAAGACGGGCGCGGCCCTGCGCCGGGGATTCGAGCAGCAATTTCAGACGGTGAGCGCCGTGGGCCTGTTCGTGGGTCTAGCCTGCAACCTGGCCTTTGTGGGGCAGGTGTACTTCTGGCCGGCGATGTGGCACACCTCGGCCCTCATGGTCTCCTACACCGATGCCGCCTACGGCGCCGAGCTGCTCACGGCTGTCTTGCTCCTTTTCCGGCTGCGGCGGCGGGGGTCGCTTCCCGGCCCCCGGGCCCTGGGGGTGCTGGCCCTCCTCGTGCAGGTCACCCTCGTGCTCTACTGCGTCATATTCGGTCTGGGATTTCAATCGCCGGCGGTGATGGACTGGGTCTGCGGGGCCATCTTTGGTATCTACCTGCCGTTGTCCATGGTCTCCTGGCTGCGGGCGCATGCGGGTCTGCCGCCCTCGGCCGTGGTGTGGAACATTATGCTAGCGGCGGCCTTTGCGTCGTTTGTCATCTGGGTGTTCACGGGGCTGGCCGGCGTCAAGATCTGCGTTTGCATGGGGGTGCTGCTCCTTGTTGCTACCCTTGTGCTGAGCCGGCGTTTGCGAGACCTTGGCAACAGCCCGGTCGCGGACCCCGAAGGAGGCGCCCCATCGCCCTCGACGGTGCCTTTTCGCTATCCGGTGTCGGCGGTGTTCCTGTTCAGCCTCGCCTTTATTATCGCTATCTCCTTTGCTGGGAAGGGCGGTGCGGATGCCTCTTTTGCCGCCGGCGCCTTTCTGGCGCCGCTGCTGCTCGTATGCGCCATCGTGCTCCTCGTGAACGTCGCGGCCTTCCCGCTCACCAATATCGCGGTGCCTGCCATCGTCATGGCCACCATTACGGCATCGTCGCTGCAGGTGGATCCGGCGCTGTCCTTCGATCTGGCGGCCCTGGGCATGTTTCTGTTCCTAGCCTATGCTGTAGTGCTGCTTTGCGCCGCCACCCCGAGAGACGATCGGGCCGGGGCCCTGGCCTTCCTGCGACTCATGGTTGCCTTCGCCGCCGGTTGCATCGTGGGACGGTGCGTCATGGCTGCCTGCTCGCTCATCGATGGCTTCACGTCCGACGCCCTCGTGCTGGCCGCCGTTCTCGTGGCCAATGGCGCTGCGGTCATCCTCATGCGCCGGGGCGCAACGCCCCGCCGCTCCGAGGAGCTGTTCGGAACCGGTGACGAGGGGTGTCCCGACGGGGATCCGGGGGCCTCCTACCGCGATGCTGTGGATGCCATGGCAGCTGCGCGGAACTTGGGGGAGCGGGAGAAGGAGGTGCTCGTCCTGCTGCTCCAGCGCAAGTCGGCCAGCGCCGTGGCCGCCGAGCTCGTCATTGCCAACGGCACGGCGAAGTCCCATATCCGCCACGTCTACAAGAAGCTCGACGTCCACAGCCGCGCCGAGCTGTTCACCCTGTTCGGCATTGACGCGGATGGGGGCCGCTAGAGGCGAGGCGCCCCTTTTTTACGCTTTGACCGGGCGCAGCGCAGAAAAGGGGCGCAAGAAAGCCAGGCACCTTCCGATGTCGGAACGGCGGCGGGGTGGGGGGCAGCGGCTAGCGGCCCTGGGCCTGGACGGCGGTGATGGCCACCACGCCCACGATGTCCTCGGCGGAGCACCCGCGGGACAGGTCGTTCACCGGGGCGGCGATGCCCTGGAGGATGGGGCCGTAGGCCTCGGCCTTGGCCAGGCGCTGCACGAGCTTGTAACCGATGTTGCCGGCGTCGATGTCGGGGAAGACGAGCACGTTGGCGCGGCCGGCCACGGGCGAGGCGGGGGCCTTCGCCGCACCGATCTCGGGAACGATGGCGGCGTCCAGCTGCAGCTCGCCGTCCACGGCCAGCTCCGGTGCCAGCTCCTTCACGAGCGCCGTGGCCCGCACCACTTTGTCGGCGTCGTCGTTCTTGGCCGACCCGTAGGAGGAGTGGGAGAGCATGGCCACCACCGGCTCGGCGCCGTCGATGAGCGAACGCCAGGCGGCCTCAGCGTTGATGGCGATCTGGGCGAGGCGCTCGGCATCGGGCTGCACCTCCAGGCCGCAGTCGGAGAACAGGAAGGTGCCCTCGTGGCCCAAATCGCAGTCGGGCACGTTCATGATGAAGAACGAGCTGACCATCTGCGCCCCGGGGGCGGTCTTCAGGATCTGGAGGGCCGGGCGCAGCACGTCGCCGGTGGAGTGGCAGGCGCCGGACACCAGCCCGTCGGCCTCGCCCGTCTTCACCATCATCATGCCGAAGTACAGCTCGTTGTCCATGAGCTCGAGAGCCTGCTCCACGGTCATGCCCTTCTTGGCCCGCAGCTCGGCGAGCTTCTCGGCGTAGGGGGCCCGCAGCTCGGAGGTGCGGAAGTCCACGATGCGGGCGCCGTCGAGGGCGCAGCCGGCCGCGGCGATCTCGGCCGGGTCCCCGAGGATGACCACGGCGGCGATATCGTCGGCGAGGATGGCCTCGGCGGCCTTCAGGGTGCGGATATCGTTGCCCTCGGGCAGCACGATGGTCTTCTTGTCGGATTTGGCCTGGGCGATCATGGTATCGAGGAATGCGCTCACGGCGGGTCCTTTCTCCCCGGGGAATGTGACGGCTCCCATCATAGGGCACCGCCGGCCCCGCGCCTGGGCCCGCGGCCCGGCCCGGCCGGCGTGAGGTTCATATATTCGGTTTGTATGTGAACCTTTCCGCCGATGGCGGGGGGTTGAGTACAATAACGGGCGAACTAATCTATGGGGCGCCGGGTGCGCCATCATCCACCGATCCAGAGCGAGGAGTTACCCCCATGGCAGTGACCTACGCCGATTTTCGCGCCATCGACATCGCCGACTTCGACGCGGTGGTCGTCGGTTCCGGGTTCGCCGGAGCCGTGACGGCCCGTCAGCTGGCCGAGCAAGGGGGGCTGCGGGTGCTCGTCATCGAGAAGCGCGATCACATCGCCGGCAACGCCTACGACGAGTACGACCAGGCCGGCATCCTCGTGCACCGCTATGGGCCGCATATCTTCCATACCAACAGCCAAGAGGCCTACGAGTACCTGGCCCGCTTCACGGAGTGGTCGGGCTACCAGCACAAGGTGCTCGCCGACTGGTTTGGCACCTACATGCCGGTGCCCTTCAACAAGAACTCCATGGAGATCGCCTTCGGCGCCGAGAAGGCCGCCCGCCTCATCGAGAAGCTCATCGCCACCTTCGGCGACGAGCGGAAGGTGACCATCAACGAGCTGCGGGCGCAAGAGGACCCGGAGCTGGCGGAAGTGGCCGACTTCGTGTACGAGAACGTGTTCCTCTACTACACCCAGAAGCAGTGGGGCCTCACCCCCGAGGAAGTGGATCCGTCGGTGACGGCGCGGGTGCCCGTGTTCATCTCCCGGGACGACCGCTACTTCCAGGACACCTACCAGGGCATGCCCGTGGACGGCTACACGCGCCTGTTCGAGGCGATGCTCGGCCACGATCTCATTACTGTGTGCTTGGGTACCGAGGCCGAGTCCGTGTTCGAGCTCGTGTTCGAGAGCGGGGCGGAAGACGCGCCCCTGACCGCCATCCGCATCAAGGGCGAGGCCTTCGAGGGCCCCATCGTGTACACCGGGCCGCTCGACGAGCTGTTCCTGGCCCGCTTCGGCCGGTTGCCCTACCGCTCCCTGGACTTCGTCTACGAGACCTTTGAGGAGGACTACCATCTGCCCGCCGGCACCGTGAACTACACGGTGACCGAGGACTACACCCGGGTCACGGAGTTCAAGTGGCTCACCGAGCAGAAGGGCTCGAAGACCACCATCATGAAGGAGTACTCCCGGGCCTACGAGGATCCCGCGACTCAGATTCCCTATTACGCTATCATTAACAGCGACAACGCCGACCTCTACGAGCGCTACCGCCGCCTGACCGACGCCCTGCCGAACTTCTACCCGCTGGGCCGTCTGGCCGAGTACCGCTACTTCAACATGGACAAGGTGGTCGTGGACGCCCTGGCCGCCGCCGACCGCATCCTGTGGTCCCTCGATCATCCCGATGCGGCCGCTCCCGACGCCGTCTCGTCCGCCACGCCCGCCCTCTAGGAGGTTTCGCCGTGAAGACCATCACCTTCGCCGTTCCCTGCTACAACTCCGCCGCCTACATGGACCATTGCGTGGAAACGCTTCTGACCTGCGGCGAGGACATCGAGATTCTGCTGGTGGACGACGGCTCCACGAAGGACGACACCGCCCAGATCGCCGATCGCTGGGAGGCGGAGCACCCCGGCATCGTGCGGGCCATCCACCAGCCCAACAAGGGCCACGGCGGCGCGGTGAACACGGGCCTTGCCAACGCCACGGGGTTCTACTTCAAGGTGGTGGATTCCGACGACTGGCTCGATGAGGCCGCCATGCAGCCGCTCATGGAGTACATGCGCAGCCAGGTGGAGGCGCCGGTGCCCTGCGACATGGTGGTGGCCAACTACGTCTACGAGAAGGTGGATGAGGGCGTGCAGAAGGTCATGGGCTACGCCAACGTGCTGCCCGAGGGCTATGAGTTCGGCTGGCACGAGGTGGGCACCTTCCTGCCCTCCCAGTACCTGCTCATGCACTCGGTGTACTACCGCGCCGACATGCTGCGCAAGATGGGCCTCACCCTGCCCGAGCACACGTTCTACGTGGACAACATCTTCGTCTACGAGCCCCTCGTGCACGTGCGCACCATCCGCTACTTCAACGTGGACGCCTATCGCTACTTCATCGGGCGCGAGGACCAGTCGGTCAACGAGAAAGTGATGATGGGCCGCATGGACCAGCAGCTGCGCGTCACGCGCCAGATGATCGACAACGTGGATCCCCAGGCCGTGCGCGAGCGCCATCTGCGCCACTACCTGCGCAACTACCTGTCCATGATGATGTGCATCTGCTCGGTGTTTCTGCGCATGCGCGGCGGCGAGCAGGACGAGGAGGATCTGAAGGGCATTTGGGCCTACCTGAAGGAGCAGAACCCCTCGCTGTACCGGCGGGTGCGCTCCAACGCTCTGAACCTGGCCACGAACCTGCCCACGAAGGCCGGCGAGGAGATTGGACTCAAGGGCTACCAGATCGCCCAGAAGATTTTCAAATTCAACTAATTGTTCCGTCGTTGCTGACGCAACGACGGGAACGCCGACGCTGCGGTTCCGACAGGCACCCGGCCTTGCGCTTCACCGCTTTCCCTCACGGCCCGAAGGCCGCTCAGCCGCGGTTCAGCACAATTCCAGGCACCTGTCGGAACCTCGCTGACTTCCTGGGGCGAACCAGTGATATCGGAACATGGGGGATAGGGGAAAAGATGAGTTTGCTCTTGGCCATCGACATTCGCAACACTCGCACGCGGCTCGGTCTGGCCGTGGATGGCGTGCTGGCGGCCCAGTGGTCGGTCGGCACCGATGCGGGCTGCACACCCGATGAGGCCGTGGCCGCCGTGATGACCTTCTACGATGCCGCGACCCGTGGCCTGGCGACCGTGGAGCCGGGGGCAGTTCTCGATGGAACGGCCCTGCCGCAGCGGGCGCCCCTGGCCGAGGGCGCCATCATCGCCTCGGTGTTCCCGGCCCTCACCGAGGTATGGGTGGAGGCGGCCCGGCGCCTGACGGGCACACGCCCGCTTACCGTGGGACCGGGGCTGAAGAGCGGCCTGAAGATGGATTTCGCCGATCCGGCCTCGGTGGGGGCCGACCGCGTGGCCGAGATGGTGGCCGCGAAGTCCACCTGGGGCGCGCCGGTGCTCGTGGTGGATATGGGCACCGCCACCACCTTCGAGCTGCTCGACCGGGAGGGGTCCTTCAAGGGCGGCATCATCGCGCCGGGCATGGGCCTGGGGGCCGCGGCCCTGGCCGAGGGGGCGGCCCAACTGCCCGCTGTGGGGCTGCGCGCGCCCCGCACCCTGCTGGGCCGCACCACCGAGACGGCCATGCGGTCGGGCATCGTCATGGGGGAGGTGGCCCGCATCGACAGGCTCATCGCCATGATCTGGGCCGAGGTCGGCTACTCAACGTCGGTGGTGCTCACGGGGCGGGGTGCCGAGGCCATCGCCGCCCTCATGACCCACGAGGCGGCCGTGGATCAGAGCCTGGGCCTGCGCGGCCTCGTGGAGCTCTACGGTCTGAACCGCTCCTAGGGAGCCCTCGCTACTTGTAATCTTCCACGTTCTTCGACGAGCTGCCCGTGGTGTTGCCGGCGTTGCGCAGCTCGAAGCCGAAGCGCACCGTGTCGTCCCCGAAGCGGTCGCGCAGGGCATCGGTGGCCCGCAGAAGATCGCGGCGCTTGGCCGCGTCCCCGATGAGCGGCGCGGCCTCGGCCCGGTCCTCCTCGAAGGCGCCCCCGTCGAAGAGGCTCTCCTGCACCACCGCGTCCTCGCGGAAGTTGCTCACGGCCACGCCGAGCAGCCGCACCCGGGCCCCGGGCAGCCAGAGGTCGTCGATCATGGCGTGGAGCAGGGGGATGAGGGCGATGTCGTCGTCGGTGGGGGCGGCCAGCGACCGGTGCACCGAGTGGGTGGTGCGGTCGGAGAAGCGCACCTTGATGGCCACGGTGCGCCCGGCGAGCCCCTTGCGCCGCAGACGGCGCCCCACCTTGGCGGCGATGGTGGACAGGGCCGCCTCGATATCGGCGCGCTCGGTGAGATCCTCGGCGAAGGTGACCTCGTTGGAGACCGACTTCACCGTGTCGTCCTCTTCCACGGCCGAGCGGTCGCGCCCGAGGGCCCGATCGCGCATCATCTCGCCGTTCTTCCCGAACACCCGCCGCAGCAGGGCCGCCTCGGCGGCTCCCATCTCCTCCAGGGTGCGCACGCCGGCGGCGAGGAGGGCCTGCTCGGCCGCGGCCCCCACGCCGCTCATGGTGCGCACGGGCAAGGGCCCCAGGAAAGCCCGTTCGGTGCCCGGGTACACCACGGTGAGTCCCCGGGGCTTGTCGCGGTCCGAGGCGATCTTCGCCACGGACTTGGTGGCCCCCACCCCGATGGAGCAGGTGACCCCGAGGGCCGCCACCCGCTTTTGGATGCGGCGGGCGATGGCGACGGGATGCTCGGTGTTCACGGCGGTGGGGGAGACGTCCATGAAGGCCTCGTCGATGGACACCTGCTGCACGTGGGGCGTCTCGTCGCGCAGGATGGCCATGATGGCCGCCGACACCTCCCGGTAGCGGTGGAAGCTGCCGTGGGTCCAGATGGCGTCGGGGCACAGCGACCGCGCGAGCGAGGCGGCCATGGCCGAGCGCACGCCGAAGGCCCGGGCCTCGTAGGAGCAGGTGGACACCACCCCGTGGGCGTGCGGATCACCGCCCACGATGACGGGCTTGCCCCGCCAGCCGGGATGGTCGAGCTGCTCCACCGAGGCGAAGAAGGCGTCCAGATCCACGTGCTGGATGGCCGGGCCCTCCCCGGGCGGCTGGGGATTGTCGTCGAAATCTTCCATGGTCCCATTGTAGCATCGAACACCCGTTCTAGTGACGGGGCCGGCGAAAAAGAAACGGCTCCGATCCGCGGCTCCGGGGGGGGGAGGCGAATCGGGGCCGGCGAAAGCGAGCGGGGGGGAGGGGAGGCTAGCGCTCACTGGCCAGGAAGAACAGGGCCATGGTGCCCGGGCCCGAATGGGCGCCGATGACCGGGTCCACCCAGTTGATCATGATGTCGGTCACCCCGAAGCGCTCGCGCACCAGGCCGGCCACGTACTCGGCGTCCTCCAGGCAGTCGCCGTGGGTGATGTAGACGGTCTGGCCGGCCACGGGCGCATCGGCGGTCTGCTCCATGTGGTCCACGAGGGCCTTGAGGGACTTCCTACGGCCGCGCACCTTCTCCAGGGGAATGAGGTGCCCCTCGTCGTCGACGTGCATGACCGGCTTGATGTTGAGCATGGTGCCGGCCCAGGCCGCCGTGCGGGACACCCGCCCGCCGCGGAACAGGAACATGAGATCGTCCACGGTGAACCAGTGGGCCAGGTGCAGCTTGTGATCCTCCACCCAGTCGCGCACCGCGGTCAGGGAAGCGCCCTGCTCGCGCATCTTCGCGGCGTAGGTGACGAGCAGTCCCTGGCCGCCGGAGGCCGCCAGGGTGTCCACCGAGGCCACGGTGCGCTCGGGGTAGAGCCCGGCCAGCTCCGACAGGAGCAGCTCGATGGCCTGGTAGGTACCGGAAAGTCCGCTGGAGAAGCCGAGATAGAGCACGTCGGTGCCCGCCTTCAGCAGGGCCTCGATGGTCTCGCGGGACTCCTGCAGGTTCGGCAGCGACGTGGTGATGACCTTCCCCTCGCGCATCATGGTGTAGAACTGGGCGAGGTCGGTCTTCTCGCCCTTGAGGTAGCTGCGGTACTCCTCGCCGTCCACCATGAAGGTGAGGGGCAGGACGGACAGGTCGAACCGGTCGATGATCTCCTCGGTGAGATTACTCGACGAGTCGGTGACGATGGCAAAGCTCATGGATGCTCCTATCAGGGGTTTCGGTTCCGCTGTCTCCTGCGCGGCCCGTTTTGTCGCTGGCGCTATTCTAGCCCATGGATACCCTGTCGTGATAGGGGAAAGAGGCGGGAATTGAAACGGTAACCTTCCTGCTCCTTGTTGGGGCGCACGGCCGGTCTGCGGCCGTGGGCGCGCGGCGCGGCCCGCCGCCTTCCCGGATCGGGGGGTGCGGCCCCGCTCGGCCGGTGCTCGGATCGGCTGCGTCCCGGCCCCGCCCGCGGTTTTTCCGCGCAGGGGAGGGACGCGGCTGTTCACGGGCGCGTCTCGTTGCCGTATACTTGACCAGTTACCCATACGGGCCCTGCGTGCGGGCCCTGACCGATACGCTGGAACCCGGACGAGAAGGATAGGGAGTCAAGGTGGCAAACAACTACAAGGACACGATGAACCTGCCGCAGACTGATTTCGCCATGCGCGGCAATCTGCCCGAGAAGGAGCCCAAGCGCCTGGAAACCTGGCGCGAGATGGACATCTACCGCCGCGTGCTCGAGAAGAACGCCGACGGCAAGCCCTTCATCCTTCACGACGGGCCGCCCTACGCCAACGGCCCCATCCACATCGGCCACGCCTTCAACAAGATCCTCAAGGACTTCGTGGTGAAGAGCCATGCCCAGCGCGGGTACTTCACTCCCTACATCCCCGGTTGGGACTGCCACGGCCAGCCCATCGAGCACATGGTGGAGGTGACCATCGGCCCCGAGCGCATGGCCGAGATCAGCCAGCCCGAGCTGCGCCAGCTCTGCCGCGAGTGGGCCGAGAAGTACGTGGACATCCAGCGCGAGGGCTTCAAGCGCCTCGGCGTGAACGCCGATTGGGAGCACCCCTACCTCACCTTCATCCCGAACTACGAGGCCGGCAACGTGGAGGTGTTCAAGGACCTGTACCTGAAAGGCTCGGTCTACCGCGGCCGCAAGCCCATCCACTGGTGCACGAATTGCCACACCGCTCTGGCCGAGGCCGAGATCGAGTACGGTGATGAGGTGTCCCCCTCCATCTACGTGAAGTTCAAGCTGGACGCCATGCCCGGCATCTTCGAGGCCAACGGGGCCGCCGGCGACGCCTTCCTCCTCATCTGGACCACCACCCCCTGGACGCTGCCGGCCAACACCGCCGTGTCCTTGGCCCCCGAGGCCGACTACGTCATGGTGACCACCCCCGACGGCAACCTCATCATGGCCCGGGAGCTGGTGGAGACCGTGGCCGAGGTGGCCGGCTGGGAGGGCTACGACTTCGTGCGCGATAGCGCGGGCGAGCCCGTGGCCCTGAAGGGCAAGCAGCTGTTCGGCCTCACCTACACGGCGCCGGTGCGCCACGACATTCAGGGCACGGTCATCTACGGCGACCACGTCACTCTGGACACCGGCACCGGTGCGGTGCACACGGCCCCCGGCCACGGCCAGGACGACTACCTGGTGGCCCTGGAGTTCGACATCCCGCTGCTCATGCCCGTGGACGACAACGGCGTGTTCACCGACGAGGCCGGCCAGTTCGCGGGCCTGTCCACTGACGAGGCCAACCCGGTCATCATCGACTGGCTGCGCGAGCAGGGTACCCTCGTGGCCGAGAAGAAGATCAACCACTCCTACCCGCACTGCTGGCGCTGCCACCAGCCGGTCATCTTCCGCGCCACGGACCAGTGGTTCGTGTCCATGGACAAGAACGCCCTGCGCGAGGACGCCCTGCGGGCCATCAACTCCGAGGTGAACTGGGTGCCCGCCTGGGCGAAGAACCGCATCGGGTCCATGGTGGCCGAGCGTCCCGACTGGTGCATCTCCCGCCAGCGCAGCTGGGGCGTGCCCATCCCCGTGTTCAAGTGCGCCAAGTGCAACAGCACGGTAGCCACCGAGGCCACCTTCGACGCGGTCATCGAGCTGTTCAACACCAAGGGGGCCGATGCCTGGTTCACCATGGAGCCGTCCGAGTACCTGCCCCGGGGCACCAAATGCGAGGCCTGCGGCTGCACCGAGCTGGTGCCCGAGAAGGACATCCTGGACGTGTGGTGGGAGTCCGGCGTGTCCCACACGAGCGTGTGCCGCCACCGCGAGAGTGAGGGCCTGCGCTTCCCGGCCGATCTGTACCTGGAGGGCTCCGACCAGCACCGCGGCTGGTTCCAGTCGTCGCTGCTCACCTCCATCGGCGCCTACGGCGTGCCGCCCTACCGCTCGGTCATGCACTGCGGCTTCACGGTAGATGAAGAGGGCCGCAAGATGTCGAAGTCGCTCGGTAACGGCATCGACCCGGCCGAGGTCTGCGACAAGTTCGGCGCCGATGTGCTGCGTCTGTGGGTGTCCTCCTGCGACTACTCCCAGGACGTGTCCATCTCCGACAGCATCCTGAAGCAGGTGTCCGATGCCTACCGCCGCTTCCGCAACACCTTCCGCTTCCTGCTGGGCAACCTGGACGACTTCGGTCCCGCCGACTTCGTGGCCTGGGACGAGCTTGAGCCCATCGACCAGTGGCAGATGGTGCGCACCGTGCAGCTGCTGGCCGACGTGGAGGCGTCCTACGAGGCCCTGAAGTTCAACGGCGTATACCGTGCGCTCTACGACTACGTGAACGACCTGTCGGCCGTGTACATGGACGTGACCAAGGACCGCCTCTACGCCGAGGCGCCCGCGTCGGTGCGCCGCCGCGCCGTGCAGACCGTGCTCATGAACATCCTCGAGGTGCTCGTGCGCGTGATGAGCCCCATCCTGTCGTTTACCACCGACGAGGTGTGGGACCACTTCCCGCCGGCGTTCCGCGCCGAGGAGGGCCGTCCCGCCTCCGTGCAGCTGGCCGGCTGGCCGCGCCCGACCGACTTCACGCCGGCCGTGCCCGGCGGGGCCGCTGCGACTGTGGCCGCCTTCGAGGAGATGATGGCCGTGCGCGAGGTGGTCACCAAGGCCCTGGAGGACGCGCGCGCGGCGAAGATCATCGGCAAGAGCCAGGAGGCCGCCGTCGTGGTGTGCGCTCCGGCTGCTGTGGTGGCCACGGCCCGCACCTTCGATGCCGCCGTGTTCGAGGAGCTGTTCATCGTGGCCTCGGTGGCCTTCGAGGAAGGCGCCGACGACGAGGTGTCCGCCACGGTGACCGTGGCCGCGGGCGAGAAGTGCCCGCGCTGCTGGAACATCCGCACCCTGGGCGGCAACCCGGTGCACCCCGACGTGTGCGAGCGCTGCGGCGATGCCCTGGACGTTCTGGGCTACGGGGTCGAGTAAGTGGCGGTCGGCACGGACAAGCGGTCGCTGCGGGGCCGCAACCTGATACTGTTCGCCGCGGTGGCGGTGCTGTGGCTCGGCACCGACATCGCCACCAAGGCCTACTTCAACGGCTTTCCCGTGGGCTCGGTCGTGGCCGGGCCCTTCCTGGGGCTCGTCCAGTTCCGCGTGGCCCACAACACCGGCGCCGCCTGGGGCATGTTCGGCGACTCCACCTTCGCTCTGGGAGTGCTCTCCCTGGCGGTGTGCGCGGCCCTGACCGCCTACCTTGTTCTCGTGGCCCGGCGGGCGAACGGGGCCGAGGTGCTGGGCTGCGCTCTCATCGTGGCCGGCGGCCTCGGCAACGCCCTCGATCGCTTCACCTTGGGCTATGTGGTGGACTTCATCGACACCACCTTCATTAGCTTCCCTACCTTCAACGTGGCCGACATCGGCGTCACCTGCGGTTTCGTCCTGTTCTTCGGCGGCATGCTGTGGTCTGCGCGCCGCGAGGGTGGCCCGGCTCCCGCCCGCCCCGAGGATGGTGAGTGACATGGCCCGTTCCCTCTGCCATATCGTCGGCGCTGACGACGCGGGCTCGCGTCTGGACGCGCTCTGCGCCGCCCGGGGGCTCTACGGCTCTCGCTCGGCTGCGGCCCGGGCCATCGAGGACGGCCGGGTCTTCGTGAACGGCGCGACGGTTTCCAAGAAGCACGCCGTGGCCGCCGGCGACACCGTCGTCTACGAGGCCGACGACGAGCCGGAGTCCGTCGTGGTCTACGGCGAGCCCATCGATCTGGACATCCGCTACGAGGATGATGACATGCTTGTGCTGTCCAAGCAGGTGGGGCTCGTGTGCCACCCCTCGGTGGATCATAGCCACGGCACTCTGGTGAACGCCCTTATCTGGCACTGCGGAGAGGAGAACCTCTGCAACGTGCAAGGGGAGGAGGCCGACCGCCTCGGCATCGTGCACCGTCTCGACCGCGATACGAGCGGGCTCATGCTGGCGGCCAAGAGCGACGAGGCCGGCCGTGAGCTCATGGCCCAGATCCAGGACCGCGCCGTGGACCGCCACTACCTCGCCCTCGTCCACGGCATCATGGCCCACGACACGGGCATGATCGACGCCCCCATCGCCCGGTCGGCCGACGAGCGCTGCCGCATGGCCGTGCGGGACGTGCCGAGCGCTCGGGAGGCCATCACCACGTTCCGTGTGCTGGAGCGCTTCGAGCACGGGCCCAAGGACGACGGCTACAGCCTTATCGAGTGCAAGCTGTTCACGGGCCGCACCCACCAGATCCGCGTGCACATGCAGTACACGCGCCACCCCATCGTGGGGGATCCGGTCTACAACGCCCACGGGCCCCGCGATGAGCGGGCCCAGCTGGGCTTGCGCCGCCAGTTCCTCCATTCCTACAGCATCGGCTTCGAGCATCCCGTGACCGGCGAGCCCCTCGCCTTCGCGGACCAGCTGCCCCGCGATCTGCGGGAGGCTCTGGATGCGCTCGCGCCCCGCTCCCTCGGCAAGACCGAGGCCGGGCGGGAGGTGGCCGCCCTCATGGAGGCGGCGCCCGTACCCTCGGTGGAAGGAGAGGTGCCCCGTGCCTAAGAAGAAGGCCGTTCCGGCCACCCCCAAGGTGGGCGTCATCATCGCGAACACGGGCACCCCCGCCGCCCCCACCCCCAAGGCGGTGCGCAAGTACCTGGGGCAGTTCCTCATGGACCCGCGCATCTGCCCCATGCCGCGGCCCGTGTGGTGGCTGCTGCTGCACACGGTCATCCTGGGCAAGCGCTCCCGGGCCTCAGCGGAGAAGTACCGCGCCATCTGGACGGCCGCCGGATCGCCCATGGCCGTGGCCTACGGGGCCCTGGAACAGGGCCTGGCCGACTACTACGGCGAGCAGGGTATGCCCGTGGAGGTGCGCGCGGCCATGAGCTACGGGAAGCCCACCTTGAAGCAGGCGGTGCGCGAGTTGAAGGAGGCCGGGTGCACCCGCATCGTGGCCCTGCCCATGTACCCGCAGTCGGCCCTGTCCACTACGGCCTCGGTAGCCGACGGGTTGGCCCGGGCCGTGCGCCGCGCCCACTTCAAGGGCGAGGTGGACTTCGTCGACAACTATGGTGAGAATCCCGTCTATGTGCGGGCCATTGCCGCCTCCATCCGCAACGCGGGCTTTTCCGAGGAGCGGGGCGACCGACTGCTGTTCTCCTACCACTCCATTCCGCTGAAGGATATCGAGGCGGGGGATACCTACGAGCTGCAGACCGGGGCCACTTCCCTGGCCGTCGCCGGCGAGCTGGGGCTCGATCGTCGCAGCTGGACCATCAGCTACCAGAGCCGCTTCGACAAGGGCCGCACCTGGCTTTCCCCCTTCACGCGGCCGACCCTCGTGCGTCTGGCCCAGGCCGCCGAAGGGGACGGGCGCCTGTTCATGGTGTGCCCGAACTTCGCCGTGGACTGTCTGGAGACCCTCTATGACGTGCCTCACGAGTTGGAGCCGATCTACCGCGCGGCCCTGGCTGGCGAGATCGTGGATGCCGACGAGGAACCCGGCGCTCTGGAGAACACCGGCAAGCGCGCCGCCCACTGCGACGCGCACTTGGAGGCGCACCGCGACGTTGCCCGGACTGCGTCGATGAAGCGAGCGGCCGAGGGCTTCCGTCGGGGGGCTCACCGTCAGATCGGCGAGGACGAGGCCTTCGTCTACGTGCCCTGCCTCAACAAGTCCCGAGCCCATCTGAAGGTGCTGGCCTCGGTGCTCGCCCCCTACGTGGGCGACGGCTCGGCGGGGGAGCGGGCGGCCAGGTAGGCATCGAGCTCCTCCGCCTTGGAGAAGCCGCTGAGCAGCTCCCGGGCCACCCGCAGGGCCCGCTCGGACAGGTCGGGCCGGAAGACGAAGTGGGACGCCATGGCCAGCGGCGCGTTCACGAGGGGCCGGCGGCACACCTCGTCGGTCGTCAGCTCGCGGGCGTAGGCGGTCTGGATGATGAAGCACTGGTGGCGGCAGGACACCTGGGCCAGCATGAGATTGCGGTCATGGAGGATGGACTCGCTCAAGATGCCGTGGTTCCGGAAGATGGTCTCGTAGAGCCGCCCCTTGTAGGGGCTCGTCTGCACGACGGTCTTGCCGCGCAGGTCGCGGGCGAAGTCCACCGCCGTCTTGCGGGCGAGGGGGTCGTCGCAGCTCAGCAGCACCGAGAGCGTGTCGTCGGCGAGCTTGATGGAGGGCAGTCCCAGATGGTCCGGCGGCCGGATGGTGATGGCGCACTCCAGGTCCCCCACGGCGATGGCCTCCCAGAAGGCGTCGTGGTCCCCGTCGACGATCTCGAGGCGCAGCCCCTCGTCCTCCTCGAAGCGCGAGAGCAGCAGCCGCTTCTGATCGTAGCCAACGAACATGCTGAGCAGCCCCACCCGCACCGTCTCGCACCCGTCGCCCTCCAGGGCGCGGATGGTCTCCAGGCACGCCTCCCAGGCCCGGTCCTCCTCTTGCAAGTGGCGCAGGAGCATCTGGCCGGCCGGGGTCAGCTCCACGCCGTGCTTGCCCCGGGCGAAGAGCGTCACCCCCACGGCTCGCTCGAGCCCGCGCATGCTGCGGGAGAGTCCTTGGCGCGACAGATAGAGGCTCTCAGCGGCCTTGGTGATGTTGCGCGTCGCGCACAGTGCGTAGAAGTAGCGCCGCTGCTCGGCGCTCAGGCGAAACAGTGCCATGGTCTTCCTCCCTCGGCTCATGGCGGATGCCGGGCCCATGCGGGTCCCCTCGGGGCCCAAATATAGGAGAAGTGTCCCGGCTGCGCAAGCGATTGCCCGTTCTCTCGGGCGGCCAGGCCCGGGAAGACGGAAGGGCAGCAGGGCCTTGACCAGGGAAGATGGGGAAGCGCAATGGGCGGCGTTGCGCATGACGGCCCGAAAGTGTTTCTTTTCGCCGCCAGGGATTGCCCCGTATAGTCTTCTCCGTCGCCGGGCAGAGGGCCCGGCTTGGAAGAGAAGGGGAGACAATGGGAAACTTCACCCGTAGAGACGTACTGAAGGGCCTGGCATTCGGATCGATGGCACTGGCCTCGGGCGGCGCCCTGGCCGCTTGCGCTCCGGCCGCCGGGGGAGCCGCCCCCGCCGAGGGCGCACCGGCGGGGGAAGCCCTGGCGCTGCGCTACGCCAAGCGCGCGGCGGAGGTGGCCGACCGCACCGCCCTGGAGACCGATGTGCTCGTCATCGGCGGCGGCGGGGCGGGGCTGTGCGCGGCCCTGGCCGCGGCCGAGCAGGGGGCGGGCGTCATCCTGTGCGAGAAGACCTCCGCCCTCGGGGGCGCGACGACGCTTTCCAGCGGCAAGATTCCGGCCGTGGGCACCGCCCAGCAGCTCGCGAAGGAGGATGGCGACAGCATCGGCGCCTGCGTCATGGACATCATGCGGCCGAGCAACTACAGCGTCCGTCCCGATTTGGTGTACACCGTGGTGGAGCAGTCCCGCGACATCGTGGAATGGACCGAGGGCCATGGGGCCGTCTGGTCCGTGGACGACGCGCTCTACTTCGGCCAGACCGCCTACCGCATGCACACCACCGAGGGCGCCGGCGCGGGGCTGACCGACGCGCTCATTGCCAGCATGGAGGCCGAGAGCGCCATCGAGACGCTGCTCTCCTGTGAGATGCAGGGGCTCGTGCTCGACGACGAGAGCGATGCGGTCGTGGGCGCCTGGGGCAAGCGGGGAAGCGAGGCCGTGGCCATCTTCGCCGGCAACACCGTGCTCGCCACGAGCGGCTTCGCCAACAACCCGGACATGCTCGAGCAGTACTGCCCCGAGGCCGTTCCCGCCGTGAAGGTGGTCGCCCCCGGCGCCACCGGCGAGGGCATCCTCTGGGCCGCCGAGCTCGGCGCCGACTTGCAGAACATGGGTGCCTACCAGGGCCACGCCTTCCACGGGGTGGACAACGACAAGACCCTGGAACAGGGCGTGGCCAACAACGGCGGCATCATCGTGAACCGGGACGGCAACCGCTTCATGAACGAGTACGGCGGCTACTCCGAGCTGTCGCCCCACGTGCTCGCCCAGCCCGACGGTATCGGGTACCTTGTCTTCACCGACATCCAGCGCGAGAAGAGCGCGAAGTTCGCGGAATGGGAAGAGGAGGGCATCGTGGCCACGGCCGCCTCGGCCGTCGAACTGGCCGCGGCCATCGGCGCCGATCCCGCCAAGCTGGAGCGGACGATTGCCGCCTACCAAGAGGCCATTCCCGCGGGCATGGACAAGTTCAACCGCTCCCATCTGCCCGCTGCCTTCGAGCCCCCCTTCTATGCGGTGAAGCTCACCGGCGAGATCCGCCACACCCAGGGCGGCATGGCCACCGACGTCGCCGGCCATGTGCTGCGGGCCGACAAGAGCCTCATCGAGGGGCTCTACGCCGCCGGCGGCTGCACCGAGGGCTTCTCCTCCCGCGGTGGCGCGGCCTACATGAGCGGCAACGGCCTCATCCAGGCCCTCGTGTTCGGCAAGATCGCCGGCGCGGCGGCTGCCACCGAGACCCGGGGCGAGGCAGTGCTGGCCACCTGGGAGAAGACCGACGTCGACGCCTACCTCTAGGCACCCCTCGAGCCTCCCCGTTCTGCCGCCGGCCCTCGGCCCTTCCCCGGAAAGAGGGCCGGCGGCTTTTCCCGGAGCCCTTGTTGGAATCCTCCCGCCCCATTGCGCCCCGCCCGCGCCGACTGCCGGCGGTACGGTGCGTCCCCGTGCGCCCCGCGGCCGCCCTGACTGTCGCGCGCTGCCCGTGGACATTCCCTACAACCTCTCCCGCCAGGTCAAGCCTTACCTTCCCGGTCGTGCTACAATGCCCCTTACGCTTGTACCAACCAGGAGGTTTCCCCATGCTCTCAGAGCGCTTGCTCACCACGGTGGTTCGTTCCATGACCGACAAGACCCTGGCGCTGCACCCGGTGCCTTCGGGCACCTTGCCCGATCCGGTGCCCGGCCGTGCCTACACGCTCTACGTGCACGTGCCCTTCTGCGAGCGTTTGTGCCCCTACTGCTCCTTCAACCGCTTCCCCTACCGGGAGGAGCGGGCCCGGGCCTACTTCAAGGCCCTGCGGGAGGAGATGCGCCTTCTGAAAGAGAAGGGGTACGACTTCGAGAGCGCGTACATCGGCGGCGGCACGCCCACGGTGGATATCGACGAGCTGTGCGAGACCATCGACTACGCCCGCGACCTGTTCTCCATCCGCGAGGTGAACTCCGAGACGAATCCGAACCACCTCATCCCCTCGTATCTAGATAAGCTCAAGGGTCGCATCCAGCGTTTGTCGGTGGGCGTGCAGTCCTTCGACAACGAGCTCTTGCGCCAGATGGACCGCTACGAGAAGTACGGTAGCGCCGAGGAGATCTTCGAGCGCATCGGCGAGGCGGCCCCGTACTTCGAGTCGCTCAATGTGGACATGATCTTCAACTTCCCGTCCCAGACCGAGGACATCCTCATCAACGACTGCGAGAAGATCGCCACCTGCGGGTGCCACCAGACCACCTTCTCGCCCCTGTACCAGTCCAACGCCACCACGCGGAAGATGGAGAACGTCCTCGGCAAGATGGACTACGACAAGGAGCGCCGCTTCTACTATATTCTGGACGAGATTCTGAACGAGGGCGAGGCGCCCTTCTTCGAGCGCCGCACCCTGTGGACCTTCAACCGGCTCGACGAGAACCTGCGCCGCCGTCAGAACCTGGAGGTGGACGAGTACGCTGTGGCCTACGAGGAGTGCGTGGGCGTGGGAAGCGGCTCCATCACCCATTTGGGCGACAACCTGTTCGTGAACACCTTCAACCTAGAGGAGTACGCGCAGATCGTAGGGGAGGGGCGCCTGCCGCTCATGGGCTGCACCGACCTGCCGCGCCGCGATCTCATGCGCTACAAGTTCCTGCTGCAGCTGTACAGCCTGCGCTTCGATAAGCACGAGTTCAAGCGCGACTTCGGCGTATCGGTGGAGCGGGGCCTGCCCGTGGAGATGGCCTTCATGCGGGCCAACGGCGCCTTTGCCACCGACAACGCTGACGAGCTGACGCTCACCCGGGAGGGGCGCTACCTTACCGTGGTGCTCTACCGCCAGTACCTGGCCGGCCTGAACAACCTGCGGGAGCAGGCGCGCAGCGAGCTCACGGGCCTGGAGCACGACCTGCTGTTCGGCGACGGCACTGAGCGCTAGGCGGCGGGCGCGGGCGGTACGGCCTCGCGCTATTCATAACTGATGTTGTACGAGGGCGCCCGGGTGCGCCCTCGTTTGCAAGGGGCCGGCGGTTCAATGCGAGCATTTTTCGATATTGTGGACAAAAACGGCTCGAGTGAGCTCGCAGAGGGCTGCCTCACCTAGTTTTTCAGTAAAAAATGCGCCTCGCGTAGCCAGAAGGCCATCCCAGATCGCATTCATAGCGAGAAAAGCGTCGGCGCAGAGCTCACTCGAGCCGTTTTTGTCCACTTTTTTGGAACGTACTCAAATAGGGGCATTCGGCTACTGCCATTGGGAAACGGAAAAGTGCCCGCTGCGGGAGGGGAGCAGCGGGCGCTTGCGGGGATGGCGCTTTGGGGCGAGTGGGGCGGTTGCGCGCTCCCGCCTGCGGCAGGGCCCTAAGCCTGGCTCTTCGCCTCGATGTCGGCGCCGGCGGCGTTCATGCCGGCCAAACGCCCGAAGGACAGGGCGGTGCCCAGCGAGATGCCGGCCACGGTGACCGGGTACTCCACGAGGTAGCGGCCGCCCTGGACGTTGCCGGTGGCATACAGGCCCTCGATGGGGGCGCCCTCGGCGTTCAGGGGCTGGAGCTTCTTGTTCACTTCCAGGCCGCCCATGAGCACGAGCATGCCGGCGCTGCCGAAGGGGTAGGCGTAGAAGGGGGCCTCGCTCACGGGGAACAGACGGCGCGGATCCTTGCCGAAGTCGGCATCGTGGCCGGCGGCGCACAGTTCGTTGTAGCGGTTGACGGAGGCCACGACGGTCTCGACGGGCAGCCCGCACTTCTCGGCGAGTTCCTCGATGGTGTCGGCCACGATGAGGCCCTCGGTGCCCTCCACCATGGCCTTAGTGGTGTAGCCCAGGCCGAAACCGGAGAGCACGGTGGCGTAGGCGTCCACCTCCTCGGCGGGAATGAAGTGGTTCACGTAGCCGTGGCCGTCGGGCATCTTGTCGATCTCGGTGGGCCACTTGGCATCGAAGATCTGCCAGGAGCGCAGGTCGTTGGCGCCGCTCATGGGGTTCGGGCCGGCCGGCACGCGGGAGAGCTGGTCGGCGATGTTCTGGCCGGGGATGTCCTCGTTCATGAAGCGCTCACCGTTGATATTGAGCTGGAGGTAGCCATCCACGCCCAGGGGGCCGCCCATGTGGTGGGTCATCGGCGCGTGGGGCCCCAGCTCCATGTGGGCGCCGGCCCACAGGCCCATGAGGTGCCCGTCGCCGGTGTTGCCCACCTGGCCGGCCGCGTCCATGGTGGTGTAGAAGCTCATGAACTCGTTGGCCCAGGGGATGTAGTAGTCGCGCATATCCTGGTTGTTGCCCCAGTCGCCGGTAGCGAGCACCACGGCGTTGGCGTTGATCTGGGTGTAGGCGCCGTCGGCGTCGTGCACGTAGGCGCCGGTGACCTTGCCGCTCTCATCGGTGATGAGCTGCTCGCCCCAGGTGCCGTAGATCATCTCGGCGCCCATGGCCTCGGCTGCGGCCACGGCGGCCTCGAGGGTCCACTGCATGTTGGGGTTGGTGGTGATGGTGCCGTGGAAGTAGGGGTAGTACTCAGTGGTGTAGTCGTAGCCTTCCAGGGCCGGGAAGCACTTCGGGCGGATGTAGCAGGGCTTGTCGGTCTCCTGGTTGGCGGCCGTGCTCTTCAGCACCTCGAAGTCGGCCCCCTCCACGAACCAGTCGAAGTCCTCGCCGGAATGGTCGTACCAGTAGCCGAGGAAGTCGGGGGTGGGGCGGTAGCACATGTCCTTCATGAGCTGGTTGACGATGACGTCCTTGCCGGCCCACTCGATACCCAGATCCTTCTGGATCTGCGAGCCCACGACGCCGAAGTCGCCGGCCATGGACACGGCGGCCAGCTCCGGGGACTTCTCCACGGCGATGACCTTCGCGCCGGCCTCGGCCGCAGCCTTGGCGGCCGCGCAGCCCGACAGGCCCAATCCGATGACGAGCACGTCGCAGTCCTTCGTCTCAGCGATGTTCTCGGGTACGGCCGGCGCGGTCATGAAGTTGGGCACGAAATCGGCCGGGGCCGTAGGGGCCGTGGCGGCTTCCCCCGTGGCGGGCGTCGATGTGGCGCCCTGCGGCTGGCTGCACCCGGCAAGCCCCATGGCGCCGGCCGCGGCAGCGGCGGTGGCGCCCAGTCCCAAAAAAGCGCGACGGCTGAGATTCTGATCCATGATGATTCCCTCCCTTAAGGGTCTCGTGGGGGACGCGGCCTCTCCGCGTCCGTTGACGAGAGGCACTCTACGGGAAAACGGGGCGCCCATCTTCACCAGGCAGCGGGTGAAATCTGGCGCGAACTGGTGGCGCAGGCCTCACACGATTCAGGTGAAGCGGGGATGAAACATAGTCTTGAACAGGGACGATAGTGCCGAACAGATGTGTCGGCGCCTCTCGCGCGGCCTCGGGGAAAATCATCGGAAACTGCGATGTTTCCGCCGGGCCGTTCCCGCGAAACCTCTATACTGGCCCCGGGAGGAAATACTTGTGCAACGAATCAGAGACATGGTAGGCGGCCTTTCCGGCCGCGAGGCGCTGTTCGCCGCGGGCTACGGGCTGTACCTCGTGTTCAGCTTCGTGGCCTTCCACTCCGCCACGCTGCTGTCGCCGGCGGTTGCCATCGGCCACGACGGGGGCGTGCTGTTCTCCGGTGCCGCCATGGGCGGGCGCATGGCCGCAGCTGCCGTGGCGGCCCCGGTCGTCTACGGGATGCTGCGCCGCGGCCGCTCTCTGGGCGCACAGGCTGTGACCTGGGTGCTCGTGGGCACCTGCGCGATCTTGGCTCTTGTGGGCTTTCTCGTGCTGGCCATGGTCTTCCAAGTGGCCGGCGCGGTGGCCGCCGCCACCACGGGCCCCTGGCTCGCCCTGGCCGGAGCGCTGCTCGGTGCGGCCGATCTGATGGCGCTGCTTCTGTGGGCCCGTTTCTCGGCGACGCTGAGCCTGCGGGCCGTCTACATATACGTGACGGTCTGCAATGGGGCGAGTCTGGTGCTCTACGGGGTGTTCACCTTTGTGGCACCGGCAGCGGTGCTGCCCCTGTCGGCCCTCATCTTCCTCGTGGCCGTCCTCTGCGCCAAGCGGGCCCTGGACGGGCGCGCGGCCGAGGAGGACTTCGGCTTTTCGGCCCCGGCCTTCCGCGATCTCGGGCGCAGCCTGTGGCACCCGCTTCTCGGTACGGCCATCCTCTGTTTCATGGGCGGCCTCATGCTCCAGATATCCGGCCAGCAGGACCTCTCGCTCGGGGCGTTCCAACAGACGTCGCTGGGGGCGAGCGCGGTGGCCATCGGCTGTTTGCTCGTGCCGGCCCTTCTGGTGCGCAAGCCGCTGAACCTCGGGCGCCTGTACGCGGTGGCCCTGCCCCTGTCGGCCGCGGGCTTTCTGCTGCTGCCCCTCATCTGGAACGCCGCCGGCGGCATCGTGAACGCCTTCGCCCAGGTGGGCTCCATGGTGGCGGCCCTGATCCTCTGGTGCATGATGGCCGACGGGGCTCGGTGCACCCGCATCTCGCCGGTGCTGCTGTTCTCCCTGGCCCAGATCATCACCACGGCCGCCTCCCTCGGGGGCACGCTCGTGGGCTTCGCCAACGCCGCGAGCATCCGCCCCGGGGACCTGACTCTGACCACGGTGGCCCTCGTGTCGGTGTACCTGCTGCTCCTGGCCGCCCTCCTGCTGTTCCGCAACCGTGACGGCGCGGCGCGGGACGGGGAAGCGCCGGCGAGCGGGTCGGCGGGGGAGGGCGGCGCCGGCGCGGGAACAAGTCCCGAGGAGGCCCTCGCGGCCCGGTGCGCCGCCGTGGCCGAGCGCTACGGCTTCACCCCGCGGGAGCGCGACATTTTCCTGCTGCTGGCCCAGGGCCATACCATGCCCGCCATCTCGGAGCGTCTGTTCGTCTCGGAGAACACGGTGAAGTCCCATGCCAAGCGCATCTACCAGAAGCTGGACATCCACACCCGCGGCGAGCTCATCGACCTGGTGAACCAATCGGGGGCGTAGGCCCTTCGCGCTTTGGCTGAACGGCTGGGGCTGTGAGGGGACTCCCGGCGTCATGCGCGCCGGATGCGCCGTTGGGACAAATTTGAAAAATTCTTCTTGCAAACTTCAAGGGGTAAGGTTATTATAATCAAGCTGTTTGGGCACGAGCCCAAAAGCACCAACGGGTTGTGGCGCAGTTTGGTAGCGCACTTGACTGGGGGTCAAGGGGCCGCAGGTTCAAATCCTGTCAACCCGACCAGCTTGGAATCAGGCTCCGACATCGCATGATGTCGGAGCCTGTTTGCTTTTACAGCTTCTCCTTGGCCGCGCGGGGAGGCTGCACGCTGCGGCCTGGCAGGAGCCTCGCTGCCGCTTGGCTGCGTGCGGGCCGGCCCCGTTGGTGCCCACCGCGGCCGCGTCACCTCGCATTGCCCGGCGGGCTGCTCGCGGGGACAGTCTCCGACCTGTTCCAGATGATCGAAACCTGCGGGTAACATGGCGCGCCTACAATGGGCGAAACCGCGAGAAAGGTACGGCCATGGCCCATGTCAACGAGAACTACGCTAAATTGCCGGGAAGCTATCTCTTCTCGGAGATCGCGCGGCGCACGGCGGCGTTTGTCGCCGAGCATCCCGACGCCGAGCTGATCCGCATGGGAATCGGCGATGTGACGCAGCCGCTCGTGCCCGCCGTCACCGAGGCCATGCACCGCGCCGTCGACGATCTGGCCGCATCCGAGACGTTTCGCGGATATGGGCCCGAGCAGGGCTACGCCTTCCTGCGCGAGGCCATCGCCCGAGGCGACTTCGCAGCGCGGGGCGTGGATATCAGCACCGACGAGATCTTCATCTCAGACGGCGCCAAGTCGGATTGCGGCAACATCGGCGACATCTTCTCCGCCGGCAACGTCATCGCCGTGTGCGATCCGGTGTACCCGGTGTACGTGGACGCCAACGCCATGGCCGGGCGCGCCGGCGATTACGACGGAGATGCCCAGCGCTGGGATCGCATCGTCTACATGCCCACCACGGCCGAGAACGGCTTCTGCCCTGCGCTGCCCGAGACGCCCGTCGACATCATCTACCTGTGCAGCCCGAACAACCCCACCGGCACAGTGCTCACCCGCGACCAGCTTAAGGCCTGGGTGGACTACGCCAACGGCTGCGATGCCGTTATCATGTTCGATGCGGCCTACGAGCGCTTCATCGTGGACGCGGATGTGCCGCACTCCATCTTCGAGGTGCCCGGCGCCGAAACCTGCGCCATCGAGTTCCGCTCCTTCTCGAAGACCGCCGGCTTCACCGGGGCCCGCTGCGGCTACACCGTCGTGCCCCGCGCGCTCGTGCGCGAGGGGGCGAGCCTTCGCGATATGTGGAACCGCCGCCAGTGCACCAAGTTCAACGGCGCCTCCTATGTTATCCAACGGGGAGCCGAGGCGATTTACACGCCCGAGGGCGCTCGCCAGGTGGACGAGACCATCGCCTACTACCGGGCCAACGCGCGCCTTGTCAAAGCGGGCCTGGAGGCGGCGGGCTACACGGTGTACGGGGCGGTGAACAGCCCCTATATATGGTGCAAGACCCCTGAGGGCATGGGTTCGTGGGAGTTCTTCGACCGGCTTTTGAGCGAGGCGGCCATCGTCACCACGCCCGGGGCCGGATTCGGCCCGGCCGGCGAGGGGTACGTGCGCCTGACCGCCTTCGGCGAGCGGGCCGATGCCGAGCGCGCTATGGAGCGGATTGGCGCCCTGGGATAGGGGTGCCGGCGGCAACCCTTCGGGCGCACGCCCTGTCCCGGCTCGTCCCCTCAAGGTTGGCCCGGTATCCTGAAGCGGCCCCGCAACCGTGGCTTTCGCCATGATTGCGGGGCCGTTGCCGTAGCTGAGAAGTGCGGGGCTCTGCGCGAGCAGCGGTGCCCCCTGCTCGACCTAGAGCTCCACGGTGCCGGTGAACGCCTCTTCGGCCGGACCGGTCATGATGACATGGTCGGTCTCATCCCAGAGAACGCGCAGGGTGCCTCCGCGCAGGCGCACATCGCTCTCGCGCTCGGAACGGCCGGTGAGGGCCGCGGCCACCAGCGTCGCGCAGGCCCCGGTTCCGCAGGCCATGGTCTCGCCGCAGCCGCGCTCGAAGACGCGCATGGCAATGCCGTCCTCGCCGACGCAGGCGAACTCGACATTGGTCTTCTCGGGGAAGGCGGCATGGCTCTCGAAGTAGGCGCCCACGGCATCCACGGCGAAGGTGTCCAGCGACTTCTCGCCGCCCTTGAACAGATGGGCAGGCAGCGCCTCCCAGTCGTCGATGAGGCAGACGGCATGGGGATTGCCCATGGACACGGCCACGAAGGTGAAGTCGGGGCCGCCGGGGTAGGGCAGGGTCAGTGCCGTGGCGGAAATGAGCGGCGTGCCGTCGCAGGGGCGCACCGCCCGCTCTTCCAGCACCACCGCCGTGGCCTCGTCGGCCGCGGCGGCATTCAAGGGAACCTCGGCGGCCTCCAGAACGGGGGCGCCCATGTCCACCTGGGCCATGGCAAGCTTGCCGGCCTCGTCCATCGTGAAGCGGATGGCGCGCGGCCCGGCCAGGGTCTCCACGGTCAGGCTGCCGCGCGCGGCGTCCACGATGCCGCGATCCACCACGTACTTCGCGAAGCAGCGCACACCATTGCCGCACATCTGGGCCAAGGTGCCGTCGGCGTTGATGTAGTACATGAGCCCGTCGCAGCCCTCAAGGCGAGCGGGCCGCACGAGGATGACCCCGTCTGCCCCGATGCCGAACCGGCGATCGCACAGATGTTTCACCTGGTCCACCGACACATCCATTATCTCATCGCGGTCGTCGAAGAACACGAAGTCGTTGCCGAGCCCGTGCAGCTTCGCGAAGGGGTAGCGACCCGCAACGCCTGCTCCCGTTATCTCCATGGCCATCACCTTTCCCTGAATATCTCGTCGCGCGTGCCTAGGCATAGAAGAGGATCTCATTGTACGACGGCACGGGCCAATCGGTGTCGGGCACGAGAATCTCCAGGTTGTCCACGGTCTCGCGCAGGCTCTCCATGAGCGGCAGCAGCTCGTGGGCGTTAGCGTTTGCCGCGGCCTGGGCGTCGTCGATCTTCACGATCTCCTTGTGCTTGGCGGCCAGGGCGTCGAACTTCTCCTGGGCGTCGTTCAGTCCGTCCATAATACGCGCGAGCTGGGCTTCCTGGGCAGATGTGTTGGCGGTGGGCATGGCTGTCTTCACCGAGGTGATGTGGTCGGCCACCTTGGCGGCATAGGCGCTGATGGCCGGCAGGTACAGCCGCCGCATCATGCGCCGCATCACGCGGGCCTCGATGTTGATGAGCTTGTTGTACTTCTCCAGCTTCACCTCGTAGCGGCTGCGCACCTCGCTTTCGGAGAGCACGCCGAACTCCTCGAACAGCTCGATGGACTTCGGCGCCACGAAGCAGGGGAGCGCATCAGCCGTGGTCTTGTGGTTGGCCAGGCCGCGACGGGCGGCCTCCTCTTCCCACTCGGCGGAGTACCCGTTGCCGTTGAAGATGATGCGCTCGTGATCGCGCAGGGTCTGCTTCACGTAGTCCCAGGCCGCTTCAACGAACGCATCGCCGGTCGTGCCCTCTAAGGCGTCGGCGAAGTCCTTCAGCGATTTTGCCATGGCCGTGTTCAGCACCATGTTCGCGTCCGACAGATTCACCGCCGAGCCAGGCATGCGGAACTCGAACTTGTTGCCCGTGAAGGCGAAGGGGCTCGTGCGGTTGCGGTCGGTGTTGTCCTTCTGGAAGTTGGGCAGCACGCTTACGCCGAGATCCATCGACAGTCGCTCCGCCTCGCTGTAGTCGCGGTCGTCGATGAGGGCGTCCACCACGGCCCCCAGCTCGTCTCCGAGGAACATGGACACGATGGCCGGGGGCGCCTCGTTGGCCCCCAGGCGATGGTCGTTGCCGGCGCTGGCCACCGTCATGCGCAACAGCTCCTGGTAGTCGTCGACCGCCTGCACCACGCCGGCCAGAAACACGAGGAAGCGCAGGTTGTCCATGGGGTGCTCGCCCGGGTCGAGCAGGTTCTTGCTGCCGGCCGAGATGGACCAGTTGTTGTGCTTGCCCGAGCCGTTCACGCCCTCGAAGGGTTTCTCGTGCTGCAGGCACACCAGACCGTAGCGGCTGGCCAGAAGGCGCATCTTCTCCATGGTGAGCAGGTTCTCGTCGATGCCGCGGTTGGCCTCGGAATAGATGGGCGCCAGCTCGTGCTGGGCCGGAGCCACCTCGTTGTGCTTGGTCTTGGCGGGCACGCCGAGCTTCCACAGCTCGTCGTCGAGCTCTTTCATGTAGGCGCTCACGGTGGGGCGGATGGCACCGAAGTAGTGCTCTTCCAATTCCTGGCCCTTGCAGGGGGAATAGCCGAACAGGGTGCGGCCCGTGAGCATGAGGTCCATGCGGCGCTCGTAGTCCTTCTCGGAGATGAGGAAGTACTCCTGCTCGGCGCCGACGTTGGTCACCACGCGGCCCGCATCCTCCTCGCCGAAGAGCTCCAGCACGCGGCGCGCCTGGGTCTCGATGGCCTTCATCGAGCGCAGAAGCGGCGTCTTCTTGTCCAAAGCCTCGCCAGTGTAGCTGCAGAAGGCGGTGGGAATGCAGAGCACGTCGTCTTTGATGAAGGCGTAGGAGGTGGGGTCCCAGGCGGTGTAGCCGCGGGCCTCGAAGGTGGCGCGCAGGCCGCCGGAGGGGAAGCTGGAGGCATCCGGCTCGCCTTGGATGAGCTCCTTGCCCGAGAAGGTCATGATGGCGTGGCCGTCAGAGGTGGGGTCCACGAAGGCATCGTGCTTCTCGGAGGTGATGCCGGAAAGCGGCTGGAACCAATGGGTGTAGTGGGTGGCGCCCTTCTCGATGGCCCATTCCTTCATGGCGTGGGCCACCACGTTGGCCACCTCGGGCTCGAGCGGCGCGCCCTCCTTGATGGTGCCCATGAGCTGCTTGTAGGTGGCTTTGGGCAGGCGCTCGCGCATGGTGGACTCGTTGAACACAAGGGAGCCGTAGATCTCGGGAACGTTCGTCATGGGAATCTCCTTTTCTGTAGGCGGTGCTCAGGGCGAATACAGGTGAAACGACAGTAAAGCGACAGGTGGAACGACAGGTACGGCAGCGGGTCGGCCTAGTGGGCGTACAGGCCGCCGTAGGGGCGGGCGCTTGCGGCACGCAGGCAGTACCAGCTGCCCGGGTCGCCGCCCAAGGGCGGGCCCTCGCTCGCGAAAGCCTCGTCGTAGGCGGCGAGCAGCGCGGCAAGCTGAGGGATGTCCTCGTCGCCGACGAGTTCCTGGATGAGGCCGTCCATGATGCTCTCGGCGCTTAAGGGATGGCGCAGGTAGATCACCCCGCCGTGCATGCCGGTGCCCACATAGTCGCCGGGCGTGCCCCCGACGACTATCACGCCGCCGGCCATGTACTCGCCGAGGAAGGCGCCGGCATCTCCGCCGATGACGATGGCCGGGCGCTTGCCCGCGTACTCCTTCATGTGGATGCCCGCGCGCCAGCCGCAGTCACCGCGCACGAGGATGGTGCCCCCGCGCATGGCGTAGCCGGCGGCGTCCCCGATGCGCCCGTGCACGACGATGGCGCCGTCGTTCATGGTGTTGCCCACCTGGTCCTGGCCGTTGCCGTGCACCACGATGGCGCCGCCATCCAGGTAGCAGCCCAAATCGTTGCCGGGAGTGCCGAGGATGTCGAGCGATTTGCCCGCGGGCAGCGCGCAGCCGAGGTAGCGCTGGGCGTTCGCATCGCGGACGACGACGGCATCGGCGCTCGCCAGGGCCTTCCGCACCTGCTCGTTGGCCTCCTTGAAGTGGGCGAGCCCGAGAGTCACCTCGCCTGTGGCCGTTCCGCCGGTCAAGGCCGCCGTGCCTGCGGCCGCCTCGGCTTTCCCGGCGTCCAGGGTGTGGGTCGCGTCGGTCATGGCTTCCTCCCGTCCTACTCGCCGGCGTACTTCACGCCGAGGATGTCCAGTTCCTTCTCGTTGAGCCCCACGCCGCGCAGCATCAGGCGGTTGCCCCGCAGGCTGTCCACGGCGTTGATGCCCATGCCGCCCATCATCTCCTGAATCTCGGCGGTCCACGCCCGCACGAGGTTCACCACGCGCTCGGCTGCCTCCTCGGGGCGCAGCCGAGCGGTGAGGGCCGCACGCTGGGTGGCGATGCCCCAGTTGCACCGGCCGCTCGAGCAATCGCGGCACTGATGGCATCCCATGGCGATGAGGGCCGCCGACCCGATGGAGCAGGCGTCGGCCCCCAGGGCGATGGCGCGCACCACGTCGGCGGAGTTACGGATGGAACCGCTGGCCACCAAGCTCACCATGGAGCGGATGCCCTCGTCGCGCAAACGCTGATCGATGGCGGCCAGGGCCAGCTCCACCGGAATGCCCACCGCGTCGCGGATGCGCTTGGGGGCGGCGCCGGTGCCGCCGCGGAAGCCGTCCACCACGATGATGTCGGCGCCGGTGCGGGCCATGCCGCTGGCGATGGCGGCGGCGTTGTGCACGGCGGCGATCTTCACCGCCACGGGCTTGCGGTAGCCGGTGGCCTCCTTGATGGAGAAGATAAGCTGACGCAAATCCTCGATGGAGTAGATGTCGTGGTGCGGTGCCGGGGAGATGGCATCGCTGCCCTCGGGGATCATGCGGGTGCGCGACACCTCGCTGTTGATCTTCTCGCCGGGCAAGTGGCCGCCGATGCCGGGCTTGGCGCCCTGGCCGATCTTGATCTCGATGGCCGCTGCCGTGTTCAGGTAGTGCGCATCCACGCCGAAGCGCCCCGACGCCACCTGGGCGAAGGCGTGGTCGGCGAAGGGCTCCAGGTCGCAGTGCATGCCGCCCTCGCCCACGTTGAAGAAGGTGCCCAGCTCGGTGGCGGCTAGGGCCAGGGCCTTCTGGGCGTTCAGCGAGATGGAGCCGAAGGACATGGCCGAGAACATGATCGGCACATCGAGCTTCAGCTGCGGCGGCAAAGGCTCGACCACCCGCCGCTCGCGCTCGTTTATCTTGAGGATCTCGGGCCGGCTGCCCAAAAACACCCGGGTCTCCATGGGCTCGCGCAAGGGATCGATGGAGGGGTTGGTCACCTGGCTCGCGTTCAGCAGCAGGTGGTCCCAGTAGATGGGGTAGGGGGCGGGCGTTCCCATGGACGACAGCAGCACGGCGCCGGTCTGGGCCTGCTTGGCGATGTCGGCCATGGCCTCGGCCGTCCAGGTGGACGAGCCGGTGCCCACCTGGGGCCACGGCCGGATAGTCAGGGCCAGCTCGGGGCAGAACACCACGCAGCGCTGGCAGTTCACGCAGGCGCGGGAGTTGATGACGATGCGATCGGGGTCTTTCCGCAGGCGGTGCACGCCGTTGGCGCAGGAGCGCACGCACTGGGCGCAGCCGGTGCAGGCCGCCTCGTCGCGCACGACCCGGTAGCGGGGGAGCACGCAGTTGGTCGTAGCATCCATGGCGCTCACGCCTCCCTTCTCTTGCGGGGCAGCACGCCCACTTCGTGTTCCAGCGGCCAGTCGCGCACCGCCCGGTTCTCCGCGGCCTCGCCGGCCTTGGCGGCCGCCACATCGTCGCGCTGCACCACGAAGGGCACGCCGCCCTCGATGGAGCGCACGTTCTCCGCGTCGGGACACACCACCTGGATGGCCGCCTGCTCGCTGGCCAGATACACCATCGGCCCCTTCTCGGCCACCATGAGCGCCCGCAGCTTCAAGCGGTCGTTCAGGGCCAAAAGCCCCTCCTCGGAGCCCACGATGATGGAGAAGGGCCCGTTCACGAGCGCGCTGGCGTACACTGTGCGCAGCGCCGTCTCGAAGGCGGCCCGGTCGGGTTCCATGGCGTCGATCTCGCGCCAGGAGGGGGCTGCCATGATGTGGGCGGCCATCTGCTGGGACAGGCCGTGGCGGCGGGCCAGAAGGTCGAACAGGTAGGTGATGACCTCGGTGTCGGTCTGCAGCTCGCAGTCGTAGCCGAACTGCTCCACGTAGCGGCGGTTCGCGTCGTAGCTGGAAATCTCGCCGTTGTGGACGACCGACCAGTTCAGCAAGGTGAAGGGGTGCGCCCCGCCCCACCAGCCGGGCGTGTTGGTGGGAAAGCGCCCGTGAGCCGTCCAGGCCCAGGCGCGGTAGTCGCCGATGCGGTAGAAGGCGCCGATGTCCTCGGGGTACCCCACGCCCTTGAACACGCCCATGTCCTTGCCCGACGAGGCCACGAAGGCGCCTTCGATCTTCCCGTTGATATGGAAGACGTGCTGCATGGTGTACTCCGCCTCGTCCAGGCCGCTCGCGGCCAGGCGCATGGGGTGCGGCGCCATGAAATAGCGCCAGATGTCCGGCGGGTTCTTGATGGCCGGGTGTTCCTCGGTGGGAATGCGCTCCTGCTTCTCGCAGAGGTAGAAGTGCTCCAGATAGGCCTCGGCGGCAGCGCGGGCCTCGCGGCTCTCGTACATAATATGGAAGGCATACAGGTCGGCGTAGTCGGGGTAGATGCCGTAGGCGGCGAACCCGCCGCCCAGCCCGTTGCTCCGATCGTGCATGAGCGCGATGGAGCGCAGGATGTCGCCTCCGTCGTGGCGCGCGCCGCTGCGATCCATGATGCCCGCGATGGCGCAGCCCGAGGGGATGCGGACCTCGCCCTCGCGGGGAATGTTCCTGCGTGTCATAGCTGCGACTCCTCGTTCGTAGTTTCCAGCGTCCCCATGCTAGGCCCCCAACGTTACGTGGGAAGGTCAATTTTGTTTCCGCTTGGTACGGGTCTTGTTTCCGGCGCATTTCCTCCCGGCCCGCGCGCCTCTGCGGCCGCGTTTGTCGGCTACCATGGGAGACCGCCGATAAGAAGGGCGGTCCCAATACGTCGTTGGAGGAGCGATGCGCGCCATGGAAACCGTTGTCTGCGAAATGCCCGATGCCCTGGAGGAAGCCTGCGGCGTATTCGGGGTGTACGCCCCCGGCGAGGATGTGGGCCGCCTCGCGGGCTTTGGTCTGCAGGCTCTGCAGCATCGGGGCCAGGAGAGCGCCGGCATTGCCGTGGGGGATGGGGAGACGCTGCGCTGCCACAAGGATGTGGGTCTGGTCACCCAGGTGTTCGACGATGCGGTGATGGAAGAGCTGGGCGGCTTGCTGGCCGTGGGGCACGTGCGCTACTCGACGAGCGGGGCCGCCTCCTCGCGGGATGCCGCCCAGCCCCACCTGTCGACCATCGATGCGGAGTCCATCGCCCTGGTTCACAACGGCACGCTCCTCGGCACCGAGGCGCTGCGAGCGTCGCTCGAGGCCGAGGGGGCCGTCTTCGCCGCGGGCACCGATAGCGAGGTGGCGGCCCACGTTATCGCGCGGGCGGTCCGCCGGGCCGGATCGGTCCGCGAGGGCATACGGCAGGCCATGGATGTGCTCGAGGGCGCCTATGCCATGATCCTGGCCACGCCCCGGGCCCTCTACGCCTTCCGCGACCCGCACGGCATTCGCCCGCTGTGCATCGGGCGCCTGCCCGAAGGCGGCTGGGTCGTCTCCTCCGAGACTTGCGGGCTCGATATCGCGGGCGCGGCCTACGTGCGCGATGTGGAGCCGGCCGAGGTGGTGCGCCTCGGGCGCGAGGGGCTAGTCGCCGAGAGCGGGCGAGCGGCGCCGCGGCGCGCCTCCTGCATCTTCGAGTACGTGTACTTCGCCCGCCCCGACAGCATCATCGACGGGCAGAGCGTCTACCAGGCGCGCCGGGCCATGGGGGCCATACTCTCGGCGGAGGCCCCCGTTCAGGCCGACGCGGTGATCGGCGTGCCCGACTCCGGGACGCCGGCGGCGGTGGGCTATGCCGAGGCGAGCGGCATTCCCTACGCCTTCGGCATCGTGAAGAACCATTACGTGGGCCGCACCTTCATCCAGCCCACCCAGGCCATGCGGGAGCGGGGCATCACCCTGAAGCTGAACCCGCTGCCCAGCGTTATCGCTGGCAAGCGCCTCGTGGTCATCGACGACAGCATCGTGCGCGGCAGCACGAGCCGCCAGCTGGTGTCCATGCTCTACGAGGCGGGGGCGGCCGAGGTGCACCTGCGCATCGTGAGCCCCGAGGTGCGCTGGCCCTGCTTCTACGGCATCGACACGGCCACCCGCGATCAGCTTCTGGCCGCCGGGCGCACCACCGAGGAGATGCGGCGGTGGATCGGCTGCGATTCGCTGGCCTTCATCTCCCTGGAAGGGCTGCACCGGGCTGTCGGCGGAGCGCGTCACCAGGGGTGGTGCGAGGCGTGCTTCACGGGAAGCTACCCGGTGCCCCGCCCGCTGTAGCGCCGCGCCCCCGGCAGCGCCGTTTCCAGGTGCGCGGACTCCCTTGGCCGCGCCCGCCCCTTCGGGAGGCGCCCCGGCACCCCTTGACGATTTTATGCCGCTTTGGCGTTGAGCGGGTAACCGGGGCGCCCTTCCGTCATCATGTCCCTCTCGTGCGCGGACAATGGTTCCGCGAGCGGTACGGTATGTGCGAGACCGCGTGTGAGAGAGGGAGGCCCATGAACAAGGACGCGCTGGTAATCGGATTGGCGCTGTTCGCCATGTTCTTCGGGGCCGGCAACCTCATCTTCCCGCCGTTCCTCGGCCTGGAATCCGGCGATCAGTGGCCCATCGGCCTTGCCTGCTTCGTCTTCGTGGACGTGGTCATCTCCTGCATCGGGGTCGTGGCCATCAACCGCGCCGGCGGCTCCATCCTCTCCATCGAGGGGGTGCTGGGCAAGCGGGCGGCCCTCGTGCTGAACACCGCCGCCATTTTGTGCACCGGCGTCATCATCGCGAGCCCCCGCACGGCCGCCACCACCTACGAGATGTCCATCGCCCCCTTGCTCGGCGACCGGATCGGCCTCCTGCCCTTCTCGCTGCTGTTCTTCGCCGTGGTGCTGCTGCTCACCCTGCGCCCCGTCCGCATCGTGGACATCGTGGGCAAGGTGCTCACCCCGGTGCTCGTGGCCGGCATCGTCGTCATGGTGGCGGCCGGCATCGCCACGCCGCTCGGCCCCGTGGGCGCTCCCGAGACGGCCACGGTGGTGGCCGACGGCATCTCGGCGGGCTACCAGACCATGGACATCCTGGCCGTGGTGGGCTTCGCCCTCATCGTGCAGGAGTCGGTGCGGGCCGCCGGCTATGCCGACGGGAAGAGCCAGCTGTCGGTGACGGCCCGGGCGAGCCTGGTGGCCTGCGTGCTGCTGACCCTGGTCTACGGCGGCCTCACCTACCTGGGGGCTACGGCGGCCACGGTGGTGCCCGCCGATGTGAACCAGGCCACCCTCATCACCCTCATCACCGAGCAGCTCATGGGGCGCACCGGCCTCATCGTGCTCGGCGTGGTGGTGGGATTCGCCTGCCTGACCACGGCCGTGGGGCTCGTCGGCGCTACAGCGGCCTACGTGGAGCGCATCACCGACCGGCGCGTCGGCTACCGGGCGGCCCTCATCGCCGTGGTGGTCGTCGCCCTGCTCATCTGCAACCTGGGCCTCACTGCCATCATCAGCCTGGCGGCCCCGGTGCTGTCGGTCATCTGCCCGCCGTTCATGATCACCGTCGTGCTGCTGCTGTTCCGCCGGCACATCCGCTCCACCTGGACCTTCAAGGGGGCCGCTCTGGCGGCCGTGGCGGCGAGCCTGCTTCTGACCGCCCACGACCTCACCGGCGCCCTCGCCTTCGTGGAGGCCGCGCCCCTCTACGTCTTCGGCTTCAGCTGGCTGCCCCCGGCCCTCATCGGCGCTGCGGCCGGTGCCCTTCTGGGACGCCGCTTCGATGCCAAGGCGGCCCTTCCGCGTCCTTGATCGGGCGGCCCGGGGACGCCGAATTTTAGTGCAGGTGCACAACCACCCGTACCCTTTTACCGAGCATTAGCCGCTCCATCAGGGAAGGAGACGGCCCGGGGCGCGGTTCTTTGCTATGGTAGAGCGAAGATCTTCAGGGTCTCGCCCGGGCGGGGCGGATAGATTCCGCCGTGTCGGGCCGAAGAGAAGGGTAAGGAGGATCCTGTATGGAACTCAGTCTCGGACTGCTCGGCTTCCTCATCGTGTTCCCCCTCATCGTCGCAGCGGTGCTCTTGTTCGTGCGCCATGAAGGCCCGCGCCGGGTCATCGTGTGCGCGGCGGCAGCGGTCATCGCGGCGGCGTCGGTGGCACTCGTGGTGATGAATCTGGGGGCGGCCACCGTCTTGTTCTCGTTCGAGAGCGAGGTGGTCGACTTCGTCTGCACGGGCATCTCGGCGCTCATCGCTGCGGTCATCATCGCGTTCGGTGTGCGCTACAAGAACGTCCTGGCCATCGCCCTGGCCGCAGTGCAGATCGTCGGCACGCTCGTGCTGGAATTCGTCTTCGCCCACGAGATCGAGGTGCCCTACGGGCTCTACTTCGACTCGCTGTCACTGCTCATGGCCTTCATCATCGGCGTTATCGGCAGCGGCATCTGCGTGTACGCCCTCGGCTATATGGAGGACTTCCAGGCCCACCAGCCCGAAGGCGCCGCCGATCGCCGCCCGCTGTTCTTCGCCCTCATGTTCGTGTTCCTGGCGGCCATGTTCGCCATCGTGTTCTCGAACAACATGGAGTGGATGTTCACGGGCTGGGAGGTCACCACGGTGTGCTCCTTCCTGCTCATCGGCTACACCCGCACCGAGGAGGCCATCAACAACGCCTTCCGCCAGATCGTCATGAACCTGGCCGGCGGCCTGGGCTTTCTCGCGGCTCTGTACTCCTGCGCCATTACCGTGGGCACGTTCTCGTTTTTGGACTTCCTCGTCATCGGGGTGAACGAGCCGGCCATCGTCACCTTCGCCGTGACGGCCCTGGCCTTCGCCGGCATCACGAAGGCGGCCCAGATGCCCTTCCAGACCTGGCTTCTGGGCGCCATGGTGGCCCCCACTCCCACGAGCGCCCTGTTGCACTCGTCCACCATGGTGAAGGCCGGCGTGTTCATGCTGGTGAAGCTGGCCCCGGTGCTCGCCGTGGCCCCGGCCCCCTCCATCATGGTCATGCTCGTGGGCGCCATCACCTTCGTGCTCTGCTCCTTCATGGCCATCTCCCAATCCAACGCCAAGCGGGTGCTGGCCTACTCCACCATCGCCAACCTCGGCCTCATTACGGCCTGCGCCGGCGTGGGCACCCCCGAGGCCGTGTGGGCAGCCACCTTCCTCATCCTGTTCCACGCCATCGCGAAGTCGCTGCTGTTCCTGTGCGTCGGCACCGCCGAGCACCACATCGGCAGCCGCGATATCGAGGATATGGACCTCCTGTTCGATCGCATGCCGCGCCTGGCCCGCTTCATGATGCTCGGCATCATGGCCATGTTCATCGCCCCCTTCGGCATGCTCATGGCGAAATGGGCCACGCTCGTGTCCTTCGTGGACGCCCAGCAGGTGGCCCTCATCGTGATCCTCGCCTTCGGCAGCGCCGCCACGTTCATGTTCTGGGCCAAGTGGCTCGGCAAGCTGGCCGGCATCGCCGGCTCGCCGGAGAACGTGGAGGTGACCGTGAAGCCCACGGAGTGGACGGCCCTGCTGCTCATGGCCTGCCTGCTCGTGCTCGGCTGCGTGTTCCTGCCGCTCATCTCCGCCGCCGTCGTGGAGCCCTACATCTTCGGCGTCTACGGCACCGTCGGCCAGGACATTTCCGCCGACAACCTGTGGCTGGCCTCGCTGTGCACCATCATCGTGGTCGTCGTCCTGTTCGCCGGCGTGGGCGCCAAGCCCAAGGGCCGTACCGTGGACGTGTATCTGGCCGGCGTGAGCCGCGACGCCGATACGCGCTCCTTCCAGAACGCCCTGTCCGGCACCGCCGAGGCCACGACGCGCAACTGGTATATGGAATCGGTGTTCGGGGAGGCCCGCATCGCCCCGGTGGGCGTGGTGTTCAACTCGCTCATCATGGTGGCCGCGTTCGTGGTGGCCTTCGTCGTGACCCCGTTGGTCTTCTAGGAAGGGTGTGATTGAGATGACTTTGCTGACGACCCTGATCGGCACCCTCCTGTTCGCGCTCGTCGCGCCGGTGGTCGGGTGCCTGCTCGCCGGCCTCGACCGCATTATCTCGGCCCGCATGCAGGGCCGCGTGGGACCGCCGCTCTTGCAGCCCTACTACGACGTGCGGAAGCTCTTCGAGAAGGAGCGCGCCAGCGTGAACGCGGTGGAGCGCGTCTACGTGGGGGCGGCCCTCCTGTTCGCCGTGCTCGCCGGCGGCATCTTCTTCTCCGGCGGCAATCTGCTTTTGTGCGTGTTCGTCATCACGCTCTCGAGCCTGTTCTTCATCATGGCGGCCTATTCCACCCGCAGCCCCTATGCCGAGGTGGGCGCCGCCCGCGAGACGCTCCAGGTGATGTCCTACGAGCCCATGGTGCTGCTCATGGCCGTGGCGTTCTTCCAGGTGACGGGCTCCTTCGACGTGGCCGCCGCCTTCGGGCTCACTCATCCGGCGGTGTGCACCATCGGCCTGGTGTTTTTGGGGGTGCTGTTCATCCTCACCATCAAGCTGCGCAAGTCGCCCTTCGACCTGGCCCTGTCCCACCATGCCCATCAGGAGATCGTCCGCGGCGTGACCACGGAGATGAGCGGACCCACCCTCGGCATGGTGGAGATCATGCACTGGTGCGAGAACGTGCTGTTCATGGGCTGGATCGGCCTGTTCTTCGTCTGGGGCGGCCCGCTCTCCCTCATCGCGGCCCTCATCGCCGTGGTGGTCGTGTACTTCCTGGAGATATGGATCGACAACAACTTCGCCCGCGTGAAGTGGCAGTTCATGTTCAAGTCGGCGTGGCTCGTGGCCCTCGTGGCCGGCGGCGTGAACATCGCCGTGCTGGCGTTTCTGTAAGGAGGGACGAAAATGGCATTCGCATCGAAATCGCCCTGGGTCATCCACTACGACGGTTCCAGCTGCAACGGCTGCGACATCGAGGTGCTGGCCACGCTCTGCCCCGGCTTCGACGGCGAGCGGTTCGGCGTCATCAACACCGGCAACCCCAAGCATGCCGACATCTTTCTCGTCACCGGCAGCGTGAACGAGCAGAATATCGGCGTGGTGCGTGAGATCTACGAGCAGATGCTGGAGCCGAAGGTCGTCGTGGCCTGCGGCATCTGCGCTTGCTCGGGAGGGGTGTTCCACGACTGCTACAACGTCATCGGCGGCGTTGACAAGGCCATTCCCGTGGACGTGTACGCCCCCGGCTGTGCCGTGCGCCCCGAGCAGCTCATCGACGCCATCGTGGCCGGCGTGGCCAAACTCGACGAGAAGTCGGCGGCGATGAAGGCCGCCAAGAAGGGAGCGTGAGCGCCCATGGACCGATTCAGCCAAGTGTTCAACGAGGTGCCCCTGGCCGAGGTGCACGATCTGGCCGCCCGCCGCGCCGAGGAGGGCTGGCGCTACGTGCAGATCCTCGCGGTGAACACCGAGGAGGGCATCGATCTGGTGTACTCCTACATGAAGGACGGCCTGCTGGAGAACGACACGGTGAAGGCCGTGGGCGCCGATGATGCGGTGCCCTCCATCACCGATCTGTTCCTGGAGGCCTTCGTCTGCGAGAACGAGATCCACGACCTGTACGGCGTGGCCATCGAGAACATCGCCATCGACTTCGGCGGCATGTTCTACCAGCTGGCCGAGAAGGCCCCCATGACCGTGGTGAGCCCCGAGCAGCTGGCCGCCCGCGAGAAGGCGAAGAAGATCGCCGCCGCCAAGGCCGCCAAGGAGGCCGCGGCAAAGGGGGAGCAGGCCGCACCGGCCGCCCCTGCGGCCGTCGCCGGTCCCACGGAGGAGGAGATCCAGGCCAAGATCGCCGGGCTGGACCCGGAGAAGGCCGCGAAGGTGCGGGCCGCCATGGAGGCCAAGGCCAAGAAGGCCGCCGCAGCCGCCGAGGCGGCTGCGGTCCCGGCGGCCCCGTCGGCGGCGCTGACCGAGGAGGAGATCCAGGCCAAGATCGCGGGCCTCGACCCGGAGAAGGCCGCCAAGGTGCGCGCCGCTCTGGAGGCGAAGGCCAAGAAGGCTGCGGCCGCAGCCGGGAAGGGGGAGTAGCATGGGCAAGGCGACCGTCATTCCCTTCGGCCCGCAGCACCCCGTGCTGCCGGAGCCTCTGCACCTCGATCTGGTGGTGCAGGACGAGACCGTCGTGGACGTGCTCCCGCAGATCGGGTTCGTGCATCGCGGCCTCGAGAAGCTCGTGGAGACCCGCGACTACAACCAGTTCATCTACATCGCCGAGCGCATCTGCGGCATCTGCGCCACGGGCCACTCCATCGGCTACGCCGAGACGGTGGAGGCGCTCATGGGCGTGGAGATCCCCAAGCGCGCCGAGTATCTGCGCATCATCTGGCACGAGCTGTCCCGTGTGCACTCGCACCTGCTGTGGCTGGGCCTGGCCGCCGACGCCTTCGGCTTCGAGTCCATGTTCATGCACTGCTGGCGTCTGCGCGAGCGCGTGCTCGATCTGTTCGAGAAGACCACCGGCGGCCGCGTGATCCTGTCTGTGGTGAAGGTGGGCGGCGTGGTGCGCGACATCGACGCCACCCAGATGGCCGAAATCATCGCCGTGCTCGACGGCATCAAGGACGACTACACCAAGATCATGAACACGCTGCTCACCGACACCTCGGTGAAGAACCGCACCGTGGGCGTGGGCCACATCTCCACCGAGGACGCCCGGGCGCTGTCCATGGTGGGCCCCTTCGCCCGCGCCTCCAACCTGCCCTATGACGTGCGCTCCTTCGGCAAGGGGGCCTATGGCGACCTGGCCGACTTCCAGCCCATCGTGGCCACCGAGGGCGACTGCTACGCCCGCGTGAAGGTGCGCTGCCTGGAGGTGCTCCAGTCCATCGAGATCATCAAGGAGCTGGCGGCCAAGATGCCCGCCGGCGACATCGAGGTGGCCGTGAAGGGCGCCCCGGCCGATGGGGCCCAGGCTTCCAACGTGCTGGAGCAGCCCCGCGGCGAGTGCTACTACTATGCCCGCGGCAACGGCTCGAAGAACCTGGAGCGCATGCGCATCCGCACGCCAACCTCGCAGAACCTCGCCGGCATGACCGTGGCCCTGAAGGGCTGCGACTTGGCCGACGTGAACATGATCATCCTGACCATCGACCCCTGCATCAGCTGCACGGAAAGGTAGGCCGCCATGGGAAGCTTCAAACTGGGGGGCATGACCTTCGGATCGCTGTTCAAGAAGCCGGAGACCGTGCTGTACCCCTTCGAGACCAAGCCGGCCCCGGCGGGACTCAAGGGCCACATCGTCAACGACGTGTCACTGTGCATTCTCTGCGGCATCTGCGCCAAGGCCTGCCCGGCCGATGCCATCGTCGTGGAGAAGAAGGAGCGCACCTGGGCCATCGACCCGTTCCGCTGTGTCCAGTGCGGCAGCTGCGTGCGCGCCTGCCCCAAGGCCTGCCTGGCCATGGACCCCGCCTACACCCCCATCGCCACGGCCCAGTCCTGCACGGTGATCGAGGTGCCCGACCCCAAGGCCACGGCCTAGGGGAGTCGGCCCCCGGCCGGGGCGCCTCGCGTTTCCCCGGTGGCTGCCGGCCGGCGGCCACGGTGACGGAAAAGTAAGGTGAGCGGGCCGTTAAGTTTCGTGGCGATGCTCTGTGCGTGCGGGGCATCTGATAGAATTGCATCAGCTGGCATGACAGTCCGGGCTCCTCGGGGAGTCCGGACTTTTTGAGAAGAGGAAGTGCATCCTATGGCCGAGAACGCGAAGAGCCCCCAGGGAGCCGCCGACGAGGTGTCCCACAAGGTCTTCACCCTGGCCAACGCGATCTCCCTCATCCGCCTGCTCATGGTGCCGCTCTACCTCGTCCTGCTGCTGCAGGGCCTCAATCTGGCCGCCACCCTCGTGTTCGCCACGGCCGCGGCCACCGACTTCCTCGACGGGCAGATTGCCCGGCGCACCCACACGGTCACCCGCTTGGGCCAGCTGCTCGACCCCGCCATCGACCGCATCCTCATGATCACCGGCGTGCTCGGCGTGTTCCTCGTCGGGCGCATCCCTTTGTGGGTCATCATCGTCGTGGTGGTGCGCGATGCCTACCTGCTCATCGGCGGCGGTTGGCTCATCTCCCGCTTCCGCATCCGCGTGCCCGTGGTCTACCCGGGCAAGTTCGCCACCACCTTCCTCTTCGTCGGCTTCTCGGGGCTGCTGCTCAACTGGCCCCTCATCCCCGGTCTGGGCTGGTGCGACCTATCCTGGCTGCCCGGCTTCAACGGAGCGCCTGTGTCCTGGGGCATCTGGTTCATCTACGCCGGGCTGTCGCTCTCCCTCGGCGTGACCGTCTACTACACCGTGGCCGCCGCCCGGCAGCTGCGGGACGCCCTCGCCCGAGAAAGGCTCGCCGGTCATGGCGCCGCGTAGGGAAGGGGAGGGCCGGCCGTCCCGGCCCACGCGCCGCAAGGCCCCCTCGTCGCTGTCCATGCCCTCGGTGCGCGACGGCCACGCCCCGCGCGGGTCTCGGGGGGCGCAGGATGCCTCCGAGGGCCGCCGTTCCCGCACGGAGGGGACTCCCACTTCGCGGCGTCCTCGTCCCGAGGCCGCTGGCGCTGCCCGCGGCTCCCGTCCGGCCGAAGGCGATCGCGATCGGGCCGCGGATCGGCGGCAGCGGCCCGATCGCCCCGCTCCGTCCGCTACCGGCGCCCATCGCCCCATTGCCGCCGAGGGCGGTCGCGCCTCCCGGC
>CANSQM010000019.1 GCA_947649205.1 uncultured Enterorhabdus sp.
GACAGGATTTGAACCTGCGGCCTCTGCGTCCCGAACGCAGCGCTCTACCAAACTGAGCCACAACCCGTTTTTGCTCCCTTGCGGGCAGCGAACGCTATGATACCACAGAAGGGCCGCCATGCAAGGAAAAAGTTGAGCGATTGGCGAGGCCTCCCCGCGCGATCGACGCGAAGCCGCCTCTAGCGGCCACGCTCGGCCTCGCGCTCGGCGAGATAGGCCTTCGGTACCACCTTCACCACGACGTGGCCGTCGCTCATGACATCGCCCTCGTCGTCATAGGCCGCCACATTCCAGATGAGCTTGTAGCCGGCTCGGCGCGACGGCACGCGCTCGGCCAGGGTGGCCACCCCGCGCACGGCGCCGTTCTTGCCGCTCTTCCGATGGCGCACGCACACTTCCACGCCGAAGGGCTGCTCGCTCTGCCCGTCGCAGATCATCTCGCCGCCGGCCGAGGCCACGGTTTCCAGCAGGGCAATGGTGGCGCCCCCGTGCACGAAGCCGAAGGGCTGGGTGATGGCCGGCGTGATGGGCATGACTGCCTCCACCCGCTCGTCGCTGGCCGCCGTGATGACGATGCCCAGCGTATGGTTCAGCCCCGTGGTCTCCCGCTTGCGGGCCACCTCGGCGGCCCTACCGGTCAGCGGCGTCGCCTCCATCGGGAGCCTCCTTTCCCGGAAGGCCGTTCTCGGCCGTCGAGTCCGATGCTGGAGCCGCAGCGGCCCGGGCCCGCACTTCCTCGAGGGGCACGGGCTTGCGGGTGCGGGCCTTCTCGGGCGGAGCGAAGGCCTTCATGCGCTGGATGACGAAGGCACCCACGAGGAAGGGCAACCAGAACACGATGCCGCGGTAGACCATGACCACGGCCAAGCCCGTGGCCGAATCAATGCCGAACAGGGCGAAGGCCACGGTGACTGCCGCCTCCACCACACCGACGCCCTGGGGCACGAAGGAGATCATGGCGAACAGGGTGGCCACCACGTAGCCGCAGATGAGCGCCTCGGGGTGATTGACGCCGAAGGCGAAGCCCACGAGCACGAAGCAGCTCATCTCGCAGATGCTCGACAGCGTGGTCCACAGAAACGACTGCACGGTCTTCTTCGGGTTCTTCGTGATGAGGTGCGCCGCGCTCGAGAAGTTGTGGATGGTACGGGTAACAGCCTCGTCGATGGGGGCCTTCTTGAACTTCGCGAGCACCCAATCGGCCAGCTTCACGAAGGGCCGCAGCACCTTCAGCACCAGGTTCGGCTTCAGGCCGCCCACGGTGATGACGAACACGAGGCCGCCCACGAGCACAATGGCCACCGCCCCCACGGCCAGCCAGCCCGGCTGAAGGCCCACGGTGAGGGACAGGACGCCGAAGGTGACGAGCATGATGATGACGAAGCCGGTATCGATGGACAACTGCATGAGCAGGGCCGCCGTCGTGCCCTTGCCGGCCTGCATGCCGTTCTTCGTGGCCGTGGCCATGACGAGCGAGGTGCCCGCCAGATTCATGGAGGGCGCCACGGTGTTCATGAAGAAGGTGCCGAACACGAGCGACAGACCCGTGCCGTAGCTGATGTGGCCGTTGACGGTGTTGAAGCAGGCTTGGAAGCCGCGGCCCTGGGCCAGGTACTTGCACACCTGGGCCACCACGGCCGCGCCGATGAAGAACGGCGTGCCCTGCTTGATGGTCTCGACGAGCTTCACGAGCGAATCGCCGGAAAAGAACACGAAGGCGAGCACGATGACGACCACGACGCCGATCATGATCTTCTGCAAGTTGCCACGCACGGAGCACACCTCCCTTTCGGTTCCTTCGCGCCGGCCGCCGCGCCAGCGACGGGATCGGCCTCGCCCCGGTCCCGCGCGGTACCAAGAACCGCCCGGCCATTTCGGGGCACCGACAGATTATAGCCCACCGAAGCCGTTTCGGCGGCCCGCGCCGCGACAACGAAAGCCGACGGCGCCATCCCGCGCCGCCGCCTCGGCGCCAAAAGCGGGATTGACGCCTGCGACGGGCAGCGGGGCCCTCCTCAAAGTCGGCACCTTCCTAGGAACGCGGCGGCCGGCGGCGGCTCAAGAGGGCCAGGGCCGCACCGCTCGCCACCACGACAACGCACGCGATCACCATGGGCACGCCCAAGTCGTCACCGGTCTGGGCGAAGGCCGCCGGGGCCGAGCCCCGAGCCGGCGCCCCGCCACGAGACGATGCGGTCCCGCTTCCCGCACCCTGACCGGCACCGGAGCTCGCGCCGGCCGTCCCGGAGCCCCCTTCGCCCGTGCCGCCGGCTGCGGCACCGCCGGACTGATCGGACGAACCGCCGGCATTGTCAGTCGCATCGGGGGCCCCTGCGCCAGGATGGTCGCCGTGCGGCCCATCCGCATCGGCGCCCGGGCCGCCATCGCCTCCTGGCGGGGGCTCCTCGGTTCCAGACTGGCCGGGCCGGTCACTCGCGCCTCCCTGATCGGGGTCGGCCGGGGTGTCGGTGCCGGGCTCTTCCGAGGCCTTCAGATGGTTTTCCCACACCACGGGGCTCGGCTGGGCATCCAGATCCACATCCACCCAGCGGTCGCTGTTCGCGGGCTTCTTCCGCACGTAGGTGACCGCGGCGTCCAGCGCGCCGTCGCTGCCCTCGGCCACTTCCACGGTAACAATGTAGGAGCTCTCATCGAGCACCACATCGGCCGGCGCCGAGCGGGTCGCGCCCGTCTGCTTCACGGCGTAGAAGAACCGTCCCGGCCCATCGAAGACCGCTCCGTCGATCAGGCGCACGCTCGCCCCCTCCGACCCGCTCGCCGCGGCGGCGCAGGGCACGGTGCCGCTCTCGATGATGGTGCCGTCCTCGGCCACCTCCCTCACGGAGAAGGTGAACTCGCCGGCCGAGATGGACTCGCCGTCCAGGAGCACGGCGCCATCGAAGCGATCGAGCACGGCCCCGTTGAAGATGTTGAGGAAGCCCTGCCCCGCTCCGGAGGTAGGCTTGGCCGGCCGGTCGTCGAACGTGGCGTCGCCCAGGGGCAGCACCGCGAGCACCGGGCTGCCGCCTGCGTCGGCGGTCTGGTACACGTACAGGTAGATGCGCTTCACGCTGTCGTCGTAGGTGACGCCCTGGTAGACATAGTGGCCGCGCTCGTCGCGGGTCACCCCGTCCTTGAGAGAGCCGTCAGGATTGCGCGGCACCTGCTCGGCGACGGTATAGCAGAACACGCGCCCCACGGAGCGCTCGGTGGCCGTCTGCCCGAGCAACGCGCTGTTGAAGGCAAGGGAGCCGAAGGTCACGGCGCCCCCGGCGTTATTCTGGGCCAGAGCCGAGGCGGGCATCGGCTGATCGCTCTCGGGATAGTACGTCAGATCGCCATGGGCCACGAGCTCGTACTTCTCGGCATCGGAGAGCGCGCTGGAGCGCAGCTGCCGCGGCAGATTCGACCCCGCCGGTAGGGAAGACACGCCCGCTGCCGCCAGGCGGAAGGAAAATTCCCCGGCCGCCAAGGGCCGGCCTTCCAGGTACTTCATGCCGGAAATAGTGAACGAGACGGGCTCGGGCTGGCTTCCTGCGGCCGCAGCGGTCAGGGGCATCCCCAAGCGCCCCGGCAGCCCGTCGGCTTCCTCGGCGAAGGCCACCGGAGCCGCCATCAGCCCGACAACGCTTACCATGAGAGCCGCCAAGATCCAAGCCGCTGTGCGCCGCCACCGGCTCGTCGGTTTCTCCCCGTTCCCCACCATGGCGATCACCCGCCCTTTCTCACTCAGAACGCGCGGCGATCGGAGGGCCACGCCCCCTTAGCATAGGGGCTGATTCGCACCGGGTGCCGAGGGAGCGGGCTTTGTTCGCGGCCCGTCATCCCCCCGTAAGTGGCAGGTGACCCGCATCGCAACGAGCGCGCGATGCGGGTCACCACGGTACGATGGGCGCGACGCGGGGCCGGAGGCGACGAGGAGAAACCGGGCAGGAATTCCGAGCCTGGCCGGCTCAGCGGCGAAGAGGAGCAGGGCTTCCTAGCCGACGAATTCCATGAGGTCGCTGCGCAGCAGCCAATCGCGCTCGGCCGCCCCCGCCTCGTCGGCTCCCGTATCCAGGAAAAGGAAGCCGTAGAATCCCACGGTCTCGGGATCGAAGCGATGGTAGGACAGCACATGGGAGCAGCGGGCCAGCAGGGCATCGTGGTCGAAGGGGGCCGCCAGATCGGCCTCGGGCGCCGGGTTCAGCAGCGACATGGAGAACACGCGGCCGGGATGGGCCCCGTACCGGGCGGCCAGATCCACCTTCTCGTTTTCCAGGAACGCCTCGTAGGTGCGCAGGCCCACGCCGAAGTAGGCCACATCGGTGCCGCCGAGGCCGGCGAAGCGCAGGGGGTTGAACTCGATGGGGGCGATGACGTCGCCGTCCACCCGCAGTTCTACGTGTACGGGAATGTTGCGGGCGCCCACGATGGCGTTCACGGCCTCAAGCCACGCCAAGAAGCGCGGTCCCATCTCGTTCACGATGGCCTCGTCGGTAAGGTACATGCGGTCGGAAGTGTCCTCGGGGCCGGCGAAATCGTGGCGCAGGACGTTCAGCAGATGGGGTGCGCCCTCCTCGTCGAAATAGCAGTCCAGGGCGTATTCCACGCCGCTGATGAAGCCCTCGATGATGTACACGTCACCGCCCACCACGCTCTCCGGATAGCGCTCGTGCCACCCGTCCTCGCGCCGGGCGATGTCGGCCACGGCGTCGGCCCAGTCGTCGGGCTCCTCAATGACGTAGACCCCCATGGAGCAGAAGCCCACCGAGGGCTTCAACACCACGGGCAGGGGCAGATCGTCCACGTTCACGGCATCCAGCTCGTCGCGGGTCACCGTGGCGTAGAACAGGTTCGGATTCAGCGCGACCAGTTTCTCGCGCATGAGGGCCTTGTCCTTGAACAGCGCGATGGCCTCGGTGAGCCCGGGATTGTCCACATGGTCCATGATCCACGCCAGGGCGTTCTCGGAATTGGTGTACACCCGCTCCCCTGCCTCCAGGCGCCGCGCCGCCTCGGCGTCGTCCACCAGGTTGAGGGCGCGACCGTCCGCAAGGCTGCGGGCGAAATCGTTGGCAAGCACCGGATGCTGCGACTCTTCCATATAGTCGAGCAGGGGTGCTGAGGCGTAGGGGGCATCGATGATGATCATGGGGACTCCTTTGAAGCGAGGCCGCCGAGGCGGCCTTCCGAACGAACGCATGGACCCCATTATAGCCGTCGACCCCCACCGCGCGGGACCTGCGCCCGAAAACGGGAAACGCGCCCCCTGGGAGGATGGGGGCGCGTTTCTCATAAAGGGAGGAAATGGCACGGTGGGGGCGCCGCCCGGAGGCAGCGCGAGCCAGCGTGAGGAGCCGACATTCCCGGCCGACCCCGCAAGGCCGGCCGGAGCGCTGCGGCTTACAGGCTGGCGACGTACTTGCCGGTGACGTAGCCCTGGGTGTGGGCGCGGCCCAGCGAGAGGCCCGGCATGTACATGGAGTAGTCCACGCCGCCGTAGAAGTTGCCGGCGGTGTTGCCGATGGCGAACAGACCCGGGATGGGCTCGCCGGTTTCCACGGCCAGCACCTCCATGTTCGGGCCCACGTTCACGCCGGACACGACGGCGGACACGCGCACGTGACGGTGGATGCCGTAGAAGGGCGGGGTGTCGATGGCCGTGAGCCACTTGCCCTCCTTGCCGAAATCCAGGTCCTTGCCGGCGGCGACGCACTCGTTGTAGCGCTCGACGCTCTTCACGAAGGCGGCGGTGTCGGTGATACCGAGCTTGCCGGCGAGCTCCTCCAGGGTGTCAGCCTTGAAGGTGCCGATCTGATCCTCGAAGACGCCGACCTTCTCCACGTCCTCCTCGGGCATGTAGACCTTGATGGCCTCGGGATCGAACAGCTTGCCCGGCCACTCGGCAGCGGCGGTCATGTAGTTGCTGTCGAAGATCTGGTTGTAGTCGCCCTGATCGGCCTCGCTGCGCAGGAAGTTGTTCATGAGGGACATGCCCAGCGTCTCGTCACAGAAGCGGGTGCCGTCCTGCTTCACGGCCAGGAAGGGCATGTCGGCCATGGAGCCCGGGCCGCCGTCGAAGTCGTGGAGCATCTTGGTGTGGGTGATGTCCTCGATGGCACCGCCGGCCCACACGGCCATCTTGTGGCCGTCACCGGTCTTGTTCATCTGCTTGCGGCCGAGGTTGGCCAGGTCGGGCAGATAGTAGGCCATCATGTCGTCGTCGTTCTGGTAGTCGCCGGTGGCCAGGATGACGCCTTTTGCGGCATTGAACTGCACCATGCCATCGGGACCCTCGGCGATGACGCCGGTCACGCCGGCCGCGTCGCCCACGAGCTGCTTGGCCTCGGTGTTGTAGAAGATCTCGACGCCCTGGGCGGCGGCGTAGTCGGCGAGCACCTGCATGCCGTCACCGGTGTTGTAGGGCTTCGGGCCGAAGTCGATGGACAGGTAGTCCATGGGGTAGCCGTTCACTTCCTTGATGGCGGCGGTCCACTTCATGGTGGTGTCGGAAACCTGGGCGCCCTCGGCGGTGGCCAGGTCGAGCATCCACTTGATAGCCTCGCCGGAGTTCTTGGCCCACAGCTCCACCTGCTCGCGCTTGCCGCGGTACTGGTGGTCCTTCAGCAGGCGGGACACCACGGCCTCCACGCCGGCCTCGTCGGAGGTGTCCAGCAGAATGCCCGTGGCGGTGTTGCCCTGGGAGATGGCCGTGGCCTCCTTCTGGATGAGGGCCACGGTGGCGCCGGCCTCGCGGGCGGTGATGGCGGCGGGCACGCCAGCAGCGCCGGCGCCCACGATCACGATATCGAAGTCCTTGGTATCGGCGACATCGGTGATGGGCTCGGGGGCGGCCAGGAAGCTCGGCAGACCCTCGCGGGTGTGGCCGGCCACCACGGTGGTGCCGGTCGTCGCCGTCTCGGTGGCACCGGTACCGGCGCTCGCGGCCGTGCCGGCCTCGTTGCCGGCCGGGGAGCAGGCGCCCAGCAGGGCGGCGCCACCGAGACCGGCGGCGGCCAGGCCGCTGATCTTGAACATGTCGCGACGAGTGAACTCTGCAGTCATGGGTGGTCCTTTCTCTAGACCCGTGATTCAAAACGCCTCGCGGAGACTGAGCCGGCGAGGGTTTCCCTCCACGCCGAATCACGATCGACGTTGGAGGCACCCTAGCGCGTAACCTCGGGCGAGATGCGTCGACCACGCCGCCACTTCACGGGATTATTTTTATAACCCCCTTTTCTAACCCTTTAACGATCAGGTAATTTGATGAACTGTCAACAAATGATGACGGGCAGGTTCATGTATCATAACCCCATGCATAAACGGGAGGAAGCATGACCATGGCCAATCGAGATCGTCGGGAATACGCCCCAGGGCGCTCCGACGCCCCAAAAGAAGCGATGCCCGTCGCCGAGGAAGCCGGCACCGAGGCCACCGAGCCCTGGCACTTCGGCCTGTCCGCGCTGCTGAGATTCAAGCTCCCCCGCGTACCCCTGTTCTTCCTCGGCATCGGCGTGTACCGCGCCTGGATCGAAATCGCCTTCGTCGGCTCCTTCGTCAACTTCCCCTCCCTGCCCCTGCCCATGCGAGAGTGGTTCGACGCCACGGCTGCCCTCGTCATGATCCTCTGCGTGGTGCTCGCCCGCCGCATCGGCCCCTTCTACCGCCGCCGCGGCATCTTCGTGCTGTGCGGCACCACCATGGTAGCTTCCACGGCCATGCTCTTCGCCACCATCTTGGCCCCGGCCGTCGCGCCCCTGCTCGGCATGCCGGCCGCCGTGCTCGGAGGCATCGGGCTCGGCCTTATCATCCTTATTTGGAGCGAAGTCTACGGGTGTCTGAACCCGCTACGCGTGACCTTGTACTACGCGGCCTCCATGATCGCCGGCGCCCTCATCGTCTACGTGTTCATGGGATTCCGCATGGAATGGCTCGCGGTGTTCGCGAGCATCCTGCCCCTCGTCTCCCTCATCTTCGCCCGCCGGGCCATGGACGAGGTGCCCGCCGCCGAGCGCCCGGCTCCCGCCGACGTGAAATTCAAGGCCCCGTGGAAGATATTCCTGCTCATGGCCTTATACGCCTTCGCCTATGGCATTATCGAGACGCGAGCCTATTCCGGCAGCTTCGGGCCCCATTCCTCGCCGGGCTGCCTCATCGTGGCCCTCATCATCTTTTTGGGAGTGGCCCTGCGTCGGGAGCGCTTCGATTTCAACTCCATCGTGCGCATCGCCCTGCCGCTCATGATCGTGGCCTTCTGGCTGGTGCCGGCCTTGGGCATCGAGGCCTACGCCCTCAGCGGACCGGCGGCCGTGGGCGGCTACACGGCCGTCTCGGTGCTCATCATGACGCTGTGCAGCAACATGTGCTACCGCTACGGCGTGTCGGCCATCTGGCTCTTCGGCATCGAGCGGTCGGTGCGGCTCGTGTTCATGATTCTCGGCCGCAGCGTCGCCTACGTGGGCCTGACGGCGCACCTCGGCGGCATCGACGGGGCCAGCCTGGTGTCGGGCTTCGCCGTGACCGCCGTGCTGCTGGCCACTCTGCTGCTGTTCCGCCAGAAGGAGATTACGGGCAACTGGGGCGCGAACCTGCTGACAGGTCGCGGCAAGAGCCCTGAGGAACTGCACAGGGAGCGCATTGCGGCCCAGTGCGCCGAGGTGGCAAGCCGTTACCGCCTGACGGGCCGCGAGACCGAGATTCTGAACCTGCTGGCCCAGCGCAAGACCGTGGGCATGATCGAGCGGGAGCTGTTCATCGCCAACGGCACGGCCAAGGCCCACGTGCGCCACATCTACCAGAAGCTGGACATTCACTCGCGGGAGGAGCTGTTCGCCCTCATCGATCCCGGCGAAGTGGACCCCCTCGCGGGCAAGTAGCCTCGGCGGCCGTTCGGATCCGCTCCGCGGGTCGCTCTACTCCCCCAGCGGGTCGCTCTACTCCCCCAGACCGTACTTCGTTCGTAACCGGGCCAGTTGCCCGAGCAGCGGATTGGCTACCAGCAGCAACGTGAGGGCCGTGGCAACCCCGTGGATGACGTTGATGGGGAGGCCCGCCCCGTAGATGGCCAGCACGCTGGCCGGGGTGAGAGACGCGAGCATGAGGAAGACCGAGCTCGTGTCCAGAATGGGCCCGAGCACCAGAACCACGAAGAGGAAGCCGGCGCCGGCAAGGCCGAGGCGCGCCCAGCCCGAAAGCGGCACGGGCAGGCGCGGCCCCACGAGGCCGAAGACGAGCCCCGCGCTGCCGAAGGCCAGCATCTGGAAGGGGGTCCACGGACCCTGACCGAAGAGGAACCCCGAGGCGAGGGCCGCCAGGGCCCCGGCCAAGAAACCTTGGCGCGGGCCTAAGGCCATGCCCGTTATCATGACGACGGCCGCCATGGGCTTGAAATGGGGCACGGCGGCAAAGGCGGCACGCGAGGCCACGGCCAGGGCCACCATGACCGCCAACAGCACGATATCCCGCGCCGTGGGACGGCGGCGCTCGAACCCCGCGAAGAAGGGCACGAGGGCCGCTCCGATGATGAGAACGCTGATCAGGTAGTATGGCTTCACGGACACTCCCCTTCCGTCGCCTGTGCAGCCACGGCCCCACAGGCGGCGATCACCTGCCCGTCGGTGACCGTATCGGCAAAGACGTCGCGGCTCATGCGGCTCGCCGCCGTGGTGTAGAAGCGGTTGGCCCCGAAGAAGCGCCGCGGCTCGTCATCGGCGGCCACGGCCCCGTGGAAGAGCAGCACGCAGCGATCGGCCCATGCGGCGCAGAACTCCATATCGTGAGAGGCCATAACCACCGTCACTCCACGCTCGGTCAGGGCGCAGAGCAGCTGGCCGAAGCGCTTTTTGAAGAGGACGTCGGTGCCCTTCGTCGGCTCATCGAGCAGGAGCACGGCGGGGTTGCCCAGCAGCACCTTGGCCAGGGCTGCCCGCTGCTGCTCACCGCCGGACAGATCGAGGGGGTGGCGCTCCAGCAGGCTTCCGAGGTCGCACAGCTCCACGACTTCGGCCTGGCTGCCACCGGCCGCTTTCGCCATGTCTGCCATTTCTGCCAGCTCCGCGGCCACCGTGGGCTGGGAGAACAGCAGCTGCGGGTCCTGGGGCAGCAGGGCCACGCCCGGAAAGGGACCGCGACGGGCGGAACGGCCCAGGGCCCGCACGGAGCCGCGCAGCGGACGGGCGAGACCGGCCGCCACCTTGAGCAGCGTCGTCTTCCCCGCCCCATTGCCGCCGAGCAGGGCGCAGAGGCTGCCCGGAGGCACCTCGAGGGACAAGCCCCGCAGTACGTCGTCCCCGGTGCGGTCGTAGCGGAACCATACATCGCGCAGGGACAGCGCTGCATCGCAGCCGTGGACGCCGACCCTTCGAGAGGCCCCGGTCTTGCGACCGAAACCATCGGTCGGGCAGCGCTCGGGCTCGGCGGCCGAAGGGGACGCGAAGCTGGACTCCTTGCTGCGGCCCGTCGGCTCCACCGGCGTGGGATTCGCAGGCGCCGCGCCCCCGTGGCCGCGCTCGGCGCACCACCGACGCAGCCAGCGGCGGCCCTCGCGCACCGTAAGGGGCAGGGGCGCGGTATCTTCCGCAGGAGCTTCCGCCCCCACCACCCCGTGGCAGATGCGCGCGGGAGCTGGAAGAGCCGCGGCCAGGGGGCTGTCCCCGGCGACGAGGCGCGCCGCCACGGCCCGGGGCTTTCCGCAGGCCGCCACGGCTCCTTCTTCGAGCACCACTACCCGATGGGCGTCGGCAAAGGCCTCTTCCATCCGCTGCTCCCCCATGACGACCGTGATGCCCAACTCCTCGTTAAGGCGACGCACAAGAGCCATGAACTCGGTCGCAGCCAAAGGATCGAGCTGGGCCGTGGGCTCGTCGAGCACGAGCACGGCGGGGTCGGCGGCCATGACGGCCGCCAGGTTCAGACGCTGGCATTGACCGCCCGACAGATCGGCGGTCGCGCGATCGAGCCAGCCGTCGAGACCGAAGAAGCTCGCCGCCTCGGCCATGCGCAGCCGGGCGCGGGCCGGATCGCACCCGAGGCTCTCCAGGCCGAAGGCCATCTCGCCGGCCACCCGGTCGGCAACGATCTGGTCGCGCGGGTTCTGCATGACGAATCCGATGCGCTGGGCCTGTTCCCGCCGTGACACCGCCTCCAGGGGACGGCCCTCGAAGAGCACACGACCCGTGCGAGTGCCATGGGGCGCAAGGGCGCTCTTCAGGTGCCGTAGCAGCGTGGTCTTTCCGCTGCCACTGGGGCCGACCACGAGCAGGTATTCCCCGGGTTCTACCCTCAGGGATACCTCTCGGAGAGCCGGCGCGGCGCTCCCGGGATAGGCAAATGTCAGCGCCTCGCACGCGAGAAGTGCCATCGCAACCGCTCCCTTCCCATGACGAGGGCGGGCAGAAGCAGCAGAAGCCCGTAGGCCACCAGGGATACCCCGAACAGCGGCGCGCCCGTCGGCACTGCGATCCGGGGGAAGAACGTCGCCTCCGTGACACCCAGGGCGGCACCGGCAACCACGATGGCGACAAGCGCCCCCATAAGGCCGAGAGCCACGGCGTCCCGCCAGCGGAGGGGCCAGCACGGCACCGTGGCGCGGTGTCCCGTGCCGAAGCCGCGGCTCTCCATGGCGTCGGCCGTGGCCACCCCGTGCTCGAGGGACCAGGCCGACACCGACGCAAGCACCACCGTCGCCTCCCGCACCCGGGCAATCGCGGGCACCTTCGCGCCCGACCCGCGGCCGAGCCCGATGCCGGCCCGCGCCTCGGCCACGGCGGAGGCCCGCCGGCCGAAGGTGGGCACGAGGCGCAGCACCAGGGTGAGCGTCAGCGAGACGGCCGGTGCGAAGCGGCCGAACAGATACAGGAGCTTGGCCGTGTCCATGACGCGGTTGAAGCTGGCGAACCACCAGAGCACCGCCGCCAGCAGCGCCGCCACCGTCGCACCGCAGGCGAGAGCCTCAGCAGTATAGGGGCGACCGCCGGCATAGGCGAACAGGACCGTCTGGCCCAGGGGCACGAACAGCGGGTTCGCCAAGGCGACCACAGCGGCGAGGGGCACCGTGGCCCCGATCAACCGCCCTGCCGCGCGCCCCTGAAGGAGCAGCAACGTAAGGGCGGCGGCCCCCGCGCCCACCAGGGCGAAGGGCGGGCTGAGCAAGAATACGCCCAGCCCGATGGCGCACAGGAAGAATCCCAACTCGACGATGGGATGAACGGGAATGAGAAATGCTGTTGGAGGTGTTCCCATCAGCGGGACGAGGAGGTCGGCGCCCTAGGCGACGAAGAAGCTCCACTCGACACTATCGCCCGCAGCCAGCGTACAGCTGTCGCAGCCCTCCATGACCTGCTCGTTATTCACCGTGAACACCCAGCCGCTCGCTTCGCCCTGCGACCCATTGGCCACGCCGTTGATGGCGGTGACGTACTTCCCATAGTCGCCGTCCTCGGCCTGCACGTCCCAGCCCGTGGCCTCAAGGGCGTCGAAGACGGTGGCACCTTCGGGCAGTGACACCTCTACGGTCTCGGAGGCGGCATCGGCCCCCTCGGGCATGGCGACGGACACGGCAATCGACGTGCCTTGCTCGGCGTTATCGGAAGACGGCTCGGCGCCCTGCTCGGCGGCCGGGGCTGCCGAGGCATCGACGGCGCTGTCGCCAGCCGCCGGCTCGGTGCCGGCGCACCCAGCCAGGGCCAGAGTGGCGGCGCAGGCCAGGGCCAGCAGGGCCGCGGACAGCTTCTTCAAGGGGGACGCAACGGTAGACTGGTACATGAGGCAAACCTTTCTCTCCAGGGCTCGTGCCTCTCGGCTTGGTATTCCGACTTCGTCCCGCCCGCGAGCGACTGCCCGTTGAAGCCCGCGCTTCACGGCGCCGGTCGCCACCGGTTCGGGAGCCATACGGTTACTGGCATAGCGCGGGATTCCCACCCGCATTCCCCAAGGATCAGGCGCTCCCGGCGGCATCCGTACCACCCGGCCGCGCCTGCGCTGCCCGCAACACGGACAGCCCGATGAGCCATTGACCCCAGCATTATGGCATAAAAGAGCCGCTCCCGAAGGAACGGCTCAATTTCTACCAAAGGGACGGCGCGGCCCGGGACACGGGCGCGCCAGCCGAGAACGGCCGGTCAGAGGACCGCGACCGACCACACGGGCGCCCGGCCGCGCACACCGCCGACCGTCCAGCCGGACACCCTCGCGAGCGCCCAGCTATGCGCCGCGCAACCGACCGCCTATGCCCGCCCGAGACTCTGCTCGTGGCGCTCGCGGGCTTCGGCGCTGTAGCGGTCGCGGTAGCGCACGTCCACGAGCTCGGCCACGATGGCGATAGCCAGCTCGGCCGGGGTCTTCGCGCCGAACTTCAGGCCGATGGGCCGTTTCACGCGCTCCCAGTCCGCCTCGGCGATGCCCGCGGCCAGCACCAGGTCGTGCACGGTGGCGTTCTTCCCGGCGCAGCCCATCATGCCCACGTAGTGCACGCCGTTCTGGAGCGCCCAGATGCAGCCCTCGGGGTCGAACATGTGGCCACGGGTGAGCACGCACACATAGTCATCGGACCGCGCCGGCATATTCGCCAGCTCGTCGAAGGTGCCGCCGTGCAGCAGGATGCGCTCGGCTGTGGGGAACCGCTCAGCGTTCAGGAACGCCTCGTCGTAGTCGACGGCGATCACATGGAAGCCCACATGATCGGCCAGGGCCGCCACTTCCACGGCCGCATCCGATGCGCCCAGAAGCCACACGCGCACCTTCCCGAACAAAGGCTCGCTCGCCCAGGTGAGGCCGGCGAACTGGTTGTTGTGCATGGAAGGGCCGCGGGTGACGTCCTTGGCCTGGAACACATCGCGCGGCGACAGGGGCCGCGATGCCACAATTTCCTTGGCGTCGTTGCAGAAGAACACGAGCGATTCCCCGTCGGCGGAGCCCACTTCTCCGTACTTCTTCGTCACCTCGTTGTCCACATTGCCCACGGCCGCGGCTGCATCGTAGACCACCTTGAAGCCGAGCCAGGCCAAGTCCCCCTCGTCCAGGGCCCGCAGGGCCCGCTCGAAGGTAGGGATGTCCGCCTCGGTCAGGGCGGCTGCGATGGCCGCCAGGGCCGCAGGGCCGATATGGGGGTCGCCCGCGGTAGCCGCCTCGGAGAACGCAGGCACGTCCTCGGGGGTGAGCGCGGGCACGCGCCCCGCTCGCAGATCGGCAATGACCGCCTCAAGGGCTTCGCGCTTCATAGAATTCCTCGATTCTCGCAACAGATCTCTCAATGAAAAGGGCGGCCCTGGGGCCGCCCCGCTGCAACTGCCTACTCGGCGATATGGACGATGCGCTGCTCGTCCATGGTCATGCGCCCCTCGGCGATGGCCCGCAGCACGGCTGGGTAGATCTCGTGCTCCACCTCGTGGATGCGCGCCTCCAGGGCGTCGATGTCATCCCCGGGCAGCACGGGCACGGCCCGCTGGGCCACGATGGGACCCTTGTCGTATTCCTCATTAGCCAGGTGCACAGTCACGCCCGTCACCTTCACGCCGAAGTCCCAGGCATCCTGGATGGCGTGGCCGCCCTTGAAAGAGGGCAGCAGGGCCGGATGCAGGTTCAGCACCCGATCGGGGAAGGCGTCCAGCACCACGGGGGTCAGCTTGCGCATGTAGCCGGCCATGACCAGGTACTCGGCGCCGGCCTCGGCCATGATGGCGGCAATGCGCCCATCGGCGGCCTCGCGATCCTCGTACACGGTGCGGTCGAACACCGTCACGGGAATGGCCGCGGCCCGAGCCCGCTCGATGCCGTAGGCATCGGGGCGCGACGACAGCACGTGCACGACCTCCACGGGCAGGCCGTCATGGGCGATGGCATCGATGATGGCTTGGAGGTTGGTTCCGCTGCCCGAGAGCAAAACGCCGATCTTCAGCTTGTCAGTCATCAGAACAGCTCCCCCTCGCCCGCGTACTGCACCTCGCCCGTGCCGGCCACGATGCGGCCGACGCGATAGGTCTGCTCGCCAGCCGCGCCTAGGGCCGCCTCCACGGCCTCGGCGCGGGCGGGATCCACGATGAGGATCATGCCCAGGCCCATGTTGAAGGTCTTCAGGGCCTCGGCCTCCGACAGGTTCGCCGCCTCGCAGGCGAAGCGCACCACGGGCGGAAGGGGCCACGTGCCCAAGTCCACCTCGGCGTTCACCGTGGCAGGCAGGGCGCGGTTCAGGTTCTCGGTGATGCCGCCGCCAGTGATGTGGGCCAGGGCGCGGACGGCGCCGGGCTCCTTCTCCATCACGGCGCGCACCGGCTTCACGTAGATGCGCGTAGGCGTGAGCAGAGCCTCCAGAATGCTCTGACCGGCCAGGTCCTCGCGAGCCTCGCGCAGCGCCTCTTCGCTGCGGCCTTCCACGCACACCTTGCGGGCCAGGGAATAGCCGTTGGAATGCAGGCCCGAGGAGGCCAGGCCGATGAGCACGTCGCCCTCGCGCACGCTCTCGGGATCGAGCATCTTCGGGCGATCGACCACGCCCACGCAGAAGCCGGACAGGTCGTAGTCATCGGGATCCATCACGCCGGGGTGCTCGGCCATCTCGCCGCCGATGAGCGCGCAGCCGGACTGGCGGCAGCCCTCGCCGATGCCGCCGACGATCTTCGCCATGGCCTCGGAATCCAACTTGCCCACGGCCACGTAGTCGAGGAAGAACAGCGGCTCGGCGCCCGTGGCCAGAATGTCGTTCACGCACATGGCCACCAGATCGATGCCCACGGTGTCGTGCACGCCCAAACGCTGGGCCACCTTCAGCTTGGTGCCCACGCCGTCAGTGCCGGACACCAGCAGCGGATCGTCCATGGCCTTGGCCGCCGCGATGGAGAACAGGCCGCCGAACCCGCCGATGTCGCCCACCACTTCGGGGCGGTAGGTGGAATGCACCGTGTCCTTGATGGCGTCCACGGCCCGGGCGCCCTCGACGATATCGACACCGACCTCGGCATAGGTCACGCTGTTCTGGTTTTCCATGGGGTTCCTTTCCAAGAATGATCCGCTGGCTCATAGTATAAGGGACGGAACGGCCCTGGGGCCCCGCAACGGCGCAGAGGCTTCCCACGCGGCCCGGGCCTCAGGCGACGGCTCTACTCGGTTCGGTCCGACACGTCGCCGGCAATGTCGGTGGCCGCCTCGTCCTCCACCGTCAGGTCGCTGCGGTAGTCGCCCGTGCCCACATGGGCGATGGGCACGAACTCGGCCGGCGCGGCGAAGGTGATGTAGCGCCAGGTGTTGTCGGCGCCGTCGCAGGTGCAGAAGCCGAAGAGCTTCGTGGCATCGGTGACCAGGGCCGCCACATCGTTGTCGGGAGCGACGATGGACTCGTCGAGCAGCCACTGCTTGAAGTCGGAGAACTCCTGGTCGGTAGCGTAGTTCGGCGTGGCGATGGAGGAATGGGTCATGGGCACGTGCTCCACGGCGAAGGTTTGCAGGCGGTAGTTCCCCTCGGGCGTGAGCAGGTAGATGGTGCGATGCTCGTTGAAAATATCGGAATCGCGCAGCTCGGCGAACAGGGCGAACATGGACCCGTTGCGCATGTGGTGGCCGTAGAGGATGTTCACCTCGTCGGAGAAGTCGCCGGCGTTCTCGCCCGACAGCATGATGGAGCCGAACTCGGCCCCGAAGGAGCCCTCGCCCAGGCTGAAGTTGTGGTGCAGGTAGTACTCCGAATCGCCGTCCTTGTGGGCGACGGGATAGTTCACCATGGTGCCGGGCATGTACACCCAGGCCACCACATCGGGGTTGATCGCCCGCAGGGCGTCCCAATCTACCACCAGGTCGGCCAGGTTGATGCTTTCCGGAGCCGCTTCGGCCTCGGTCACCGCCGGGCCCGCGCTCTGGGCGATCTCGTCGTACTCGTTCTGGCTCGACCAGTAGGTCCAGGCCAGATAGCCCAGGGTGCCCACCGAGGCGATGAACACGATGAGGGCCACCCAGAACACGATGCGCCAGAGGCAGCCGCCCTTCCTCTTTTTACGGTCTCTCTCGGTCGCCATGGTTGACGGCCCCTTTCCACGTCGATTACGCGCCCCCGGCCCGCGGCCGCAGGCACCCGACCCGCCCCTGGGCTGGCCGGCCCAAAACAAAAAAGGCCCCCGAAGGGGCCCGCATGGAATGCTACTTCTTCATCTCGTCCATGAAGCCCTTGGCGATGAACACCACGATGATCAGGACGATGACCGCGACACTGACCCAGATGACCTCGGGGGGAATGAAATCAAGCATGGGAAACTCCTTCTATGGAACAGGCCCGCTCCTCACGCGCCCATTGACTTCCTGATGTTGGGTTCATAGTACCCCGAACCCTGCCGTTTCGCAAGGAAAACCCCTCGCCCCGCCGACCGCGCACGGTGGACGGGGCGAGGGGGAGGCACCAAGTCCTCGGGCAAACGGGCCACGGCTCAGCTGGAGGATCGCGGCCCGCCGGAAGGGCAGCCCCCTCACCGGGAGGCGCCCCGACCACGCCGGGGCGCCTCGTGCGGGCAATGCGAGCCCCCCGCAAGGGAAGTCTATTCGTGGCAGGTGCCGCACTCGTACACGTCTTTGTGGTGACAGCTCGAACATTTCTCCTGGGCCGCCGCCTGCACATCGGCCTCACCATGCATGGTGTGGCAGCTGGCGCAGTCCACCTGGCCCTCATGGCCGCTGTTGGCCGGAACGTCATGGGGGTTCACCGTCGTACCATTCTGGTCGGTGAGCACGGTCACATCGGCCGTGGCGGCCTTCAAATCCTCGGCGCTATGGCAGCTCGCGCAGGCAGTGGCATCGATCTTCGAGCGCTTCAGCTTCTTGGGCATCTTCGAATCGGCCGTCTTGCCGTCGTGGGACTTCTCCATAGCCGACTCGTCGTTGTGGCAGGTGACGCACGTCACGGCAGCGTGGTTGGAAGCGGCCTGAGCCGTGTTCTCCATGGACGCCTGCTGGTCGGTGTGACACATGACGCAGTCGGATTCCATCGACCACTCGACGCTCACGGCATCGCCGGCATCGGCGCTGGCTTTCTCTTCCGCAGACGGCGCCGTCTGCGGAGCGCAGGCGGCGCATACCGCCAGAACTCCCACGCACGCCACGCAAAGCGCCGCCAAACGCATCTTGCGGAACTGTTTCCGCTCAATCAAACCCATCGCGGTTCGCTCCTTTCCCCGCACGGCCCTAGGCGTCCCACGCATCGCGCGCGGCCGCATCGGTGGCCGCCCACATGCCGGTAATGCAGCACTCGGCCATATTCCAGCCGCCGTTGTAAACCCAGCCGAAGCCGGCGCCGCACTCACCGCAGTTGTAAAGGCCGGGGATGGGCTCGCCGAACGGATCGAGCGTCTGGGCCTTCGTGTTGCGCTTGGGGCCGCCCTGGGTGTTGTAGATGGCCGGGAACACCTGCAAGGCGTAATAGGGGCCTGCGCCCAGCGGGGCCATGAGCTCGGCAGCACGGCCGAAGTCCTCGTCCACACCAGCCGTGGCCATGGCGTTGTAGCGCTCCACGGTGGCCTCCAAGTCGGCGGCCTCCACCTCCATCATGGACGCCAGCTCGGCCAGCGTGTCGGCCTTCAGGACCCAGCCACGCTCCACCTCGGGGGCGTTGTCCTCGCTCCACTCGTAGCCGCTGTGGGCATTGAACCAGCTGAACTTCGACGACTCGTTGTTGCTCGCAACACCCAGCGGGCCGGCAGTGCCCGTGGCAGCATCGGTGATCAGCCAGAACGGCAGGTTCGGCCACTCGCACTCGATGCCGTCGTACCAGCCCAGATACTCGCGACGACCGAAGGAGTGGCGGTCGGGGCGGTCCTCGGCCATGAAGCGCTTGCCGTGCTTGTCCACGTGGATGAGCGACAGGCGACCCTCGGTGGGCTCAGTCACGGTGAAGTGCACCGCCGTGGTGATGATATCGGAGTCATAGGCGCCGTTGCCGAAATCGAGACCCGGAACCTTGATCTGGCCCACGCCCATCTGAGTGCAGTTCATGTGCCACAGGTCGGCACCAACCTTTTGGGCCATCTTGATGCCGTCGCCGGTGTTGTAGGGGGTGCCGCGGCCGAACAGGGGCCAAGCCGGATAGGTGTTCTCGATCATGGAGTCATTGAACTCGTAGCCGCCGGTGCACAGGATGACGCCCTTACGCGCCTTGATGTTCACCTCGGCGCCCTCCACGTTGGCCACAACGCCGATAACGGCACCGTCAGCGTCGGTGATGAGGCGCAGGCCGGGAGCCTCGTAGAGCACCTCCACGTTCTCGCACTCGTCGAGTCCCACGCGCATGGCCTCCCACAGGGCCGACTCGCCCACCGTGCCGTTGGCGCAGTAGACGACGGAGCAGCCGTCGCTGTGCGGCACGCCCGGATGCTCCGGCGCGTAAACGCCGGGCAGCTCCACGATGTCCATGTCGAAGTCGATAAGGAAGTCGTCGTTGAGCGTCATGCCCGCCTTCATGAACGCGGTGAGATACTCCACCGTGTCCTGGTCAGCGATACGGTTCGCGCAGTTGAGGGCATACTCCAAGCCCGCGGCCTCATCGGTGGCCACGCACCAGATGTTGCCCGACACGCGGGAGTTTCCACCGGAATCTTCCTCGCTCGACTTCTCGAGCACCAGCGTCTCGGCCCCCTCGCGCGACGCCGTGATGGCCGCGGCCAGGCCGGCGGCACCCATGCCGAGCACCACGATGTCGGTCTCACGGGCCCACTCCACGTCGGCCGTGGCGGCCAGGGTCGTCCCATCCTCGCCCTGGCTCGCGCAGCCAGAAAGCGCAGCCCCGAAAACAGCCGTCGCGCCGACGAGGCCGGCGCCCTTGAGCAGGTCGCGACGAGACAGCGACTGCCGTGCTTCCATTACGTTCTCCTCCATTGCCCTTCCTTTCCTTTGATGACAGGGTGGGTCAACCATAGCGAAGAACCCGAACCCCGAAAAACAGCGTATCGTTGCAGGGCCACAAGCCTGCGTTGTGCCCTCTCGACTTCGCGGAGAACCCCTCGTTGTGCGGCTACGACGAAAAGTTGTGGCACCGCTTTCTCGCCGCCGAGAAACGTTCGATACAATGTCAACGAGGGGAAGGAGCAGGGGTGCACGACTACGATATCCAGCATCTGCGATGCTTCGTCGCCGCCGTCGATGCCAAGAGCATCTCGAAGGCCGCGAAGGAGATGTTCGTGTCCCAGCAGGCGCTCTCCAAAAGGCTGCGCTCCCTGGAGAGCACGCTCGGATTCTCGCTGCTCGCCCGCGAGATGACCGGCGTGAGCCTCACGCCCGAGGGGCGCGCCTTCTATCAGGACGCCTTAGCAGCGCTCGCGGCCTTCGACGCCTGCGTAGCCCACGGCAAGGAGCTCGCCCGACATCAGCACCCGCCCACCGCCTCGCTGTGCGCGCTGCCGCTGTGCTTCGAGAGTTTCGGAGGTGCCCTGTCGGCGAAAGCCATGGAGCAGTTCCAGGCCACCCACGCACCCCTCAAGTTCATTTTCGCGGAACTGCCCGACGCGCTTTTGGCATCGGGCGTGCTGGAGAGAACCTACGATTTCGGTATCGGCAGCTTCCCGAAGGACGACGGCCGCCTCTGCTCCTCGTCTTTGGCCGAGTTCTCCTTCAGCGTGCTGCTGAGCATCGACCACCCCTTGAGCGGCGAATCGCATCTCTCGCTTGCCCAGCTCGAGCCTTACGAGATGATTGTCCCCTCCATGGAATCGGGCCCGTCGGGCCTTCCCAACTTCGCAGACATCAGCCTGGAGCACCAGCGTGTCTCGCCGCTGCGCATAACCTCCATTAGCGAGGAGAAGCTTCTGCGCGGCACGCTTTCGTTCATCGTGAAGCCCACCCAGAACGCCCTGCGCTACCTGTCGGTGGAGCATGTACGCACTATCCCGCTCGTCGATGAGGACGGCAAGCCCGTGACCTCGTCGCTCGATCTGTTCTGGCGCACCGATCTGCCCATGAACGAGGCCCAACGCGCCCTGAAAACCTTCGTGGAGAAGGCGTATCGGGGACGCGGCCTGGAATAGCCCCGCCCACGCAAGAGGGCCGCGAGCCGTTACGTACGGCACGCGGCCCTCGGGGAAGATCGACGGCCACCCGGGAGGAAGGCGGCCGTCCCGAGAGAGGCGGATTACTTGCCAAGCAGGCGCAGGGCCAGCTGCATGCCCTCGCCGATGCTGCGCACGCCACCGCGGTCGTTGACGAGCTCGCCAGCGCAATAAAGGCCGGCGATGGGCTCCCCGGACTCCCTCAGCGCCGCGCCGTTCTCATCCACGATAACGCCGGCGCAGGTGCCGGAGTCGTGCACGGCATAGGTGGCCGGCGCACAGTAGAACGGCGGCTCCTCGATGGGGCCCACCATATCGAACACGCGGCGGCCGAAGTCGGGATCCTCGCCGGTGGCCATCATCGCGTTCCACGCCTCGACGCTTTCCAGCAGCCCCGCGCTATCAACGCCGATGGCCTCGGCAAGCTCTTCGAGCGTATCGGCGCGATACAGCTGCTCATGGGACAGAAGCTTATCCTCGCTCGGCCCCCAACCGCCCATGGTCAGGCCGTCGACGATGCCCATGCGGGGAGCATCGCAAATGATGAAGAGCACCTGGTCGGTCTGCTCCATGGTGGCGTTCACGATATCAACGCGGTTGGCCGTCTCGTTGACGAAGCGCCTGCCTTCCCGATTCACGTACATGCCCTCGCAGGCAATGTTCTCGATGTTATGCTGCTTCAGGTCGACCGTCGGAAACACCATGGGATTGCCCAGGCCGTCGATTTTGCCGCCGAGCGCCTCCACCATCAAAAGGCCGTCGCCCGTATGCCCCGAGGTGTTCGTCGAGGGAAGCTCGGTGCTCTCGTCCCACGGCCACAGCTTGTTGTACTTCTTCAACAGCTCCGGGTTTCCGGCAAAGCCGCCCGTGGCCAGGATAACGCCCTTGGAGGCACGCACGTTGTACGTCGTGCCGTCCTCGGCAACGCCCACCAGGCCGACGACCTCGTCGCCTTCGGCAATGAGCTCGGTGGCCGGCGTGCAGGTGAGCAGCTGCACCGGGAGCTGCTTCTCGGCGATGATGTCGCGGAAGTTGCCGAAGTAGCCCGAACCGCCCGTGCCGAGGTTCAGCGCCGGCGTCGTGAAGTTGGGCCAGGTGTAGCCGTAGCAGATATTGAGCGGCGTGGTGAGCTCCACGCCCAAACTCAGCAGCCACGGGCACACCTTCACGAGATAGCTCTCGGGATCGTGGATGGGCATATCGGCCACGAGCTCGGAGTAGTTGCCGTCTTTCTCGCACTGGCAGCGCTCCATGGCGTACAGGCCCGTCGTGTCGAACACCGTGGTCTTGCCGTCGGCGTAGTAGTCGTCGTAGGCCTTCTGCAGGGCATCGCAGAACTCGGCCGAGGCACCGCCCGCCCGCGCCTCGGACAGAAGGCTCGTGAAGTAGTCGGCCAAAGGCTCGGTCATCTCGGCGCGCACGTCCTGCGGCGCATCGATGTACTCGATAAGACCGCCGGACACCAGGCAGTTGCCGCCCATGTTGGAGGTTTTCTCGAGCACAACCACCTTCGCGCCCTCGTTGGCCGCGGCCATGGCCGCGCCCATGCCGGCAGCGCCCGCACCGGCGATGGCGATGTCGCATTCGATCTCTTCCACCGCGGTGCTCGGCTCAATGGAGGGCGCCTTGCGCAAGGCCGACAAATCGGCGCCGGCTTGCCGAGCCGCATCTTCCACGGCGGCGATAACGCCCATAGAGGAGAGCGTCGCGCCGGTGACGGTATCGATGCCCGTTGATTGCAGCTCGACGATGCGCGCGGGCAGATCTTGCAGAGCGGCATCGGAGATGAACACGGTCTCCTCGTGTTCGACAACCTTGATGTCCTCGATCTTATCGGCAGCGAACGTAACCTCCACAGCGATCGCATCGGCGCGGCCCTCGCCAGCCCCGGTGTAGGTGCCGGGCGTGAACGCAAGGCCCGCGCCCGCCTTTCCAGACTCGCCGAGGGGCTTGGCCTGAGGCGCGCACCCGCCCAGCATGAGGGTCATGGCGCCGACAGCGCCCATCAAGACGATTTGGCGGCGCGTGAGGTGCGCGCGCCCGTTCAGCAGCGATTGAGTCATAGCAATCCCTTCCTTCTCTAGGCCATGAGCTTCTGGCCGACATCCATGCCCTCGCCCACCGAGCGTACGCCCAGACGATCGAACACAAGCTCGCCGACGCAATACAGGCCCTCGATGGGCGTGCCGTCGGCGCGCAGCGCCTGACCGCTGCCGTCAACAACGACGCCGCCCTGGGTTGCATGGGCCGCGAAGGTGGCAGGCGACAGGTAGAACGGCGGCGTCTCGATGGGCATCTCGTTCGTGAAGATGGTGCGGCCGCAATCGGGATCTTGGCCGGAGACCACCATCTCGTTCCACTTCGCCACACTGGCTACAAGGCCCTCGACGTTAACCCCGGCCTGTTCGGCCAGCTCTTCCAGGGTGTCGGCTCGATAGAGCATGCCGCGCTCGACAAGCGCCTCCTCCGAAGGGCCGATGCCTCCCATGGTGTAGCCGTCCACCACGGCCAGGCACACCGAATCGCAGGGGATGTAGAGCATGTGGTCGGTCTGCTGGAGCGTGGCTTCCACGATGTCGAAGCGACCCTTCATCTCGTCCACAAAGCGCTCGCCCTCCTTGTTCAGGAAGGGACCGAAGCATACGACGTTCTCGATGATGTGCTGCACGGGATCCACCGTGGGGAAGAGCTCGGGGCTGCCCATGCCGTCCACCTGGGCGCCGGCATCGAGGGCCATGACAATGCCGTCGCCCTTGTGGCCGGCGGTGTTGTCGCTGATGATGACCGTGTCGTCATCCCAGCTCCAGGTGGTGTTGTATTCCTTCAGCATATCGGGATTGCCGGCATAGCCGCCCGTGGCGAGCACGGTGCCGCGGCTCGCGCGCACATGATAGGTCGTACCGTCGTCGGCCACGGCCGTAAATCCCACCACCGCGTCGCCCTCCTTGATAAGCTCGGTCACCGAAGTACACGTGATGAGCTCGATGTCCAGCGTGCCCGGATCGAGGAAGGTCTTCTTGAAGAAGTCGAAATAGCCAGCACCGCCGTAACCAGCCGACTGATCGGCCGGCACCGTGAAGTTCGGCCAAATGTAACCGAAGCAAACATCCAAAGGAGCCTGCAGTTCCATACCCAGACCCGTCAGCCACGGCCCCACCTTCACGAACGGGCTCTCGCGGTCGTTGACCGGCGTATCCGCCGTGATGGACGAGTAGTCGCCAGCGCGTTCCACCTGGCAGCGCTCCAGAGCGTATAGGCCCGTCGTGTCGTACACCGTGGTCTTACCGTCGGCATAGTAAGCGTCGTGATCGGCCTGCAACGCGTCCACGAACTCGGGCGCCGCGCCGCCCGCACGGGCCTCGGCCAAAAGCACGTTGAAGTAGTCCTCCAGCTCGGGCGTCATCTCAGCGCGCATCTCCTGGGGCGCGTCGATGAACTCCAACAGGCCGCCGGACACGAAGGCATTGCCCCCGATGTTGGAGGTCTTCTCGACCAGCACCACCTTGGCACCCGCCTCGGCCGCCGCAATGGCCACGCCCATGCCGCCGGCGCCAGCGCCGGCCACGGCCACGTCGCAGGTGATGTCCTTCACCTCGGTGCTCTTCTCGATCTCCGGCGCCTTCTGCAGGGCGCTCACATCGCCGTCAGCCTGACGGGCGGCATCCTCCACGGCGGCCTTGATGGCCATGGATGTGACCGTCGCGCCCGTAATGGCATCGAGTCCCGTGGACTGGTGCTCCACGATGCGCGCCGGCAGCTCTTCCAGGGCCATGTCCGAGATGAAGGACGTCTCGGCATGATCGATAACCGTCACAGCCTCGATGGCGTTCTCGCCGAACGCCACTTCTACGGTCACGAGGCCGCCGCGGCCCTCTGCGGCTCCGGCGTAGACGCCGGGCGTGAACGAGAGGGCGCTTTTCCCACCCCCCGTCGCCGGCGACGGACTCTGCGGCGCACAGCCCCCGAGCGCCAAAGCTGCCGCAGTTGCAGCGCCCAGGGCCACTACTTGGCGGCGGGTCATACCCAGCGCGCCCTTTTCCATACATTCCATGATGTTCCTCCTCCTTGGCTCATCGTTTTCCGCACCATCGTCCGCGGGGAGACGGGCGATGGGGGAACCATAGGCCTTTTCCCGGAGCCGGTGGCCGTGTTTCAGGGGGAAAGCGAAAGACCCCCCACAACAAAGGGTTGCCCCTTGAAACAGGGGGTATACAGGCAATGACCTCGACTTATACGCTATACTTGCATCTTCGGGAGAACACTCATCAATAAGGAGGATCCGTGGGCAATCCGCTCGCACGACTTCGCTTGGACGACCTCGCCTCATCGGTGGCGTTCCGCTTCCTCGGGCTCGGTTTCGCGTGGTCGTGGGCTTGGACGCTATGGGGCGCCCTCTCGTCCTTGACCGGCAGGAGCTCCTTCGGCATCGCCTCATCGCCCGCGTGGATCACCTCGACGACCAGCTGCATTGCCGCGCTGGCCGTGTTCGGCTGGGCCTTCGCCACCGATCGCCTCGCCCCCAGCGCGCGCTGGATTGCCGCGGCGGGACTGCTTGCAACGGGAAGTTCGGTGGCCCTCGGTGCCGGCATCCTTCTCGGAGCACCGGCCCTGCTCCATTTCCTGGGCGGCGCGGCAGCCGGCGTCGGGGCGGCCCTGCTCTATCTGCTGTGGACTTCCGCCTACGCACGGGCTCCGCGGGTGCGCAGCGAGGTGGCCATCCCCCTGTGCGCAGCCGTCACCGTACTGCCGGTTCTCGTGATCAGCGGGGCCATCCCCCTGGCATCATGGGCCTTCACCGCGGCTCTTCCCGCCCTTTCCGCCCTCATGCTCCTCTCGTTCGCGAGACAAGACGATACGCCCGATGCGCCGACAGAGCCGCCTGCGCCTTGGGCTCCCAAGGCGGCCCTCTCGACGCTGGGGGTCCCGGCCGCGGCGCTCTTTGCTTTGTACGGGCTCATCGGCACCACCTCGGGCAGCGGCAGCTTCGCGGGAGCAGGCTCGGCAGCGGCCTTCGAGGGCGTTTTCGCCTTCCTGGGCACCATTGCGGCCCTCGGCCTGGCTGTGGCGGCCCTCAACCGATCGCACGGAAGCCCATCCAATTATCTGTGTTGGGCCCTCACCATGGCAGCCATCGGCGCCCTGCTCTATCTGCAGGAGCTGGATGGGCTGCGCCTGGCCGGCGTGGCCCTCTTCCGCATTGCCGAGGTGATGGCCTTTATCTTCGCCTTCACGTTCCCCCTCGCCCAAAGCCCCCGCATGGCTGCTCGCTGCATCACGACCATCGCCGTACTGCTCGCCGCCAGCAAGTTGGGCGATCTCGCGGGGAGCCTGATGGGCTCCATGGGCGCCGCCTGCACAGGAGCCCTCAATGAGTCCGTGCTCGTGGGGCTGCTCGCCAGTGCGGGCCTGATCTTAAGTCTGTTCGCCAGGCCGAGCCGCACCGCACCCCGCGACATCCCCATCCCCCCTGCCATGGCCGGCGACGACACCGAAGCAGTTTGCAACGCCATCGCCCAGACTTTCGCCCTCGCACCGCGCCAGCGCGACGTACTCGTCCACCTGGCCGCCGGCCGCACGGTGGCCCGCATCAGCCAAACGCTCACCATGTCGGAGAACACCGTCGCATCCTACGTGAAGCAAATCTATGCGCGCCTCGGCGTGCACTCGAAGCAAGAGCTCATCGACTTCGTCCAGTGCTACCGCCACACCGAGCGCCGATAAGAGTGCGAAGCCTCGCGATCGATGGCTGCGACCCCGCCATGACCGCCGGCCGGCAGGCAGGGGCCATGGCGGCCGAAAGACCTCCGTCGGGCATTTTTCCAGGACCACGGCCTTAGCGAAGACCGCCCCTAGCCGAAGTGCTCCACACCGAGGCGGTCTTCCAGGGCGTTCACGATGATGCGCAGGGCCTTGATGCGAGCATAGCGCTTGTCGTCGGACTCCAGCACGATCCAGGGGGCGAAGGTGGTGGAGGTGAGGCGGAACATGTCGTTGATGGCGGCCTTGTACTGGGGATACTTCTCGCGGTTGCGCCAGTCGTCCTCGGTGATCTTCCACTGCTTGGCCGGATCCGTCTCGCGATCCTGGAAGCGGCGCAGCTGCTCCTCGGGGCTCACGTCCACCCAGAACTTCAGCAGGATGGCGCCCCAATCCACCAGGTCGTGCTCGAACTCGTTGATCTCGTCGTAGGCGCGGCTCCACTCCTCGGGAGTGGCGAAGCCCTCCACCCGCTCCACGAGCACGCGGCCGTACCAGCTCCGGTCGTACATGCCCACGTGGCCCGCCTTGGGCAGGCGCGTCCAGTAGCGCCACAGGAAGGGATGATTCAGCTCGGGCTTGGTGGGGGCCGGCGACGGGAAGATGTTGTAGGCGCGGGCGTCGAGGGCCTGGGCCACGCGCTTGATGTTGCCGCCCTTGCCCGCGGCGTCCCAGCCCTCGTACATGAGGATGAGGGGCACCCGCTTCTGGAACATGATGTTCTCGAGGCGGAACAGGCGCGCCTGGAGGGCCCGCAGGGTCTTCTTGTAGGATTCCGGGTCGATGGCCAGGCTGTGGTCGATGAGATCGACCTGGGGATAGTCCTCAACAATGGCGAAGCGCGACTGGCGGGGCGCCAGCTCGCGGGCGGCCTCGGCCTGGGCCTTGGCCCGGGCCAACCGCATGCCGGAGAGCATCCCGCGCCCCGGGGCACCCACGCCATCGGTCATGCCGAGGGCCTCGAGGTTGAACTGGGCCTCCATCTCCGCCTGATGGGCCGAGAAGGCGCCGCGCAGGGCGTCGTTGGCCTCCTTCTGGCGCAGCCCCTGCTCCAGGGCCTCCACCAGCGTGCGGGCGATGGTGAGATTCGTGCGGCGCTTGTCCTCCCCGTTGAGCAGCACCCAGGGGGCGAAGGGGTAGTCGCTGCGCTCCAGCAGACGGTCGTACAGCTCGTAGGCGGCCTCGTAGCCGTGGTGGCTGTGCAGCTTCTTGTCGGTGACGCGCCAGCGGGTGGCCGGGTCATCGTGAAGGCTGCGCAAGCGCTTCACCTGGGCTTCCTTGGTCATGTGCACGAAGAACTTCACGACGATATAGCCGTCGGCGGTCAGCTGCCGCTCGAAGTCGTAGATGGAATCGAGGTAGTGGCGCTCCTCTTCCTTGGGCAGCAGCAGCTTGGCCGGGGCGTTGTACAGCATGTGCTGGATGACCGCCGAGTACCATCCGCGGTCGTAGAAGGTGATGGAGTTGCGCTCGCCGAGGGCCTTCCAGAAGTCCTGCATGATGGGATAGTAGCCCGTCACGCCCCATTCGCGACCGGCGAACTCGCGGGCATCGGGGTCGAGGTCGAGTCCGACGTAGACGCCCGTGGAGCGTGCATCGAGGTTGTACATGAGGTCGGAGATGCGACTGCCCTTGCCGGCGCCGTTCCAACCCTCGAACAGCACGACGAGGCCCACGCCGGCGTTGTGGGCCTGCTGCTGCAGCACGACGAGTTGCTCGATGAGGGCATCCCATTCCTGCTTGTACTCGGCCTTGGGCAGCTTCTTCTGGTTGAAGTCGATGGTCTCCAGCATGCCGGAGGCTCCTTCCTCGGTGGTCTCTATCCGAACAGCAGCTTCAGCAGACGTCCGAAGATCCCCAGCTTCTTCGGGGTCGCCGGCACGATCTCGGCTCCCACCAGTTCCGTCGGCAGCGGCTCGCGTCCCGTCGCCGCGGAGGGGCTCGTCGGATCGACGACCTCCGCGGCCGGCACAAAAGGGTCGGGCTCCGCTTTTGCCGGAGAAGCGGCGGCACGGGGCTGGGCGGCCTGCGGTGCGGAAGCTGCCTGCGGCGTGTCGGGAGCCGGGGCGGTCGCGACGGGCTGCGGCGCGGACGCCGGTTGCGACGGCGCGGAGGCCGCGGCGGTCACGGCAGGTTGCGGCTCCGGGGTGTCCAGGGCCGCAGGGACGGCCGCATCGCCGGCGGCCGGGGAGGGCGATGCCTCGGGCTGAGACGTGCCGGCCAGGGACGGGTCGGCGGCCAGCACAGAGCGCAGGATGGCCTCGAACTCGGGAGTGACGGGCGCCCCGGCCGCGGCCACGGCTGCCACCGCCGCCGAATCCGGCAGCGGGTCCAGGGGCGCAGCGGGCTCAGGAGCCTCAGAAGCGAGGGCAGGATCGGCGACCGCCGCGGGCTCGACTGCGGCCTCGGGGACGACAGCGGGAACGGCAGACGCAGAAGCTTCAGAAGAGGCCTCGGGAGCGGCCCCAGGCGCAGCGACGGCCACGGGTTCGGAAGCGGGCGCGGGCTCCACCGACGACGGTTCAGGCTCTATCTCTGGCTGCGGGGCAACCTTCTCCACCCGCGGGGGCGCGGCGTGCTTGCCCACCTTCTCCACGGGCGCATCCGCCCGAGCATCTGCGGGCGCCGACGTCTTCCCCGCCACCGACGCCGCCGGTGCAGGGTGCAGCGCGGCGAGCACCGAAGCCGCCGAGGCTCCGGCTGCCACAGCCAAGGTCTCCGCAGCCGAGACGCCGGCAACGGCACCGGCCACCTCCGGGGCGACCGCCGCGACCGGCTCCGCGACTTCACTCGCCTCCGCCGTCGGCGTCTTCCCGACAGCGACCGCTGCCACAGTCCCAACGGCCCCAACGGCCGCAGCCCCAACGGCCGCGACGGCCGCATCTTCCGCGACCGGCGCCGCCGCAACCGCCACGGGCGCCTCCGGGGCCACGCTCTCGCGGGCCACGAACTCAGCCTCCTCCTCGGTGACGACGGGCGCTTTCGGGGCCGAGGCCGTCACAGGGCCGAGGGGGAACACCACGCGGTGCTCCTCGCCCGCGTTGGCCTCGCGGCGAGCGGCCAGCTCAGCGGCGGCCAGGCGCATGCGCTGGGCCTCGGCGATGAGGTACTTCTGGGAATCGAACAGCTCCACGTTCCCCTCGCAGTCGCGCTCGGCGAAGAAGCTGAGGGGCGTGTAGGAGCCGTCGGGCAGAAGCTCGCGCAGCTTCGCCGTGTCCGACCAGCTGATATCGAGGTAGCCGAGCACCTGCTCGCGCAGGGTGTCGTTCAGCACGGGCCAGGCGATCTCGATGCGCTTGTCCATGTTGCGGGTCATGAGGTCGGCGCTCGACAGGTAGATGGTGCAGCTCTCCCGCGGGCCGAAGCCGTAGATGCGGCTGTGCTCGAGCAGCTGGCCCACGATGGACACCTCGCGCACGTGGTCGGTGTAGCCGGGCACGCCGGGCAGGATGCAGGAGATGCCGCGCACGAACAGGTGCGTCTCCACCCCGGCCTGAGAGGCCTCCACCAGCTTGTCGATGACCTCCTTGTCGGTGATGGAGTTCGTCTTGAAGAACAGCCCCGAGGGCTTCCCGGCCTTCGCCAGGGCGATCTGCTCGTCGATGCCGCGCAGGATGTTCTGCTTGATCATGAGCGGCGCCACCCAGAGGGTGTCGTAGTTGTCCGACGTGTTCTCCAGGGCCATGTTGCGGAAGAAGTCGGCCGCGTCGGCGCCGATGCGGGCGTCGGTGGTGATGAAGGAGAAGTCGGTGTAGAGCTTCGCTGTCTTCTCGTTGTAGTTGCCCGTGCCGAGCTGAGTGATGTGCTGGAGCCCGTCCTCGGTCTGGCGCGTGATGGTGCAGATCTTCGAGTGCACCTTGAAGTTGCGGAACCCGTAGATGACGTGGCAGCCGGCCGCCTCGAAGCGCTGGGACCACTCGATGTTGTTCGATTCGTCGAAGCGGGCCCGCAGCTCGAACAGGGCCGTGACCTCCTTGCCGTTCTCGGCCGCGGCAATGAGGGCCTCGGCGAGGTGCGACTGGCTGGCCAGGCGGTACAGGGTGATCTTGATGGAGATGACCGCCGGGTCGTTGGCCGCCTCGTGGAGCAGGCGCACGAAGGCATCCATGGACTGATAGGGGTAGGACAGCAGCACCTCCCGCTCGCTCACCTGCTCGATGATGGAGCGATTGCGGTCCAGGCATGCCGGCCACTGGGGAGCGAAGGGCTTCTGGGTGAGCTCCGCGCGGCGCTCGGGCGCCAGGCGAGAGCCGAGGCCCCAGGTGTAGCCCATGTTCAGGGGCACGCTCGTCACGAACAGCTGGTGCTCGGACAGGCCCAGCTTGTCCAGCAGCAGCTGCTTCACCGTGCGCGAGAGGGGCCGCTCGCTTTCCAGGCGCACAGGGGCCAGGCGGCTGCGCTTCTTGAGAATGCGCTTCATGTGCTCGCGATAGTCCTCGCCCTGCTCCTCGGCGCCTTCGGTGGCGTCCAGGTCGGCGTTGCGCGTGACGCAGACGATGTTGGTGTGCTTCACCGTGTACATGGAGAAGATCTCGGGCACCCACATCTCGATGGCGTGCTCCACGAGCATGAAGGAGAGCCCCTCGCCGGGCAGGGCGATGACCCGGTCGGTCTGGCGCGGCAGCGGGATGATGCCCAAAGTCACGCCCTCGGCCCCCAGGTTCTTCGACTGCTTGCGCTCCCCCTTCTCGACACGCTCGGCCTTCTCGGCCTTGGCCCGGGCCTTCTCCTCCTTGGTCTTCTTCACCTTCGGGGGCGCCTGCTCGTCCAGGCGCACGATGATGTAGAGGCCGCCGTTCTCCAGGTGGGGGAAGGGGTGGCGCGCGTTCACGATCTGGGGGGAGAGGAAGGGCAGCACGTTGTCAGCCATGTAATCGTCGAGGAAGACAAGCTGCTCGTCGGTGAGCCGGTCCTTGCGCACCTGGCGGATGCCCTCGCGGGCCAGCAGGTCGTTGAGGTGCTGGTAGGTTTCCTCGTAATAGGGGTACAGCTCGTGGCACCGCTCGTAGATGGCGTCGAGCTGCTCGGCGGGGGTCATGCCGGACTTCGGGTCGATGATTGACTTCTTCAGCAGCGCCAAGTCGCCCAGAGAGCCCACGCGCACCATGAAGAACTCCTGGAGGTTGCTCCAGAAGATGGAGATGAAGTTCAAACGCTCCAGCAGGGGCACCGTGGGATCGGCCCCCTGGTCGAGCACCCGCTTGTTGAAGTCGAGCCACGACAGCTCGCGGTTCTGCATATAGGGGGGCTTCGCCACGGTGGTGGCAGTTGTTGCGTCCTTCGATGCCTGCTGGGTCATGAGCCTGCGCCTCCCCTGTCCTTAACCGAAAAAAACGTGCCGCACGCCAAAAACGTGCGACCCTATTATTCTACCACTGGATAGTCCGCAGACGGCAAATGAGCAGGGAAATAGCGAAGGTTCCAGAGAGGGGTCAAAGGAATGGGGAAGATACCGCTATCGGGAAACGCTCAGCCCAAACTCCTCCATCAGTCTGTTCCGGCAGGCGGCATCCTCCGATGCCCGACGCACGTCGTCGATGCGACCGGCATCCAGCAGAATGGTCACGAGCTCCCCGAACTGGCCCATACCTTCTTCGAGGCCTTCCTTGCGCCCATCGGCTTTCGCCTGTCGACAACGCATTTCGGTATCTTGCTCATAGGTAAGCACTCTCGTCACCCACTCCCGATCCTGGTTGTACCTCTCGACGAGCGAATCGATCTGACGGGACAGCGCCCCGCTCACCTGCTCCGTTCGCACGTAGTGTAGCACATCCCGCAGCACGGGGTCGGCGATGCGGTCCGCCGCCGAGGCGTTCAGAACGATCCAGTGGGAGTCGTCGCCGATGGGCACCTCGGCGGCCTCGAGGCACGTGCGCTCGATGGTGTAGAGGGGCATCCCGGCCCCGAGGAAATCGGTGGCCCCGATGAAGATGACGAAGCTCTCGAGCAGCTGCCCGCAGCCCTCCCCCTCCCCGAGTTCCGTCGCGTCGATGGCCGCCTGGTAGCAGCGCAGCCGCCGTCCGATATGACGCTCGCGGGCCAGCTGCATCTCGACATCGTACACGCGGCCGTCCTCACGGGCGAACACGTCCATACGAATACCCCGGCTCGCCGCCGCCGGCTCCATGGCCTGCTCGGCATTGAGGTAGCGTATCTCGCCTATGGGGGTGCCGAGCACGGCGCTCAGCACCTGACGGCATATCTCTTCCTGGCACATAACGCGGTTGAACATCCAGCGGTTCGAGAACTTCAGGCTTCTCTGGGACATGGCGGGCTCCTTCGGCGGCGATAGAGGAATGTCCCTAGCCTACGCTCCCAGAACCGCACTTATGTCGCGGGAAAACCGCACCTCGCTCCCGCCGCAAACCGTGCCCGCGTCGCCCTACACCGTCCTCAATTCTCGGCAGCATCGCCCGCGCCTCAGCATGACCTTACCCCACGAAAAAGCACCCCGTCACACGAACTGCGGCGGGGCGCTCCAACGACAAGGCTAGAATGCCTCCTTGCGAAACCCGAGCCAACAGGAGCCGCGGAAGCCCGAGTTCGCCCGAGGCCAACCATCACCATCCTACCCGATGCCGCCGTAGAAGATGCCGAGGACGATGACCAGCGCGGTGATGCCCACGAAGACGTAGCGAGTGAACACATTGAACCACGGGCCCAGGGGCTTGGCGCGGCCCAGTTCCGCCTGCTGCTTCGCGAAGCCGCGGGGGCAGACCCAGAAGAACATGATAGCCGCCAAGAACGCCCCCACGGGAATGACGTAGATGGAGATGACGTCCATCCAGTCGCTCACCGAGCTGCCGTTCTCTAGGAACAGACCCACGGCCACGGCCAGCACGGCCACCACGGCCACCGAGGCGACACGGGACAGGCCCGCCTGCTCCTGCAGCGCCTCCACCGGTGCCTCGAACAGGTTCATGAGGCTCGTAATGGCGGCGAACACCACGGCCACGAACAGGATGATGGCGAAGATGCCGCCGAAGGGCATCTCCTGGAACACCTGGGCCAGGGTGATGAACAGCAGCGGCGGTCCCGAGGACACGTCCAATCCGAAGGCGAACACCGCCGGCACCACCACGCAGGCGGCCACGAGGCCGGCAATGGTATCGAAGATGGCAACGTTCTTCGCCGCATCCACCACGTCAACGTCCTTCTTGAGGTAGCTGCCGTACACGAGCGTGCCGCAGCCGGCCAGCGACAGGCTGAAGAACGCCTGGCCCAGGGCGTACACCCAGGTGGTGGGGTTCAGCAGCGCCTCCCAGCGGGGCACGAGCAGGTACATATAGCCCGCGTCGGCCCCGGGCAGCGTGGCCACGCGAATGGCGATGATGACGAACAGCACGAAGAACAGGGGCATGAGCACCTTGTTCACACGCTCGATGCCCCGGGACACGCCCAGGATCATGATGCCGAAGGTGATGGCCAGACCCAGCAGGTGGAAGCCCACGTTGCCGAAATCGGACGCGATGCCGCCGAAGAAGGCCCCCATGTCCGTCTGGGCCATGAGCTCGCCGGACAGCGACGAGAACAGGTAGTGGCACGCCCAGCCGAGCACGACGGCATAGCCGATGGCGATGGCCAGCGACCCCAGGGTGGGAATGAGCCCGATGATCTTGCCGATACGGCTGCCGCCCTTCACGCCGCGCATCTCCATGGCCCGCCCGAAGGCACCCATAGGGCCGGTGCCCATGGCACGGCCGAAGGCCATCTCTCCGATCACGCCCGTGAAGCCGAGCAGCGCCACGAAGATGAGGTACGGGATGAGGAAGGCCGCGCCGCCCAACTGGGCCACGCGGTAGGGGAACAGCCAGATGTTGGCCATGCCCACGGCGCTGCCCACGCAGGCCAGGATGAACCCGGTGTGGGTGGCCCAAGTGTCGCGCTTGCGACCGCCCCGGCCGGTGTTGCCGGCCGCCGTCGGCTCCTCGCCGACCTCCATGGCCCGCGCCTCTTCCGCAATGATGTTGTCGCCTCTGTTCGCCACAGCGCCCTCCTTGAGAAATACGTGCTCCCCATCATAGCGAAAGAAGCCGTGATGGGGAGCGGAATTTTCCAGAAGGCGCGGGCTCGCCCCTTAGTTATCGCGCAGCAGGCGCCGGTACAGCAGCTTGAAGGCGACAGCCGCCACGACGATCCAGGCCGCGGTCACCAGCAGGGGCATCACCAATTCCGACGGAGCGACGGTGCCGCTGATGGCCATGCGCAACAGCTCGTCCACGCCGCCCGTGGGGGCGAAGCGCACCACGTTGCGGACGCTCTCGGAGAAGTTGCCGAACATGGGCGCCAGGGCAATCACTAGAATGGGCACGCTGTACATACCGGCGGTCATCTGGTCGCGGGAGGCGAGCCCCACCACGAGCGACAGCAGGATGATGGGCACGGCGCCCACGATACCGCACAGCATGAACCACCCGAACAGGCTCCACGACGCTCCCGACACGACGAAGCACAGCACTTCGGCCACCACAGTCAGCCCCAGGGCCACGATTCCCTTCGCCAGCATGATCTGCTCGGCGGTCACATTGGCCAGCATCAGCGTGCGCAGGGTATGCTTCTCCTTCTCCTCGGCCAAACCGTAGATGAGCGAGGTGGCCGCACCCATGCCGATGCACATGCACAGCGCCATGTTCAGCACGATGTACTGGAGCAGCGTGGCCACCGTCGGCTCCAGGTCGGCTCCCACGCCGCTGCGCAGCGGGCCGCCGAGGCCCATATCCCCCATGAAGAAGCGATAGAACACGGAGAAGCCCACCGGCAGCACCACGCAGAGCACCATGGTGGGGTTTTTGGCCAGATCAACGGCATCCTTGGCGATCAGGGCGCCCAGTTTGCGCAGATTCGCTTGCATTTAGAACTCCCTTCCCGTCAGTTCCAGAAACACTTCCTCCAGGTTCGGTTCGTCGGAGTGCACCGAGAGCAGCTCGCCGGCCTGGGCCAGCTCGCTCAGCACGGGGCCGGCGGCATCCTTCGTCAGCTCCAGCGTGCCGCGACTGCGCGTGCGCACGACGATGCGGTTGCGAGCATAGCGCAACTTCAGATCGTCGGGCGTGTCGCAAGCCGCAATGACGCCGTCGTTCAGGATGGCGACCCGCTGGCACACGATCTCGGCCTCGGCCATGTCGTGGGTCGTGAGAAACACCGTGGTGCCCCGTTCACGCAGCTCGGCGAGCATCCGATGCACCTCGGCCCGAGCCGCCGGATCCAGCCCGCTCGTGGGCTCGTCCAAAAAGAGCAGCTCCGGCTCGTGCACGAGGGCCGCGGCCAGGGCCGCCCGCTGACGCATGCCCTTCGAGCAGTTCTTGATGAGCCGCTTGCCGTCATCGGCCAGCCCCAGCCGTTCCAGCAGATAGGGAACGCGCCGGCGGCTCGTGCCGCGCAGTCGGGCGTACAGCTTCAGGTTGTCGGCGATGGACAGCCGCTCGTAGAGGGCGCTCGTGTCCGACAAAATACCGATGCGCTCGTAGTCGGCCGTGGTGGCGTTCTCGATGGGACGGCCGAGCAGGTTGATGCGGCCGCCGTCGCGGGTCAGCTGGCGCGTGAGCAGCTTGATCGTCGTGGTCTTGCCGGCGCCTGACGGCCCGAGAAAGCCGAAGGCCTCGCCGCGGCGCACCGAGAACGCCAGGTTGTCGAGCACCCGTTTGGGGCCGAAGCTGAGGCTCACGGCCTCCATGGACAGGGCAACGGCGCTCATCGAGCCACCTCCGATTGCTCCGTGGCGCCCCGCTCGAGGGTATCGAGCCGCTCGTTCACCGCCGCGATACCACGGTCGATGCGACGCTGCACATACACCAGAGCCGAGCCCATGAGCACGCAGGCCACAGCCAGCAGCAGGATCAGAATAGACAGGGCATGGGATGAGATCATGGGATTTCCTCTCTCGCAGGGCACCGGATGCGGCGCCGTGAAACTGACGAGCCCCATGATGGAGCGCACCGTCCTGACCTGCAATGACGGGCGCACGAGGCGCGCAGATTCCGCCCGAGAGGAGCAGAGGGGCGCACGAGAGGAGCAGCCGCGAACTAAGAGGAGCAGGGCAGGGCCGGCGGGAGGGCCCCGCGCGCAGATTCCGCAGTCTCGCGAAAAGGGGTGTACCATTCCCACACCGCTTTTCGCGAAAGCGAGGACTTGTTTGAGCACGGGGCCCTCCCGCCGGCCCTGCCCGGACGACCCTTGCCGTCCCGCGCCCCCTACTTCCAGCGGTAACGGTCGCGCATCTCCTCGGCACGGCCCTTGGACAGAGGCAGCGAGGTGTGGGCGGCGTCGGACAGCACTAGGTTGAAGGTGTTGCGGGTGTAGCGCTCCACACGAGCCACCTTCTGCACGTTCACGATATAGGAGCGATGGCAGCGGAAGAAGCCGAAGCGCTCCAGCTCCGCCTCCAGCTCGTCCATGGTGAGGCTCGTGGGATACAGCTCGCCGCGCACGCTGGCATAGTTCACGCGGTTGGCGCTCTCGATGAAGTCGATGTCGCGGGGGTCCAGCAGCAACGTGGCATCGCCGGCCTTCGCCGCGATCTTGCAGACGCGCACCTCGTCCTGGAAACCGTCGTCCCCGTCGGACGTCTCTTCCAGCTCGGCGGCTCGTAGGCGCTCCTCCTCTTCCCAGAAGGCTCGGCCGGGCATGAGCAGCGCCTCGCGCAGGGGCTGCCCCACCGTGACGAACACCGTGCCCGCCTCATGGCGCTCGCCGATCCAGCTCAACACCAGCGAGCGGGCCTCGGCGCCCAAGTCCATCAGCGGACGTTCGCAGAAGCAGATTTCCGGCTGGAATAGGCTCATGCGGGCGAAGCCCAGCAGGGCCCGCTGTTCGGCCGAAAGCGACACCACCTGGGCGCGGGCGCAAGAACCGAGGCCGAAATGCTCCAGAGCCTCTTCGACCGCCGCTGCGTCGCGGCCGGCCAGCCGCGCGAAGAACCGCAGATAGGAACGGGCCGTGTCCCGATCGAAGCCGCCCTCGCCTTCCAGAAGGTAGGCTCCGCGCCGCGCCCCTTGCGCAGCCTGAACCGCCGCCCGAGCCCGGCGGCTCGTGTCGCGACTGCATTCCAGATGCACGCTGCGCTGGGCCGCACCCACTTCGGCGGCAATCAAGTCCTCGATGGTGGCGTAATCGGTCGCGAGCGTTTCGTGGGCCATGGCTTCTCTTCCTCGTTGGTGACGCCGTTCATTATAATGGTGACTCATCCCGTTACCGAAGAGAAGGCGGCCATGGAACCCACGAGCCTCATCCGCACCGTCCGCGCCCTGGTATGGCGCGATCTGGGCTGCGCCCTGCGCAACCCCACGGTGCTGGCGTGCATGGCCGTGGCCCTGGGATTCTGCTGGCTGTTCGGAAGCCTCGACACCGTTGACGGCGAGCGCTACGCCCCCTTCCGCGGGCTGATCATCGTGCTCGCAGCCGTGCTGCCCACCTTGGAAGTCGGCGGCGTGGTGACCCTCTTCGTTATGAGCCACGAGCATTCCCGCGGTGCCTACGGCGTGATGATGCGCAGCGGTGCCACGATCGGCGCCATTGTGGCGGGGAAGGTCATCGCCGGCTGCCTGCTCGCCGTGGCCTTCAGCTTCCCCTGCTTTGCCCTGGCGGGTTTTGCGCCCGCGGCCCTGCCGGCGCTGGGAGCCGTCACCGCCGTGGGGTGCCTGCCGCTGCTTCTCCTGTTCTGCGGCTGCGGCCTGCTCTCGAACGATCAGATGCAGTCGAACTTCTGGGCCTGGCCCCTTACCCTGGCCGGCATCCTGCCCTTCGTCAGCACCCTCGACCCCGCCTTGGGCGCGGCGACCCTGGTCAGCCCCGCCGGGTTTCTCACGGGCGCCGCCACATGGGTGCTCACCGGCAGCCCCGAGAGCCTCGGCCTCACCGCTGCTGCCGTGATCGCCAACGAAATCATCTGGCTCGCCATCGGCGCCTTCTGGCTGCGCCATTGCATCAAAACCTGGAAACGCAAGAACCCCGCCCACTCGTATTCATAGCGCTCATATTAGTTGCCTTTGTTTGGTAATCAGCCTATGATCAACATTGCAGAGCACCCGAATGGTGAGGAATCACCTCTTCCGGTGCTTTGTGCTCCCAACCATAAACGGCCGCTGGATGCTCGGGCATCGCAGCGGCCGTTCTTCTCTTCCGACAGAAAGAGCCGTCCCTACACGTTGGCCTCCACGATGGCGGCGATGGCCTCGGCGTGGGCCTGGGCGATGGCGGGATCAACTGCCTCCACCATGACGCGCACCACCGGCTCGGTGCCGCTCGGACGCAGAAGCACGCGACCGTCGTCGCCAAGGGCCTCCTCGGCGGCGGCCACGGCCTCGGCCACGGCCGCGTTGCCGTCCACGGCATGCTTGTCGCTCACGCGCACATTGATGAGGGTTTGGGGCATCTTCTCCATGACGCCGATGGCCTCGCCCACGGGCTTGCCCGAGCGAATGACCGCCGCCAGGAATTGGCAGGCCGTCATGAGGCCGTCGCCCGTGGAATTGTGCTCCAGCAGGATCATGTGGCCCGACTGCTCGCCGCCGATGGCGTAACCGTGCTCGCGCATGGCCTCCAGCACGTAGCGATCGCCCACCTTCGTCTGCACCACCTCGATGCCGGCTTCCTTCATGGCGCGCACGAAGCCGAAGTTGCACATCACCGTGGACACGACGGTGTTGTGGGGCAGCTCACCGCGTTCCATCATATCCAGGGCGCACACCGCCTCCACCATATCGCCGTCCACCACGGTACCGTCGGGGGTCATGACCATCACGCGATCGGCGTCGCCGTCGTGGGCAATGCCCACATCGGCCCCGCTCTCGGCCATGAGCATGCGCAGGGGCTCCAGATGGGTGGAACCGCACTGCACGTTGATGTCCATGCCGTTGAAGTCGTCGTTGATGACGATGACCTCGGCTCCCAGCCGCTCCAGGGCAACCGGCGAGGTCAGAGAGGAGGCGCCGTGGCCCGTATCCAGGGCGATGCGCAGACCCTTGAAGCTGATGCCCTGGCGCTCGATGGAGCGCACCACGTGGTCCACGTACAAATCGCAGGCCTGCTCCAGCGGAACGACCACGCCGAGCGAGCCGCCCGAGGGCATGGCGATCCCCGATGCGAGGTAATTCGTCGCGTCGGCGGCGAGCAGGTCGGTCGCCTCCTGCGAGGCCTCCCAGGCTGCCTCTTCCAGGGCAACGACCTGGCCCTCCAAACCGCCGGTGGTGATGAAGCGCTCGATCTCGTCCTCCACGGCATCGGGCAGCTTGAAGCCCGCCGAATCGAAGAGCTTGATGCCGTTGTACTCCGGCGGGTTATGGGAGGCGGAGATAACCGCGCCGCCAGCGGCCTTCATCTCGCGCACGAGCAGCGCCACGCCGGGCGTGGGAATAATGCCGGCCTCAAGGACGGTGCCGCCGGCGCTCATGATGCCGGCCGAAAGCGCCGCGGCCAGCATGTCCCCCGAATGGCGCGTATCGCGCCCGACCACGATGGTCTTGCCCAGGTACATAGCGGCGGCCTGACCCAAGCGATAGGCGAGCTCGCAGGTCAGCTCGACATTCGCGATGCCGCGAACGCCGTCGGTTCCAAACAGTCGGGCCATGGCTACTTTCCCCTTCTCACATATTCCTCGTGCAGGCGCACGGCTCCCGCCGGGCGCTCTTCCTCGGTCATGCGCATGTTCAGCTCGGCGGCGAACTCGTTAAGCCCAATGCCGTAGCGCTCCAATATCACAAGGAGATGATACACCACATCGGCGGCCTCGTAGCGCAGATGGTCCACCGCCTGCCCGTATTCCGCCGGCAGCTGAACGGACAGGGCATCCGGCTCGGCATCGGCGGGATCGACGGCCCCAGCGGCCTCCAGGGCCACGGCCGCAGCCAGCGACGAGGTGGCCCAGCCCTCCACGTCCTTAGCGGCCAAGGCCACTTCCCCGGCCTCTTCCATTACCTTTTTCAGCACCGTGTCCACCGAGCCGGTCAAGAGCCGGTGGGTGTAGCTGGCCTCATCGGCCCCGCGCCGTGCCCCAATGGTGGCAGCGAGCGCCTCCATAGTCGCCCCGATCTGCGAGGCAGGCGCCGCTTCACCTGCGGGAATGAACGTCTTATTGACCATAGGTAGCACCGCTTTCTCTTCAGACCGTAAAATGATATACTGCAGGGGCCAGCAAAGCCCGAGTGACCTTAGACAGTAGTCGGGCGGCGCGGGTCATTGACTGGAAAGGGCTAGCTGCAACTAGCCCTTTTTCTTTCTCTCCGCGTCGTCTTCGCGCTTATGCTCCTTCCACGTTCTCCATACCTCAAGTATAAAGATGGCGACGTTTGCAACCATCGCCAACACGCCCAGAGTTTCATGAACTATATCCATAAGGCGACTCCTCTCTCGAAGCGCCGCCCCCGTTCGGACTTTGCCAGCCTTGCCATGATACCCGCCCGGCCCCCAGGGCGGGAGCGCGGGCGCGCGCCCGATAAAAACAACAGGGCGAAGCGGCCCCGGAGGACCGCCCCGCCCCGAAGAGGGAGGCCTCTGAGAAGCCGAGCCTAGGCGGCTTCTTCTTCCGCGAGGATACCGCCGGCCGCCATGTACCCGCCCACAAAGGCCAGGCCCAGGTCGGCGTACATGCCCGTCAGGGGCTTGCCGGCGGGATTGCCGTCCCCCGCCGAACCGCCCGCCGTATGCCATCCGGCGTAGAGCCCGGGAATGACCGAGCCGTCGACGGACAGCACCTGCATACGGGGATTAACGCGCAGGCCGCACTTCGACCCGAACACATGACCACCCAGGGCAGCACCGTAATAGGGCGGCTCGTCAAGGGGAATCATCCACTCGGGAAGATAGGGGTAGGTGGCCAGGTAGTCCTTGCCCTCGGCGCAGGCCGCGTTCCACTTCTGCACCTCGGCCACGAGTAGGCCCTCGCGCAGCCCGAGGGCGCTCTCCAGCTCCTCGATGCTGTCGCACTTCTTGATGACGCCGGCCTCGACCATCATCTCGAAGCCCGTGTGCCAGTCGCGCAGCCACTCGGGCACGCGGTCGATCAGCGGGTCGTCGGCCGCGACGATCTTCGCCTTACGGCAGATCACCTGGCCGAAGAAGTTGTCGGTCACAAGCTCGTCGAACTTCGCGTCGAAGATGCAGTAGGTCTTGCCGCCCGGCTGGGACATCTCAATGGCAGCCGTCTCGCACAGGCCGTGGGAGCCGGGAGCCGCGTTGGGATTGTAAGGATAGGTCGTCGCCGACGTGGAAATGTAGGGAACCCGCTGCCCGTTGCGGTTGATGCGCAACCACGGCTGGCGTAGCGCCTGGTTGCCGTCCTTGTTGATATGGGCGTCCATCTCGATATCGTAGGGCTCGTAGTCGCGCCACCACACCCCGCCGTCGAACGCGCCCGTGGAATCGTAGCCCGCCAAATCGGCACCGACGCCCTGGCCCATGCGGATGCACTCGCCCGTGCCGTTAGGGGGCGTGGCGATGTTGGCAATGCCCCGCAGAGCCGTCGGCGAGTACTGGGCCATCATGGCGCGGTTGATCTCCATGCCGCCGGCAGTCAGAAGCACCGCCTTCTCCGCCTTGATGTACTTCTGCGCTTCCCCTTCGGTCGCCATGACGCCGCATACGCGCTCCCCGTCGAAGACGAGGGCGTCCACGGAGCAGCCGGTGCGGAACTGGGCTCCATCGGCCTCGGCCCGCTCGGTCAGCAGCTGCATGGGAACGAGGTTCACGTTGATGCCGTTGGTGGGGGTGGACATGCCCTCCCACTCCAGCAGCCCCGCGCCCGCCGGCGACGGATTCATGGGCACCCACTTCGCCCCCGCCTTCTCGATCATCCAGTCGATGCACTGGGGACCTTCCTCGGCCATGGCGCGCAACAGCTCCGGATCGCCCGTGTTCTGCTGGCAGTCGAGCATGAACTCGACGATGCCGTCCACATCATAGGGGTAGCTCGGGTAGGCCCACTGATTCGCCTCGGCCTGGCGATGGCCGCCGAAGTTAGAGAACACCGAGGAATGCTTGGAATTGCCACCCAGTTCGTCGAGGCGCTCGAGCACGAGGGGATGATAGCCCGCCTGGGCGAGGCGGATGGCGGCGTTCACGCCGCCGGCCCCCGACCCTACGATGACGACGTCGGCCTCCTCGTCCCACGCCTCGGGCACCTCCACCGGCTCGATGGGCGCCCGAGCCGCCTCGAAGGCATCGCGCTCGGCATTATCCGACCCGGTGTCGGAAAGCGGCTCTCGCGCCGGCGCGCACCCGGCCAGCCCGGCCACGGCGGCCGCACCGCCCATAAGGGCCGTTCCCTTCAAGAAGCTCCTTCGATCCATGGTCATGGTTCTTCCCCTTTCCCTTCGCTCCTGCGAAGCGGCGGTCCCGGCTTCGCCTATCCCCACCTTAAGGGGCACTGCACTGAAGGCGGGGCAGGAAATGGCGGCCCTGGCGCAGGAAAACGGCCCTGCCCTGTTAAAATTTCCTACAGCGCTGCCGCATCTTCCTGCACAGAGCCGCTCCCGCACTCCGTACCATGGAGGAGGATCCGGCACGGGACGCTCCCCCTGCAGGAGGACGGCCCGGCGTCGAAGCGAGGGGGAATGGGAGAAAGGGGCTCCGATGGATCTGCGCCAACTGAGGGAATACCTGGTATTCGCCGAGGAACTCAACTACTCTCTGGCCGCCAAGCGGCTCTTCGTGTCGCGGCCGGCGCTCGCGGCCCATCTGGCGGAACTGGAGGACGAGCTCAACTGCCAGCTCATCGACAAGCACGGAGGACATGCCACTCTCACAGGCGCGGGAAAGCAGTTCGTCGACACGGCCCGACGTCTCGTGGCCGACTGGGAAGCGGTCGTCGAGACCTACCGCCACCTCTCTGACAACCTCATCACCGTGAAGGTCGCCGCTTCGAATTTGCCCTGGATAGAGGCGCACCTGTTCACGGCCCGACGAGCGCTTCAGAAGAGCCATCCGGAAAAGCAGCTCTCCATCATCATCGAGAACGGCCCCTTGAGCACCATCGATGCCCTGGCCGACGACGAGAACCGCATCATCATCGCCGGCTACAAGCAGGAAAGTCCCGCCAGCCCCCTCCAGTCAACTGCCGTCGATGGCTTCATCGTAAGCAGCGAGAAGATCCTTCTCCTCGTGACCGATCGCAACCCCCTGTTCGTCCGCGAGACCATCTGCGCCGCCGACCTGGCCGGCGCCACCCTCATGGTACCCCCGGACATCTACGCCGGCTACCAGCGCGATTCCATGGCCGAGCGCTTCGCGGCCCAGGGCGCCGCCGTCTCCATCGCCACCCAGGGCTTCGCCGACCATTTCGAGTATTTCTCCCACGACTTCGGCCAGACCGTCGGCATCGTGCCCACCACGCTGCTCCCCCGCTTCGGCATCGACCAGCGCCCCGATCTGCGGGTCTTCTCCCTTGCCGACATGGATATCGCCTCGGACTTCTACGCCCTGTTCAACCGCAGCTTCACCGCAACGGAGAATGGACGGCTCCTCTTCGACGAAATGCGCCGCGCCGCCTCCCCCGCGGGAATGTAGGCCGCCTCAACCGCCATTGGCCCCACAACAAAAAGGGGATAGTCATCGACTATCCCCATAGGTACGCCTAAGGAAGTCAGCGAGGGTCCGACCGGTGCCTGGAATTGCCCCGCCTTCGCACCAAGTTGGCTTCGGCCAACGCCGTGTGCGAAACAAGGGGCAAGGCCAGGTGCCTGTCGGAACCGCAGCATCGACAAAGTCCGTTGGCCCGTGAGGGCCAACGGAACGATGCTAGTCCTCTTCGCCGTTCTCCATACGCTCGTTGCTGGCAGCCTCGTCCTCGGCAGTGGTCACGCCAAAGCCGAAGGAGCCCAGGCCCCCGACCGAGCCGAGCAGGGCGTCCAGCTCTTCCAGATTGCGCTGGTAGGAGCGGGGCGGCAGGGCCTCGCCGAGCATCTCCTCGCCGTCGGTGTTGAACACCGGCGGCTCGTCGCCACCGATGAGGATGGTGTCATCGGGCGAGAACACCATGTCGAGCAGCTGGCTCATGTCGTCGGAAGAGGCCGACAGGTCGTCCTCGATCACATGCATGAGGTCGCGGGCCTCCAGGCCCTCCTTCAGCTCCTCGATGGCCTTCACGCCGATGCCCTCGATGCGCAGCAGGTCTTCCTCGGTGTGGCCCAGAAGGTCGGCCACGGTCTCGATGCCCGCCTCGGAGAACTTGTTCGCCCAACGCTGGGACACACCCAGATCGTCGTAGATGTACAGGCGCGCGTCCTCGTCGGACAGGTTGTGGCCGCGATGGCCCGACAGGGCGCTGTAGTAGCCGCCGAACGAACCCGCGGAGTTGAAGTAGCCGTCGTTGTCCAGCGACCAATCCTGGGGCTGGGGCAGCAGATCCTCGATCTCGCGCAGGGCATCGGGGGCGAAGTCGGGCAGAGCGTCGCCGGTAACGCCTTCCACCGGACGGCCCTTGTAGGTGAGGCGCACGTCGCGGTAGCGGCGCAGGCCCGTGCCAGCCGGGATCGGCTTGCCGATGATGACGTTCTCCTTCAGACCGGCCAAATGATCGGTCTTGCCCTCGATGGCAGCATCGGTGAGCACCTTGGTGGTCTCCTGGAACGACGCGGCGGACATCCAGGAATCCGTGGCCAGGGAGGCCTTGGTGATACCGAGCAGCAGCGGCTGGCCCACCGGCGGCTCCTTGCCCTCGGCGATCAGCTCGTTGGCCACCTTCTCGAACTCGAAGCGGTTCACCTGGCGACCGGGCAGGAAGTCCGAGTCGCCGGCATCGAGCACGGCCACCTTGCGCAGCATCTGGCGGGCGATAACCTCGATGTGCTTGTCGTTGATGTCCACGCCCTGGGACACGTACACGCCCTGGACCTGGCCCACGATGTAGCGCAGCGTGGTGTTCGGGTCGGTGAGACGCAGCAGGTCGTGGGGGTTCACGGAACCCTTGGTGAGCTGCTGGCCCACGGTCACCTCGCACCCGTCGTACACGCCCGGCAGCAGCTGGGCGCGGGCGCTCACCACGTACTCGCGGTAGTTGCCCTCCTGGTCGTGGATGGTGATGGTCTTGGACATCTTGTCGCCGGCCACCTGCATGGTGCCGGAGATCTCCGCGAGCACCGCCTGGCCCTTGGGCTTGCGGGCCTCGAAGAGCTCTTGCACACGGGGCAGACCGTGGGTGATGTCCTCGCCGGCAACGCCGCCGGTGTGGAAGGTACGCATGGTCAGCTGGGTGCCGGGCTCGCCGATGGACTGAGCGGCGATGATGCCCACCGCCGTGCCGATGTTCACCGGACGGGCCGTGGCCAAATCCCAACCGTAGCACTTCTGGCACACGCCGTGATCGGCATGGCAGGTCATGATGGTGCGGATGACCACTTCCTCGACACCGGCCGCATCGATCTCGCGCAGCTGGGCCATGGAATGCAGGTAGCTGCCGGCCTCGGCGATGATCTCGCCGGTCTCCGGGCTGGCCACCGGCTCCAGCAGGCAGCGGCCCACGAGGTTCTCGTCCACCTCGTTCTTCTCGTTGCGCACCGGGTAGCTCACGCCCTCGGTGGTGCCGCAGTCGATCTCGCGGATGATGACGTCCTGGGCCACGTCCACCAGACGACGGGTCAGGTAACCGGAGTCGGCGGTACGCAGAGCGGTGTCGGCCAGACCCTTACGGGCACCGTGGGTGGAGATGAAGTACTCCAGTACGGACAGGCCCTCGCGGAAGTTCGCCTTAATGGGGCGGTCGATGATCTCGCCCTTCGGGTCGGACATGAGGCCGCGCATACCGGCCAGCTGGCGGATCTGCTTGATGTTACCGCGGGCACCGGAGAAGGCCATCATGTAGATGGGGTTGAACTTGTCGAAGTTCGCCGCCATGGCCTCGCCGACTTCCTCGTTGGCATCATTCCAGATGTCGACAACCTGCTTGTGGCGCTCCTCGTTGGACATGAGGCCCATCTCGTAGTCCTCGTCGATGGCGGCCACGCGGGCGTCGGCCTGGGCCAGAATCTCCGGCTTGGAGGGCGGGATGGTGGCGTCGTACACCGACACGGTCACACCGGCGCGGGTCGCGTAGTGGAAGCCCGCGTCCTTCAGGCCGTCCAGAATCGGCGGCACCTCGGACAGGTCGTAGGTGTTGGTGACGTCCTCCACCAGGCGGCTGATCTCCTTCTTGTTCATCTCGTAGTTCAAGAAGGGGTAGTCCGGCGGCAGCACGTCGTTGAAGATGATGCGGCCGACGGAGGTCTCGATACGCTCGCCTTCCTTGTGGTCCTCGAAGGTGTTGAACGCGGTGGCCACCTTCATGTTGTAGGGCAGGCGCACCGAGATCTTGGCCTGGAGGTCCAGATCGGCACGGGCGTCGTAGGCGTTCAGGGCGTCATCGAGATCGATGAACACACGGCCCTCGCCCGGGAAGCCGTCGCGCACGGCGGTCAGGTAGTACAGACCGATGATCATGTCCTGGGTCGGCACCGTGAGCGGATGGCCATGGGCCGGGGACTTGATGTTGTTGGAGGACAGCATGAGCACGCGGGCCTCGGCCTGGGCCTCGGCGCCGAGCGGCACGTGCACGGCCATCTGGTCGCCGTCGAAGTCGGCGTTGAAGGCGGTGCAGACGAGCGGGTGCAGCTTAATGGCCTTGCCCTCGACGAGCACCGGCTCGAAGGCCTGGATGCCCAGACGGTGCAGGGTTGGTGCGCGGTTCAGCAGCACCGGATGGTCGACGATGACCTCTTCCAGCACATCCCACACGTAGCTGGCACCGCGGTCCACGGCGCGCTTGGCGGCCTTGATGTTGGCGGCGTACTCGAGCTCCACTAGGCGCTTCATGACGAAGGGCTTGAACAGCTCCAGGGCCATCTGCTGGGGCAGGCCGCACTGGTGCAGCTTGAGCGAAGGGCCCACGACGATAACGGAACGGCCGGAGTAGTCCACGCGCTTGCCGAGCAGGTTCTGGCGGAAGCGGCCCTGCTTGCCCTTGAGCATATCGGAGATGGACTTCAGCGGACGGTTGCCCGGGCCCGTGACGGGGCGGCCGCGGCGGCCGTTGTCGAACAGGGAGTCCACGGCCTCCTGGAGCATGCGCTTCTCGTTGTTGATGATGATCTCGGGGGCACCGAGGTCCAGCAGGCGCTTCAGGCGGTTGTTGCGGTTGATGACGCGACGGTACAGATCGTTCAGGTCGGAGGTGGCGAAGCGGCCGCCGTCCAGCTGCACCATGGGGCGCAGGTCGGGCGGGATGACCGGGATCACGTCCAGGATCATGTCGGAGGGCTTGTTGTCCGACTTCAGGAACGCGTCCACCACCTTCAGGCGCTTCACGGCCTTGGCGCGCTTCTGGCCCTTGCCCGTGGCGATGACCTCGCGCAGCTCCTCGGAGGTAGCCTCCAGGTCCATGGCGTCCAGCAGGTCGCGCACGGACTCGGCGCCCATGCCACCGGTGAAGTAGTCGCGGTAGCAGGCGCGCATCTCGCGGTAGAGGGCCTCATCGGGAATGAGCTGCTTCGGCTCGATCTTGAGGAAGGCGTCGAAGGCGTCCTGACGCAGGGCCTTGCGCTCGTTGAACTCCTCGTAGATGTCGGCGATCTCCTCTTCCACCTCTTCGGGGGTGAGGCGCTCGTCGTCATCGAGGTCGTCGACGAAGTCGTCTTCCTCGGGCACGTAGTCGGTGGACAGCTTGCGCGTGGCCTCGATGAGGCGGTCGCGCTCGGCGTCCAGCTCCTCCAGGTCGGCGGCCAGCTCGTCGCGCAGGTCGTCCACGTCCTCCTCGCGGGCCTCCTTGTCCACCGAGGTGATGATGGAGCTGGCGAAGTACAGCACCTTCTCCAGTTCCTTCGGCGGGATGTCCAGCAGGTAGCCCAGACGGGACGGGGAACCCTTGAAGTACCAGATGTGGCTCACGGGCGCGGCCAGCTCGATGTGGCCCATGCGCTCGCGGCGCACCTTGGAGCGGGTCACCTCAACGCCGCAGCGCTCGCAGACGATGCCCTTGAAGCGCACGCGCTTGTACTTACCGCAGGCGCACTCCCAGTCCTTGGTGGGACCGAAGATCTTCTCGCAGTACAGGCCGTCCTTCTCAGGCTTCAGGGTGCGGTAGTTGATGGTCTCGGGCTTCTTCACCTCGCCGCGGGACCAGCTGCGCACATCCTCAGCGGAAGCGAGCGAGATGCGCAGGGCGTCGAAATTGTTGACGTCGAACTCGGTCATTATTTAGGCCTCCTCTCCGCCACCGATGAGGTCGGTGTTCAGGTCGGACTCAAGACCGCTCATCAAGTCACCCAGCTCGGCGGCCAGGGTGTCGATGGCGTTGGCCTCTTCGTCTTCGGTCTTCTTCGCATCAGCGGCCAGGGCGGCGTACAGGGCCTGATCGTCGTCCATGGCGTCGATCTCGTCCTCGCTGATGGGCTGCATGTCGTGGCCCTCAAGCTCGATGTTCAGGCACAGCGACTTCATTTCCTTCACGAGCACCTTGAAGGACTCGGGCACCTCGGGCGCCGGGATGTTCTCGCCCTTCACGATGGACTCGTAGGACTTCACGCGACCCGACGTGTCGTCGGACTTCACGGTCAGGATCTCCTGCAGCACGTTGGAGGCGCCGTAGGCATACAGGGCCCACACCTCCATCTCGCCGAAGCGCTGGCCGCCGAACTGGGCCTTGCCGCCCAGGGGCTGCTGGGTGATGAGGCTGTAGGGGCCGGTCG
>CANSQM010000020.1 GCA_947649205.1 uncultured Enterorhabdus sp.
ACCGCCTCGTGCGCACCGCCGCCGACAGCCGGGCCGACGGCGCGGGCCGCTTCCCGCTGCTGTGCGCCTTCCGCTGCGCCGGCCGCGGCATCGCCTACGCCTTCGCCTCCCAGCGCAACCTGAAGATCCAGCTCGCCGTGGGCCTGCTCGCGGTGATCGCCGGCCTCGCCCTGGGCATCTCGCGGACCGAGTGGCTCGCCATCGTGCTGGCCATCATGGTGGTGGCCGTGGCCGAGGTGGTGAACACCGCCGTGGAATCGGTGACCGACCTGGCCAGCCCCGACTGGCACCCTTTGGCCCGGGCCGCCAAGGACGCCGGGGCCGGGGCCGTGCTTCTGGCCTCCGCGGGCTCGGTGGCGGTGGGCCTCATCGTGTTCGTTCCGCACCTGCTGGCCCTCCTTCCCTGACCCTCCGACCGTTCCGACCCCCGCACGCCCCCGTCCGCCTCGCGGGCGGCAAACCGAAAGGACACCCGTGGATCTCGACGCCTACTTCGCAGAAAACCCCATGGGGGGCTCGTTCCCCACCAACCCCGACTTCAAGAGCGGCTTCGTCACCCTGGTGGGACGCCCCAACGCGGGCAAGTCAACCCTGCTGAACGCCATCATGGGCAAGAAGATCGCCATCACCTCCAACACGGCCCAGACCACGCGCCACCGCTTCCGTGCCGTGTACACCACCGATGAGATGCAGATGATCATCGTGGATACCCCGGGCCTGCACAAGCCCAAGGACGCCCTGGGCGAGGAACTGAACACCTCGGCCATCAAGGCCCTGGAGGACGTGGACGTGGTGGCCATGCTCATCGACGCCTCCCAGCCCATCGGCCGGGGCGACGAGTGGGTGGCCGAGCAGGTGCGGGCCGCGAAGGGCTCGGCGAAGATCTGCGTGCTCTCCAAGACCGACATGGCCTCCGATGCCCAGATCAGCGCCCAGCGCGAGGCGGCCGAGGCGCTGTGCGACTGGGACGCCATGGTGGGCCTGTCCTCCACCACGGGTCGCAACGTGGACGCCTTCGTGGAAGAGGTGCAGTTCCTCTTGCCCGAGGGCCCGGCGTGGTTCCCCGCCGACATGGAGACCGACCAGCCCTTGGAAGTGATGGTGGCCGAGTTCATCCGCGAGAAGGTGCTGCGCAACTTCTTCGACGAAGTGCCCCATGCCATCGGCGTGGGGGTGGAGGAGATGGAGTTCGAGGCCCCGAACCTCTACCGCATCTACGCGGTCATCTACGTGGAGCGCGACAGCCAGAAGGGCATCGTCATCGGCAAGCGCGGCGCCGCCATCAAGCGCATCGGCACCGAGGCCCGGCGCGACCTGGAGCTTCTCCTGGGATCCAAGGTGTTTCTGGACCTGTCGGTGAAGGTGCGGAAGAACTGGCGGCGCGACGCGAACCAAATTCGCCGATTCGGTTACGGAGAAGGTGCGTAGGCGCCGTATCTGCGCTACAATTCTCCCCGACCATACCTTTGAGGAGAGCCGTAGATGAAGTGCCCCCGCTGCTCGTTCCATAATACCGACGACGCCCCCTTCTGCCAGGAGTGCGGCCACGTGTTCCTGTCCAGCGACCGCATTCCCCCCGTGCCCGATCCGGCCGAGGCGGAGCGCCGCCGCGATGAGGCGCTCGGGGCCGTGCCGCCGGTGGTGAAGGTGCCCGATATCGAGGTGCCCGAGGCCAAGCCGGCCGTGCGGCCTGCGGTGCCCGAAGTGGTGCCCGCTGCGCCGCGCACATCCGTGGCCGATCTGGTCGATCCCTTGCCCGAGCCCCCGCGGGAGCCGGACTTCTCCGGCTTCGAGCGCCTCGTGGACTCGAGCTACGTGCCCCCCGCGCCCGCCAGCAGCGCCGGCGACACCGCCGAGATCCCCGCCGTCCGCGACGAGTACGTGCCCCGGGCCCGCAACTACACCCTGGGCCTGTCCCCGCGGGAGCAAAAGAAGCGCGACCGCGAGCAGCGCAAGCTCGAGCGCCAGTTCGCCAAGGCCCAGCAGAAGGAGGAGGCGCGCCGCATTCGGGAAGAGGCCCGCGCTGCCGCCGAGATCGCCCGCGAGGAGCGGAAAGCGGCCGCGGCTGCCGCCCGGGAAGAACGGCTGGCCGCGGCTGCGGCCGCCCGGGAAGAGCGCAAGGCCGCCGAGGCCGTGCACGCCCCCGAGGCGGACGAGGCCCTGGCCGCCGGTGCCATGCTGGCCGCAACGGAAGCCGCTGTGGCTGAGATGGCCGCCGCCAGCGAGCAGGCCGACGAGGCCGTCGCCGCCCCGGACGCCACCGCGGCCCTGAAGCCCGGCGCCCTGGAGCTGCCCGCGGCCGAGACCGGCATCGTGCCGGTGGGGGAGCGCGCCATCGCGTCCACCGCCGAGACCGAGGCCGCTGCGGAAGACGAGTCCGCAGGCGCCCTTGTGCCGGCCGCCGAGGCCGGTTCCCTGGAAGCCGCCGGCACCGAGGCGGCGGCGATGGCCCCCCGGAGCACGTCCGCTACGAAGAACCCCCGCGCCAAGGCGGCCGCGGCCAAGGCCGAGGCCCGCAGCGCCGAGCCGGAAGGCGCGACCCGGGCCGATGCCGCGAAGGGCTCGAAGACCGTCGCCGCACCGGCAAAGAGCACTGCGGACAAGAAAACCCCCGCGGCCGAGAAAGCCGCTGCGCCGTCAACCGCCCAGGCCCGGCCGCCTCGTTCCAAGGCCCCCTTCATCATCGGCGCTCTCATCGCCCTCATCGTGGCCGGCGGCGCCACTGCGGCGGGCACCTACATGGCCGAGATGTGGGGCGGCAAGACCGTTCCCTCCATCGTGGGGCTCTCCCAGGGCGAGGCCGAGGCCGCCTTGGCCGAGAAGGGCTTCAGCGCCGCCGTGACCGAGGAGAAGTCCGACGAGGCCCCGGGCACCGTGCTCGCCGCCGCCCCCGACGGCGGCCGGGCCGAGGAGGGGAGCACCGTGGCCCTCACCGTGGCCGTGGCCCGTACCGTGCCCGCCGTGGCGGGGCTCTCTCAGCAGGAGGCCGTCGATCTGCTCGCCGCCGAGGGGCTCGCCAACGTGGAGGTGACCGAGGAGAAGTCCAACGAGGCCGCCGGTACCGTGCTCGCCGTGACCCCCGAGGCCGGCACCGCCCTCTTGTCCACCGATGCCGTGACCCTCACCGTGGCCGTGCCCTTCACCGTGCCGGACGTGGCGGGCGCCTCCCGCGACGACGCCGTGGCGGCCCTGGAGGCCGAGGGCTACGAGGTGGACGTCCAGCGCTACTACACCGAGGACGTGGAGGAGGGCACGGCCGTCTCCACCGACCCGGAGGCCGGCACCGAGCTCGATTCGGGCAGCGCGGTCACGCTCTACATCGCCAAGTCCCGCGCCGCCGAGCTGCGCGAGCTCACCACCGGGGTGCTGCCCGGGGCCACGCTGACCACCGAGGACGGCACCTACCTGGTGAAGGAAGTGAAGAGCACCTCCTACAAGGGGGACGGCGAGGTGAGCTACACCGTCGTGGCAGTGAAGTCCGAGGTGGTGAAGTTCCCCTTCGGCCTCGGCGAGAAGACCTACTACGACGAGAAGAACCCCGTGACCCTCGAGGGCGGCCTGGTCTGGAACGACAACGACAAGGTCTCCTACGCCAACCCCGAGATCACCCTGCCCTAGGGCGGCGCGAGCGGTGTCCCAGCCCACCTACCCTCTGCGCGCCCTGGTGCTGCGCCGCACGAAGCTGGGGGAGAGCGACCTCATCCTCACCCTGCTCGCTGCCGACGGCAGCCTGGCCAAGGCCGTGGCCAAGGGGGCCCGCAAGCCCACGAGCTCCTTCGCAGCCCGCACCGAGCCCCTCTGCGTCGTCGATCTTCTGTGCGCCCGGGGCCGCAGCCTCGACATTGTGAAGGAGGCGCGGCTCGCCGGCGCCCACGACCCGCTGCGCCGCGGCATCGAGGCCTCGGCCGCGGCCCTGCCCTTGCTGGAGCTGGCCGGTCGCGTGGCCCAGGACGGTCTGGAAAATCCGCGGCTGTTCCAATCCATCACCCGGGTCCTCGACGTCATGGACGGCACCGATGACAACCACCGCCTGGCCCTGGCCGCCGCCGCGCTCGTGAAGCTGCTCGCCTTCTCGGGGCTGCGGCCGAGCCTCGAGACCTGCGTGGGCTGCGGCGTCCCCATCGCCCTGGAGGAGGGGGCTCGCGTGCCCTTCTCGGCCATCGAGGGAGGTGCGGTCTGCCCCGTCTGCCGCCCGCACCTGGAGACGGTTCCCGTGGAGGCGGCCACCCTGTGCTGGGCCCAGTACTTTCTCGGCAGCCCCTTCGATGCCCTGGCCGCCGGGCCGGCCGATCCCTCGGCTTCCTTCGCCGTGCTGCACCTCGTTCAGGCCCTCGTGCGGGCCCACGTGGGCAGCCCCCTGAAGTCCCTGGAGTTCCTCTTCACGAGCGGCCTGTTCTGACCCGGCGGCAAGGGCCATGCCCTTGCCGCTGCTCGCGAGCCTCCTCGTCCGGCCATGGCCCGCGAAGCGCTTCCATCCCAGTGCGCCCTGTGCAGATACGGTGACGCTGGCGGAATGGGGCCTTGTGGATGGGGGAGCGCTCGCCTATACTGGGCAAGCTGTGCAAACAGCCCATCGGCCCCTAGCTCGAATGCGCCACCCGCTTTCCCGCTCGGAGCCGACGATAAGGAAGAGCCGCGGAAAGCGGCGAAGGCACGCGGGGCATTCCCGCAGAAGAAAGGTGGCACTCATGGCCAACAAGGACAGCATCTCCAAGGAGCGCACTGCTGAGCTCATGCGCGAGTTCGGCAAGAACGAGCAGGACTCCGGCTCCGCCGAGGTGCAGGTGGCGATCCTCTCCGAGCGCATCCGCAACCTCACCGAGCACCTGAAGGTGCACAAGAAGGACAACCACACCCGTCGCGGCCTCATGATGCTCATCGGTAAGCGCCGCGGTATGCTGAAGTACATCAAGAACCGCAACATCGACGAGTACCGCGAGCTCATCAAGAAGCTCGGCATCCGCGACAACATCTAGTTCGAGCAGGTACGGGGCCCCTCGGGGCCCCGTTTGCTGTATAGAGCGGTCGTAGGCGCAAGGGTGCGCCGCGGTCGCGGGGGCGGGGGAATATAAGTAGCCCGAACCCGAAGGAGCTTCCGCGCAATGAGGTGCGGAAGGCGAAGAGAAAGAAAGCACTATGACCAAGATTGTCGAAGAATTCGAGTTGTACGGCAAGCAGTACCGCCTGGAGACGGGCGAGCTGGCCAAGCAGGCCACGGGCGCGGTGCTCGTCACCTGCGGCGAGACGAGCGTGCTCGTGACCGCCGTCGTCTCCAACCAGGAGCGCGACTACGACTTCTTCCCCCTGACCGTCGACTACATCGAGAAGATGTACGCCGTGGGCCGCATCCCCGGCGGCTACCTGAAGCGCGAGGCGAAGCCGTCCGACCACGGCACGCTGGTGGCCCGCATGGTGGACCGTCCCATCCGCCCCGGTTTCCCCGACGGCTACAAGAACGAGGTGCACATCGTCGCCACCCCCCTCGTGATCGACGAGGAGCACCTGCCCGACACCATCTGCGTGGCCGGTGCCAGCGCGGCCCTGCTCGTGGGCGGCGCCCCCTTCGACGGCCCGGCCGCCGCGGTGCGCATCGGCCGCAATGCCGAGACCGGCGAGTTCATCGTGAACCCCACCAACACCGAGATGGAGACCTCCGACCTGGAGCTGACCATCGCCGGCACCGCCGACTACATCTCCATGGTGGAGGCCGGTGCCGACGAGATCTCCGAGGAGGACATGCTGGCCGCCATGACCTTCGGCCAGGAGGCCATCGCCGCCTTCTGCGAGAAGCAGGCCGCCTTCCTCGCCCGCGTGAACCCCACCCCCATGGAGTACAAAATCCACGTGGCCGACCCGTCCGTGGCCGAGCGCGTGGATGCCCACTTGGCCGAGATGTCCGCGGCCCTGAAGGACGCCGACAAGGCCGCCCGCATGGGCAAGGTGGAAGAGCTCAAGGCCTCCATCACCGAGAACGACTTCACCGAGGAGGAGCGCACTGCCTGGGGCAGCGACATCAAGGCCGCGCTCAAGTCCCTGGAGAAGCGGGCCATGCGCGCCATGATCATCGAGACCGGCGAGCGCGTCGACGGCCGCAGCGCCGATGAGATCCGCCCGCTCTACATCGTGCCGGGCTACCTGCCCCGCGTCCACGGCTCCGGCCTGTTCCAGCGCGGCCAGACCCAGGTCATGTCCGTGTGCACCCTCGGTATGCTCAACGAGTGGCAGCGCCTCGACACCATCTGGCCCGAAGAGGGCAAGCGCTACATGCACCAGTACAACTTCCCGCCCTACTGCACCGGCGAGACCGGCCGCATGGGCGCCCCGAAGCGTCGCGAGGTGGGCCATGGCGCCCTGGCCGAGCGCGCCATCCTGCCGGTGCTGCCCGACACCGACGCCTTCCCCTACGCCATCCGCGTGGTGAGCGAGGTGCTGGAGTCCAACGGCTCGTCGTCCATGGCCTCCACCTGCGGTTCCTGCCTGGCCCTCATGGACGCCGGCGTGCCGATCTCGGCCCCCGTGTCCGGCGTGGCCATGGGGCTCATCAAGGAGGGCGACGACGTGGTCGTGCTCTCCGACATCCAGGGCATCGAGGACTTCCTCGGCGACATGGACTTCAAGGTGTGCGGCACCCCGGCTGGCATCACCGCCCTGCAGATGGACAACAAGGCCAAGGGCCTGTCCGTGGAGATTCTCGCCCGCGCCCTGAAGCAGGCCCACGAGGGTCGCGCCCACATCCTTGAGGCGATGCTCGCCACCATCGACGGCCCCCGCGCCGAGATGAAGGAGACCGCGCCGCGCATCGAGACCATCAAGATCCCCGTGGACAAGATCCGCGACGTCATCGGCAGCGGCGGCAAGGTCGTCCGCGGCATCCAGGAGGAGACCGGCGCCTCCATCGACATCCAGGAGGACGGCACCATCCACGTGGGTGCGGTGTCCGGTACCGCCATGGAGGCTGCCAAGGCCATGATCCTCGGCATCGTGAAGGAGCCCGAGGTGGGAGAGGAGTTCGAGGGCGAAGTCGTCGGCATCAAGGACTTCGGCGCCTTCGTGAAGCTGACCCCCGGCAAGGACGGCCTGCTGCACATCTCGCGCGTGGCCAACGGCCGCGTGGGGAAGGTGGAGGACGTGCTGAACCTCGGCGACGTCATCAAGGTCGTGGTGCTGGAAGTGGATCCGAAGACCGGCAAGATCTCCCTGGACCGCCTCGACAAGCCCGATGCCCCCGAGGGAAGCGCCCCGGCCCGTCGCGAGGATCGCGGCGACCGCGGTCACGGCCACGGCGAGCGTCGCGAGCGCCGAGAGGACAACCGTCCCGGTCGCGCCGGCCGCACCCCGCGCCGTCGTCACGAGGGCTAGGCCCCCGCATTTCGCAGGACACCGGTGCCAGGGCAGGTCTCTGGCACCGATAGGGCCGTGAAGCCTACGGCCCTTCCCTCCTTTTGGGGCTCGTCGCCCGTCGGAGGGCGGCGGCACCTTGATTCGCTCGGACAGTCCTCGCTTTGGAGAACAGTCCACCGGCTGTTCCCGTCGCTGCGGAGCTCGCTCGGTCAAGGCGCCGCCGCCCTCCTCCATGCTCTTATCCACTTGTATTCAATGAGAAGCGAGGAGGTCTTCATGATCAACGTTGCTGTGGCCGGGTGCGCCGGCCGTATGGGCTCGGCGGTGGTAGACGCCGTGACCGCCGCCAACGACATGACTGTGGTCTGCGGCATCGATCCTCATGCCGCGGGCGCGGAAGGCGCCTTCCCCGTGTTCGCCACCGTGGCCGAGGCTCTCGACGCCGTGGACGCCGACGTGCTCGTGGACTTCACCCAGCCCGCTGTCGTGGCCGGCAACCTCGCCGAGGCGCTGCCCCGGGGCGTGGACTGCGTCGTGGGCACCACGGGCCTGGCCACCGCCACCCTGGAGGAGCTGGCCTCCATCGCGCCGGCGGGCACGGCCCTGTTCTACGCGCCGAACTTCACCACCGGCGCCGTGCTCATGATGGAGTTTGCCAAGGCCGCCGCGCCCTATTTCCCCGAGGCCGAGGTCATCGAGTTCCACCACTGCAACAAGAAGGACGCTCCCTCGGGCACGGCCGTGCGGACGGCCCAGCTCATCGCCGAGGCGCGCAGCCCCCGCGTGAGCGAGGCCCCCGGCCGCGAGACCGAGATGCCCGGGGCCGAGGGGGCCCGGGGCGCGCTCGTGGAGGGGGTGCCGGTCCATGCCGTGCGCTCCATGGGCTACGTGGCCTCCCAGGAAGTGATCTTCGGCTCCCTCGGCCAGACCCTCACCATCCGCCACGACTCGTGGGACCGCACCTCCTACATGCCCGGCGTGCTGCTGGGCATCCGCAGCGTGGGGGAGCGCGAGGGGCTCATCGTGGGCCTCGAGACCTTCATGGACTAGGGCCGCGGCCCCCACACCGCCGCTTCCGCTTCCGCGATCATTCCCGGGCGAGCGTTCCGACAGGGCCGCTCGCCTTGTGCGTTTGGCGAACTTCCGCGAGCCCGGGCCCTCCGAGGCGAACATCAGTGGCATAATAGCCAGTGAGTTGATTGGCAGGGGCCCCGCGCCCCGGCATTCGCCTAAGGAGAAACACCGATGGAAAGCACCCGCAACCCTCGCTTCGGCCGCCTCATCCCGGCCATGGTCACCCCCTTCGATGAGAACCTCGAGCTCGACCTGGATCGGGCCCAGGAGCTGGCCTGCCGCCTCGTGGACGGCGGGGTCGACTCCATCATCGTGAACGGCACCACTGGCGAGAGCCCCACGGTGTTCTACCCCCAGAAGCTCGAGCTGTTCCGCGCCGTGCTGGCCGCCGTGGCCGGCCGCGTGCCGGTCATCGCGAACGTGGGGGACAACTGCACCGCCGACACAGTGTCCTTCGCCCAGGATGCCGGCAAGCTCGGCGTCGACGGCTTCATGTGCGTGGTTCCCTACTACAACAAGCCGCCCCAGGAGGGTCTGTACCGTCACTTCAAGACCATCGCCGATTCCACGGAGATGCCCATCATCCTGTACAACATCCCCGGGCGCTGCTCCATCAACATGGAAGCCGAGACCACTCTGCGCCTGGCCCGCGACTGCGACAACGTCGTGGCCATCAAGGAGGCCTCGGGCAACCTCGACCAGGTGAAGGCCATCATCGACGGCGCCCCGGCCGACTTCGACGTGTACTCCGGCGACGACTCCGCCACCCTGGACATCATGCGCCTGGGCGGCGCGGGCGTCATCTCCACCATCGGCAACGTGGCCCCGGAGCGCATGAAGGAAATCGTGGAGCTGGCCGCAGCCGGCGACTGGGAGGCGGCCGAAGCTGCCAACGAGGCCCTGCTGCCGCTCATGACCGGGCTCTTCGCCACGGCGAACCCCATCCTCGTGAAAGAGGCCCTGAAACTCATCGGCTTCCCCGTCGGCGGCGTGCGCCTGCCGCTCGTGGACGCCACCCCCGAGCAGTCCGCGACCCTAGCCGCCGTCATGCGCGAGGTGGGCGTGCTGGCCTAGGCGGGCCCCTGCTGGAACCGTGAACGCCGGTCCGCCACGGGCGGGTCGGCGTTTTTGCAGACATATCCCCGAACGACAAGGAACTTCATGACCAAGGAAAACCAAGAGAAGAAAAACGAGAAGCCCCGCGCCGCCAAGGAGGGCGGCACCGATAGCACGGGCGGCTCAAACGGCAAGGGCAACCGCAACCGCGGGGGCCGCAAGAACAATACCTCCTTCAAGCGCGTGAACCTGGAGCGCAAGCGCCCGCAGCTCTCCCGCGGCGAGGGGGCCGAGGGCTCCGCGCAGAACGGCGAGCGCCCGCGCCGCCGTCGGGGCTCGAAGGCCTCGAAGGATCCCAACGCCAAGCTGCGCATCATTCCGCTCGGCGGCCTGGACGCCATCGGCAAGAACATGACCGCCTTCGAGTGCGGCGACGACATGATCCTCGACGATGCGGGACTGATGTTCCCCGACGACGATCATCCGGGCGTGGATCTCATCCTGCCCGACTACACCTACGTGCTGGAAAACGCCGACAAGCTGCGCGGCATCATCATCACCCACGGCCACGAGGACCACACGGGCACCTTGCCCTACCTGCTGAAGGACCTCGACCGCACCGTGAACATCTACGCCACCAAGCTCACGCTGGGCCTCATCGAGGGCAAGTTCGCCGAGCACAAGATCAAGAACGCCAAGCTCATCGAGATCAAGTCGGGCGAGGAGATCAAGCTCGGCTGCTTCAAGGTAGACTTCTTCGCTGTGAACCACTCCATCCCCGGTGCCGTGGGCCTGTTCATCCAGAGCCCGGCCGGCAACGTGCTGCACACCGGCGACTTCAAGCTCGACCAGACCCCCATCGACGGGGTCACCACCGACTTCGCTGCCATCACGCGCTTCTCCGAGAAGGGCGTCGACCTCATGATGAGCGACTCCACGGGCGCCATGAACCCGAACTTCACGCCGAGCGAGGCCGAGGTGGGCAAGACCCTGGAGCAGATCATCTCCCAGGCCCCGGGCCGCGTCATCATCGCCTCCTTCGCGAGCCACATCCACCGCATGCAGCAGATCTGCGACGCCGCGGTGAAGAACGGCCGCAAGGTGGTGGTTACGGGCCGCTCCATGATCCAGAACACCGACATCGCCCGGCGCCTGGGCTACCTGAAGATCTCCGACGACAACCTCATCGACGCCTACGATCTAAAGGGCATCCCTTCCGACCAGGTGGTCATCATGTGCACTGGCAGCCAGGGCGAGCCCTTGAGCGCCCTGGGCCGCATCGCCAACGGCGAGCACAAGACCATCGAGATCGAGGAGGGCGACACCGTCATCATCTCGGCCACGCCGGTGCCCGGCAACGAGAAGGCGGTCACCCGGGTCATCAACTCCCTGGCCAAGATCGGCGCCGACGTGTACGACAAGAGCCGGGCGCGGGTCCACGTGTCGGGCCACGCGGGGGCCGAGGAGCTCAAGATCATGCTCACCCTCGTGAAGCCCAAGGCCTTCATGCCGGTCCACGGCGAGGCCACCCACCTGCGGGCCCACGCGAAGCTGGCCGAGGCCACGGGCGTGGACGCCGAGAACATCTACATCCTGGAGAACGGCGATGCCCTGGAGCTGTCGGCCCTGGGCATCGAGCGCGGCGAGGGGGTGCCCTCGGGCATCGTCTACGTGGACGGCCTGTCGGTGGGCGACACCTCCCAGGACGTGCTCGACGAGCGCAACACCCTCGGCAACCAGGGCTTCGCCTCGGTGGCCGCGGCCGTCGATCTGAAGCAGAAGCAGGTCGTGGGCGACGTGCAGGTGTCCATGCACGGCATCACCGGCGGCGACGACTACTACCTGGCCCGCGAGGCGGCCTCCACGGTGGCCGGCGCCCTGCGACGCTGCCTGGGGAAGGACGGCGGTGCGAAGGAGCTGCGCAAGGCCGCCCGCGACGCCCTCATGTCGCTTCTGTGGGACCGCACCAAGCAGCGTCCCATGGTGGTCGTGAATATCCTGGAGGTTTAGAGCTTCCATGGCCCGTCACTCGCAGCAACCCTCGAAGGGATCCCCGTCGCGCAAGAAGGCGAGCGAGGCCGTCTCCAAGGACGGCACTCGCCGCCCCCTCTCGGCGGCCGCCCGCAGCCGGTCGGTCGAGCCCGCGCCGCGCATCCTGGACGATCGCACCCGCCGCGACATGGTGGGCGTGGGCTTCATCCTGCTCGGCATCGTGCTGTTCATCGCTGCCGTGGCCCCCACCGGGGCCATCGTCACGGCCCTGCTGTCCGAGTCGCTCCACCTCGTCTTCGGCGTGGGCTGCTACATCATGCCCTTCTTCCTCGTGGCCGTGGGGGGCACCGTGCTCTACCGCAAGGAGACCGAGCGCATGTCCCTGCGCATCACCGTGGGCCTCGGGCTCATCCTGGTGGCGCTGCTCGGCATCATCGCCCTGTTCACCCCCGTGGGCAACACCGGCCCTGAGGCCCTGTTCGACTACGGCAACCTCGTCACCCACGGCGGCTACGTGGGGGCGGCCCTGGCCTGGGTGGGGCTCACCCTGTTCGGCGGCATCATCTCGGCCATCCTGCTTTTGGGCCTGGCCGTGGCCGGCGTCATCGTCATCGGGTTCTCCGTGTCCGCCTTCATCGAGAAGGTGCGCGCCCGCCACGAGGCGGAGCTGGCGGGTCGGGAGCCCTACCTGCCCGAGGGGCTGTTCGGCGCCGTGAAGCGCGGCGGCCACCTCGTGCGCCACAACTTCGGCGGAGCCTCCGGCGAGGTGCCCCAGCCCCCCGACGCCACGGTGGTGCGGCCGGCCGCCGCCACCGCGCGCCTGGCCATGGAGGAGCAGCCCCGCCGCCCCCGCAGCCGTGCCATCGCCGAGCGCCAGTCGGTTCCCGCCGAGGGGGCTCCGGCCGTCCCGGCCGTGGACGGGGCGGCCCTCACGCGCCAGCTCGGTGGCGAGGGGAGGGGGGCCGCTGCGGGCCGCACGGTGAACATCACCGCCCCCGACCCGCGCCAGACCGCCGCCATCGGCGCCATCACCGCCGAGGAGCCGGCCCGCCCCATGACCCGCAAGCTCGGCCGCAAAGCCGCCGAGGAGGCCCAGAGCGCACAGGCCGCTGCGACGGCGGCGCCCACGGCCAACCCCCGCAAGCGCGCGGCCAAAGCGAAGCCCAAGGCCGCCCCGAAGCCGGCGCCCCCCGTGTCGAAGGACGGCTTCCAGCTGCCCTCCATGGACCTGCTGTCCACCGGCGACGGCAAGCGCCGCGGCTCCACGGAAGAGGAGCTGCGCGAAGTGGCCGCCGAGCTCCAGGGCACCCTGGAGGACTTCGGCGTGCTCGCGAGCGTCGTGGGCTGGGTGGAGGGCCCCACGGTCACCCTGTTCAAGGTGGATCTGCCCTCGGGCGTGCGCGTGAGCAAGGTCACCAACCTCACCGACGACATCGCCCTGGCCCTGGCGGCCCCCGGCGTGCGCATCTTCGCCCCCATTCCCGGCACCAACTACGTGGGCATCGAGGTGCCCAACCGGGTGCGCCAGATGGTGTACCTGCCCGAGGTGCTAGCCGCCGCCGAGCCGGGGCCCCTGCAGGTGGCCATCGGTGAGGACGTGGAGGGCCACGCCATCGTGCACGACCTGGCCAAGATGCCCCATGTGCTCATCGCCGGCACCACCGGCTCCGGTAAGTCGGTGGAAGTGAACTCCATGATCATGTCCATCCTCATGCGGGCCACTCCGGCCGAGGTGCGCTTCATCATGGTGGACCCCAAACGGGTGGAATTCGCCCCCTACGAGGGCATTCCCCATCTCTACGTGCCCGTGGTCACCGAGTGCCGCGAGGCCTCCAGCGCCCTGTCCTGGGCCGTGGCCGAGATGGAGCGCCGCCTCAAGATGTTCTCGAAGTGCGGCGTGCGCAACATCATCTCCTTCAACGAGAAGGCCCGGGCGGCCGCAGACGCCGCCGAGGCGGCCGAGCAGAGCGGGGAAGAGGTGCCGGAGAACCCCTACGGCGAGCCCATTCCCTACATCGTCATCGTCATCGACGAGCTGGCCGACCTCATGATGAACGTGGGCAAGGAGGTGGAGTTCTCCATCAGCCGCATCGCCCAGCTCGCCCGCGCGGCCGGCATCCACCTCATCATCGCCACGCAGCGCCCCTCCACCAACGTGGTCACGGGCCTCATCAAGGCGAACATCACCTGCCGTATCGGCCTCACCGTGGCCAGCGGCATCGACTCCCGCGTCATCCTGGACTCCACCGGTGCCGAGAACCTCATCGGCCGGGGCGACCTTCTCATCGCCAAGCCGGAGTACCCCAAGCCCGTGCGCGTCCAGGGCCCCTGGATCCCCGACGAGGAGATCGCCGCCGTGGTGGCGCACTTGAAGGCCCAGGGAGAGCCGGAGTACCATTCCGAGATCCTCAAGACCAACGTGGTGACCCTCGGCGACTCCTCGCCGGCCGGCGACGGCGGCTCCGAGGCCGACGATCCGCTGCTCTGGGAGGCCGCCGATGTGGTGGTTTCAAGCGATTTGGGGTCAACTTCCAATCTTCAGCGCCGCCTGAAGGTCGGATATGCCCGCGCTGGTCGTATAATGGATCAGCTAGAAGAAAAGGGCATCGTGGGCCCGGCCAACGGCAGCCGTCCCCGCGAGGTGCTCGTAGACGCAATGGAGCTCGAGACCCTGAAGGCCTTCGAGGCCAACGACGAGGATTAGACGGCCCGGCCCCGGCGGCCGCCGTCCATGACATAGAGGAGTTACGACCGTGGCGAGACAGATTTCCTTCGGAGACACGCTCAGGAGCGCCCGCGAGCGCAAGGGGCTCGACCTGTCCACCGCGGCCCGCAAGCTGCGCATCCGTCCGGACATCCTCCGGGCCATCGAGGAGAGCGACTTCGCCCGCATGCCCCCGCGGGGCTACACCTCCAACATGGTGGGCGCCTACGCCCGCCTCGTGGGTCTGAACCCCGCCGAGATCACGCGCCTCTACCGCGACGAGGCCCAGCAGTTCGAGACCGGCCGACGCCCCATGGGCGGCCGGAGCGAGCGCCCCCGTCCCGGCGAGCGCGCCGAGGGCCGCGGCCGTTCGAGCCGCGAGGGCCAGCGAGAGCGGGGAGCCCGCCCGAACGGCCGCTCCTCCCGCACCGGCCGCGGCGCTGCGCCTCAGCCGGCCTACACCAACCTCGTCCAAGGGCGCCAAGCCCCGGGCATCGCCGCCAACTTCGGCTCCATGCTGCCGCTCATCGTGGTGGGCGCCATCATCGTGGGCCTGCTCGTGCTCGTCATCTTCCTGGCCTTCGGGGGCAAGGACGCCCCGGCCGAGGACACCCCCACGGTGCCCATCTCCGGCATGCCGACCCCCCAGGGTACCACGAGCGGCACAGATGCCACGGGCCAGCAGCCCACGGCCCCGACTACCACGCCCGTGGCCCCCACGAGCGCCAAGTTCGCCTACAAGGTGGCCGACGGCGCCGAGATGTACATCGAGGTCATCCAAGACGGCAAGACCGTGGAGGCCGGCGATGTGACCGGGCCCAAGAGCCAGGAGTACGACGTCACCGGCAAGCTGAAGTTCGTCGTCTCCGGCGACCCCGACGAGGTGGAGATCACCGTGGACGGCGAGAAGGTTGAGCCCACCGAGGCCAAGAGCGGCGTGTACACCTACACCGTCGACTTCGAGGAGGCGCTGTCTGCCTGGAAGCGCGCCAACGGCGTGGGCAGCGGCTCGACCGACGACGGGACCGAGGCCGACAACGGCAGCGACGAGTCGGGCGATGAGGGCGGCTCCGGCGACTCCACCGATGGCAACAGCGAGGACGGCGACGCGGGCAACTAGTGCGTCCCGCGCCCATCGTCCCGCGTCCCGTTCCCCGTTCTACCTTTCCCGAACCGATTAGAAAGTGAGGGCCCCATGGCCAAGGAATCCAGCTTCGACGTCGTATCCACCGTGGACATGCAGGAGGTGGACAACGCCTTCCAGCAGGCCAAGAAGGAGCTCTCCCAGCGCTATGACCTGAAGGACTCCGGCGCCGAGATCGGCCTGGACAAGAACGGCGGCACCATCACCGTGTCCGCCCCAGCCGACTTCGTGGCCTCCCAGGTCATCGATGTCATCGGCAGCAAGCTCATCAAGCGCGGCATCGATCTGACCGCCGTGCAGTGGGGCGATGCCCAGGCCGCCACGGGCGGCTCGGTGCGCCGCGTGGCCACCGTGGTCAACGGCATCGACAAGGAGACCGCCGGCAAGATCAACAAGGACATCAAGGCCCAGAAGCTCAAGTGCAAGGTCACTATCGAGGGCGACAAGCTGCGCGTGAGCTCCCCGTCCCGCGACACCCTCCAGGAGGTCATCGCCTTTCTGAAGGGCCAGGACTACGGCCAGCCGCTCCAGTACGTGAACTACCGCTAGGAGCCCCTTCCGATGACCGCTCCGGTTCCCCCCGTGTGGGAGGGCGCGTCCGCGCCCCGCGTCAGCCTCGTCACCATGGGCTGCGCCAAGAACGAGGTCGACTCTGCGGCCATGGCCCGTGCCCTGGCCGAGGCCGGCTATCAGGTGAACGCCCCGGCCGACGAGGCCGATGTCATCATCGTGAACACCTGCTCGTTCATCCAGTCGGCCACCGAGGAGAGCCTCGAGGCCATCTTCGAGGCCGCCTCCCTGCCCCTTGTGGCCGCGGGCCGCGCCTCGGTGGTGGTGGCCGGCTGCATGCCCGCCCGCTACGGCGACGACCTGGAGGGCGAGCTCACCGAGGCCGCCGCCTTCGTCCCCTGCAGCAAGGAGGACGACATCGTGGCCGTCCTGGGGCGCCTCACCGGCTTCGAGCCGATGGCGGGGGAGGAAGCGATGGCCCCCACGGCATCCGAAGCCACGGGGGCGCCGGGGGAAGGGGGCATCTTCGCCTACGTGAAGATCTCCGACGGCTGCGACCGCTTCTGCTCCTACTGCACCATCCCGGCCATCCGCGGCCGCTACCACAGCTTCCCTTTCGAGGCCATCCGCGCCGACGTGGCCCGGGAAGTGGCCGCCGGGGCCCGAGAGATCGTGCTCATCGCCCAGGATACCGGCCGCTGGGGCCAGGACCTTCCCGAGGGCCACGACCTGGCCTGGCTCGTGGACACCCTGGCCGAGGCCTTCCCCGACACCTGGCTGCGCGTCATGTACCTGCAGCCCGAGGGGGTCACCGACCGGCTGCTCGCCGTCATGGCCGCCCGGGACAATGTGTGCTCCTACCTGGATATTCCCCTCCAGCACGTGAGCGCTCCCATCCTGCGGGCCATGAACCGCGCCGGCTCGGCCGAGAAGTTCGCGGCCCTCATCGAGCGCATCCGCGCCGCCGTGCCCGGCATCACCCTGCGCACCACCCTCATCGCGGGCTTCCCCGGCGAGACCGAGGAGCAGTTCGAGGCCCTGTGTGACTTCGTGGCCGAGGCCCCCTTCGACTACATCGGCGTGTTCCCCTATTCCCGCGAGGAGGGGACGGCCGCCGCCGCGCTGCCCGACCAGCTCGATGAGGACGAGAAGGCCGAGCGGGCCCAAATCCTGCGCGACCTGGCCGACGCGGTCTGCGGGCCGCGCATCGCCGAGCGCATCGGCCGGCCCATGGCGGTGCTCGTGGAAGGCACCGAGGAGGACGGCCAACGCTTCGGCCGCGCCCAGTGCCAGGCTCCCGAGGTGGACGGAGTGACCTATGTCTCCGATGGCACCGTCGGCACCGTGGTGGATACGATCATCGCCGACACCCTGCTCTACGAGATGGAAGGCGCGTAAACCCATGGCCCCTATCGAGCCCACGGCCCCCGAGAAACTCATGACCCCGGCCAACATCGTCACGCTCATCCGCATCTGCCTCGTGCCGGTGTTCGTGCTCGCCATCGTGAGCCCCTGGCCCCTCTGGATGGGCCTGCCCGACATCACCACCGAGGCCAAGCGGCTCATCGCCGCGGGCATCTTCATTCTCATCTCCTGCACCGACTGGCTCGATGGCTACCTGGCCCGCAGCCGCGGGGAGGTGACCGATTTCGGCAAGTTCATGGACCCCCTGGCCGATAAGATCCTCGTGGCCGCAGCGCTCATCGCCCTCGTGGAGCTGGCCGTGCTCCCCGGCTGGCCCGTGCTCATCATCCTTGCCCGGGAGTTCATCGTCTCCGGCATCCGCATGGTGGCGGCCAGCAAGGGCGAAGTCATCGCCGCGAGCTGGTACGGCAAGGCCAAGACCGTCTTCCAGATGATCGCCATTGTGCTGTTCCTGGCCAAGGACGCCCTCGTCTTCCCCTCGGCAGCCGCCGCCTTCTCCAACCCGCTGTTCCTGCTGTCCTGGATCGTCATGGCCATTGCCCTCGTGCTGACCATCATGTCCATGCTCGACTACCTCGTGAAGGCCCGCCACCTGCTGAAGGGGAGCGCCCCCAAGACCAAGGCCGCACCTGCGGTCGAGGCGGGGGAGCGGCCCACCGAGGTGGCCGCCCTGCAGCGGGCCATCGACGCCGAGGCCCGGATCATCGTGGAGCGGGCCGGCGAGCGCGGGCTGACCGTGGGCACGGCCGAGAGCCTCACCGGAGGTCTCATCGCCGCCATGCTCACCGCCGTGCCCGGCAGCTCCGCCGTGGTGCGCGGGGGCATCGTCAGCTACGTGAACGACGTGAAGGAGCAGGTACTCGGCGTGTCCGGCGACGTGCTGTCGCGCCAGGGGGCCGTCGATGAGCTCGTGGCCCTCCAAATGGCCCGGGGCGCCCTGCGGGAGCTGGCCTGCGACGTGACCGTGTCGGTCACCGGCATCGCCGGGCCCACCGGGGCCGAGCCGGGCAAGCCCGTGGGCATGGTCTGGATCGGCTGCGCCACTGCCCGGGGCACCCGGGCCGAGGAGCACCACTTCCAAGGGGGTCGCGACAGCGTGCGGCTCCAAACCGTGCTGGCCGCCCTCAAGGCCATGGAAGCCGCCCTGAGCTAACCTCCGGAAGGAGGCAGGCTGGCCGCCCGGGGCCAGATTCGCCTTGCGAAGCCATTCTATCCGCGGGGCCGGATTCACCCCGTGGCGATATTCGCTCCTGCGAAATTGGATTCCTCCAGGTGGGGGAGGGGTTCTTGGAACTTGGGTGCCTCCGGCCTTCCCTTCCCTTTGTTTTTCAATCCCCCATGCACCCCACTTTTGCCATGTCCGGTCCGCACCCCTCGCCCTCCGGGAAGGGGGGAGCAAGGGGTGCGGACCGGAGGAAGCGATCGGGCGACATCGCGACGGCCCGGGGACGGCTTTCCTGAGACGCGACTACGGTTTGCGGACGGTTCCAGGAGACGAGGCAACGGTGCGCGGAGGGGGTCAAATGCGATCCAGCCACGACAAAAGTGCGACGAGCGCCTGGTAAGATAAGGGCACCCCATCGGCCGCGACTTCCTGAAATCCACCGAGAAAACCCCTTGACGCTCATACGTTTGTTCGTATAATAGGAGGAAATCGGCCACTTGTTCGTATGATGGCCCAGACAAGGAGATGCAATGAACGAAGATAAAGAGAAGATGCTCAAACTCACCACGGACCAGATCGAGTCGAAGTTCGGCAAGGGGTCCATCATGACCCTCGGCGAGGGCGGCGCCGATCTGAATATCGGCGTCATTCCCACCGGAGCTCTTCCCTTGGATGCCGCTCTCGGCATCGGCGGCGTGCCCCGGGGCCGCATCATCGAGATCTACGGTCCGGAGTCCAGCGGTAAGACCACCCTGGCCCTCCAGATCCTCGCCGAGGCCCAGGCTCTCGGCGGCATCGTGGCCTTCATCGACGCCGAGCATGCCCTCGATCCGGTCTATGCGGCCCGCATCGGCGTCGATATCGACGAGGTGCTCATTTCCCAACCCGATACCGGCGAGCAGGCCCTGGAAATCTGCGACATGCTCGTGCGCTCCGGTGCCATCGACTGCGTCATCGTGGACTCCGTGGCTGCCCTCGTACCCCGCGCCGAGATCGAAGGCGAGATGGGCGACACCACGGTGGGCCTTCAGGCCCGCCTCATGTCCCAAGCCCTGCGCAAGCTGGCCGGCTCTCTGTCCAAGTCGAACACCACCTGCATCTTCATCAACCAGCTGCGCGAGAAGATCGGCGTCATGTTCGGCAACCCCGAGACTACCACGGGCGGCCGTGCCCTCAAGTTCTTCTCGTCGGTGCGCATCGATATCCGCCGCGTCGACTCCATCAAGCAGAACGGCGACGTGGTGGGCAACCGCGTGCGGGCCAAGGTCGTGAAGAACAAGGTCGCGCCGCCCTTCCGCCAGGCCGAGTTCGATCTCATGTACGGCGAGGGCATCTCGCGCGAGGGTTGCATCGTGGACATGGCCGTGGAATGCGGTGTCGCCAAGAAGTCCGGCGCCTGGTACACCTACGGCGAGGAGCGCCTGGGGCAGGGCCGCGAAGCCGCCAAGCAGACCCTGCGGGAGAACCCCGATCTGCGGGAGGAGCTCGAGACCAAGGTGCGCGAGGCCTATGAGATCCCCATCATCGAGGCCCCGGCCGAGGGCGAATCCTTCAGCCCGGCCCCCAAGGCCACGGGCAAGAAGAAATAGCCCATGTCCGCCAAGGCCGACATACTCGACCAGCTGCGCTGCTCCGTCGCCGCCATCGAACGGGGCGAGGCAGATCCCCACGGCTCCAGGACCGGTCTGGACACCCCGTCGCTCTCTGCAACGAGCGGGGAGGGTCGTTGGGGCACCAAGTCCCACTGTCGCGGCGTCGCAGCGGGGAAGCGGCACCGCGCCGCAGGGTCATCGGCGGAGCATCCCAAAGCTGCGGGGCCGTCACGGGGGACCTTTTCTCGAAAGGCGACCGACGACCCGTGCGAAGACGAATCGGTATCGCCCGCAGAGGGAAAGACCGCCGATGCCGCCTTCCAGAGGATCCTGCGCTGGGCCGCCGTCCGAGAGCGCTCCACCGTCTACGTGCGGGAGCGCCTCCTGCGGGACGAGTTCGCGCCAACGGCCGTGGAAGAGGCGGTGGCGCGGGCCGAGCGCGTGCGCGCCATCGATGATCTCCGCTACGCCGACGCTCTCGTGCGCACGCGCCTGGCGGCCGGCAAGGGACTGCGCGATGCCCGCTCGGAGATCGAGGCTCTCGGCATCGACCCCGAGAGCCTCGATGCCTGGCAGGAGCATGCCGCCCGCGGCCGCGAGGCCGAGGTGGAGCGGGCTCTCGTCCTGTTGCGACGCCGGCCGCCCCGGGCCAAGCGGGCCCGCGAAGCCGCCTTCCGCAAGCTCGCCACCCAGGGCTTCGATACCGATGTGGCGGCCAGCGCCGCCCGTCTCTGGCACGAGGAGACCCTCGCCGCAGCCGAGTGATCCGCCCTCGAGGCCGCGCCGCGACCCTGGAGCGTCGGTCCTGGCGCCGCCCGGAAAGCCCGTGCCCTCCCGTTGCGCTCCGGAAATACCGCTATCGCGCGCACCCCGAATCACAGGCCCTTCCGCACTCCAGAAGCCCCAAACGAGCCCTTCTGCCCGTTTGGGGCTTCTCTTCTCTCCCGCATCGGGTATACTGTTTCCCGTGGCTTTTTGAGCAGTTGTACCCTCAAGGGTATTTGATATAGACAACGGCATACGTCGAACACCTTCGTACATCCATGCTCATGCCCGGCCACGGGCTTTTTTTATGACTTTGATTGGGCGTGAAGGCCCAGATGAGAGGAGGAAATCCGATGGATCCCATTATGATCGTCGCCATCATTGCCGTGGCTATCGTCGGCATTGCCCTCGGCTTCATCGTCAATCGTTCCATGACCGCTTCATCCAACCGCCAGGCCGCCGGCGAGGCCGCCACCCTGGTCGAGGATGCGCGCAAGCAGGCCGAGACGATGCGACGGGAAGCTGAGATCGAGGCGAAGGACCAGGCCCTGCGCTACCGTCAGGAGCTTGAGGAGGAAAAGAAGGAGCGCATGCGCGAGGTGCGCACGGCCGAGAGCCGCGTGGCCCAGCGCGAGGAGACCCTTGCCCAGCGCGAGGAATCCCTCGACCGCCGCGTAGAGTCCCTCGATGCCCGCGAGCACCAGCTCTCTTCGCTCCAGGGCCAGGTGGAGCGCCGCGAGCGCGATGTGAACGAGGCCGAGAGCGCCATCGTCCGCCATCGCGAGGAGGCGCAGATCGAGATCAACCAGGCCCTTGAGCGCGCCGCCGGCATGAGCCCGGAGGAGGCCAAGGCCGAGCTTCTGGAGACCATCCACGACGAGGTGACCCGCGAGTCCGCCGTCATCATCCGCGATGCCGAGACTCGCACCAAGGCCGAGGCCGACAAGAAGGCCCGCGAGATCCTGAGCCTGGCCATCCAGCGTGTGGCCGCCGACCACTCCGCCGAGTCCACGGTGTCCACCATTCACATTCCCTCCGACGACCTCAAGGGCCGCATCATCGGTCGCGAGGGCCGCAACATCCGCTCCTTCGAGCAGTTGACCGGCACGAACCTCATCATCGACGACACCCCCGAGTGCGTCACCATCTCCTGCTTCGATCCGGTGCGCCGCGAGATCGGCCGCGTCACCATGGAGAACCTCATCGCCGACGGCCGCATCCATCCGGCCCGCATCGAGGAGATGTACGAGAAGGCCGTCCGCCTCGTGAACCAGCGGGTCCAGGAGGCCGGCGAGCAGGCCACCTTCGATGCCGGCATTCACGACCTGCACCCCGAGCTCGTGAACACCCTCGGCCGCCTGCGCTACCGCACCTCCTTCGGCCAGAACGTGCTGAACCACTCCCTGGAGGTGGCCTACCTGGCGTCGGTCATGGCCTCCGAGCTCGGCCTCGACCCCATCCCCGTGAAGCGGGCCGGCCTCTTGCACGACCTGGGCAAGGCCGTGGACCACGAGGTGGAGGGCAGCCATGCCGTCATCGGCGCCGACCTGGCCCGCCGCTTCGGCGAGCGTCCCGAGATCGTCCACGCCATCGAGGCCCATCACAACGACATCGAGCCGAACTCCACGATGGACGTGCTCATCCAGGCCGCCGACGCCGTGTCGGCCGCCCGTCCCGGCGCCCGCAAGGAGACCCTCGACGCCTACATCAAGCGCCTCGAGAAGCTCGAGGAGATCGCCAACGCCCATGCCGGCGTCGAGCGCACCTATGCCATCCAGGCCGGCCGCGAGGTACGGGTCATGGTGGAGCCCGAGGTGGTCGACGAGGCCGCGTCCGTGGTGCTCGCCCATGACATCGCCCAGCAGATCGAGAACGAGATGCAGTACCCCGGGCAGGTGAAGGTCGTGGTCATCCGCGAGAGCCGCGCGGTGGATTACGCGAAGTAGTCCATGGCCGACTCCTCGCTCGCCAACTTCATAGATACCGTATGCGGCGAGAGCCATCTCCGAGTCGAGGCCGATCTCGGAGATGGCTTTGTTCGTCTGCGCTCTTCTGAGGCCGAGCGGCGCCAGGCCGCCCAGGACATCCGCTCCTCCGAGGACATCCTCATCGAGCTTTTGCGCAACGCTCGCGATGCCGGAGCGCGCCATATCTTCGTGGCCACCCAGAAGACCGAGGGGCGCCGCTTCATTACCATCGTCGACGACGGCTCCGGCATCCCGGCCCTCCAGCAGGAGCGCATCTTCGAGCCCCGTGTCACTTCGAAGCTCGACACGGCCCATATGGACAAATGGGGCATGCACGGCCGCGGCATGGCACTGTACTCCATCGCCGTGAACGCGGAGACGGCCCGCGTGGCCTCATCGGCCCGCGGCCTGGGGGCGAGCATCGCCGTGGAGACCGACACGGCGCGCCTGGGGGAGAAGACCGATCAATCCACCTTCCCCCGCTTCGAGCGGGAGGCCTCGGGCTCCTTCGCCATGCGCGGCCCCAAGAACCTTCTGCGCACGGCTGCCGAATTCGCCCTCGAGCACCGCGATCAGTGCTCGGTGTTCTTCGGCACGCCGGTAGAGATTGCGGCGGCCCTGTACACTTTCGCCATCGCCACCACGAGCCCCGCCGCCCGGGCGTTCCCCGACGACCCTGCCACCGCGCCCCTCGTGAAGCGCCTCGCCCTGGCCGCGACCCCCGATGCCCTGGCCGACGAGTGCGCCGCGATGGCCCTCCCGTTCTCCTCGCGTTCCGCGCGCCGCATCATGGACGGCACCATCGAGCCGCCGGCATCCCTCATCGACCGCCTTCGGGACGAGAGCTTTCCCGCCGCCGCGCCCGCCCGTCCCCACATCCGGCGCAAAGGGGGAGACGGCCGGGGACTGCGGCTGGCCGAGGCGGATGTGGAGGCCCTGCGAGAGAGCGCGGCCCGATCCGTAGAGGCCCTGGCCGATCGATATTTCCTCGAGGCCGTGGGCCGGCCGGAAGTTTCCGTGGGAGCCGACGCCATTCGCATCACCGTTCCCATCCGCAAGATGTCTTAGGCCTGCGCGATATTGCGCCCCCTGCGCCCTTTCGGTAGAATAGTAACGTTTGAATTTCCAAGGCATTCCCTCGCGATTCGACATTAAACGAACCCCTATCAGACCAGCAACCACGCCTCAAAGGACAAGGATCAGCGACGTGTCAACCACCACAGAACCCCGGCCGTCCATCGGCTGCCTCAAGGTATCCTCGAAGTCTTCCCCGGCCTCCGTGGCCGGCGCCATCGCGGGCATGATCAAGGACGGCTCGTCCGTCGAGATCCAGGCCGTGGGCGCCGGCGCCGTGAACCAGGCGGTGAAGGCCGTGGCCATCTCGCGCGGATTCCTCTCTCCGGTGGGCATCGAGATCTGCTGCATCCCCTCGTTCGCCGATATCGTCATCGACGGCGAGTACCGCACCGCCATCCGCTTCTCCGTGGAACCCCGCGCCGGCTTCGCCGTCGTCGCCGCGGCCGACGCGGTCGCACTGTAGCCGGCGGTCGCCATGGGCGTTTCCTTCGAGGGCACCACCTTCTGCATCCACACCTTCGGCTGTCAGATGAACAAGCACGACTCCGAGCGCGTCGCCGGCATGCTCGAGGGCCTGGGCTCGCTGTCCGTCGGCACTATCGAAGAGGCCGACATCGTCGTGTTCATGACCTGTTGCGTGCGCGAGGCCGCCGATACGCGGCTCTACGGCCAGGTCGCATCCATGAAGAACATTCCCGTGCGAGACGGCTCGCCCTACGAGAAGCGCTACATCGCGGTGGGCGGCTGCATCGGCCAGCGCGACGGCGAGAAGCTCGTGGAGCAGCTGCCCCACCTCGACGTGGTCTTCGGCACCCATAACCTGGCCTCGCTGCCGGGGCTGCTCGCCTCGGCCATGGAGAGCGCGGGCCATTCCGTCGAGGTGCTCGACGGGGGAGCGGAGTTCTCCACCGCCCTGCCCACCGACCGGGAGCACGCCTGGGCGGCGTGGCTGCCCATCACCGTGGGCTGCAACAACTTCTGCTCCTACTGCATCGTGCCCTACGTGCGCGGCCGCGAGAAGTCGCGCCCCCTGGAGGACATCGCCGAGGAGGCCCGGCGCTACGTGGAGGCCGGCGTGAAGGAGATCACCCTGCTCGGCCAGAACGTGAACTCCTACGGCCGCGACCTCTACGGCGAGCCGCGCTTCGCCGCGGTGCTCGACGCCCTGGACGATACCGGTATCGAGCGGCTGCGCTTCGCCACGAGCCACCCCAAGGACCTCACCGACGAGGTGATCGCCCGCTTCGGCACCTTGCGATCCCTCATGCCGGCCCTGCACCTGCCGGTGCAGTCGGGCTCCGACCGCATCCTCAAGGCCATGAACCGCCGCTACACGCGGAAGCACTACCTCGGGCTCATTGAGAAGCTGCGGGCCGTCGTGCCCGACATCGCCCTGTCCACCGATATCATCGTGGGCTTCCCGGGCGAGACCGAGGAGGACTTCATGGACACCTACCGCCTCGTGGAAGAGGTGGGCTACAGCCAGGTGTTCACGTTCATCTACTCGAAGCGCGAGGGCACGCCGGCCGCCTCGATGGAAGACGACACCCCCCGCGAGGTCATTCAGGAGCGCTTCGACCGGCTGGTGGACCTCGTGCAGCGCAAGGCCTTCGAGACGAACCAGGCCGAGCTCGGCACCATCGTGCCCGTGCTCATCGAGGGTACCTCCAAGCGCGACGGCGCGGTGCTGGCCGGCAAGAGCCCCAAGAACCAGACGGTGCACGGACCCGTTCCCACCGGGCGCACCGCCGACGAGCTCGTCGGCACCATCGTGCCCATGCGCATCGACGAGGCCCGCACCTGGTACCTCTCCGGCACGGTGGTCGATGGCTGACGCCGCCCCGCCCGTTATCTGCATCGTCGGCCCCACGGCCTCGGGCAAGACCGATGCCGCCCAGCTCGTGGCGGCGGCTATCGGCGGGGAAGTGGTGAGCGCCGATTCCATGCAGATCTACCGCGGCATGGATATCGGCACGGGCAAGCTGCCCGCGCCTGAGCGCATCGTGGCCCATCACGGCTTCGACCTCGTCGATCCCGGCGAGCCCTATTCCGCGGCCCTGTTCCAGTCCTTCGCCCGCGATGCCTTCGCGGCCATCGCCGCCCGCGGCAAGCGGGCCGTGCTCTGCGGGGGAACGGGCCTCTATGTGAAGGCGGCCATCGACGCTTACGAGTTTCCCGCCGGCGAGCAGGTGGACAATCCCGTGCGCGAGCAGTGGACCGCCTTTGCCGCACGGGAAGGGGCCCAGGCCCTCTGGGACGAGCTGAACCGCCGCGATCCGGACAGCGCCCGGGAGCTGCACCCGAACAACGTGCGCCGCGTCGTGCGGGCCTTCGAGCTTCTGGCCGAGGGGCGCTCCTATGCCGAGCAGAAGCGCAACCTGGCCTCCATCGAGGCGGCCGTTCCCACCGTGCAGTTCGGCCTGGCCGTCACCCCGACGGTGCTGAACGAGCGCATCGACGCCCGGGTAGATGCCATGGTCGAGGCCGGTCTGGTAGGGGAGGTGCGCGGTCTTTTGGATGCGGGCTTCCGCGAGGGAGTGACGGCGCCCCAGGCCATCGGCTACAAGGAGATCGTCGAGGCCCTGGAGGGACGCTGCACCCTGGATGAGGCCATCGCCGCCATCAAGCAGGCCACGCGCCGCTACGGCAAGCGCCAACGCACCTGGTTCCGCCGCGACGAGCGCATCCGCTGGATCGATGCCGATGCCGGGGACGCCCGGGCCGTAGCCGACGAGATCATGGCCCAGCTGGAAACATTGGAATAGACTCCATCTTGCGAAGGGGAATGCCTGTGCTATCATAGCAGGGCATTTTTCATTCGCGTCTCAGCGACCGGTAGAGAGGGGAGCGTGTTGTCCATGCGCTTTGTCGACTAGCCCATAGCCTTGTCGGGCATTTCTCGGCGCCCCGCGCGCCCTTTAGTCGCACACTACGCATAAGGAGCACCCCATGACCGAATATCAATCTGTTATCCAGAAGGGCCCCGCCACCATGGCCGAACAGCGCCGGGAGCGGGCCGTCATCGTGGGCGTCGACCGCCCGGGTCTCGAATGGCCCCTGGAGTCGTCGCTGGCCGAGCTCGATCGCCTGGCCGACACCGCCGGAGCCGATGTGGTGGCCTCCACCACCCAGCGCCTCGATGCCCCGAACCCCCGCACCTTCGTAGGTTCGGGCAAAGCCGTCGAAATCGCCGAGCTCGCCCGCAGCTGCGAGGCGGACCTCGTCATCTTCGACGACGAGCTGACCCCCTCCCAGCAGGCGAACCTCGAGAAGATCATGGACAAGTCCGTGAAGGTCATCGACCGCACGGCCCTCATTCTGGACATCTTCGCCCTTCACGCCACCTCCAAGGAAGGGCGCCTCCAGGTGCGGCTCGCCCAGAACCAGTACCTCTACCCGCGCCTGCGCGGCATGTGGGCGCACCTGGCCTCGAACCGCATGGGCGGCGGCGTGGGATCCCGCTTCGGCGAGGGCGAGAGCCAGCTGGAAGTGGACCGCCGCATGGTACGCAAGCGCATCACCTCCATCCGCCGCGAACTGGCCCATCTTTCCGAGGTGCGCTCGCTGCAGCGGGAGAGCCGCTACGGCAGCGGCATGTTCAAGGTGGCCCTGGCCGGCTACACCAACGCGGGGAAGAGCTCTCTCATCAACCGGCTCACCGGGGCCGATGTGCTCAGCTACGACAAGCTCTTCGCCACCCTGGATTCCACCACCCGCAAGTTCTCCCTGCCCGAGGGCCGCGAGGTCACCGTCACCGACACCGTCGGCTTCATCCAGAAGCTGCCCACCACCCTGGTGGAAGCCTTCAAATCGACACTCGATGAGATCACCGGCGCCGACCTGATCCTCCATGTGGTTGATGCCTCCTCTCCGGAGTTCGAGGGGCAGATCGATGCCGTTTGCGAGGTGCTCGACCAGATCGGCGCCGAGGCCATCGCCACCATCGAGGTGTTCAACAAGTGCGACCTGCTCGATGAGGAGACTCTGACCGGGCTGCGTCGTCGCTTCCCCCACGCCCAGTTCGTCTCGGCTCGCACCGGCGAGGGCATCGACGGCCTTGTGACCGCCCTGGCTGCGGCCGCCTCGGCCGCCGATGCCAAACTCGATGTAGTGATTCCCTACCAGCGCGGCGATCTGGTGTCGCTCGCCCATGAGCGCTGCCATATCATCTCGGAGTCTCACGAGGCCGACGGCACCCACATCCAAATGCTCGCCGCCCCGGCCTTCGCCGCCGCTTTTCGGGAGTTCTCCGCGTAGCGACGGGCGGAGAGCCGGGACGGAGCATTATCGTCCGCGCAGCACCCCTTATACGAGGGCCATGGAAGCACTTCCATGGCCCTCGTTGGATGCTATCGAGTTTTGTCGAGCGCGAAATTGCCCGGTGGCCCTTCTAGAGGCGGCGGAAGACGGCCACCACCTTGCCCGCGATAGAGCAATCGCTCACGATAATGGGATCCATGGAGGAGTTCTCCGGCTGAAGGCGAATATGGTCGGCCTCCTTGTAGAAGCGCTTTACCGTGGCCCCGTCGTCCACAATGGCCACGACGATATCGCCGTTGTTCGCCACGGACTGCTCCTTGACCACGACGTAATCACCGTCGTTGATGCCGATCTCCACCATGGACTCGCCCCGCACTGACAACATGAAGGATGCGGCGTCACCCACGATGTCCGTGGGCAGCGTAATGGTGTCGGTAATGTTCTCCTGGGCCAAAATGGGACAGCCGGCCGCCACATCGCCCACCAGGGGCACGTTGACGAGATTGCTGTAGCTGCCCGCCACGCTAACGGCGGGGGAGGGCATGTCGTCAATCGGGTAGGTGAGGGCGATGGAACGGGACTTGAGCGGATCCCGCTTGATATAGCCCTTATCTTCCAGGGCCTTCAGGTGCACGTGTACGGTGGAAGGGGAGGACAGGCCGAGGGTCTGGCAGACTTCACGCACCGTGGGGCCATAGCCCTTCTCCCGTATGCACGCCTCGATGCAGTCAAGAACCGCCTGCTGCCGCCTGGTTACTTTCTGGGTCATGCTGCATCCTTTCTATAAGGCGTACATTTGTTTGAAAAATTTGTTGACATGAACTTTTGTTCGTTCTATTATAACTGCGAACAAAGGTTCTACGCAAGAGGTCAGGAGAGAAAAAATGAGCCGATTTGAATTTCCCATCGCCTTCGCCCTCAGCACCGTCATCTCCTTCGTCATGCTCTTTGCTTGAGAAAAGCGACCCCTGCGAACGGGAGCGGATGGGTGCTCGGAGAGCCGCCGCCGTTGGATGCGGGACTCGAGAAGCCGTCGACGTATCACGATGGTAGCAAAGTCTTGAAGATGCCGGAAGCCGGCGACCCTTGGGGTATCATGGGTAACCAACTCATTGTTAGGAGAACCCATGCGCTGTCCTTCCTGCGGATATCCCGAATCGAAAGTCGTCGATTCCCGCTCTGCCGACGAGGGGGCATCCATTCGCCGGCGTCGCGAATGCCTGGAATGCGGCACCCGCTTCACCACCTACGAGCGATTGGCCGAGAACCCCATCCTCGTCATCAAGACCGACGGCTCCTCCGAGGTGTTCAATCGGGAGAAGCTCATGCGCGGCCTGCTCATCGCCTGCGCCAAACGGCCCATCACGCCAGAGAAGATCGATCACCTCATCGCGAGCATCGAATCGGAGCTCCGTTCTACCCAGCGCACGGAGATCAAATCGAAAGATCTCGGCGATATGGCCCTGGCGCGACTGGCGAAGCTCGACGATGTGGCCTACATTCGCTTCGCCAGCGTATACAAGGATTTCCAGAGCGTGGAGGAGTTCTCCTCGGCCCTGGGCGAGCTCGGGTAGGGGAGGTACGCCATGGATGTGAGCATCACCGTTCTCGACGAGGCGCTGCCTGCGCCCCAGTACGCCCATCCGGGAGATGCGGGGCTCGATCTGCGGGCCGCCGTGGCCGGCACGTTGAAGCCCTTCGAGCGCATGACGGTGCCGTGCGGCTTCGCCATGGCCATTCCGGACGGCTACGCCGGGCTCGTCATTCCGCGCAGCGGCCTTGCATCCCGTCACGGCATCTCCGTCGTGAACGGGCCGGGACTGGTGGATAGCGGCTACCGAGGCGAGATCATGGTCGTGCTCGTCAATCTCGATCCCCAGGAGCCGTTTTCCTTCGAAAAGGGCGATCGCATCGCCCAGATGATGATCGTAGCTACCCCTTCGATTACTTTACATAACACAGATCAGCTTCCCGCCAGTGCCCGTGGAGCCCAGGGCTTCGGCAGCAGCGGAGTCAGCTAGAATCGAGGATCCATGGATCAACCGCCCCAGAAGCCCGAAGACGCCTCGGCGCCCAACGAATCGCCGCAGAGACCGGAGTCCCCGCGTCCCGACGACCCATCGACCCAAGGGCAGCGGCCCGCTACGCCCTCCATCGACCCTCAGATCGCTGAGTCCATGGAAAGCGCCCAGGCTGCCGTGGCCGACTACGAGCTCAAGTCGGCGCGAACCCTCGCCACCGTGGCCACGGTGGCCGGCCCCATATCCTTCATTATCGGCGGCGTCGCCCTGAGCACCGTGGCGCTTGTTTGCGCCATCATCGCCTTCGTCAAGATTCGCGACGTTCTCGATGCCGTGGCACCGGCCAAGCGGCCCTACGCCCGAGCGCTCAGGCAAACCGCCCTCATGGGCATTGGCATCGGCGCGGTGGCCCTCGTGCTCAACGGCATCGGCGTCGCCATGATGCTGCCCGTGCTCATGGACGCCATGCAGACCGGCGACTACAGCGCCATCCTCGGCGACGCCGCGAGCAGCCTGTCGCCGACGAGCCCCTCCGAGGGCGGCGGCAACGCCTGGGGCTAAAAGTCACAACGATCCTCCCCATCCATCCACCATTCTCTCTGAAAGGCTGATAATATGGAATTAGGTTATTCGCGGCAAGCGGCCTATTCCATCGGTAAAAGGCTGATAAGAAAACTTATGTCCAATAACCCTGATTTATGCTAGAGGCAGCATCGATTAAGTTCCGTTATGTACGTCTTGACCAAGTTCACGTGGCTTGAGACGTAGGGAACATACTCTGGCTTGAATTCTACCAAGAAGGACATGAGCATTGCAAAATTGGTGATCTTCATCTCGTTTATGAGGTCGTACACGTCGCAGAAATCGACGTTGCACACATCGGAGATATTGACCTTGAACCCGGCCATGTCCTCCACCTCGTCAAAATCGTACTGGGCCTTGTCCTCCTGGCCCAGGTGCGCCAGATAGCGGTAGGCGCCAACCTTGTTCCCGACGGGCTTGGCAAAGAGGATGCCGAAGGATTCGGGAACGACCTCCAAGGCGGTCTTGACGAGCACGGGCGAGCCGAACTCCAACATGAAATGAACGTGCGGGCGCTTCGGCCTCTCAATGCCGTCCTCCGTCAACTCCACGTCGCGATCATGCACGACGAACGCGCCAGGAATCATCAGTTCGCGCAACTGATCGCGCCAATTCACGGGCAAGTTCTCGACAAGCTGAACGTACCACCAGCAACGGCACTTCTTACCGGCCATAACGAAAATCCTCTCTCTTTGGAACACGGAACACGCCCCCTATATCAAGTAGGAGGCGTGTTCCCCTGAAAAATGCGGCCCCTCTGCCCAGCGGCGAGGGCGGGAACAGCGCCGAGGGGCAATATGCGCCGCTGTGCGCCCCGCTTTACGTATCGAACGGGGTTCAACCCCATAAAGCGGGGCGGGAAAGGGATACGGGAGCGAATGCGCCCGAGCGAGCCACGGGGCGCGGCGGCAGGGGCCCCGAGCCCCACCGCCTACGCCCCGGGCACCTGCTCGAAGCGGTTGTAGCTGTCGTAGACCCTGAAGTACGCCCTGCGCGGCAGGAGCCAGGTACAGCCCACGCGCTCGCGGAGGCCGTAGTAGTAGCTGACGGAGGCGAACAGCTTGCCGCCAAAGGGAAGGGAGAGCAGAAGGCCCTTCATCCCGAAGTTGGACAGCTTGCGGTGGTTCGCCTCGATCTCTATGAGGCTGCGAATCTGCCTATCAAGCATCCTATCAAACTGGGCAATAAGGACGATCTTATAGCCGTAGTGGCGGTGCTGGCTGAAGAACTCTATCCAGTCCATGCGCCGCTGGCTCGCCCCCTTGTCCTGCCAGGTGCGCGAGTTGAAAACAAGCTGCGCCTCATCGATGACGAGCAAGATGGCATCCTCGCGGACGGGTCGCCCATCGAACCAGCGCCGCGAGAAATCGTAGAGGAGATCAGGGGCAAGTTCGGAGTTGGGAACGTAGCGGAACAGCTTCCCGTAGTTCCTCAACTTGGGGTTAACATCGAAGTTGCAGATGACGGGCCTTCTCTTGACTTGCAGCGTGTCGCGTATGTCGCGGGCGACGTGGAGGCTCTTCCCGCTTCCGGGAGTGCCAGAATAAAGGTAGATCATGGGAACCCCTATCTGTCGACGGTGGAGACGACGCGCTGGACGACCATGGCGACGTTGACGGCGAGCACGAGGCCGACCCAGGCCGTGAGAATGTCGATGAGGTCGCCGACGGGAACGAACCAGTTGAGGGCACCGAGGGCATCGGCCACGCCCTGGGGCATGGCGAGGGGGAGCGCCGAGAGATCGACGGCGGGCAGCAGCGAGAGCAGCAGGAGAACCAGCTGGAGAGCGCCGCCCGTGATGAAATCGATGAGGCCGGTAATCATTCGGAAGCCGCACCCCCTCCCATGAAGATGAAGCGGCGGGTGTTGGCGAAGAGGACAACGACGAACAGGACACGGCAGAACCAGCCCGACACGTCGGCCACGGGCCGCATGGGCGCGAGATCGACGCGCATAGGCTCGCCGCCCACCTCGAAATCCCAGACAGGGGCGGCAGCATCGCAGCGGACAAGGCCCAAAACCTGCTTGAGAACGGCGGGGATGCAGAAGGGGAAGGCGTTGGAGATCGCGGAGGAAACCTCCGAGGAGAGGGCGCCCAAGCGCGAGAAATCCAGGTCGCCGACTAGAGTTTCTACAATATCGCGGGCGGCACCGGCCATCATGAGATCAACGATTGTAGCCAGCTTCGCATCAATGTAAGAGGTATCGACACTCAAGCCCTTGGCAGACCACGATTCCCAGGCCTTCGCGAAATTATACAATTGACGCAGGATGAGATAAAGGAGATTCGCGCTGGTAAGAAGCCTGGGGGAATCCTCTCCCGGAACCGTCATCGTAACCTGCATACGGTTAAAGACGCTCTTGAACTGATTGTCCAAGGAAGTCCGGAGCAACTGAAAACGGGAGTCGATGGACGTGATGTAGTCGCTGTTCCTCTGAATCTTGCCCACGAGATCGTTAATGCTCTCAGACCAGAAATCAATGGACGTGATGTAGTCGCTGTTCTTCTGAATCTTGCCGAGCAAGTCCATGGGCGAGCCTTTATGGATGACAACCGTACCACCGTAACCGTAGCCCCACTGCTTGCGGAGATCCGCAAACATATAGCCGACGGTGTTCCCCAGCGTCTGATCATTCACGTAGTCATACGTGCCCGAAAGAACGCGGTACAAAAGCTCGGAAAACCCAACGGTGCGCAAAGAGGAGTCACCCGGAAGCGTGTGGGTAACCCATGAGTACTTGTATAACCACTGGAGCCAGTAAGCGGGGGAATTGCTTTGAATGACAGCAGTACCGCCGTAGCCATAGCCCCACTGCTTCTGAAGCAGGGAATACATTGACGGAACGGACGAAAGATTAGAGGTGTTGCCCATGATGGCCTTAAGCCATCCGGCAGGGGAATTAGAGTATAGAACGGCGGTCTTGCCGTAATTCCACCCCCATTGAGCAGTAATGGCATCAACCAAATCAGTGATATTGGCGGTTTTGCCAGAACCGGAACCACCGGAGAAAGCCCCACCAAAACCTTCGGTAAGATTCCCGCCGAAGCCGCCTGCATAGGGCATAATGCTAAGATCAGCGGGAGAAACAGGCGCAGAAGCTAGTGAATCAACCACACTATGTGAAGTTTGCTCCAAAACATCAGAAGCAGCACCAAGAAAACCAGAAGCAACACTAGAAGAATCTTCGGGAGAACTCGGCGTTTCGGCCTGCTTCTCTGCTGCTCCCTCTCCAACTTCGCAATCATCTTCTGATTGCGCTCCAACCTCTCCCGGTTCATCTGACGTTCCAATTCCTCTATCGTCTTCGTCACCTCGCGGCCCATCGGTCGCCACCTCCTGAACCTCAGTAGATTGGTCGGCATAAGCATACCACGACAGGGCCGGGGAGAGCGAGAGCGTTACCGCGAGCAGGACGAACAGGGGAGCGCGAGAACGAGCGAGCATGAAATCACCTCCTAAGATGAGAAAAGGGGAGGGCCGAAACCCTCCCCGCAGCCCGAGTTAGCAAGGGCGGGAACCGACTAAGCGCCCGAGGTGAAGCGCTTGACCAGCTTCCACGTCGCGGTGATCGCGATGAAGATGGCGGCCACGCCCAGGATGGTGGGCAGGTTCGCGCCGATCACGGTCTGGATGGACGTGGAAAGCTGCGTGACGGCAGTTCCGATGGCAGTGGTGATAGTCTCCATTTCACTTCTCCTTTCAATTAGACGAGACTACGAATCAAGCCGATGAGCTTGAACGTTCCGAAGCTGAGCAGTCCCAGGAAGCAGCCCAGCATGAAACCGACGGGAACGGCTGCGAAGAGCGAGATAGCGAACTCAAGCCAGCCGACAACTTGGTACGCATCGAGAATCTCCAAGGCGATCACCTCAACAAAAAAGGTCGAGAAGCACTAGAAGCAAGGCACCGAGAAAAGCGCTCGCGAGGAAAAGAAGCGCGAGTACTTGCATGCTCACAGCACCACCGCCAAAAAGCAGAGCACCAGCACGGCGGTGAGCGCCCACGGCGGCAGCTTGAGGAGCAGGGGCTGCCTGCCCCAGTCGTCGCGCCAGCGGTCTTTCGCCCAGGCGGTCACGATGCGAAGCACCTGATAGACCGCGAAGGCGTAGGCGAACACGCCGACGAGGGACAGGACAACGAGGACGTTGAGAACGGTTTCCATTTAAGACCTCCATTTGTCAGAGAAGGCGAGCCAGAGCGTCGCGCCGAAGTTGAGAAGCAGAGCCACCAGCATGAAAACAGAGAGGACAAGGCCCATCCATTGGAAGGCCATGAGGTCGGAGAAGAACTCCGGGGGAACCTCGACCGAGGAATGAACCTCGGTGACCCAGCCGCCGTCATCGGGCATGCCATCGTCCAGGATAAGCGCCTGCGCCTCATCCTCGTCGGGCTGCGGAACCTCCTCGGCCTCGTCGGGGCGGGACAGGATTTCAAGCTGCTTGAAGGACAACTCGCGAATCTGGGCCACGTCCTGGCCGATGCCCTTAAGCGTAGCGGCCGCATCGACGGCCAGGCCAGCGGCTTCCATCTCGTCCATCTAGGCCACCTCCTCTACGAGATCGCGGACAGGGCAGAGAGGGAAGCGGGAAGGGGGAGCGCCGTAAAAGTGCTCGTAACGGCCCTCGTCCTCGTAGTCAATGAGGCCGTGGCGCGGCTCCCGGTAACACTCCTCATCGAACATATCCGCAACCTGGGAAAGCTGGGCGACAATCAAGCGGATGAAGAAACGCGCCTCGGGATGGTCGGCGTAACTCATGACCACGTTACCGTTGAAGCGGTTCATGGCGACGGAGAGCAACTCGCCGCGGGGAATGTCGATGAACTGCGCGGCCTCCTCCACGTTGTCCAGAGGAAAAATGATGTGATGCGAAAGGCCCATTTAGCACCTCCTTAAGTTCACAGGTGTTATGTAAAGTCCAGGGGATGCGAGCTACAGCTCGTAGGAATCGAACACGAGCTTGCAAAACTTCTCGCCAGCGTTCACCCGGAGGATGACGCAGCAATTCACCTGCTCTTCGGGAAGCGCGTTCGATTCCTTGGGAACAGACACCTTCACCAGCTTCTTGGCCTCGGTGTCGTAGAAGCGTGCGTTGTGGTACTCGACCTTGCGCCCCGTCTCGTCGGTAAACTCGCCCTTCTGCTCATCGAGCAGAAAACCGTTCAGATGAGTAATCATGATTAACCTTCCTTTCGGTTAGAATTATCGGAAGCGCCCACGCGCTCCGTTCGCGGATACCTTAAAACCGACCTGAAAGGCTGATAATATGGATTATGTAAAGTCAAAGTCCTTTGTCCTTACCCGTGGGATTCTCACTCTTCTGGTGGCCATCATGATGATCGCGGGCGCCTGCTCGCTCTCGGGCTGCCTGGGTAGCCAGAGCGACGAGGATATCATCCGCGCGAAGCTCACGTCGGAATTGGACAGCATCAAGAACCTCGACGACTCCTTCGTCAACGAATTCTCCGAGAGCATCAACATGAGCCAGCTGTCGGTCTACGGCATCGACGGCGTTGCCTTCATGAAGTCCTATCTCGACGGCTTCGACTACACCATCGACTCCATCACCGTGGACGGCGACCGAGCCACGGCGCAGATCACCATCACCTGCAAGAGCTACACCGGCTACCAGAACGCCCTCCAGAGCGCCGTGACCGCCATCACCGCGAACCCCGATGAGATCGCCGCCTTGTCGAGCGACGAGATCAACCAGCGCATCGGCGAGATCGTCATCGGCTCCCTCGACGGCGTGGAGCTGGCGGTCACCGAGCCGGTCACCATCACCTACACCAAGGTGGACGGCCAGTGGGAGCCGGCATCGTCGACATCCGGGGACATCGCGGCAGCGCTCATGACCAACTAGGGCCATCAACCTTATATCTTTACGGAAGGCACCGCACCCTCGGTGCCTTCTTCTATAATAGCCCCACCGCCCGCAATCAGCGATCCGGCACAGCCCCGCTGGGCGATCGGAGAACGGCCTGAACAAGAAAGCGAACATGAGTACGAAACAGCATTCCGACGATAGGGGAGCGTTCACTCCCCTCTCCCCTGCCCTGATCTGGCAGCTTTCCGCCCCCCACACCTGGCCCGCGGCCATCATGCCCGTCCTCATCGCCTGCGCCTGCGCCCTCGCGACCACGGGCGCCGTCTCCCCCGCCATGGCCTGGCTGCTTTTGGTCATCTGCATCCTCATGCAGTCGTCGGTGAACACCTTCAACGACTACTTCGACTACGTGAAGGGCACCGACTCGGCCGACGACAACGTGGAGGTCACCGATGCCGTGCTCGTCTACAACCGCGTGAACCCGCGCTCGGTGCTCGCCGTGGCCATCGCTCTGCTCGGCACGGCCTTCCTCCTCGGTATCATCGTCATCCTCGAGGCGGGCCTCATCCCCCTGGCCATCGCCCTCGTGGGGGCCGGCATCGTCGTGGCCTACTCGGGGGGCAAGACGCCCCTGTCCTACCTTCCCGTGGGCGAGGCCGTGAGCGGCATCGTCATGGGGGGCCTCATCCCCCTGGCCTGTTACCAGGTGCTCACCGGGCGCCTCGACTTCCTCATGCTGCTGTGGGCCGTGCCCACCATCATCGGCGTGGGGCTCATCATGATGACCAACAACACCTGCGATATCGAGAAGGATATCGAGGCGGACCGCCGCACCCTCCCCGTCCTGCTGGGGCACCAGCGCGCCCGGGCGACCTACCATGGCCTCATGGCGCTCTGGGTCGCGGCCATCCTCGTCATCGTGCCCATCTGGTTCCCGACGGGCATCGCCGTCCTGCCCTTCCTCGTCCTGGCCGCCTACCCGCTTCTGCGGGCCCTTTGGCTCAACCCCCTCGCTCCCGCCTCGCGCATCGGCGCCATGGGGCAGATCGCCAGCGTGAACGTGGCCCTCGGTGCCCTCTACGCCGCCGCCCTCCTGTTCTAGGCTCAGCGCCAGGGTATCTGCACCGGATCGGGGAACAGGGTCGGCAGCGCCCTGACGGAGAAATCTCCCAGCAGCTCCTCGGGCATGACGGGATCGGTCGTGGGCGCCAGCCCCGTGATGCCGGCAATGTGCCCGATCACCGCCGCGGGCGTGCCGAAGCGGGCGAGCAGCTCATCGAGGGCCGCATCGCGGTCGCGCTTCGAGAGGCGCCGATCACGCTCCCCCGTCACCAGGGGCACATGGCCGTAGGCGGGATGGGACAGGCCGAGCAGCTCCTGCAGGTACATCTGCTGGGGCGTGGAGCACAGCAGATCGACGCCCCGCACCACCGAGGTCACTCCCTGGGCCCCGTCGTCCACCACCACAGCCAGCTGATAGGCGAAGGCCCCGTCGGCGCGGCGCACGAGGAAGTCGCCGCAGTCAGCGGCCAAGTTCTGACGGTAGTCCCCCTGCACGAGGTCGCGCAGGCCGAGGACGCGATCGGGCACAGTGAGCCGCAGGGCCGGCGCTCTCCCGGCCGCCTCGCGCTCGGCCCGCTCTCCAGCCGACAGCCCGCGGCACGTGCCCGGGTACACCGGCTTCTCGCCCCGATGGGGCGCCGAGGCGGCGTGCAGGTCGGCCCGGGTGCAGTAGCAGGGATACAGCAGATCCCGCACGGCCAGGGTCTCCAGGGCCGCCCGGTAGGCCTCGTCCCGATCATGCTGGAAATAGGGGCCGCGATCCCAGAAGAGCCCGAGGCGCTCGAAATCCCGCTGCACGTCGTCGATGAACGCGGGCTTGGAGCGCTCCCGATCAAGATCCTCCACCCGCAGCACCATCTGACCGCCCTGGGACTTCGCCACGAGCCACGCCACAAGGGCCGCGAAGATGTTCCCCGCGTGCATGCGCCCCGTGGGCGACGGCGCGAAACGGCCGACGACGGGGGTGGCGGGGGCTTCGGGGGCGTCCATGGAGAGACCCTCGGACTACTTCGCCCGTCGATCGTCCACGTGCTTGGCCTTGCCGATGGCCCGCTCGATGCCGCCGGGCTCCACCAGGCGCACCGTGGGCGCCACCAGCAAAGTCGCCTTCAGCTTCTCGGCGATCTTGCGGCGCAGGGCGTCCATGGTCTCGAAGGAGTCGGAGAAGGCCTCGGGGCGCAGCTCGGTCTCCACGATGAGGAAGTCCATGCCGTCCTTCGTCTCCACGATGATGTGGTAGTGGGGCGTGACCTCCTCGATGCCGGTGAGCACGTCCTCCACCTGGGAGGGGAACACGTTGGTGCCGCGGATGATGAGCATGTCGTCGGAGCGGGAGCGCACCTTGTCCATGCGGGCCAGGGTGCGGCCGCAGGCGCAAGGCTCAGTGTGCACGGCCGTCAGGTCGTGGGTGCGGTAGCGCAGCACGGGAATGCCCTGCTTGCCCAAGGGCGTGAGCACGAGCTCGCCCATCTCCCCCTCGCCCACCGGCTCGCCGGTCTCGGGATCGATGACCTCCCACAGGAAGTGGTCCTCGGCGATATGCTGCTGGTAGCGCTCGGCCAGACACTCGCCGGACACACCCGGCCCCATGACCTCGGTGAGCCCGTAGTTGTCGGTGCACACGATGTGCATGCGCCGCTCGATCTCGGCCTTCAGGCCCGGCGGGCAGGGCTCGCCGCCGAAGAGGCCCACGCGCAGGGGCGAGGCCTCCCAGTCGTAGCCCATCTTCTCCCCCACCTCGCAGATGTGCATGGCGTAGGAGGGCGTGGCCACGAGCACCGTGGTGCCGTAGTCCTCGATCATCTGGATATGGCGCTCCGTGTTGCCGGCCCCGGCGGGAATCATGGCGCAGCCGAGCCGCTGCAGGCCGTAGTGCAGGCCGAAGCCGCCGGTGAACATGCCGTAGCCGAAGGCCATCTGGGCCACGTCGCCGGGCACCACGCCGGCCATTTGCACGAGCCGGGCGATGCACTCGCTCCACATGGCCATATCGTCGTCGGTGTAGCCCACCACCACCGGCTTGCCCGTGGTGCCCGACGAGGAATGCAGCTCGCGAATCTCGTCCAAGGGCACGGCGAACAGGCCGAAGGGGAAGGTGTCGCGCAGAACGGCCTTGTCGGTGAAGGGCAGCCGGCGCACATCGGCCAAGGTCTGGATGTCGGCGGGCGCCACGCCCATCTCGTCCATCTTCGTCCGGTAGTAGGGCACGCGCTCGTAGGCGTAGGCCACGGTCTCCTTCAGTTTGGCCAGCTGCACCGCCTCGATCTGCTCGCGCGGGGCGCGCTCGATCTCGGGCTTGTACACCGGGAGCAGGTCGAAGCGACCGGCGGCCGCAGCGGCCAGGGCGCCCCCCTTCTCCCTCACATCCATGGTCGCGGAAGCGCTCATCGCTCGATCCCCTTCCCCTGTCGGGCCGCCGAGAAGCGGGCGATATCCTCCTGGGTAATCAGCTCCACGGGCTCGCTCGCCAGAAGGGCACGGGCCCGATCGGGATCGGTGGTGGAGAGCACGATATAGGTGGAGATCATGGAGTAGCTGTACACCACGTTGATGCCGCAGCGGGCGAGCACTCCCATGACCCGGGCCAACTCGCCGGGCTCATCGACGAGCTTCAGGCAGAGCACGGGCGTGACGGTGCAGGCGCAACCGTCCTCCCGCAGGGCCTCCAGGGCCTCCTCGGGCCGGTCCACCACGAAGCGCAGGATGCCGTACTCGCCGGTGTCGGAGGCGGAGAATCCGCGCACCGACACGCCCGCCTCCTCGAAGCGGTCAAGTACCCGGCTCAGATGGCCGGGGCGGCTGTTGGCGAAGACGCTGATCTGGGATACGGTCATGGCTCTCAAGCTCCTATTCCGGCGTCCATGAAGGTTCGGCCGGCCGCCAGGGCCGCCAAGTTCGCCTCCACGGTATGGGCGGGCACGCGCTCGGCCACGACGCGCTCCCACACCTCGGCGGGAATGCCGAGAGTGGCCGAGAGCGCCCCCACGAGCACCACGTTGGCGCACTTGGGGTTGCCGGCGGCGCGGGCCAGGGCCGCGGCGGGCACGAGCAGCGCCCCGGCCGCGGCCAGATCCTCCCGGGCCCGGGGCGGCATGGAGGCGGCGCCCGTGAGCACGGGCAGCGGCTTGATGGCCATATCGTTCACGATAAGGGTGCCGCCCTCGGCGAGCTGGGGCAGGTTGCGCAGGGCCTCGGTGGTCTCGAAGGCCACCACCACGTCGGCGGCGCCCGGATCGGACACCATGGACTGCACGGCGCCGCCCATGCGCACCACCGTGGTCACGGAACCGCCGCGCTGGGCCATGCCGTGGATCTCGGACACCTTCACGTCGAGCCCCGCCGCCAGGCAGGCGGCGGCCAGCAGGTCGGCCGCCAGGATGGTGCCCTGACCGCCGACGCCGCACAGGAGCACGGTCTTGGTCGTCATCTCCATTATCGCTCCCCTATTCCAAAACGATCGCGTTGAAGCGGCAGTACTGTGCGCACTGGCCGCAGCCGATGCAGAGCCCCGTATCGATGGAGGCCACACCGCTCTCGTCCCGGGCGATGGCCGGACAGCCGAGCGTGGCGCAGGCACCGCAGGCGGTGCAGGACCCGTTCACCCAGTAAGGGCGCCCTGCCTTGCGCTCCAGCAGCACGCAGGGGGAACGGAACACGATGACCGAGATGTCGTCGGTGGCCGTGGCCTCCTTGAGAGCCGCGCGCACCGCGGCGGCGTCGTTGGGATCCACCGTGCGCACATCCTCCACGCCGATGGCGGCCACCACGGCCTCGATGTGCAGTTCCCGGCTCGGACGCCCCTGCAACGTCACGCCGTTGAAAGGGTTGCCCTGGCGCCCGGTCATGGCCGTGGTGCGGTTGTCGAGCACGCAGACGGTGCCGGCACCGCGGTTGTACACCGTGGAGATGAGCGAACTCAAGCCCGAGTGGGCGAAGGTGGAGTCGCCGATGACCGCCACCACGGGCCGGTGCTCGGTGCCGGCCAGGGCTAGCTCGAAGCCGTGGGCCATGGAGACGGAGGCACCCATGTCCACGGTGGTGTCCATGGCGGCCAGCGGGGGCAGGGCCCCCAGGGTGTAGCAGCCGATGTCCCCGGTGACGATGGCCCGCATGCGGGCGAGTTCCTTGAACACGAGGCGGTGGGGGCAGCCCGGGCAGAGCGCCGGCGGTCGGGCCGGCAGCCCCTCTGCGGCCGGGGCGTGGGGCAACGGCGCGCCGCCGAAGGCCGTCCGCACGAGGCCCGGGGACAGCTCCCCGGCCCGGGGCAACGGGCAGGGCGGCTCGCTCACCGCGATACCGCAGGCCCGCACGGCATCGGCCAGATAGGTCGAGCCCTCCTCCACCACGTAGAGGCGCTCGACGGAATCAGCGAAGTCGGCCAGGGCCGCGGCCGGCAGGGGCCAGGTGAGGCCCAGCTTGAAGACGGAGGCCTCCGGCAGCCCTTCCGCCACATGCTGGTAGGCCGCTCCGGCGCAGACGACGCCGACGTCGCTTCCGCGGCGCACCACCTCGTTGTAGGGGCACTCCTCGGCCCAGGCGCTCAGGGCGTCGATGCGCTCGAGCTGCACGGCGCGGCGCGGCTTGGCGAAGGCCGGCATCATGACCCACTTCGCGGGGTTCTTCTCGTAGGGAACGAGGGGGCGCTCCGTACGCTCGCCGGGCTCCACAGGCGTCTTGGTGTGGGAGATGCGCACGCTGGAGCGCAGCATCACCGGCACGTCGAAGCGCTCGGACAAGTCGAAGGCCTCCCGGGCGAAGCGGAGCGCCTCGGCAGAATCGGCCGGATCCAGGCAGGGCACGGCGGCGGCCCGGGCATAGTAGTGGGAGTCCTGCTCGTTCTGGGATGAGTACATGCCGGGGTCATCGGCCGCCAGGATCACGAGACCGCCCCCCACGCCGGTGTAGGCGGCGGTGAACAGCGGGTCGGCCGCCACGTTCACCCCCACGTGCTTCATGGTGGCGAGCACCCGGGCCCCGGCCGCCGAGGCGCCGACGCCCACTTCCAGGGCCACCTTCTCGTTGACGCACCACTCGGCGTAGACGCCCTCTTTCCGGCCGAAGGCCTCCAGCGTCTCCGTGGAGGGCGTGCCCGGATAGGCCACGCCGATGGTGCAGCCGGCCTCCCAGGCACCTTGGGCGATGGCCTCGTTTCCCGACATCAGTTCCATAGTTCCTCGTCTCTCTCCCAACCGGGGGCCGCAGGCGGCCTAGTTCTCCTCGTATTGCAGGCAGAAGGTGCCGATCTGGATGAAGTCGCCGGGGCGCAGGGTGCGCGCCTCCACGGAGTCGTTGTTCACCCACACGCCGTTGAACGAGTTCGCGTCGCGGATGACGTAGCAGGGGCCCTCGGGCTCGATGGTGGCGTGCATGCGCGAGACGGTCATGTCGTTCAGGAAGATGGTGCACTGGGGGGCTCGGCCCACGGTAACGGGCTCGCTGCCCAGGCCGTAGACCATGCCCACCTTCGGTCCGCGCACCACGGTGAGGGACGCCCGGGTGGGGGCCACGTCGCAGGCGAGCACGGCATCGCCCTCCACCGACAGCGGCTTGAAGGCCTGGGTCGCACCGAGGAGCTTGAAGCCGCAGGTGGGGCACACGGCATCATCGGGCGATACCGCATGGGAGCAGACGGGGCACAGTTCGGTCATAGCCGTTCTCCTTCTATTCGCTGGCCCCGGCATCCGGGGCCCCTTGCTGGTCGTCGGTCGCCCCGCCGCCGTCGGCCGGGGCCGCATCCTCCTCGCCGGAGGCAATGGCGGCCACGGACTGGTCGGAACGGGTGGGCGCCTTGTCGTAGATGAGCGGGGTCTCGTTCACCACCACGGGCTCGGCCAAAAGCTCGGTGCCCCCGAAGCCGGCCCACAGGCGCTCCCACCAGATGGCGATGGCCTGGAAAAAGTCGGGGGCGGCCACATCCTCGGTGGCCACGAGGTCCTGGGTGGCGATGGGCTGGCCGGCCTGATAGAAGGTGGCGGTGCCCACCTTGTCGCCGGCCCGCACCGAGCCGTTCAGATCGTCGAAGGCGAGCTCTTGGCTCACGTTGCCCTCGGGGGCGAACACTTCCACGGCGGCCTTCGGATCGGCGAAGGTGGCGTTCACGCGCTTATCGGTCCAGGCAGTGAAGGGCACCTCGGCGATGAGGGGCACCTCCTCGGCGCGGCCGTCCTCGGTCATGGTCACCGTGCGGTCGCTATGGGCGAGCCGGTAGCTCACGCGGTTGTCGTAGACCCAGTCGAAGAGGATCTTCGTGTCCTCGAAGCGGGCCGATTCCGAGGGGCAGCCGAGCACCACGGCGATGAGGTCGCCGTCGCCCCGGTTGCATGCCCCGGCGAAGGAGTTGCCCGCGGCCTCGGTGTAGCCGGTCTTGATGCCGCAAGCGCCCTCGTAGACGCCGAGCAGCAGATCGGAGGACACCAGATCGAGGGTGACCGCCTGGCCGTCGGGCTTGGCCACGGTGATCTGGGCCGTCTGCTGGGCCACGATGGAGCGGAAGGTCTCGTTCTCCATGGCATAGGCGCACATGAGGGCCACATCGCCGGCCGTGGAGTACATCTCGTTGTCGAACTCGTCGATGTCGAGCCCGTGGGGGTTCGCGAACAGGGAGTGCTCCATGCCCAGTTCAGCGGCCTTGGCGTTCATGGCGTCCACGAAGGCCTCGTTGGCCGTCTGGCCGTCCCGCGCGAGCCCCGCCCCCACGGTCTCGGCGATGGCGATGGCGGCATCGTTGCCCGAGGGCACCATGAGCCCGGTAAGGGCCGCCTGAAGGGTGAGGGTGTCGCCGGCCTGGAGGTTCGCCGAGGACTCGCCCACGGCGGCGGCCTCCGGCGACACGGTCACCTTCGTGTCCAGGGGCAGCCCGGAATCCAGGGCCACGATGGCCGTCATCACCTTGGTGATGGAGGCGATGTGGGACTGGGTGTCGGCGTCGCGGGCGAAGAGCACGGTGCCCTTCTCGTCCGTGAGCACGGCGTAGGAGGCCGTGATGTTGGGGCAGGCCACGGCCGGCAGCCCCCGCGCCTCCACGGTCTGGCCGAGGATCACATCGGTGCCGCGCACATCGGCCGCGGCCGGCGCGGGGGCGGTCAGGGGCAGGGCCAGGGCGCAGGCCAGCAGCAGGGCCCCGAGCCAGGGGCGGCGCTTAGTCCTCATCGACAACGTAGACCTCTTCCGGAGCGAGAATCGTGAAGCCCGCGGCGGCCAGGACCTCCTCGGCCCCCTCCCCCTCGATCTTCAGCACGTCCACGGCGGTGCCGCCGGCCACGGAGAAGCAGTAGCCGTACTCGATGTTCATGGATGATTCATGGCAGAAGCCCAGAAGCCGGGCCAGGGCGCCAGGCTCGTCGGCCACGGACACGGCGATGACCGGCGTGATGGAGGCGCGGAAGCCCGCCTCGGCGAGCACGGCGGCGGCGCGGTTGGGCCGGTCGCAGAAGATGCGCACGATACCGAAGTCGGCCGTATCGGCGATGAAGAGCGCCGCCAGGTTGATGTCGGCGTCGGCCAGGGTGCGGCAGGCCGCGGCCAGGCGCCCCTTCTCATTGGCGAGGAATACCGTCAGCTGCGAGATCATTAGTGAGTCTCTCCTCTCAGGTCGATGACGCGCTTTGCCTTGCCCTCGGAGCGGGCGATGGTCTTGGGCTCCACGAACTTGATGTCCACGGCCACCTGCAGGTTGCCCTTGAGCGCCGCGCCCAAACGTCCGCGCAGGTCCTCCAGGGCGCGCACCTCGTCGATGGGGAAATCGGGCTCGGTCTCCACCTGGAGCTCCACGTGATCGAGGGGCCCGCGGGTGGTGAGCACGATCTGGTACTGGGTGGCCACCTCGGGGAACTCGGTGATGACCTGCTCGATCTGGGACGGGAACACGTTCACGCCGCGGATGATGAGCATGTCGTCGGTGCGGCCCAGGATGCGGCCGATCTTGCGGTGGGTGCGCCCGCAGGCACAGGGCTCGGCGCTGATGGAGGTGACGTCGCGGGTGCGGTAGCGGATCATGGGCGAGCACTCGCGGGTGAGCGTCGTGATGACGAGCTCGCCCACCTCGCCGTCGGGCAGCACCTCAAGGGTGTCCGGGTCGATGATCTCGCAGTAGAACTGGTCCTCGGCGATGTGCAAGCCGCCGCGCTCGGCGCATTCCATGGCCACGCCCGGGCCCATGATCTCCGAGAGGCCGTAGACGTCGCAGTACTGGAGCCCCAGCTTGTCGGCGATCTCCTGGCGCATGTTCTCCGAGCAGGGCTCGGCGCCGAAGATGCCGCCGGAAATTTGGAAGTCGGTGGCCGGGTTGTAGCCCATCTCGATGGCCGTGTCGGCGATGAGCAGGGCGTAGGAGGGGGTGCAGCACAGAATGTCGGTCTTGCAGTCCTTGAGCATCTGCACCTGGCGCTTGGTGTTGCCCGAAGAGGTGGGGATGACGGTGCAGCCCATGGCCTCGCCGCCGGCATGGGCCCCCAGGCCGCCGGTGAACAGGCCGTAGCCGTAGGACACCTGGATGGTGGACTCGCGCGTGCCCCCCACCATGGCGATGCCGCGGGCGAAGCAGTCGCCCCAGTTCTCCAGGTCGGCGGCCGTGTGGCCCACCACCGTGGCCTGGCCCGTGGTGCCGGAGGAGGCGTGGATGCGGGCCACGTCGCCGTTCTCGCGGGCGAACAGGCCGAAGGGGTAGTTGTCGCGCATGTCCTGCTTCACCACGAAGGGGAAGCGCGGAAGATCTGCGAGGCTCTCCAGGTCGTCGGGGGTCACGCCGGCCGCGTCGAAGCGCTCGCGGTAGAGCGGTACGTTCTCGTAGGCGTTGCGCAGCGATTCCCGCAAACGCTCCAGTTGCAGCGCCTGCAGCTCCGCGCGGGGCATGGTCTCGATTTCCGGCTGAAAGTACACAGCTGTCCTCCTATTCCTCGTCATCCGATGGCCCGGGTTGCCCCCCGGCCTCTCCGTCCTCTTCCCCCGACTCCCCTTCCTCGGGCTCGCGCGCGGCGCCGGCCGCCACTTCGTCCCAGGGCCGGCCCTCCTCGGGCGGCGGCTCGGTGCTCTCGGGCTCGTCGGGCTCGTGCTCGGTGCCCGGAAGATTCGGGCCCTCCACGACCACCTCGTCGACGGGCGCGTAGTTCGAGGCGAAGTCCTCCTCGTGGAGCAGGTTGCCCGAGCGGTCGCGCACGATGCGGTGCACCGTGACGCGGCGGCCGTCGGCCCCCTTGGTCTTCACGTAGTGGGTGCCCGCCGGCTCGTTCTCGTCGATCTTCGTGCGCTTCTTGAAGGGATCGCCCGCCTCCCAGTCGCCGGTCTCGGCCGTGACCACGTAGCCCGGATCGATGCCGAAGAGGGAGACCGTGAGGGTCGAGTCGGTGTAGCGGGTGCGCACGAGCACGTCGGAGGGGCTGTCGTTCACCCACACCAGATCCAGATCAGGATACGCGATGGCGGCATCGCGGCCGGTGGGATAGCTGGAAATGTACAGGGAGTGGTTTCGGCGCTCGGTCACGGGGAAGCCGGACTCGAAGACGGCGTTGAACACCGTGGTGGCCACCTGGCAGATGCCCCCGCCGATGGCGTCCTCGTACTCGCCGTTCACGATGGCGTTGGCCGCCTGGAAGCCGTTGGCCTCGTTGGCCTCGCCCATGACGTCGTTGAAGGACCACTCCCCGCCGTCGGCGGCCGCGATGGAGTCGGTCAGGCGATCGGCGGCGTGGTGGATGTTGTGGCGGCGGTTGGCGGTGCCAGGGCCGTCGTTGTACTCGGTGGTGAAGGTAGCGATCTCGCCGATGAGCCCCAGATCGACGGCCTCGTCGAAGGTGGCCCGCTCCGGGGCGTCCCCCCAGCCGATCTCCACGGCCACTGGACCGCCGACGGGCGCTCCCGTGCGGTCGAATTCCCCGAACAGCGCCTCGCGGGCCGCCGTGAGCGCCTCGGCCACGAGCGGGTAGCGAGAGCCGGCCCCCGTGGACACCCACACCTCCCCGTCGGCCTTCTCGAAGGAGACGGTGACCGCCGAGGCGAAGCCGGCGTCGCGGATGCGGGCCACCAGATCGGCCCGGGCGACCTGCTCGTCGAGCACGGGGGCCAACAGGTAGCCGTCGCCGGACGGCCGCACCTCGGTATCGATCCAGGCGCCGAGCTCGGCGCCGGACAGGGCCCAGGAGGTGCCCTCGAAGGTAAAGGTGGCGCCGGCATCGAGGGCCGCCTGCACGGCGGCGCGGGCGCGCTCGGCCGCGGTCTGGTCGATGCGCAGGGGCGCCCAAGCGGCCTCGGCCACGAAGGAGACGGTCTCCGGGGCGTCGCCGAGGAAGCCCTCGGTGAGCAGCGCCGTGAAGTGATCGCGGTCGACGATGGTGCCCTCATGGCCCTCCACGAGGCTGGCCTGGCCCTCCTCCACGGCCACGTCCCAATCCTGGCGCGGCTCGCCGATGGTGGCGTCGATGTCGGCGGCAAGGGCCTCCACGGCATCGTCGTCGAAGGCCAGGCGCACGGGCACCGCCGCGCCGTCGACGAGGGCCGACCAACGCTCGGCGATGCCCCCGTCGCGCCCCACGGCGAAGGCCTCGTCCACGAGCTCGCTCACGGGCAGATGCGCCCCCAGGGTGCCGGCCTCGGCCACCCACAGCAGCTTGTCGGCCCGGGCCTCCTCCACCGAGAGCTGCTCGGCCTGGGCCTCTTGCTCGGCCAGCTCGGTGCCCACGTCTACGGAGGCTGCGGCCTCCTCGCTCGCGAACACGATGGCCCGCCCGCGGCTGGCGCGGTCGCCGTAGGCGCCGCTCACGGCGGCGCGGGCCTCCTCGGGGGTCATGCCGGACACATCCACTGAGCCGATGGACACGCCGGTGTAGATGCGGTTCTCGTTGATGATGCGGTCGGCCCCGTAGGCGCCCCCTAAGAGGAGCCCGATGAGTAGCAGCGTGGCCAGGGCCGCGGGAAGCCCGCGCCGGCGGCGGCCGCGGATGGTGGAGGGCTGGACGCGGGGCGCGCCGTAGGCG
>CANSQM010000021.1 GCA_947649205.1 uncultured Enterorhabdus sp.
CATGCGCATTTTCGCCGATGGTCCTCGCCGACAGCGCGATTCCCATTATCAGTGTCCTTCAGGTGCCCGAAGAAGCCCTCCATGCAGGCGTTGTCGAGGCAGGTCGCCTTCCTGGACATGCTCTGGACGAGCCCCATCCCCTCCAGGCGCTTCCGATAGGCGAGCTGCCGATACTACCACCCTTGGTCGGAGTGCAGAAGGGCCGGCCCTCGGAGGGAGCCGGACAGGTCGTCGAGCATCTCCATCACCTGGGCGAAGTTCGCGCTCCTCGCCACCGACCATGCCACGATCTCGTTGTTGTAGAGGTCCATCACCGGCGACAGGTACGCCTTGGCGCCCGCCACCTTGAACTCGGTGACGTCGGTCACGAGCTTGGTCATCGGGGCCTCGGCCCCGAAGTCCCGGTCGAGGATGTTCCCGGCGGCCCTGCCCCGCTCGCCCCGGTAGGAATCGTACCTCTTGCGGCGGATGCGGCAGCGGAGCCCCTCCTCGCGCATGAGCTTGAGCGCGGTCTTGCCGCTGATGGAAAGTCCCTGCTCGGCCTCGAGGATCATCGCCACCTGGCGGTATCCCATGCCGTTGGGGGTCCGGGAGAACGCCTCGCGCACGAGGGGGCGGACTTCGGCCCATCTGTCGGCCCTGGGGTTCCTCCCTCCCGCATAGCGGTAGTAGGTGGTTTTGGGGAGGTTGAGCTTGTCGAGCACAAGCCCGAGGGGGTAGTCATGCCTTAGCGAGTCCGCCGCCTCTGCTCGATCTCTTCCGCTAGGGCATTGAATCGTTTTAAGATCTCGTTCTCCAGCTCCAGTTCTTGGACGCGCGCCTCCGGCTCCTCTTCGCGGGAGGCGAACGGCCTCCCCCGCTTCCTGGGCCTGCCCTTCGCCTTGGGGAGAAGGGCGTCTGCGCCGCCCTCTCGGTAGAGCCTGCACCACTCGTTGATCTGCGTCTTGCCCTTGACGCCGTAGGCGGCCATGGCCTCGGGCTTGGACATCCTCCCCTCGACGACGGCTCTGGCCGCCTCGACTTTGAGGTCGTGGGAATAGGTCTTGTGCTTGGTCACGAACAGGGCCTCCTTTCCGAGCGCCCTGTAAGCATACAGCCACTTCCTGACGGTCTCGTGGGGAATTCCGAGCAGCCTTCCGACGAGCTTGTCCGCAAGTCCCATCTCGAAGTAGCGCAGCGCCTCGGCCCTGGCGTCCATTCCGTATTTCAATCCATCACCCCTTAAAGCAAGTGGGACTGGAAACTTTTGTTTCCAGTCCCACTATCGGGGTTCAGTTCAGCGGCGGGGCTTTTTCATGCCCCGTTTCCCCGCAACTTCCCTCGGCTCCCCCCCGAACTTCCCCGCCTGGCGACACCTCTCGTTTTGGAGCAGTGACATTCTGACTGGTAATCAAACGCCTGCAAAAGCCAACGAAGCACTACAAGGTTTTGGAGCAGTGACATTCTGACTGGTAATCAAACTGTTCAGGCCCTTCATGCCCCTCCGCTGCAGTTTTGGAGCAGTGACATTCTGACTGGTAATCAAACGCGCGTCCCCAGGGCACGGCGCAAAGCCGTGTTTTGGAGCAGTGACATTCTGACTGGTAATCAAACTGCGACTGGCGCGCCCACGCGAGGAGCGCGTCTGCGTTCGCGGCGATCTCCTCGGGGGTGTCCCCGGCCATGCGGGCGAGCAGGCCGGCGTCCACGCCCTTCTCGCGGGCCGCGTCGGTCACCGCGCCCTGGCGGGCGAGCTGGGCCTTGAGGCTCTCGATCTCGGCGTCCTTCTCGTCGGCGCGGGCCTTGTTTGCCTTGGCGCGGCTCTCCCAGTGGCGGCTGCGCGCCTTCCAGTCGGGCTCCGCCGGCGGCTCGGGGTCCTCCCCCTCTCCCGCCTCGGCGCTTCCGACCTCCGGCGGCTCGGGCGCTTCGACCTCGGCCGCTTCGGTGGCCTCCGGCGCCTCCTGGGCCTCGGGGGCCGCCTCTTCTCCGGCCATGGGGCCTCCTTTCCGGCCCGTTCGGGCCTTCGCTTGCGTTCTTCAACCCCGTGCGGGGCGCTCCCGCCCGTTTCCGGGCATGAAAAAAGCCCCCGTACGGAGGCTTGATTCCGTGGTACAATCGCGAAAGAGGCGGTTCCTACCGGGGTTAAGCTCACCGGTGTCTGGGCCGCCTCTTCTGTTTCGTCTGGTCATGTGGTAAAATCGAAGCGAAAACAGGGCACGCCCAGACCTTCGAATCGGGACACGGCCCTGTTTTCCTATATCCTTACGACTTTTGATTCGGAGATCACAAGGATGATGTCCTCTCCGTCTCGCTTCCTTCGCCTGATCCCGTCGTTTTGGAGCAGTGACATTCTGACTGGTAATCAAACGGAAAGACGAAGGATTGTAGGACAAAAAGTGTGTTTGGAGGCTAGTCGACAGCGTAGGGGTAGTCCGTCGCGTGGTGGAGCTCGCCCCAGACGAGCCCGTCGCCCCATTGGGGAGCCCGTCGTCGGGCCTGGCCGCGCTGCCGTACAGCTCGTAGAGCGCGTCGACGTCGTCGTCCGTGGGCATCCGCGCGAGGATCTGGGCCGCAGGCAGCCTGCACTCCGTCTTCATGTGGCACCACCAGAACACGGCCTTTATCCTGCGGGTCACCGACATGCCCCGGTGGTTCCTCAGCATCGAGCGCAAGGGCGCGTTCACCCCGCCCTCGGTCCTGTTGTTGGTGGCGGGCGGCGGGCGCTCCGCGGCCAGCACGGGGTCGAGGTAGGTGGACAGCGCCCTCCTGGTTGCCCAGCGCCACCAGGCCCGACCTCGCCCTGCGCAGCCTCTCGTGGGTGTACACGGGCCTGCCCTCCACGGTGCTCCTCTCCTCCAGGAAGTCGCACTGTGTTTGGCAATAGAATAATCGACACTTTGGCCTGACCGGAGTCGACGCTTCGGCAGCGAATGCCGACCTGTCTTTATTGTCGTCCCAACATTAGCGAGTCGCCCATGCGCTTGCTCTCACCTCCAAATTCCACCAGGCGACCGTGGTGCACGATGCGGTCGATGGCCGCGGCGGCCAGCTTCTCGTCTCCGAGGATCATTCCCCACTTGCTGAACTCGATGTTGGTCGTGGGTATCAGGCTTCGCCTCTCGTAGCAGTTCGACATCACTTGGAACAGCAACCTTGCTCCCTCTGGATCGACGGGCATGTACCCGAACTCATCGAGGATCACCAGGTCGCTTTTGTCTATGTCCGCAAGGTGCCTGTCCAGACAGCCCTCCCGCTTCGCTTTCGCCAGCTGCAGAACCAACCCCGCCGTGGTGAAGAACCTCACCGGCTTGCCCGCGTCCACGGCGGCCCGCCCGACGGCAATCGCCAAATGCGTTTTGCCGCGCCCCGTCTGGCCGTGGAACACGAAGTCTTGGGCGCGCTCTATGAATTCCAGCGACTTCAGGTCCTCGGCGCCGTACCCCTCCGGGAACCCCACTTGGGAGAAGTCGTAGCCGCCGAACGACTTCATCTGCGGAAAGGCCGCTTTGCGGAGCAGCCTCTCCCTCTTGCGCCGGGCCCTCACCCCCTGCTCCGCCTCGATGAGCCTGCAGGCGATCTGGATCTGGCCGGCCGAGGCCTCCCGTATAAACCACTCGCAGGACTCGTTGGAGAAGTACATCGAGCGGGCCAGCGCCTTGAACGCCTCCGTGCTCCCTTTCGTCTTCGGGGCCATGGTCACGCCACCCCCTTCCCGAACGCCGCGTCGTACACGCCGAGGTCCACCGGCTCGTCGTAATCTACCGGCGCGCTCTCGCCCCTGAGGGCCGCCACCGTGATGCCGGCCTCGTCCACGCGCCCCGTGTGCGCCAGCGCGCTCTCGGCGGCCGCCACCATGGCCGACCACCCCCTATCGGCCGACACGTTGCGCATGAGCCTGATCCTCTCCGCCCTGGCGTCCTTGTCCAAGCCGTCCATGTAGGCGCGCAGCCCATCCGGAAGGGCGACTCTGACCTGGCTGTTGCCCCACGCGCCGGGCTTCCTGGCGAGCAGGGCCAGCTGGTTTGCCGGATCTGCGGTGCTGGTGGGGGCGCTCCCGTAGGCGCGCGGGTGGGTGACGATGAGGGCCCCGTTCGCGTCGGCGATGGACGCCTCGCGTGCGCGCAGGGCGCAGACGACCTCCGTCAGCGCCAGCTCCGGCGCCGCCGGGTAGATGTGGTTCGACTCCAGCCGCGCGCGGCCGAGCTTGCCGGTCTTGCGAACCTCGTAGCGCACCGCGTCGAGGGGTTGCCCGGGAAGGCCGATGAGCGCCACCTCGTCCTCGACGAACAAGGCGCGCTCCTCCTCGCCCCTTGCCCAGTGGTCCTTCTCGGACAGCGCCATGCAGCGGTCGAGCAGGCTCTTGTTGAAGCGCCTGCCCGTGTCGAAGGACGGCACGGGAACGGACAGGTTGCGCCTGATGAATCCCACCTTGTTCTCAACGGATCCCTTCTCGTGCCCGGCATTGGGGTTGCAGAGGGAGAAGGCGAAGCCGTAATGGGCGGCGAAGGCGGCGAAGAGATCCGTTGTCCTGACGCTGCCGCCGATGCGCCTGCCGACGCCCGCCGCGTTGTCGAACACGATCCCGGCGGGCACGCTGCCGATGAACTCGAACATGTCCTTGAGAGCCTGGCACACGCACTCCGCGTTCTCCCCGGGGAACACCTGGGCCGGCCCGACGTTGGAGAACGGGAAGGCGAGCACGAAGTAGCTCAGGCGGCGCCTTACGCCCATCACGTAGAAATCGGCCTCCCCGAAGTCCGCCTGCGCCTCGCCCGGCGCCCAAACCAGGTCCAAGAAGCGCTCCTTGCCGATGCCGAGCTCCCGCTCCAGCTTGCACACATAGTGCCTGACGGTCGAGTCGGAGACCTTCGCGTTCTCCTCCTCCACCAGGCGCCCCCATATGCGCTTGGCCGTGTGGCGCTGCCTGTGCCAGCTCTTGGCGTCTTCTTCCAGCCAAGAGACGATGAGCGGGCGGTATTGATCCATGACGCTCGCCGACTTGCGCCTGGCGGGCGGACTCGGCGATAGATCGGGCTCTTCGAGATACTTGTACACCGTGTCGCGGGAGACTTCTAGCGTTCTGCCGATCTCGGAGACGTTGTGCCCCCTCATGCGCATTTGCCTAATAGAATGTACTTTGGACATGCTGGTCATATGCCTTTCCGGCCTTTCTTGTCGTCGCCGAAGCAAGACAAGAATAGACGTAGGTTATGGTCGGCATGTTCGCTGCCAAAGTGTCGAATTCCTACATGCCAAACTGTCGAGAATTACTTTGCCATACACATCGTCGCTGCACGCGATGAGCACGCACACGCTCCTCGCCAGGTAGATGCCGTCGACGTAGACGACCTTGCACGCCTCGCCGGTCGCCTCCGGCATCGGCCAGATGTGCCAGAACCTCGAGGTGCGCCGCCTGAAGGTGCGCCCCTGGCCCGGCATATCGATCTGGGCGTCCTTGGACATGAGCCAAGACAGGAAGGCCCTGAGGTCGCGCTCGTCGGTGTTGATCGCATGCGTCGCGGATCCACCGCACTCCCTGCATCGCCATCGCTGCCTACCGGTCTTGGCCCTGCCGTTTCTCTTCATGGGACCGCCGCACACGGGGCATCGCTTGCTCTTCAATTGGCTCCCCCTCGAAATCGAGAACTTTTTCTCAATTTATCAGGGACTGAGCAGGCGAAAGACCGGATATCGGACACACTTTCTGTCCGAGCGGAAAACGCGATTGATTTGACTTTCCAAAAGAAAATCAGGAGTTGACCTGCGTCAATTCTCGATTTCGGACACACTTTTGTCCCATAAACCCCTTATTTGCAGGCAATCAGAAAGACCTCCCTGTTCAGGAGGTCTTTCTGGTCTTCGCCATTATACCAACTGGGGAAATGGCTGCGCGAAGACGCGGTGGGATGCGAGTGCGAGGAGGCACTGATTGTACTAATTGGGGGCAGGCGGCGACGTCATCTTTGAGCTCACGAACGTTTGATTCATCCGCCATCGTAGGCTCTGTGATTTATTCCCCGAATAAATCGGAGTGGGTTCCCGTGCGCACTGCAGTGAGGACCAGCTTATCGTGGTCCTGCCAGTAGATCAGCAGCCAATCGGGCTCGATATGACATTCTCGGTGATGAGAATAGTTGCCAGTCAACTCGTGATCTCGCATGGTTTCGGGTAGCAGGCCTCCCTCAAGGAGGGTGTTGATGACGGCATCGAGCTTACCGAGGTCTTTGCCTCGTTTGGCGGCGTGTCGAGCGTCTTTCTTGAATTTTGATGTGATAAAGAGCTGGTATTTACTCATTATTGTCTTCTAAGATTGACGCCCACATATCGTCGGTTGTGTTGAAGGGGCCGGAGAGGTTGTGTCCCAATACGGTATCGCGCATGGCCTGAAGTGTATCGTCGTTGAACCCGTAAGGATTGGCGGGATCGAAAGGAAAGCCGCCGCGCTTGTTGAAAGCGCTGACGAACATGCGGATCGCATTGCTTGGGGTGGTGCCGATGCTGTCGCAGGTGGCGATGAACGCCGACTTCTCATCGCTTCGCAATTTCGAGCTAATGGGCTCCATAACAACGGTGTTCATGATGCCTTCCTGTAGCGTTCCAACATACTTAGTAATACCATATATTACTAAGTATACTATTGAGCCCCTTACAAAGAAGGTTACAATCTTGCGTCATCGCAAACTTTGCCTAGCCTGACTTCATGGGGATGATCGCTCTTTTGGACCAAGGTGAGCGTGGATTGGGGAATGCGCGCTTGAGCTGTTCGCGAAATTAGCAGTCGCTCTTCGGGGGTCTTTGGGGGGGGGTTGTCTCTGGGGCTGGCTCGTTGTTTCGGGGCCTAGTCTTGCGCAGGCGGCACGAGTTCTTTTATGAGGGTGGCGCGAAACCCTCTGTCTTGGGTTGCGCGCTGAAGATCGTCGAGGCGGCCTTGGGCGAGAAGCCGTTCGGCAAGGGCGGCGAATTGGTTCTCCCCCATTTCGATGCCCTGGGTCAGACCCTCTTGGCGGGCGAGCCGCAGGCCGATACGTTGCCGACGGGCGTCATTCTCCTCGATGGTGCTTACTGACCACACTTTGCCCACCCACTTCCTATCCTTGTTCGCCTGGGACCGCTGCCGCGTGAATCTCCCGAGGCAGCGGTCCCTCGGCACGACCGTTTCCACGTTTCTTAGCAGATCGGCCAAATCATTATCGGCCAGGTCGTTCCGTGTCTCTGCATTTCGACGTCGTACACGCGCCCGCTATCGCGGACATAGATGTCCATGCGCACGCCTCGGTTCTCGGGTGAGGGATCGATGGCCCGCTCTGCATTCCTTGGCGGTTCGTCCCAGAGGGGCCTTGCCTGCCTCCCCTGGGGCCGATTGGCGCCTCCACCCTATAGTTTTGCAACGGCACCGCCAAGGCACAGGAGGTACTCAGCGATGTCCAAAAAGTACCTAAGTTACCAAAAGGGCAGATGAGAATCGATTTCCGAGCCGATGGCGTCGTCTAAGGAAGAGGGTTGCAGGACAGGGTGATGTCGTCGGGGTTCCCGGTGCCTCCCGTTCGAACGCCTTCTTCCCCGGAAACATCTTGGGCCTTGGGGAGAGGCCGCGAAGGCAAGGAGCGCGGCCGTACCTCAAAATGTTGCGCAGCAAATTATTGGGTTTCGTACTTATGATGAAGCGAACGGTATTTTGCTGGCTCGAAGGAGGAGAGCAATGAGGCAGAGCAAGGCACTCGTCTTGGTGTTTACGTGCGTGATGGCGCTGGGGCTCGTCGGCGTGGCGGGCTGCGTTGGGGGCAAGACGGATACGGGAGACGGGTACGAGATAAGCAACCAGGCGCTCACGAAGGGCGAAAACGACCTCGACTATCTCCATGCGGTTGTCAAGAACACTTGTGGACGCACTGAGACGCTTCTGATGGGCTGGGATTTGTTCGACAAGGATGGCAACAAGATCGGTACGGCTCTCGGGGGCGCCGAGGAATTGCCAGACGGGGAGACAGCCGAGGTTGAGGCAATCGTGATGCCGGATGACAGCGACATGATCGGCGAGATGAGCGAGCACGTGGCATCGTTCGAACTGAGCGGCGTCTACTTCATGAAAGAGGAGAACGCAAGGCTCGAGGCGAAAAACGAAGAGTTGCGGCAAGAACAAGAGCGCGAGAAAATGATCGACGAGATACTGAACGACAGAGATTAACTCGCCACTGCGCGAACCGCTCGAAAACAATCATAGCTGGGGGAGTGCCGAGGGTGCTCCCCTTCTGTTTTCTCGAAGCGACCTTGGGAGCGCAAAGACTGGCGGAGGCGGTAGGATTTGAACCCACGGTACCTTTCGGCACGACAGTTTTCAAGACTGCTTCCTTAAGCCACTCGGACACGCCTCCGCTTATTCGGTGCCCATTGCACAGGCAACGGACGATGGTGCACAGGATACCATATAATCCCCCTCATGAATGAACATCGCACACCCGAAGAACAGCGGCTGCTCGACGAGCAGTACATGGCCCTGGCCTTGGAAGAGGCCCGGGCGGCCGGGGCTGCCGGAGAGGTGCCCATCGGGGCCGTGGTGGTCTACGAGCCCATGGATCGCGGCACGCGCCGGCCGCTGGCCGAGCCCCGCATTGTCGCCCGAGGCCGCAACCGTCGCGAGGCCGACCGCGACCCGGCGGGCCATGGGGAATTCCTCGCCATGCGCCAGGCGGCCCAGGCGTTGGATGCCTGGCGGCTCTCCGACTGCACGGTGTACGTCACCCTGGAGCCCTGCATTATGTGCGCGGGGCTCATGCACCAGGCTCGGGTAGCCCGCTGCGTGTACGGGGCTCCCGATCAGAAGGCCGGTGCCCTGGGCACCCTGTACGCGGTTCACGCCGACAGCCGGCTCAACCACCAGTTCGCGGTGACGGCCGGGGTGCGGGAGGACGAGTGCGTGGCGCTGCTGCGCGATTTCTTCCGGGCCCGGCGCAAGAAGCCGGCTTCGGGCTCTGTCGCCGGCGGCGCGGGCGAGGGCTCGGTGCCCGGCGCGGACGCGGGGCCGTCGGAATCGGCTGCGGGGGATGCCCGTGGGGTTGCGGAAGACCCGCGGGAGCAATTTGAGGATACCGCCCGCTGAGGGCGCTGGGAAAGGAGTTCGTAGCATGGCTGGCAACACGTCCGAAGTGGATATGATGGCCGTGGCCCGGGAGGCCCAGTGGTCGGCGGCCGCCTTCATGGGGCCGGGGGCCGTCAAGCTGGTGGCGCCGGCGAAGGTGAACCTGGTGCTGGCCATCGGGGCGCGGCGGCCCGACGGCTACCATGACGCCGATACGGTCATGCACGCCCTGGCCCTGCACGACACGGTGTACCTGCGCATCGAGGCCGCCACGGCCGACGAGGTGGCCCAGGCAGCTGCCGGTGCCGCTGCGGCCGGGCGCGACGACGTGGCCCTGGGCGGCCCGGCCGACAACCTCCTCGTCTCCATCGACTTGGCCGATCGCACGGGGGCCGCCGGTTCCATTGCCGCGGCCGACAACCTGGCCTTCATCGCGGCGGACCGCCTGGCCCGGACCATCGGCCGGGAAGAGCCCGCCCATGTGCAGCTGCGCATCGAGAAGCACATCCCGGCCCAGGCCGGCCTCGGCGGCGGCTCGTCGGATGCGGCGGCGGTGCTCGTGGGCCTGGCGGCCCAGTGGGGCCTTGCGGCCGATGACGAGCGCGTAGGGGAATGCGCCCGTGCCCTCGGGGCCGATGTGGCCTTCTTCCTGCATGGCGGATGCGCTCAGCTCGACGGCGTGGGCGAGGTGCTGCGCCGCCGGCTTACGCCGTCGAAGCGGGCCGTGGTGCTGGTGAAGCCCGCGGCCGGCGTGTCCACCGCCGAGGCCTTCCGCCGCTTCGACGAGGAACCCCTGCCCGTTCCCGACGGGGCGCTGGGGGCCATCGAGAACGCCGATGGTGCCGACGAGGTGCCCCTGTTCAACAACTTGGCCGCCGCCTCCGAGGCGCTGCTGCCCGAGCTTGCCGCCGTGCGGGCGTGGCTGGCCGAGCGGGTCGGTGCCGAGAACGTGCTGCTCTCCGGCAGCGGGTCGGCCACCTATGCCCTGGTGGACAGCTTCTCCGAGGCCAGCGCGCTGGCCACGGCGGCGAGCACCGAGGGCTGGTGGGCGCGGCCGACGACCCTCTCCGGCCTGCGGGCCGCCCAAGTTCCGGGGAGGTAGCCATGGGACTGATCGCGCGTCTCTCTCGGGTGGTGCCCCTCGTGCTGCTGCTGGCCGTGGCGGCCGGCATCATCTACCTGGTGGTCACCTACCGCCATTCCCCGGCCCGGGCCAAGGAGGTGCTTATCGCAGTATTCACCTGGCTGTGCGGGGTGCTCAGCGGGCTTTTCGTCCTGGCCTCGGTTTACGCCTTCTTCGACGGCGCCCCGGCGGTGCTCGACCTCACCCTCAGCTTCCTCGCGGTCACGCTCCTCGGCCTCGCCTTGACGCGCTTCGCCAACTGGCGCTTCCTCAAGCACAACCCCAGCTACCGCAAAAAGCGCCTCCCCTCCACCACCAAGCACCGCTGGCCGTGGGGGAAATAAAAACGCTCTCGGTTGGGATGCGGAAGGCCCAGACGACTTGCGAAGTTGCTAAGGTCAGCGAGGGTTTGTGCCGTGTTTCAGATTTGCCCGCCTTTGCGCCAAGTTGGCTTCGCCAACGCCGAGCGCAAAACAAGGGTAAAGATGAAATGCGGCAGAAAGCCGCAGCGTCGAGTGGTTCGTTCGTCCCGTCAGGGCGAACGAAACAAAAGAGTGGCGGAGGAGTAGGGATTCGAACCCTAGATGCCCTTGTGGGGCATACTCACTTAGCAGGCGAGCACCTTCGGCCTCTCGGTCACTCCTCCGCGTAAGTTCGTATCTTACCCGAGCGGCGCGTTTTCTGCAACGGCATATTTGCCACTTTCGCAAAGACTGCCCTTTGCGGCGGCCCTACGGCTGCGGAAAGGGGCGATTGGGCGAGAAAGCCCCGCTGGCGGCCGCAGTTTTTGGTACCCTACGCACAGAGCATTGAAGCGGGCCGCGCGGGCGGTCGCGCAGGCGCGAGGAAAGGAAACGCACGTGATTGGTCGCTACACCCGTCCGGAAATGGGCCGCATCTGGGAGTTGGAGAACAAGTTCGCCATCTGGAAGGAAATCGAGGTGCTGGCCTGCGAGGCCCAGGCCGAGCTGGGCCAGGCGGGCATCACGGCCGAAGAGGCCCAGTGGATTCGCGACCACGCCGACTTCACCGTGGAGGAGATCGACGAGATCGAGAAGGTGACCAACCACGACGTCATCGCCTTCACCACGTGCATGGCCAACTACATCGACGCCGACATTCCCGAAGGCGGCGACAAGCCGAGCCGCTGGGTGCACTACGGCATGACCTCCTCCGACCTGGGCGACACGGCCCTGTCCTACCAGATCACCCAGGCCTGCGACATCATCATCGAGGACATCAAGCGCCTCGGCGAGACCTGCAAGCGCCGCGCCTTCGAGTTCCAGAACACCCTGTGCGTGGGCCGCACCCACGGCATCCACGCCGAGCCCATGACCTTCGGCATGAAGTTCGGCAGCTGGGCCTGGGCCTTGAAGCGCGCCCTCACCCGCATGGAGGAGGCCCGCGCCGTGGCCGCCACCGGTGCCATCTCCGGCGCCGTGGGCACCTATTCCTCCATCGACCCCTACGTGGAAACCTACGTCTGCGAGAAGCTGGGCCTCACCCCCGACCCGCTGTCCACCCAGGTACTGGCCCGCGACCGCCACGCCCAGGTGATGGCCGCGCTCGCGGTGACCGCTTCCACCTTGGAATCCATCGCCATGCAGGTGCGCCTGCTGCAGCAGTCCGACGTCATCGAGGCGGAAGAGCCCTTCACCAAGGGCCAGAAGGGCTCCAGTGCCATGCCCCACAAGCGCAACCCCATCACGGCCGAGCGCGTGTGCGGCCTGGCCCGCGTGGTGAAGGCGAACGCCCAGGTGGCCTTCGACAACGTGGCCCTGTGGTTCGAGCGCGACATCTCCCATTCCGGCGCCGAGCGCGTGGTTTTGGCCGACAGCTTCACGGCCCTGGACTACATGTTCGCGAAGATGCAGTGGATGCTCGACGGTCTGCAGACCTACCCGGCCAAGATGGAGCACAACCTGTGGCGCACCAAGGGCCTCATCTTCAGCTCGAAGGTGCTGCTGGCTCTGGTGGATGCCGGCATCACCCGCGAGGACGCCTACGTCATCGTGCAGCGCAACGCCATGAAGGTGTGGGAAGATATCCAGAACGCCGTGGACGGCCCCACCTACCGCGAGCGCCTGGAGGCCGACGACGAGGCCGCCGCGCTGCTGTCGGCCGAGAAGCTCGACGAGATCTTCGACCCCTGGGACTTCCTCACCCGCAAGGACGTGGTCTTCGACCGTCTGGAGGCCTTGGAGTTCTAAGACCGACTAGGCGGCGGTTGCAGCTGCCCCTCTGCTCAACGCAAAGCGCCGACCCGTCGCGGGTCGGCGCTTTTTTGTGGAATGGAAGGCGGATCGGCCCTCCTATTGAGCAAATTTGGCGGGACTTCGCCCAACTCCCTCTGTCCCAGTTCGCCTTCCTGAAGCCAGTGTGAGCGAAGGGAGCGGGTGACGGGGTGCCCGCACCCTCTACTGGGCGGTCGCGGCGCTGTCGGTCAGCATGCGGAGGCCCTCGGCGAGCACGGCGTCGTCCATGGCGCCCATGTAGCCACCGATGATGTTGCCCTCGGCATTGATGAGGTAGGTCTGGGGAATGGAACTCACACCGAAGGCTGCGGCGGCGCTGTTGGCCTTGTCGAAGTAGCAGGGGAAATCGTAGCCGTTGTCAGTCACGAAGGTGCGGGCCGTCTCCTCGGTCTCGCCGCCCATGCCGGTCATGTTCACGATAACGAAGGCCACTTCATCTCCCGACTGCTTCCATGCCTCCTGAATGGCGGGCATCTCGCTCTTGCAGGGGCCGCACCAGCTGGCCCAGAAGTTCAGCAGCACGGGGCGCCCCTTGAAGTCGGAGAGCCGCACCGTGGCCCCCTCCGCGTCGGTCATGGAGAAGTCCGGGGCCGGGGTCGCGGCCGCGTTGGCCCCGTTGCCCTCGCCGGTGTCGCCGTTGTTCTCCTCGGGCCCCTCGGTGCTGTGGACGACATCAGTGCCGCCGATTTCCACGGCCTGATCGGCTTTCGGCGCCAGGACGTTATAGGCCACGCCGGCGCCCACGAGCAGTACGGCGAAGGCCACGGCGGCAATGATGACGCCCCGGTGGGTCTTCCGGTCGCGGGCCTGGCCAGCGGGGGTGGCCGCCTCGGCGGCTTCGCGCGCGGCGGCGGCATCCAGGGCCGCGCCGATTCGTTCGCCGCGCTCTTCGGGGGTCAGGGCCCCGGTCTCGCTCCCGGTCGTGCCTTCGTTGTGCGGGGCGCTCCCGCCGTTGATCTCGTTCTCGTTCTCGCCCATGGAAAGCCCTTTCTCTCGTTGGCGGTTAGCTCAACAGGCGCAGAAAGCCGCCCAACAGTCCCGTGGCCATCAGCACGCCCACGGCGACGAGGAACCAGCCGCACACTTTGTTGATGATATCGTAGTGGCTCTTGATGACGGAAAACGCGCCCTTCAGCTTGTCGATGAGCACGGCGGCGGCCACGAACGGAATGCCGAGGCCGGCGGAATAGCACAGCAGCAGTATGACGCCTTGTGCCACCGAGGCCTGCTGCGAGGCCAGCATGAGCGCCGACCCGAGGAAGGCTCCCACGCAGGGCGTCCAGCCGATGGAGAAGATGATGCCGAACAGCATCGACGAGAAGAACCCGAGCTGGCGCCCGGCCAGGGGGTTCTTGGCGCCGCGGAACAGGTTCACCTTGATGAACCCGAGGAAGTACAGGCCGAAGGCGATGACCACCAGGCCGCACACCACGTTCACGGCACTCTGGTACTCAATGAAGAACGCACCCACGGTGGAGGCCAGGGCCCCCAGGGCGATGAACACCATGGTGAAACCGAGCACGAAGCCGAGGGCATTGCGCAGCACCACGCCGGTGCGCACTTCCTCGCCCGCAGCGAAGTAGGTGACGTAGATGGGAATCATGGGCAAAAGGCACGGCGACACGAAGGTGATGATGCCCTCGAGGAACGTGATGAGATAGGTCATGGGCCCTCCAAGCCGTTGTCGCCATTGCCGTGCGATGCCGCTGCGCACCGTGTTCCCTCATTATTCCCGAAAATGAGCGGACGCGCGACCTCCTCCACAGAAAGTCGCGCGTCCGTTACGCGGAAAGGGTTTGCGGAACCTACCGGGGTCTCGCTGCGCGTGGCCGGCAGGCGGCGCATGAACTCGGCTACGTCATCTGGCGTTATTGCACCTGCAAGAGCGAGGTGGTGAAGGCCCATGTGCACAACATTCTGAAGAAGACGGGCCACGCCACCCGCCAGGATCTGATCCAGGATTTCTGGAACGGGTAGGAGGGGCTCGTCTGCCGCGGGGACGGGCAGGAATCTGTTGGTTGCCAAAGAAGGTACACGGGCTTATGCTGGGGAAACCGACGTTTGCGCCGTATCCTTGCAAGGGAGGCTCCATGGGCATCACGACCGATTTCGTCACGCGCCGCCGCTTCCTCTGGCTGGGAGCGGTGGCCACGGGCTCGCTGGCCCTCGGCGGCTGCGAGGCCGAGCCCGCGGCGCCCGCCCCCTCGTCCACGGCCTTCGATGACCCGGCGGGCACGGCCTCTTCCGGCGATAGTGCCGGGGCGGACGACGGGGCGCCGGACGGCGCTGCCGCCGTCGACGAGGTCGCAGCGGCGCGCCTGGGCGCCATGACCCTGGAGCAGAAGGTGGCCCAGTTGTTCATCGTGGCTCCGGAGGCCCTGGTGCAGGACGTCTCCCAGGTGACCCAGGCCGGGGATGCCACCCACGCCGGCCTGTCGGCGTGGCCCGTGGGCGGCATCGTGTACTTCGCCCAGAACCTCATCGATCCCGATCAGACCACGGCCATGCTCGCGAGTGTGAAGAGCTTCTACAGCGAGGACGGCAGCGTGCCGCCGTTTCTGGGGGTGGACGAGGAAGGCGGTACCGTGGTGCGCGTGGCCGGCAACGAGGCCTTCGCCGCGCCGAATGTGGGGGATGCGAGCGTCCTGGGGGCGGCAGCCGATGAGGCGGCGGCCAAGGAGGCAGCCGAGCAGATTGCCGACTACTTGGCGCCCCTCGGGTTCAACCTCGATTTCGCCCCGGTGTGCGACGTGGCCGCCCTCGGAGGCGGCACGGCGATGGACGAGCGCTCCTTCGGCAGCGATCCGGCCCTCGTGGCATCTCTGGCGACTGCCGAGATCGAGGGCTTCCTCGGCAAGGGGATGCTCTGCTGCGCCAAGCACTTCCCGGGCATCGGCTCGGCCGTCGGCGATTCCCACGACGATGCCATCACCGTGGAGAAGGCCGCCGAGGAGCTGGAGGCCGTCGATCTGGTGCCCTTCAAGGCCGCCATCGAGGCCGGAGTGCCGATGATTATGGTGGGGCACCTCGATCTGCCCAATGTGACGGGCGACTACACGCCGGCCTCGCTGTCGCCTGTGGTGGTGCAGGGCATCCTGCGCGACCAGCTGGGCTACACGGGCATCGTGGTCACCGATTCGCTGTCCATGGGGGCCATCGCGAACTACCGCACGGCGGCCGAGGCCGCGGTGGCGGCGCTTGCGGCCGGCTGCGACATTCCGCTCATGCCCGAGGACTTCCCCGAGGCCTACCAGGGCGTTCTCGACGCCGTGGCCGCCGGCACCCTCACCGAGGAGCGCATCGACGAATCGGTCCTGCGCATCCTGAAGGCCAAGCAGCAGTATCTAGGAGGACTGTAGCTGCCTTACCCGTAGGGCGAAGGCCATGCCTTCGCCGCGACAAGGGCACGGCCCTTGCCCTACGGGTGCGATCGCGGTATTGGTGCGGATCGCCCGATCCGCCGGGCAAGCGGAATTACGAGGCCGGCTCCCAGATGCGGACGAGGCAGTGCTTCTGGGGTTCGCCGTTGATGGGGGTGTAGTCCACGTTGCAGTAGGTAACTGCGCGCTGGCCGATGTGGGTGGAGGCGAGGAAGTCGTTGTAGTCGCCGGAACCCTCTTCCAGGGGCAGCTTCGCGTAGCGGCGGTTGGTCAGGTCCACGGCGCACACGGCGCTGCCGCCGCGCACGAGCACCCAGTTCCCGCACCAGCACGGGGCCGACAGCGGGTTGGCCACATAGTGGAACCACTGGTCGGCGCTGTAGGCCGGCGTGGCGATGTTGGCCAGGGTCACGGGCAGGTGCGGGTCGTCGGTGCCCGGGCCCTCGGCCCCCTCGGTGCCGGCGAGGCGCGGGCCCTCCAGGGGTTCCAAGGGCATGTAGGTGCCCAGGTTGGAGATGCCATCGCCGTAGTTGTAGATGCCGTCGAAGGCGAAGTTGAATCCGGTGCGGCCCCATCCCGCCTCCATGGGCTTCATGGACGAGGGCAGCACGCAGGCATCGGTCACGGCTCCCGTGGCCCCGTCGATGCGGGTGAGTTGGTAGTACGTGCCGCTCGTGCGGGCTCGGGGCGTGGCCACCAGGGCATCGCCGCAGGAGATGGGAGCGCAGGCCATACGGCCCTCGGAAGCGTAGACCACCTCGGCCGCGTTTGAGCCGAAGGGAGCGCGCTTGAGCAGGGAGTCTTCCACGCGGGCGTTGCCGTCCAGCTGGGGCAGGCGCTGCCAGTAGCCATAGCCGTCGGCCACGGCCAGGGAGGGCATCTCCCAATCGACGTCGCCCTCGTCGAGCAGCTGGGCCTCGCCCAGGGCCCCATTGCTGGCGGCGGCGCCGTAAACGCGCCAGAGGCCGTCCATGATGTCGGCCTCGGTCCAGATGGCGCCGTGGCTGTTGGCCCGCACATCGTAAATCTCGAAGCCCTCGCCCTCGCCCACGGCGTGCTCGATCACTGTGGCGCACTCACCGGTGGCCAGGTCCAGCAGACCCACCTGAGCCAGGGGCTTGGCGGTCTCGGTGGGCAGCAGGCAGGCGGCCACGTTGTCATCGCTGCACCAGAGCAGGGTGCCGAAGGGCAGCTCCACCGAGGCGGCCAGGGCAAGGGCGTCCTCGGGGTTCTCGATCTGCTCGAGGGAATTGTCGAGCACGACGTTGGCCTCGGGCACGGTGAGGGTTTCCAGGCTCTTCTTGTCGTCGGTGTGGGCCGCCGCGAAGGCCGCGCCCCCGCCGAGGGCGGCCAGGGCCGCGGCGCCGGCGGCGCCGTAGAGGAAGGTGCGGCGGGTGAGCAGCAGCTCGCGGCCGCCGGGCAGGGTAACGGAGCGGGGCTTGGCGCCGTCCTCGGCCGCCCGGCGCACCGGGGCGCTCGGGGGCGTGCGGCGCACTTTCACCGTGGCGGTCCGGGAAGAGCCGGCGGAGGCCGCGCGGGACGAGCCCGGGCGCTTGCGGGCCGAGACGGGGGCGGGGGAATGGGAAGCGCTGCGGGTCCGCGGGGGGCGGCCTGCGTGGGAGCCGCCTCGAGAGGCGCCGGACCGGGTGCGCGAAGTTCTGTTCTGTGGCATGGGTGTATTGTGTCATTTCCCATACGTATCGGCGACCGTTCAGGGGTAAACGCTACAATAAACGCAAACACGACCGCCCGGCTGATATATGTCCCGGCAGCGAGAAAATCGCAGGTCAGACACCGTGTCGGCTGGGGTGAACGAAAGCGCACGTCACGATCACGAGGAGAACATCCATGAGCAACGAGACACGACGCATTCTGCTCGTCGAAGACGAGAAGGCCATCCGCGACGCGGTGACCGCCTATCTGGAGCGCGAGAACTACTGGGTGACCGCCGTGGGCGATGGCCAGGACGCGCTGGAAGAATTCCAAAAGCACCACTTCGATCTGGTCATCCTCGACCTCATGCTGCCCCGCGTGCCCGGCGAGCGCGTCTGCCGCGTCATCCGCGACACCTCTGACGTGCCCATCATCATGCTCACGGCCAAGGGCGAGGTGGAGGATCGCATCATCGGCCTGGAGCTCGGTGCCGACGACTACCTCGTGAAGCCCTTCAGCCCCCGCGAGCTCGTGGCCCGCGCCCGCGCCCTGCTGCGCCGCGTGCACGCCGATTCCGAGCCCCAGCGCGAGGTGCTCGAGTTCGGCGAGCTGACCATCGACGTGTCCGGCCACAAGGTGCTCGTCTCCGGCGAGGAGATCGATCTCACGGCCAGCGAGTTCAAGCTGCTCACCACCTTGTCCCGCTACCCGGGCCGCGTGTACTCCCGCATGGAGCTCGTGGAGAAGGTGCTCGGCTACGACTTCGAGGGCTACGAGCGCACCATCGACTCCCACGTGAAGAACCTCCGCGCCAAGATCGGCGACAACCCCCGCAGCCCGAAGTGGCTCCACACCGTCCACGGCGTGGGCTACCGCTTCGAGGATCCCACCAAGCAGTAAAGCCGTCCGTTCCGGCCGTGCGCCTCGCCTTCGGGTAGGCCCGCGGCCCCGTCGCGCGGGAGCCCCCGCGCCCGAAGGAGCCCCATGACTGAAGCGGAAGAAACGCCGCGCATTCTGGAAACTGTCGAAGAGGTCGCCCCGCCGGCGGCCTCTTCGCCGTCTCCGGCGCGCAAGACGAGGAAGCGCCGCCGCCTGCGGTGGTCCGACTTCTCCTACACCACCCGCGTGACCCTGGCCTTCGCCCTCATCGCCGCCATGACCGCGCTCGTGGCCATCGGGGTGGTGTCCTTCGTGTGGGAGCAGCACTTCCGCACCTACACGGCCGACAACATGCAGACCCTCTGCCAGACCACGGCCAACCGCATCGCCGCCATCTACAAGGAGACCGACGATCTGTGGAACCCCGAGACCACCAAGCCGGCGCTCCAGGCCATGGAGCTGACGAGCGGCGTGGGGGTGCGCGTCATCAACGACGAGGGCCGCACCGTCTTCGATTCCTCCATCGTCTACGACGAGGAGCAGGGCGGCCTCGCGAAGTCCATCGAGCCCACGGACGGCTCCCAGGTGGCCCAGGCGCCCATCATGGTGGACGGCAAGAAGGTGGGCATGGTGCGCCTGTGGGTCTACGGGTCCGAGGCCCTCATGCGCCAGCCCGACCAGGAGTTCCGCGACAACTCCTACCAGGCCATGTTCATCGCCGCGGCCGTGGCCATCGTGCTGGCCTCCTGCATCGGCTTCCTTTTCGCTCGCAATCTTGTGGCCCCCATCAACCGCATCATGGGGGCGGCTCGGGCTATCGGCGACGGCGACCTGTCGGCCCGCACGGATCTGCGGGGCGAGGACGAGGTGGCCCGCCTCGGCGAGACCTTCGACGCCATGGCCGAATCGGTGGAGAAGGATCGCGACTTGGAGCGGCGCCTCACCACCGACGTGGCCCACGAGTTGCGCACGCCGCTCATGGCCATCCAGGCCACGGTGGAGGCCATGGTCGATGGTGTGTACGAGGCCGACGAGGAGCGCCTCGTCACGGTGAACTCCGAAATCCAGCGCCTGTCGCGCCTCGTGAACGCCCTGCTGAAGCTGTCGCGCCTGGAGAACCGCGCCGATCCCATGAAGGAGGAAGTGGTGAATGTGGGCGAGCTCATCGCCGGCATCATCGCCACCCACGAGATGTTCGTCTCCGATTCGGGCCTTACGCTCACCTACGATGCCCAGCCCGACGTCATGGTGGTGGGCGATGCCGACATGATCCGCCAGGCCACCGCGAACCTCATTTCCAACGCCGTGCGCTACACTCCCGAGGGCGGCCATATCACCGTCGCGGTGAAGAAGGGCGACATCATGGCGTCCATTGCCGTGCGCGACACCGGTATCGGCCTGACCAAGGAAGAGGCCCGCATGGTGTTCTCCCGCTTCTGGCGGGCCGACGCCGGCCGCAACCGCGAGAGCGGCGGCCTCGGCGTGGGCCTGGCCGTGGTGAAGGAGATTGTGGACCGCCACGGCGGCTGGGTGCAGGTGGAAGGTGAGAAGGACAAGGGCGCCTGCTTCACCATCCACATCCCGCTGTTCGACGAGACCGCCGAGAAGCACCGCGCCTTCGGTTCCGGCAAGAAGCGCACTCCCCACAAGAAGCAGCGCTAGGCACCAAGTAGTTCCGGCAAGATGGCCCTATCGGGAAATGGGACGGTCCCGCCTGGTCGGTCTGCCTCACGTTTTCCGCGCCCCCCTCCCTCAAGCCTCGCCGCTCTCGGATAATGTGCGCAGAAGCCCTTCGCCCTCGCGGTGGAGGGCTTTCTTGTGCCATAATGGGCGGTACGCAAAAAGTGCGCTCGAAGTGCAGGTTTCGGGCGGAGCCGAAGGACGGCGGTTCCCGGTGCGGGCGCGGGCTCGAAGCCCGCTCGCGCGAGGCCGGCCGTCGGGCTCACGTGAGGAGAAAGGGCATCCCATGGCGGGAATCGACATTACCCCCGATGCGCAGGGCAAGGTGCGCGATCTGTACGATCTGGGCGACAAGCTGCTGCTCGTGGCCACCGACCGCATCTCGGCCTTCGACTACATCCTGGAAGACGAGATCCCCTACAAGGGCCAGGTGCTCACCCAGCTCTCCAAGTTCTGGTTCAACCTGCTCGACGGCGTGGTGGAGAACCACCTCATCTCCACCAACGTGGCCGACCTGCCCGACGAGTTCCAACCCTACGCCGACTACCTGCGCGGCCGCTTCATGCTGGTGAAGAAGGCCGACATGTTCCCCGCCGAGTGCATCGTGCGCGGGTATCTGGCCGGCAGCGGCCTGAAGGAGTACAACCGCGAGGGCACCGTGTGCGGCATCGCCCTGCCCGAGGGCCTCGTGAACTCCTCGAAGCTGCCCGAGCCCATCTTCACCCCCTCCACCAAGGCCGAGATCGGCGACCACGATGAGAACATCTCCTTCGAGCGTTTGGTGGAAATCCTGGGCGAGGAGGATGCCACGGCCCTGCGCGATTTGGCCTTGAAGGTGTACACCACGGCCGCCGACCATGCGGCCGCCCGGGGCGTCATCATCGCCGACACCAAGTTCGAGTTCGGTCGCCTGGGCGACACCATCATCCTGGCTGACGAGGTGCTCACTCCCGATTCTTCCCGTTTCTGGCCCGGCGACACCTACGAGGAGGGCGCCGACCAGCCCAGCTTCGATAAGCAGTTCGTACGTGACTGGCTCACGGCAAACTGGGACAAGACCGGCAACCCGCCGCGCCTGCCCCAGGACATCATCGACGCCACGTCCGCCAAGTACATCCAGGCCTTCGAGACTATCACCGGCCAGAAGTTCGACCCCGCGACCTTCTAGCGTCGCGTACCGCCCCCGCGCGGGTGCCCGCGCATCGAGTCACTGAAGGAGAACCACAGCCCTATGTCCCAGCGCAACCCCATGAACGAGCGGTACACCTCTGAGGATCGCCGCGGCACCACCAAGAAAAGCGCGGCTTCGGCCAAGCCCAAGTCGAAGGCGGCCTCATCGGTGACGGTGAAGACGGCGAAGAAGACGCCGGAGCAGCGCAAGGCCGCCGAGAAGGCCGCCCGCAAGGAGGCCGCGGCCAAGCAGCGCGAAGTGGAGCGCAAGTACTACAAGCCCGACACTCCCCGCTACAAGCGCCTGCGCGCCATCTGGTGGGTGCTGCTCATCGCCGCTATCGGCTGCACGACCCTGAGCTTCGTGGGCCAGGGGGCCATGCCCCAGTGGCTCGGCGTGACCACGCTCATTCTGGCCTACGTGTTCATCATCGCGGCCTTCGTGCTGGATTTCTGGAAGATCAAGAAGGAGCGTGTGGCCTACCAGGAGCGCATGCTGGCCCTGGAGGAGAAGAACGCGAAAGCCGAGAAGCAGGCCCGCCGTGTGCAGCAGGCCAAGCAGGTGAAGGCGAAGGGATCTGGCAAGAACCAGAACCGCCATGCTGCCCAGAAGGCGGGAGCAGCGGGCGGTGAAGATGCAGCCGACGGCGGCGAGTCCGACGAGGCTCCCGTGAAGCCCGCGCGCCGCGGTCTGTTCGGCAGCGGCTTCCGCCTGTCCAACCGTGAGAAGATGCAGGCCGAGAAGAAGGCCGCCAAGGAAGCGAAGGCTGCAAAGAAAGAGCAGAGCGCGAACTAGATGTTGGTGGGGTGCCGAGGGGCGCCCCTTTGTCCGTTCCCGCTCGTGTTCATTTGAGAGAGAGGCAGATTCATGGTATCTCGCGTCTATGTTGAGAAGAAGCCCGGGTTTAACGGCGAGGCCCGCGCCCTGGCCGCCGAGCTGCGCGACATCGTGGGCATTCAGGGGCTCGCGGCCGTGCGCCTGGTGAACCGCTACGACGTGGAGGGCATCGGCGAGGAGCTGTTCGCCGCCTGCGTACCCACGGTGTTCTCCGAGCCGCAGTCCGACATCGCCACCTTCGAGCTGCCCGAGGCGAACGGGGCCGCAGTGTTCGCCGTGGAGTTCCTGCCCGGCCAGTTCGACCAGCGCGCCGATTCTGCGAGCGAGTGCATCCAGCTCATCAGCCAGGGGGAGCGCCCGCTTGTGCGCTCGGCCGTGGTGTACTACCTGGAGGGCGATCTGGACGAGGCCGCCGTGGAAGCGGTGAAGCGCTACGTCATCAACCCGGTGGAGGCCCGCGAGGCCTCGCTGGATACCCGCGACACCCTGGCCATGGCCTTCGAGCGTCCCGCCGACGTGGAGGTCATCGAGGGCTTCACGGGCTTTTCCGACGATGAGCTGGCCGCCTTCATCGCCGAGCGCGGCCTGGCCATGGACCTGGCCGACATCCAGTTCTGCCGTGCCTACTTCGCCGAGGAGGGCCGCGACCCCTCCATCACCGAGATCAAGATGATCGACACCTACTGGTCCGATCACTGCCGCCACACCACCTTCGGCACCGTGCTCGATGACGTGGCCATCGCCGACGCCAACGTGCAGGCCGCCTTCGACCGCTACCTGGAGCTGCGCCACGAGCTGGGCCGCGACGAGAAGCCCGTGTGCCTCATGGACATGGGCACCATCGGTGCGAAGTGGCTGAAGAAGCAGGGCATTCTCACGAACTTGGACGAGTCCGAGGAGATCAACGCCTGCACCATTCGGTGCAAGGTGGATGTGGGCGGCGAGGAGCAGGACTGGCTGTACCTGTTCAAGAACGAGACCCACAACCATCCCACCGAGATCGAGCCCTTCGGCGGCGCGGCCACCTGCGTGGGCGGCGCCATCCGCGACCCCTTGTCGGGCCGCTCCTACGTGTACCAGGCCATGCGCGTGACCGGTGCTGCCGACCCCACGGTGCCCGTGGCCGACACTATTCCCGGCAAGCTGCCCCAGCGCAAGCTGGTGACCACGGCGGCGGCCGGCTATTCCTCCTACGGCAACCAGATCGGCCTGGCCACGGGCCAGGTGCACGAGCTGTACCATCCCGGCTATGCCGCCAAGCGCATGGAAATCGGCGCCGTGGTGGGTGCCACCCCGGCCGACCACGTTCGGCGCGAGACGCCGGCCCCGGGGGATGTGGTAGTGCTGCTGGGCGGCCGCACGGGCCGCGACGGCATCGGCGGCGCCACGGGCTCTTCCAAGGCCCATTCCGTGGAATCGCTGGAAAGCTGCGGGGCCGAGGTGCAGAAGGGCAACGCGCCGGTGGAGCGCAAGATCCAGCGCCTGTTCCGCCGCGGCGACGCCTGCCGCATGATCAAGCGCTGCAACGACTTCGGTGCAGGCGGCGTGTCGGTGGCCATCGGCGAATTGGCCGACGGCCTGGACATCAACCTGGACGCCGTGCCCAAGAAGTACGACGGCCTTGACGGCACCGAGCTGGCCATCTCCGAGTCCCAGGAGCGCATGGCCGTGGCCCTGGCCCCCGAGGACGTGGAGGCGTTCATCGCGCTCGCTCACGAGGAGAACCTGGAGGCCACCCCGGTGGCCGTGGTGACGGAGGAGCCGCGGGTGCGCATGCACTGGCGCGGCACCACCATCGTGGACGTGAGCCGCGACTTCTTGGCCAGCAACGGCGCGCCGAAGCACGCGGCCGTGGCCGTGCCCGCTCCGGCCGACGAGAGTCGTGCGGCCACTCCCTGCGACCGCGCCTTCGAAGCGGCGGCCAGCCTGACGGACCCGGTGGTGGAGGCTGCCGCTGCGGCCGATTCCCTGGAAGCGGGCCTGGCAGCGCTCATGGGCGACATCAACCACGCCTGCAACAAGGGCCTCGTGGAGCGCTTCGACTCCACCATTGGCGCCGCCACGGTGCTCATGCCCTTCGGCGGCTCCCGCCAGCTGACCCCGGCTCTGGCCATGGTGGCGAAGTTGCCGGTGCTCGGCGGCGCGACCACCACGGTGTCGGGCCTGTCCTGGGGCTTCAACCCGTACCTGTCGGACTGGGACCCCTATGCGGGCGCCTACATGGCCGTGCTCGATTCCGTGGCGAAGCTGGTGGCCACGGGCTTCGAGCGCAAGAATATGTACCTCACCTTCCAGGAGTACTTCGAGAAGCTGCGTCAGGATCCGGAGCGCTGGGGCAAGCCCATGGCGGCCGTGCTCGGCGCGCTCATGGCCCAGGTCGATTTCGGCGTGGGCGCCATCGGCGGCAAGGACTCCATGTCCGGCTCCTTCGAGGACCTGGACGTGCCGCCGACGCTCGTGTCCTTCGCCACGGCCATCGGCAACATTGACCGCGTGACCTCGCCGGAGCTGAAGGCCGCCGGCGACAACTTGGTGTGGGTCTCCTGTCAGGATACCCTGGCCTCCAGCCTGTGCGCCACCTTCGACGCCATGGAGCATCTCATCGGCGCCGGCGTGGTGCGGGCCTGCGCGAGCAGCGGCGCGGCCGGCCTGGCCGAGACCCTCGTGAAGATGGCCGTGGGCAACGGTTTGGGCGTGGCCCTGACCGACGCCGTGGCCTCAGGCTCGCTGTTTGATCCGGCCTACGGCACCTTCGTGGTGGAGCTGGCCGCGGGCGAGACGGCCCAGTCGGTGGTGACGCGCCTGGAGGACGCGGGCCTGGCCGCCAACGTGGATGTGGTGGCTCTGGGCGCGGTGACCGAGGAGTACGTGCTGGCCTGCGAGGGCGCCGTGGCCGATCTGGCGGCGGTGCAGGAGGCCTGGGAGTGCGGCATCGAGGGCGTGTTCCCCTACCGCACCAGCGCCGAGGACCGCGCGGCGGCCGAGGACGTGCCCGCGATCAGCTTCGAGGGGGGCGCCCCGGCGGTGTTCACGGGTGAGGCCATCGCCCGCCCGCGGGTGGTCATCCCGGTGTTCCCCGGCAACAACTGCGAGTACGATTCGGCGGCCGCCTTCGAGCGGGCCGGGGCTATCCCGACGGTGTACGTGGTGAACAATCTGACGCCCGAGGCCGTGGCCGAGTCCACCGCCGAGCTGGCGCGGCTCATCGGCGAGTCGCAGATCGTCATGATTCCCGGCGGCTTCTCCGGCGGCGACGAGCCCGACGGCTCGGCGAAGTTCATCACCGCCTTCTTCCGCGCTCCCCAGGTGACCGAGGCCGTGCGCGACCTGCTGCAGCGCCGCGACGGGCTCATGCTCGGCATCTGCAACGGCTTCCAGGCTCTGGTGAAGCTGGGGCTCGTGCCCTTCGGCGACATCCGTCCCATGGACGAGGAGTGCGCTACCCTCACCTTTAACCACATTGGCCGTCATCAGAGCACGCTCGTGCGCACCCGCGTGGCCAGCACCCTGTCGCCGTGGATGAGCCGTATGAATGTGGGCGATGTGCATACCGTGGCCATCAGCCACGGCGAGGGCCGTTTCGTGGCACCTCCCGCGCTGCTGGACACCATGATCGCGAACGGTCAGATTGCCACCCAGTACGTGGACGGGGCCGGCGTGCCCTCCATGGACCTGGCAGCGAACCCCAACGGGTCCGTGCTCGCCATCGAGGGCATCACGAGCCCCGACGGCCGCGTGCTCGGCAAGATGGGCCACACCGAGCGAAGCGGTGCGGGCCTCTACAAGAACGCCTTCGGCAACACCTACCAGCCCCTCTTCGAGGGCGGCGTGGACTACTTCCGCGGATAGAATGAGCGCTCTCTAGCACTACCAACCAAGAAGGGGCCACCAGGCCCCTTCTTCATGCCAGGACAAGTGCGCGCCCGCAGTACTTGGGAAACGACTACTCGCGGGAAGGCCCCTCGAAGTCCGCGAGCAGGGCATCGCGAAATTCCTTGTCCTGGGTGGCTCGCTTGAGATCATCGAGGCGACCTTCGGCAAGAAGTTGCTCAGTGAGGGCGGCAAATCGGGCAGCCCCTTCCTCGATACCTTCTTTGCGGGCGAGGCGCAAGCCGATTCGACGGCGACGGGCATCATTCTCTTCGATTGTGCTGACTGACCACACTTTGCCCACCCACTTCCAGTCCTCGTTCGCCCGGGTCACGGCTGCGTGAATCTCCTGGGATAGCGGCCCGCAAGGCGCTTCGGTTTCTATGTATCTTAGCATATCGAGCAAGGCGTCATCGGCCAGGCCGCCCCAGGCCTCTGCGTTGAGGGCAATCCAATGGGCATCATTCCCAATGGAGAGGGCAGGGGCCTCGCGGTACAATCGCTCGATGGTGTAAACGGGGAGTTGCTCGTGAAAGGGATCTTTCTTGCAGATGAAAATGATGAAGCTCTCCAGCAGTTTGTCGTAGTCGGCACCGCGCGAGAGGCCCCGGGTGTCCAGGGCCGATTGATAGTAGCGGAATCGCCTTCCGAGAAGGAACTCCGGTTCCGTTTGCATCTCGATATCGTACATATGGCTGCCATCCTGGGCGTACACATCCATGCGAACGCCGTGGTTCTCGGGAGAGGGCTCGATCACTTGCTCGGCATTGAGGTAAGAGATTTCTCCCGCGTCGATGCCGGTGACCGCTTTGATGACTTTTCGGCAGATCGACTCCTGCAGCATGACGCGGTTGAACATCCAACGATTTGAGAAGGGAAGGCTGCGTTGTTCCATGGCGGCTCCTCGGACAAGGGGATTCTGGGCGCCTATCATAGGCTCCCAGAGTCGTAGTTATGTCGCGGGGAAACCGCAGAACAATCCCGCCGCCAATCGTTGCTGCACCGTCTTGCAGCCTTTCTCAATGCGCGGTCGAGTTCCGCAGGCGCCGCTCATTTGTCGTGGGTAGCCCCCCCTAGGACCACAGCCTTACTTCGGGTTCGAGCTGCACGCCGCTGGCGTCGTGGACACGGCGCTGCACCTCGGCGATGAGGGCCAGCACGTCGGCGGCGGTGGCGTTGCCGGTGTTCACGACGAAGCCGGCGTGCTTCTCGGACACCTGGGCGCCTCCGACGGTGAGGCCCTGGCAGCCGGCCTCCTGGATGAGGGCGCCGGCGAAGTAGCCCTCGGGCCGCTTGAACGTGCTGCCGGCCGAGGGCATCTCCAAGGGCTGGCGGCTCTCGCGGCGCTCGCGCAGGTCGTCCATGCGCTCCCGGATGGCGGCGCCGTCGTCGGCACGCAGTTGCAAGGTGGCGCCGAGTACCACCCAGCCCTCCTCCATCATGCGGCTGTGACGATAGCCCCACGCCGCCTCCGGCGCTGGCACATCCATGATGCGCCAGTGTGTCCCATCGGGAACCAGGCAGCGCACGCTGACGGCCACATCGGAGAACTGGCCCTCGTAGGCGCCGGCGTTCATGATGGCGGCCCCTCCCACGGTGCCCGGAATGCCGCTGGCGAACTCGTAGCCGGCCAGGCCCGCGGTCCAGGCCGCCTCGGCCACCGCGGCGTTCGTTGCCCCGGCCTGGGCCCGCACAAGGCCGCCCGGCAGCACGTCCACGGCCGAGAAGTTCTCCGTCAGCTTTACCGTGACCCCGGCAAGGCCCTCGTCGGGGGCCAGCACGTTGGAGCCGAGCCCCAGCACGCGCCAGGGCACGGCGGCTTCCTGACAGGCCGACACCACGGCGGTCACCTCGTCCTCAGAGGAAGGGAGCACGAGCCACTGGGCCGGGCCGCCGATGCGGAAGGTGGTGTGGGCCGCCAGGGGTTCGTCGGCCAGCACGCGATCGGCCCCAATGATGCTTCGGAGTTCCTGCTCGAAGTCCCGCGTGTCCATGGCGTTTCCTTCCTCTATCAGATGGTGAGCGAACCAGAATACCTGCGGCTCCGGCAAGCGGCGAGGCGCAACTCTCCGTTTGCCATGGCGATAGGGTTACCGTTGGTGACCCTCAGCCCCCATTGTACTAGAATACCCCCATGACCAAATCGCCGACATACCGAGGGAAAGCGGGGTGGTAGCCGTGGCTCGCAAGCATCCGGTCATCAAGCCGGCCACGCCGGCCACCGCCATCACGCTCGTACTGCTGTCCATCATCAGCTTCATCATCGGGCTGTGGGTGCTCATGGCCCTGACCCGCATCGTGCTGGGATAGTTTCATGTGGCAGCGATTCACCCTCTATGACCTGCGGGTCATCGGCCATTACCTCGGCACGCTCATCCTGTTCTTCGCCGTGCTCATGCTGGCTCCCTTCGGCACGGCCCTTATCTTCCAGGAATGGGAGCCGGCCTCACGCTACCTGGTGGCCATCGGCATTGCCATGGTGGGCGGCTGCTCCCTGCGCTTTCTGCGCATTGAGCCCGGGCGCCTCTCGCGGCGCCAGGCGCTGGCCGTCACGGGCTTCGCCTGGGTGGTGCTGGCCCTGTTCGCCTCCATCCCGCTGTACTTCTCGGGGCATTACGCCACCTACCTGGATGCCGTGTTCGACGGCGTGTCGGGGCTGACCACGACCGGCGCCTCGGTCATCGTGGACCTGGACCACCTCTCCTACGCCGACAACATGTTCCGCTTCGCCATTCACGCCCTGGGCGGCCTCGGCCTTATCGTGGTGGCCCTGTCGTTCGGGCTGTTCGGGCGCGGCGGCGGCGCGTCGCTGTTCTCGTCGGAGGGCCGCAGCGAGCATGTAGTGCCCAACGTGGTGCAGACCACCCAGTTCATCGCCCGCATCACCCTGCTCATCGTCACCGTGGCCACCGTCATCATCACTGCGCTGTGCTTAGGGCTTGGCATGGAGCCGGCGCGCGCCTTCCTCAACGCGCTGTGGGTGTCCATTTCCGGCTTCATGACCGGGGGCTTCGCGCCCATGCAGCTGTCCATCATGTACTACCACTCCTTCCCGCTGGAATGCATCCTCATGGTGCTCATGATCCTGGGCTCCATCAGCTTCGTGCTGTACGCCGAGGTGTGGAAGGGCCGCGCCGGGGCCTTCTTCAAGGACCTGGAGACCAAGACCATGGTGCTGTGGATCGGCGTCATGGCCTTCGTGTTCACGGCCACCTTGTCGTCGTGGGCGCTGTTCGACGACATGCTGACGCTTCTGCGGCGCGGCCTGTTCATGATCATCTCGGTGTTCACCACCACGGGCTTCCAGGTGGTCACCACCAATCAGATCACCACGGTGTTCTCCAACGGCGCCTTCCTCACCCTGGCCTTCGTCATGGCCGTGGGCGGCTCCTCCGGCTCTACCGCCGGCGGCATCAAGTTCTCGCGCATGGGCATCATCTTCAAGTCCATCGTGGCGAACGTGAAGGAGGCCCTGGCCCCCGATTCGGCCCGCGTAGTGGTGTCCTACAGCCATCTGGGACGGCGCACGCTCACGCCGAACATCGTGAAAGAGGCCATGACGGTGTTCATCCTCTACGTCATCACCTATGTCGTCGGCGCGCTCGTGGGCATCGCCCACGGCGGCGAGGCCATTCCCGCCATCTTCGAGTCGGTGGCCATGACCTCCAACGGCGGCATCACTACGTCTCTGGCCCAGCCGGGCATGCCGGCTACGTTGGAGCTGTTCTACATCCTGCAGATGTGGGCCGGCCGCCTCGAGTTCGTCACGCTGCTGGCGCTCATCGTGGAAGTGGGCGCCTCCCTCGTGCCCCGGGTGAAGCCGAGGTTGAACCCATGAGAACACCGCAGCGCCCGACCCGTGCCTTCGCGGCCGCCCTCGCCCTGGCCCTGGCCGTGGGCAGTGTCGGCGTGGCCTGGGCCGACGACCCCATCAACCGGCCCGAGGACGTGACCACCAATCAGGATGTGCCCACCGACGAAGCGGGCGTGGTGGACCCCTCGGCCAAGGACGACGGCAGCGGACCTGTCCCGAACGGGCCGGCCCCGGGCCCGGGCGACGGTTCCGGCAACCAGGGCGCCGGCGCGGGGGAAGGCGCTGCGGGCAACCCGAGCCTCGAAGGCGACGGGAATGCTCCTGCCGATAACGCCGGCGAGGCTGAGGGTGCCGAGGGCGCGGCGGGGACGGAAGGGGAGGAAGCGCCCACGCTGCCCCCCGTGCCGGACCCGGTGTTCGGCGAGGGCGTGAGCGAGAACAACCTGCTGAATCCCCAGCAGAAGCCCGACAGCTCCTTCATCTACGACACCTCCATCGGCGCCCTGCAGGAGGCCGACTCCTACCTGAACAACCAGATCGTGCAGGTGACCGGCGAGGTGGTGGGCGACCGCATCAACGCCGAGTTCAACCCCGGTTTCTGCTGGATCGTGCTCCAGGGCAACGACAAGGGCCGCTCCGAGGTGCCGGTGTTCATCTCGAAGGACGCCACCGAGGGTATCGACACCTACGGCGCCTACGGGCGGCGGGGCACCATGCTGCAGATCCGCGGCATCTTCTACCTGTCCTGCCCCGAGCACCAGGGCCTGACCGACCTGCACGCCGATACCGTGAGCGTCGTGGAGAAGGGCGCGGTCACCGAGCAGGTCTTCGACATCGGCGCCTTCCTGCCGGGGCTGGGCCTCGTGCTGCTGGGCGCCATCATGATCCTCGTATTCCACCAGATGAGAGAGGGGCAGCGCTAATGGCCGAGGCGCCGTGCCGTGAAGGCGAGACCGACGAGGGGGCCCTGCGCACCGGCGAGGTGGTGAAGCTCGACCGCGGCTACCCTCTCGTGCGCTTCCCCGACGGCGAGCGTTTGCGCTGCGAGCACGCCACGGCCCTCGTGAAGGGCCACGACCAGCGGGCCGTCATCGGGGACGTGGTCACGGTGTCGGTGCCCGCCGCCCACGACAAGGGGGTCATCGAGGCCATCGCCCCCCGCATCCGGGAATTCGTGCGGAAGGATCCTACGGAGCGGGCCCTGCCCCAGGTGCTGGCCGCCAACTTCGAGCGGGTCATCGTGGCCCAGCCCGTGGGCGAGGTGAACCTGCGCCGTCTGGAGCGGGAGCTCGTGCTGGCCTTCGAGACCGGGGCCGCCGTCACCGTGGCGCTCACCAAGGGCGACCTGACCGATGAGGTCGCCACGGCGGCGGTGCGCGAGGCCGTGGAGGCTCTGGCCGGCCCCGAAACCGAGGTGCTCGTGGTATCCGAGGCCGACCCCGCCTCGGTGGAGGCCGTGCGCCGCCTGCTGGCCCCGGGCACCACCACAGTGCTCATCGGTCGGTCCGGCGTGGGGAAGTCGAGCCTGGTGAACATGCTTGTGGGCACCGAGGTGCTGGAAGTGGGGGCCGTGCGCGAGGGCGACGGCAAGGGGCGCCACACCACGGTGAGCCGCGAGATCGTGGCCGTGCCCGGGGCCGGCCGCATCGTGGACATGCCCGGGGTGCGCGGCCTGGGCCTGTGGGATGCCGAGGCGGGCATTGAGGCGGCCTTCCCCGATGTGGAGGCCCTGGCCGAGGAGTGCCGCTTCCGCGACTGCACCCATCAGGGCGAGCCGGGGTGCGCGGTGTGCGCGGCCGTGGCCGCTGGCACGCTGCCCGGTGCCCGCTACGATTCCTATCAGGCCCTGTGCCGGGAGGCGGCCGACGTGCGCGACCGCCGCGAGCAGGCCCGGCGCCTGAACAAGGACAAGGCGGCCTACTCGAAGCGCTACCGCAAGAAGGGGGCTGGCCCCTCCCGCGGCGGTCGCCGTCGGTAAGATGTGCGTTGACGGACGGTTTTTTGCTCCCGGGCCGTAAGGGGTTACAATAGTGACGTTCGATGTAATCGAACCGAAGATATGCGAGAGGAATCCTATGAACCCCGTCGTCATCATCCCCACCTTCATCTACCCGCGCCGTCATCGCGGCGGCACCGACGTGGTGGCCACCTACGACCATCCCACGGCGCCCAACCAGCCCGGCGAGCTCGGCCGCTGCCTCGCGTCCCTGGAGAAGGTGGAGGGCCTGGGGCTCGTCGTCATCCTCGTATCGGCCGACGTGTCCATCGAGGCCCAGGCCGCCGAGAAGGTCCAGGCCATCTGCAACGAGCATCCCGGTGTCACCACGCTCGTCATCGGGGCGGCGGAGATGGCCCTCATCGAGCAGCGCATGGCCCAGCTCAACATCGAGCGCCTCTCCAAGGAGATCGGCCTGTCCGGCTACGGCGCCATCCGCAACCTCGGCCTGCTCGTGGCCAACGTGCTCGGCTTCGATGCCGCGGTCTTCCTCGACGACGACGAGGTGGTGGACGACCCCGAGTTCCTCACCAAGGCCATGTACGGCCTGGGGAAGCTCACGCGCCAGGGCGTGCCCATCGTGGCGAAGACCGGCTACTACCTCAACGACGAGGGCTCCTACCTCTCGAAGTGGGAGGACAAGTGGTACAACCGCTTCTGGCAGCAGGGGCGCTACTTCAACCAGTGGATCACCGCGGCCATGAAGGGCCCGCGCCTGTCCCGCTCCAACCACGTGTGCGGCGGCTGTCTGGCCGTCCATAAGGAAGCGTTCCGCCGTCTGGCCTTCGACCCCTGGATCACCCGCGGCGAGGACTTGGACTACATGCTGAACCTGCGCATGTACGGCTCCGATATCTGGTTCGACAACCAGTGGGTGCTGCGCCATCTGCCCCCGGCCTCCAACAGCGAGGGCACCCGCTTCCGCCAGGACATCTTCCGCTGGCTCTACGAGTACCGCAAGCTGGAGTACAGCCGCGCCCTCATCGACCTGCAGCAGGTGAAGCCCGCTTCCCTGGAGCCCTATCCGGGGCCGTTCTTGGAATCGGGCCTGCGCAATCGCATCCGGCTCACGGCCTGGCTGCGCAGCTTCGCCTGCTCGGACAAGAAGGCCTACCGCCTGGCCGCCAAGGCCGCGACCGGGGCCGCCTCGGCCTATGCCGAGGCCCACTGCGCGAAGTACTTCGAGTTCCAGTACGTGTGGCCCGAGGCCATGGGCCGTATGGAATCCGATCAGATCCTGTCCAGCGCGTTGGTGCGCTCCAGCATGCTGCGGGTGGAAGCGGCCGCGGCCGATGTCGCCGAGCGAGCCGCTGCCCGCGCCGCCATGGGCGCTCCCGCGCCGGCCGGTGCGGCTCCTGCGGGCGTGGCTCCGGCTCCCGGAACCCCTGCGGCCGCTCCGGACGTTTCCGGGGCGGAAGTGGTGGCCGGCATGCCCGGGACCGGCGGCGTTTCCGCTGCTCCGGTCGTGCCCCGGCCCTCCATCGATGCGGGCATGACCACCCAGATTCGCCTCGACATGGAGGACTAGGCGGTGGAGGCAGTCGCAGTCATGGCCGCCGCCTCCCTGGCGGTGGGCTTCGTCGTGGGCGTGCTGTCAGGCCTGCTCGGGGTGGGCGGCGGCATGTTCCTCGTGCCCATCTTCAAGCTCGGCTACCTCATGGACTCCCTCATGTGCACGGCCACCTCGCTGTTCACGATCATTCCCACGTCCATCTCCGGAGCCGTTTCCCGCATTCGCAACCGCACCTGCGTGCCGAAGCTCGGCATCGCCGCCGGCCTTGGTGGGGCGGTCACCTCGCCGTTGGGCGTGTGGCTCGCCACCCAGTCGCCGGATTGGGCCATCATGGGCGCGGCGGCCCTCGTCATCGCCTATTCGGCCACCACCATGTTCCGCAAGGCCCTGGCCGTGCCCAAGGGGGCAGCTCCCCAGAAGAGGGGCGCGGGGAAGGGGAATTCGGCCGACGCCCCCGCTGACGGCGCCCCGAACGCCGCTGCCTCTGGTGCGACACCCGAGACTGCCGACAGTTCGCAGTCTCCCGCCATCATCGACGGTCCCGTCGACGTGGGCCGCCGCCAGCTGCTGCTCTTCGCCGGCATCGGCCTGGTGGCAGGACTGGCCTCGGGCTACGTGGGGGTGGGCGGCGGCTTTCTCATGGTGCCCATGATGATCTCCCTGGCCCACCTGTCCATGCGCTACACCTCGGGCACCTCGCTCATCGCCGTCATGATCCTGGCCGTGCCCGGCGTGGTGACCCAGGCCGTGCTGGGGAACATCAACTGGGTCGCCGGCATCGCCGTGGCCTGCGGCTCGGTGCCCGGCGCCATGCTCGGCGCCCGCCTCGTGCCCCGCGTGCCCGAGCGCCAGCTGCGCTTCCTGTTCGCCGGCTTCCTCATTGTGGCCGCCATCATGCTCGTCGTGAACCAATTCGCCTCCGTGGCCTAGGGCTCCCGCCTTTGCTATACTGGCGTCAATTTCAGTGACGCTCAGGAGGGGCCATGGCGAAGCGGGAAGCGGAATCGGCATCGGCGTTCAGCCGCGGCATCGGCGTGTCGAAGTTCAACCTGGAGATGCTCGGGGCCACCATCGCGGCCATCGCGGCCATCACCTTGGTGTGGACCTTCTCCCAGCCTGACTTCCCCGTGCCGGTGCTCGTGGTGTCTGGGGCGGTGTTCACCGTGTCGGTCGTGGTGGTCATCCGCCTCATGATGGATCCCGATTCGGTGCGCGCCCTGCAATCCGATGCCATGTTGCAGCTGGCCAGTTCCATGATCGATGCCATGGGGGAGGGGCTCACGGCCCATGCCTCCCAGGAGGTCTGCGAGCTGCTGCTACCCAACACCTCGGCCATTGCCGTGGCCCTCACCAACCGCGAGTCGGTGCTCGGCTACGCCGGCTACCAGGAGGCCCACAACCCGGCGGGCATCGCCATCCGCACGAGCGCCACCCACGAGGCCATCCGCCAGGGGGAGACCCTCGTTTTGCTCACGCCCGAGGAGATCGGCCTGCCCAAGCCGCCCGACGAGAGCCGCATCAAGGCCGCCATCGTGGAGCCGCTGTGGGTGGGCAACCGCGTGGAGGGCACCCTGAAGTTCTACTACCGCAACGGCAACAAGATCACCGAGACCCAGCGCTCCATCGCCCACGGCTTCGCCCAGCTGCTGGCCACCCAGATGGCCGCCGTGGAAATGGAGACCCAGCGCAAGCTGGCCACCGCCATGGAGCTGAAGATGCTCCAGACCCAGATCAACCCCCACTTCCTGTTCAACACCATCAACACCATCGCCTCGTTCATCCGCACCGATCCCATGAAGGCCCGTACCCTGCTGCGGGAGTTCGCCGTGTTCTACCGCCGCACGCTGGAAGATTCCACCGAGCGTATCTCCCTGGCTCGGGAGCTCGATCAGGTCCAGCGCTACTTCAACTTCGAGCTGGCCCGCTTCGGCGAGACGCGCCTGGCCCTGGAGGTACAGGCGAGCCCGGCGCTCCAGTCCATGATGGTGCCCCCCTTCCTCGTGCAGCCGCTGGTGGAGAACGCCATCAAGCACGCCATGCCCTCGGAGGGGCGGCTCACCATCCGCATCCAGGCCGAGGCTGACGGCGACGACGTGGTCATCGTGGTGGGGGACGACGGTGTGGGCATGAGCGAGGAGACCTGCGCCAACATCACCCAGGTGGAATCATCCACGGGTCTGGGCATTGCCGTGAAGAACGTTCACGACCGCATGGTGGGCTTCTTCGGGCCCGACGCCCAGATGGTGTACACGAGCGAATTGGGGGCCGGCACCCAGGTGACCCTGCGCTGCCCGGGGTGCGCCAAGGCCCCCGCCGCCGCTGTGGCGGCCCTCGGTGAGGCAGCGGCCCGCGAGGCCGACGAGGCGGCGCCCGAAGCGGCCCAGGAGGCGGCCCGCAACGAGGCCACCGTGGCGGAGCTGGCCGAGCTCGTGGCCCAGGTGTCCGAGGGATAATTTCAGAGTCCCGCAGAGGCGCGGCAGCTCTCAAATCAGCTAGTGCAGGTGCACAAAAATCCAGGTTGACCAGCTATTTTCCTAAGATGGGAAAAAAGTTGGAGAATTGGTGTTGACGTTTCGGTGCCAAGTCCGTATGATGGCAGCAACAGCTAGATTTCCCTCGAACCGAGCGTGGGGAAAGGGAAGTCTCAAAATATGCAGAGCGTCCTCGGACGTCGCATCATAAGGTTATGAGAAGCAGAGTATTTGAGCGAAAGCCGGATGCTCTGCTTTTTTGTTGCCTTAAGGAGGTGAGACGAGGATGGATGTCAACTTGTATGCGCTTCTCACGTATGCGCTGACGGCGGCGATCTCCCTTTTGGTCATCGGCGTCATCGTGGTCATCAACAAGCTGATGAACCGCAGCAAATCCCAGGATTCCGATTAAACCGAGTATCTGATTTGCCCCTGGGCGCCCCTGCGCCCGCTCCTCTGATCTCCGAAAGGAAAACGAACTAAGATGGATGTTTTAGCTCAGATTTTCCCCGGCATCGCCACCCTGTTCATGACCGACCCCATTCTGGGGGCCGTGCGCGTGGGGCTGACGATTCTGGGCTTCGTACTGGCCTATTTCGGCTTCAAGGGCAAGCTCGAGCCGCTGATCATGGTCCCCATGGGCCTCGGTATGATCGCCGTGAACTGCGGCGTGCTGTTCCTGGACGGCGGCACCACGGGTACCCTGATCATCGACCCGCTCGTCAGCGAGACCGATGACCTCATGACGGCCATTCAGGTGAACTTCCTGCAGCCGATCTACAACTTCATGTTCTCCAACAACCTCATCGCCTGCCTTGTGTTCATGGGCATCGGCGCCCGCAGCGAGATCAGCTTCCTGCTGGCTCGCCCCTGGACCTGCATCATCATTGCCATCTTCGCCGAGCTGGGCACCTTCGTCACCTTGGCCCTCGGCGTCGACTTCTTCGGCCTCGATCCGGCCAGCGCCGCCTCGGTGGCCATCATCGGCGGCGCCGACGGGCCCATGGTGCTGTTCGGCACCCTCATGATGAAGCCGGAGCTGTTCGTGTCCGTCTCCATCATCGCCTACCTGTACCTGTCCCTCACCTACGCGGGCTATCCCTACATCATCAAGGCCATGGTGCCCAAGAAGTACCGCGGCATCGACATCGAGTTCGACATGCCCCAGGTGTCCCAGAAGGCCAAGTTCGTCTTCATCGTGGTGGTCTGCCTGCTGCTGTGCCTGCTGCTGCCCGTGGCCGCGCCTCTTATGCTGTCCTTCTTCCTCGGCATGGCCGTGAAGGAAGCGAAGATCATGCCCTATCAGGAGCTGCTGGAGGGCGGCATCACGAGCTTCTCCTCCCTGTTCCTGGGTCTCGTGCTCGGCTGCCTCTGCGAGGCGAGCACCATCCTGAACCCCACCGTGGGCATCATCCTCGTCCTCGGCATCCTGGCCCTGGCCATCTCGGCCGTGGGCGGCATCGCCGGCGGCTGGGTCATGTACTTCGTGGGGAAGAAGACCGGCAAGTCCTTCAACCCCGCCGTCGGCATCGCCGGTATCTCCTGCATGCCCACGACGACCAAGCTTGCCCAGCATGCGGTGGAGGAGGAGAACCCCTTCGCCATCGTCATCCCCATTGCCATGGGCTGCAACATCTCCGGCGTCATCGTGTCGGCCATTGCCGCCGGCGTCTTCGTCGCCACCATCGGACTGGTCCTCTAGTCCAGCGTTTCAATCGCGAACCATTCGATGAGCGGGCCGCCTCTTCCCGGGGCGGCCCCCGAGAGGGCGGTGGGATCTCATGGATGCTATCGACTACGAACGGCTTCAAATCAAGGGTATCGGCCCCCAGGGCCTGGGGCGCCGGGCGCTCCAGCTGTCCATGACCGAGACCAAGTCCGAGGAGGACGCCCTCAAGCGGCAGTTCCTTCGCGAGGGCATCGTGGCCGTGGCCACCGAGGTGGGCGGCACGAGCGACACCGACTTCCAGACCAAGGCCGCCCGCGCCGTCATCGGAGCGGCGCTCAACTCCGGCCTGGTGGAGAAGGAGGGCCGCTCCATTCACGCCCTCATGCACGCGACCGAGGAGGCCAAGCGCGGCGTTCTCGTGAACACGGCGTCGTCGGCGAGCCTCGCCATGAAGATCGCCATCGTGCGCAACAAGGGATGGGTGGCCGTGGCCTTCTACGGTGAATCGTCCCTCCATGTGTTCTCGTGCCACGAGCGGGTGGGCCTGGGTGTCATGCACCTGCCCGATCTGGACCGCATTGAGAAGTAAGGCAAGCAGGTATCAGGAAAGGAAAGGAGAAGGAATGACGACGGAACCGAAGATCTGGAACACGCTCGAGCGGGACTACCGTGAGCGCATCGAGGCCGCCCGTCCCTATGTGATGGACGGGAAGGTGGTCGAGGCGGGAGATGCGGTGAAGCTGCTCGAGGCCGTGATCCGCCCCGGCGACAAGGTCAACATCGAGGGCGACAACCAGAAGCAGGCCGACTTCTTGGCCCAGTGCCTCTGCGAGGTGGACACCGAGAAGGTGCACGACCTGCACATGGTGCAGTCGGTGCTCTCCATCCCGGCCCATCTGGACGTCTTCGACAAGGGCATCGCCAAGAAGGTGGACTTCTCGTTCTCGGGGCCCCAGGCGGGCCGCCTGGCCGAGTACGTGCGCGACGGCAAGATCGAGCTGGGGGCCATCCACACCTATCTGGAGCTCTACGGCCGCTACTTCGTGGATCTCACGCCGCGCGTGGCGCTGTGCGTGGGCGTGTCCGCCGATAGGAACGGCAACATCTACACCGGCTTCAACACCGAGGACACCGCGGTCATCGCCGAGGCGGTGAAGTTCCACCAGGGCATCGTCATCGTGCAGGTGAACGAGCTGGTGGACGAGGTGCCCCGCGTGGATATTCCCGGCGACTGGGTGGACTTCGTCATCCAGGCGCCGCGGCCCTTCTACATCGAGCCTTTGTTCACCCGCGACCCGGCCCTCATCACCGACTCGCAGATCCTGCGCGCCATGATGGTCATCAAGGGCATCTACGGGGAGTACGGCATCCAGCGCTTGAACCACGGCATCGGCTTCGACACCGCCGCCATCGAGCTTCTGCTGCCCACCTACGGCGAGGAGCTGGGGCTCAAGGGCAAGATCTGCTCCTACTTCGTGACCAATCCCCATCCCACCCTCATCCCGGCCATCGAGTCCGGTTGGGTGAAGACCATGTACTGCTTCGGCGGCGAGGCGGGCATGGCCGACTACGTGCAGGCGCGCCCCGACGTATTCTTCATCGGCCCCGACGGCACCATGCGCTCGAACCGCGACTATGCCCAGACCGCGGGCCACTACGCCCTGGACATGTTCATCGGCGGCACCCTGCAGATCGACAAGTACGGCAATTCCTCCACGGCCACGGCCAGTCGCATCGCCGGTTTCGGCGGCGCCCCCAACATGGGCTGCGACGCCAAGGGCCGACGCCACGCCACGCCGGGCTGGATGAAGTGCGGCGAGGAGTACGGCATGCACGACGAGCTGGTTGGCGACCTTCCCCGCGGCAAGCGGCTCGTCGTGCAACTTCAGGAGACCTTCCGCGAGAAGATGGCCCCGGGCTTCGTGGACAAGCTGGACGCCGTGGCCCTGGCCGAGAACGCCGGGCTCGACCTGCCCCCGGTCATGATCTACTCCGACGACCTCACCCACATCGTCACCGAGGAGGGCATCGCCTACCTGCACAAGTGCACCTCTATGGCCGACCGCATGGCCGCCATCCGCGCCGTGGCCGGCTTCACCGAGGTGGGCATGGCCGAGGATCCGGCCGAGACCGCGGCCCTGCGGGAGCGCGGCATCTTCAAGACCCCGGCCGACCTGGGCATCGACGTGCGCCGCGCCAATCGCGACCTGTTGGCCGCCAAGTCCGTGAAGGACCTGGTGAACTGGTCCGGCGGCCTGTACAACCCGCCCGCGAAGTTCCGCAACTGGTAAGTCCGACGTTCCGACTTTTGGATAAACAAGGAGGTTACCCGATGGCATTGAGGGAACTCAATTTCACGTTCACTCCCGACGAGCCGCGTCCGTTCCCGGTGGGCTGGTCCCACCGCGGCGTCGTGGGCTCCGGCGACATGGAGGTCATGTTCGAGCAGCGCGATCTGGGCGGCGACGTGCAGATCAAGGTGTGCACCCCGGTCGTCGGCTTCGATGAGGTGTGGGAGCGCGTGCTGGACCGCTTCGTGCGCGAGAGCCAGGTGTCCGACGCGGTGATCGAGATCAACGACAACAACGCAACCCCGGTCGTGGTGTCCATGCGCATGCGCCAGGCCATGGAAGAGGCAAGGAAGGAGGCGGAGTAAATGAGCGATTGGAAGGAGCTGGAGGCCAAGAGCTTCTACGGCGCGTCCGCCCGCGAGCGCGCCCGCGGTATCGTCGATGAGGGCACCTTCACCGAGCTGGCCGGCCCGGCCGACCGCATGAGCAGCCCCCATCTGCCCGTGCTCGGCGAGGCCGTGGAATGGGATGACGGCTGCGTGACCGGCGTGGGCCTCATCGGCAAGCACCCGGTGTTCGTCATCTCCCAGGAGGGCCGCTTCATCGGCGGCGCCGTGGGCGAGGTGCACGGGGCCAAGATGGTGGGCGCCTTCGTGCTGGCCCGCCAGATGTACGACCGCATCAAGGAAGAGCACCCCGATGAGCTGGCCGAGCGCCTGCCCGCCGTGGTCATCTCCTTCGAGACCGGCGGCGTGCGCCTCCACGAGGCCAACGCCGGCCTGCTGGCTCACGCCGAGGTGATGGACCAGATTCAGGAGACCAAGGGCAAGTTCCCCGTCATCTCGCTTATCGGCTCGAAGGTGGGCTGCTTCGGCGGCATGGGCTTCGTGGCCGCGGCCACCGACGTCATCGTCATGAGTGATCTGGGCCGCCTGGGTCTGACCGGCCCCGAGGTCATCGAGCAGGAGATGGGCAAGGACGAGTTCGATTCCGCCGACCGCTCTCTGGTGTACCGCACCACTGGCGGCAAGCACAAGTACATCATGCGCGACGCGAACTACCTGGTGGAGGACACCCTGGGCGATTTCCACGACCAGCTGGCTGCCATCATGGAGGCCCCCTACGACGAGATCGTGCAGTGCCGTCGCATCGGCAGCGAGGCGCTCGTGGACGAGCAGCTGGCCCTGGCCGAGCTGTCCGTGGAGATGGCGCCGAAGGACGCGCGCGACGTGTGGGCCTACTTCGGCAACGAGGACGTCGAGCAGATTCCCGAGATGACCACAGCGGAGTTCCTCGCTGTGGCCCAGCGTCGATAAGGAGGCAGGTCAATGACTGTTGAGGTAATGATCGGACGGGGCCGCGACGCCATCGACATGGTGGTGGACCCCGGCAGCTTCCGCGAGAACACGGTGGGGGACGTCACCTTCCCCGAGGATCTCGGCCCGGGGGCCGTGGTGGGCGAGGCGGCCATCGACGGCCGCGACGTGGTGGTCATCGCCAACGACGCCCAGGCCTTCAACGACAAGTTCCCCGTGGTGTATTTCGGAGTCATCGGCCTGGAAGAGGCCTACAAGATGGCCAAGGTGGTCTACACCGCCATCAAACAGGACGCCGACAAGCCCGTGGGGGAGAAGCGCCCGCTCGTGCTGCTGGTGGACACCCCCGGCAACGGCCCGGGCAAGATCGAGGAGATCTTCGGCATGAACAAGGCCACGGGCTCCTACCAGCTGGCCCTGGCCGAGGCCCGCAAGGCGGGGCACCCGGTGATCGCGCTCGTGATCGGCCGCGCCATCTCCGGCGCCTTCCTCTGCCACGGGTTGCAGGCCGACCACATCCTGTCCCTGTCGCCGGAGTTCGGCACCATGATCCACGTCATGCCCATCACCTCCATCTCCCGCATCACGAAGATGGACATCGAGCGGCTGGAGGAGCTGTCCAAGGAGAACCCGGTCTTCGCGGCCGGCCCGCAGTTCTTCTACCACCTGGGCGGCGTGGACGAGCTGGTGGAGAACGTCGAGGACATGCGCCCGGCCATCCAGCGCCACATCGCTGAAGTGGAGGCCGCGAAGCTGGCCGGCGACGGCGACGCCACCGGCCCCATGGGCCACGGGACCCTCGGCGAGGAGCGCGGCGGCCGCATGATGCGCCGCAAGGTCATCGACCGCATGGAGGAGGAGTTCGCCTCCGTCGCCGGGAAGTACCTGTAGGGACGCGTCATGGATGCAGCGCAGCAGCTTCGCCTCGATGAGTTCGTCCGCCTGACCGAGGAGTTCTCCACGGCCCCTACGCTGGCGGCCATGGCCCGGCGCACCCTGGCCGACAAGGATGCGGCCGGCCCGACGAGCGCCCATGTCATCGAGGAGATCCACACGCCCCTGAACCTGGCCTACACGACGTTCACCACGGGAAGCACCGCCTTCCAGAACATCGTGGGGGTCACCTGGCCCGAGCTGCCCGAGCGGGCAGCGGCGGGGGCTGCGGCCCTGCGGCGCGCCGGGGCCCGGCCGGGGGATGCGGTGCTGCTGTGCTACGGGCCGCTCGGGAACGTGTTCTCGCGCGGGGCCTTCGAGGAGGCGGGGGTGCGCCCGCAGTTTCTGGCGCACTCCTCCCGCGACTCGTTCTTGGCGGCGCTCTGCCAGGACCGGCCCGCCCTCGTGGTGGGGGAGTCGAGCTTTCTGCGCGCCTCCCTGGAGGATGCCAAGAAGCTGGGGCTGTGGGACTTGGTGCCGGAAGGGGCGTCCCTGCTGTGCGCGGGCACGCCGCTCGATCTGGAGCTGATTCCCGTGGCCGCCGAGAAGGGCGCTGCGGTGCACGATTTGTACGGGTGCCAGGAATTCGGCTGGCTCGTGATGGACGGCGTGCCCCTGCGCGACGACCTCACCCTGGTGCCCGAGGCCGCCCGGGACGGATGGGCCACGTTGGCAGTGGGAGGGCTGCCGACGGGGGACAGCTTCCCCGTGGGCGGGGCCGGCCATCGGCTGAACCCCGCCGGGCCCATCTGCACCTACGCCCGGCGCCGCACGGCTCCGGAGCTGGAAGTGGTGGTGCGGGCCTGCACGGCCCAGTCCGCCATGACCCTGGAGCGGGCCTGCCGCACCATCCTGCGCACCAAGGGCCGCATCGTGCGGCCGGCCCCCGCCGTGCAGATGGGGGCCGCGGCCAACACCTTGGAGCTCATGGCCGCCTGGCCCGACAACGCCTCGGTGGCCGTTATCGACGACCCGGCCAAGACCGTGCTGTTCGCCCGGCTCCTCGAGGCCCAGGAGCAGTACCAGGCCACGGCCAAGAGCGACCCGCTCTGGACCAAGGGGCGCTGAGCCATGGACGGACGCTTCCGCCGCCACGACCTGGTGACCATCGTGCCGGCTGCCCGGGCGCGCCAGGCGGTGGAAGTCCTCGGCGACGAGGCCTGGTGGCCTGTCGCCGAGGTGGATCGGCTGCGCCGCGGCGTCATCGACGGCGTGGCCCTGCCGGCCGTGGTGTCCCGTCAGGAGCCGGGCCTGGCCGGCTTGGCGGTGGGGTTCGCATCCCCCTATCGCCAGGAGGGCAACCGCCTGCGGGGGCGGGCCGTGGTGTCCCCGCAGGCGGTGTGCCTCATCCGCGATCCCTACCAGGTGATCGCGGAATCGCGCTGCACGACCGTCCCGGACCTGCCGGTCTTCGGCGTCCTGGACGAGGCGTGGGCGCTGGCGGCCGCGGCCGGGCTGCCCTGCGGGGTCTTCGGCTCCGCAGCGCTGGCCCTGGCTACCGGCCTGCCCTACTGCCACGAAGGGTCCGATCTGGACCTCGTGGTGAAGATGGGGCCCCTCGATGCCGTCGAGGGCTTCCATCGCGCGGTCTGCGACCTCGTCGTCAAGAGCGGCGTTGCCATCGACGTGGAGCTGGAGCTTCCCGATGGGGCGGGCATCAAGCTCGCCGAGCTCTTCGACGGGGGAAACACCGTGCTCGCCAAGGGATTCACGGGCGTGCGCCTCATGGATAAGGATGAGGTGCGCGCCCTGGATCATAGATATTCGCTCTGTTAGAGAAGGAGAAAGCAATGGATGTCAAGTCTCGTGTGCCCGGCAAGATGGTCGAGGTCAAGGTCGCCGTGGGCGACACCGTGGCTACCAAGGACGTGCTCGGCGTCATGGAGGCCATGAAGATGAACCAGAACATCGCCTGCCCCTGCGACGGCGTGGTCAAGGAGATCAAGTTCGCTCCCGGCGACCGCGTGGACGCCGGCGCCGTGATGTTCGTCATCGAGTAACTGAGAAACCGCAGGGGGCGTCCTCGCAGGGGTAACGCGGGGTGCCCCCTCACCGAAACGTAAGGGGCAATTCATGGTTATCTACGGATTAGCCTTGCTCTCGGGATGTTTCTTCGGCGGCATGCTGCTGGGCGACATCCTCGGCATGATCACCGGCGTCGGCTCCAATGTCGGCGGTGTGGGCTTCGCCATGTTGGCGCTGATCCTCATCTCGAGCAAGCTGCTGAAGGAGAACAAGCTCTCGACCAAGGCCCAGGACGGCATTTTGTTCTGGAGCGCGATGTACATTCCCATCGTGGTGGCAATGACGGCCTGTCAGGACGTCGCTGCGGCCATCATGGGCGGTGGCGTGCTCACCATTCTCTGTGGCATTGTGGGCACCATCGTGCCCATGCTGCTCATCCCGGTCATCTCGAAGCTGGGCGCGCCCTCTGAGCCGCTGCCTCCGCTGAGCAAGGAATAGGGGGCCAGCCATGGAACTGTTTGAAATGGTTACCAATATCATGACCAAGAACGGTCTGGTCATGTCGTTCCTCGTCGTGGGCGCGGTCATGGCCCTGGCGAATGTGCTGGGCAAGGCCACCCGCGGCCGCATCGCCGGCTCGGCCATCGCCATCGTCTTCGGCCTCATCCTGGCCCTCATCGGCGGTTTGGCCACCGGTGGCGAGAAGGGCCTGTCGGACGTGGCCATGTTCAGCGGCCTGGCCGTCATGGGCGGCGGCATGCTGCGCGACTTCTCCATCGTGTCCACGGCCTTCGGGGCCAGCATCGATGAGATCAAGAAAGCCGGCCTGCCCGGTATCTTGGCCCTGTTCATCGGCGTGGTGCTCGCCTTCATCATCGGCGCCATCTTCGCCTTCGCCTTCGGCTACACGAGCGCGGCCGACATGGCCACCATCGGCGCCGGGGCCGTCACCTTCATCGTAGGCCCGGTGACCGGAGCTGCCGTGGGCGCCTCCTCCGAGGTGGTCGCCATCTCCATCGCCATCGGCGTGCTGAAGTCCATCATCGTGATGATCGCCACGCCCATGCTGGCCAAGCCCCTGGGGCTGAACAACCCGAAGGCCGCCATGATCTTCGGCGGTCTCATGGGCACCACCTCCGGCGTGGCCGCCGGCCTGGCCGCCACCGACGAGCGCCTGGTTCCCTACGGTGCCATGACGGCGACGTTCTACACCGGCACGGGCTGCCTGCTGTGCCCGTCGGTGCTGTATCTGGCACTTACGATGTTCTTCTAGCGGCACCGATCGCGCTGCCGGGGCCCTAGGTCAGGGGCCGGGCGCGGTGCGGTGGCGCTTCAGGCCGCGGAGGCCCTCTGGCAGGGGCCGATGGGGCGGTGGTGGGCGATGAGCCGGTTCTCTGGCAGGAGCCGCGTAACGGTCGCCCGGGGAAGTAACGGCATAGGATTATGCGCGGGGGAGAAGGAATTGAACGACGTGCGCTGGGCTTTGGCTGAGCCGGTGGTAAACGGTCTGTTGCTCGAAGTGGCAACGGCAGGCAAACCGGGACTGGTTTGCCCTGGCAGTACCGGAAGCCACGACGATATGAGCATCCTCACGTTCATGTGCGGGTCGGCGTCCCTTCTCCCTTACTTCCTGGAGTTTATCGAACTGGGGCTCTCTTTTGAAGGGGAGCCCGCCGAGTTGTTCCGCCAGGCGCGGCGCCGGGGCGTGCCGGCCGAGCGTCGCCTCCTGGAGGCGACCGGCGGCGTGAATACGCAAAGGGGGGCGCTGTTCGCCCTCGGTATGCTGGCGGCCTTTGCCGCCCAGGTGCATCGCCTTCACGGGGAAGTGCGGTGCCCGTCCCTCTTTGCCTATGCGCGCGCGGCCACCGCCGGCCTCGTGGAACGGGAACTGGCGGGGGCGGCCGAGCTGGTCACGGCCGGAGAGAAGCTGTACAGGCGCTACGGGGCCACGGGCATCCGCGGCGAGGTGGAGGCCGGTTTCCCCTCGGTGGCCGAGGCGGGGCTGCCGGCCCTGCGCGCGGCCTTCGGGCGGGCGGCTACCCTCTCGGAGGCCCTGACCCACAGCCTCGTGGCCCTCATGGCCGTGGTGGACGACACCACGGTGCTCTGGCGCGGCGACGACCGCCTTCTGGCCGAGGTGCAGGACCGCGCTGCCGCCGTATTGGAAGCGGGCTCGGTGTTCACTGAGGCGGGGCGCGCGGCCTACGGGCGCCTGGGCGCGTTCTGCGCCGCCTACCGTTTGAGCCCCGGGGGCAGCGCCGATTTGCTGTCGGCTACCATCGCCTGCTATCTATGGGAAGAAGGGGCCTTCCCCGCCGACGTCAGCCGTCGCTAGGGCGGCGGAAGGGAGTTCGCCATGATACCCCATCGGGCTATCGCCGCTGAGTTGCGTCTCGGCCACCCCTGGACCATCCGCAGCTTCGATACGGTGGGTTCCACCATGACCGAGATTCGCCGGGCCGCCGAGGAGGGGGCGCCGGCCTTCACCGTGGCCGTGGCCGAGAGCCAGACCGCGGGCACCGGCCGCCACGACCGCCCTTGGGCCTCAGCAGCGGGCGACGGCCTGTGGATGACGGCCCTGCTGCGGCCGACCCTTCCCGCCAATCGGGCGCCTTGGTTCACCCTGGGGGCTGCCGTGGCCGTGGCCGACGGCCTGCTCTCCCTGGGGTTTCCCGTGGGCATCAAGTGGCCCAACGATGTTCTCGTGGCCGACGGCCCCCTCTTTCGCCGCAAGCTCTGCGGCATTCGGGCCGAGATGGACGTGACCGAAGACGGGAGCCTGGCCTGGGTGAGCATCGGCATCGGCCTCAACGTGCACCAGGACGCCTTCGAGGGGGAGCTGGCTTCGGTGGCCGCCAGCCTGCGCATGGTGGCGGCCGCGGGCGGTGCGGAAGGGGCTGACGATTGCGCGGCCGCGGGCGAGTGTGGGGCTGCGGGGATAGGCAGGCCGGCGGCGGAGCCCTCGCGGGCCCAGTGTGCCGGAGCTATTCTGAACCGTTTGGAACGGGTGAGCCGCTCCTTTGCCGAGGAGGGCTTCGACTCGGTGCGGCGCCGCTGGCTCGATCTGGCCCTCGGCCTGAACCAGGAGGCCGCGGTGCGCGATATCGAGGGAGAGCAGACTGGCATCGTGCGCGGCATGGATGAGGAAGGCCACCTGCTGCTGGAACGGCCCGGCGACGACGAGCCCTTCCCCATTGTGGCGGGCGATCTCGTCTTCCCCGTGTAGGGCGACGGCCGAGGAGGCCCTGCGACACTGATGCGCCAAGGTGCCCCGACCTGTGCGCAGAAGCGACGGCGGGCTCCTTCCGGTGGCGCGGAATGGCGCCATCGGGGTGTGCAGTCCGAGGCGTGCGCGGGTGGGGTGCACGGTCGGGACAGCTCGGCCTATTGACGCTCGTTCGGGCTTTTCGATCTTTCACCCTTTTGGCCGATGGGCTGTGCGTTTTTGTATCGACATTCGTTCCCGCGTCGTTTATCATCCGAATAGCTGATGATATGCCCGCTGCGGGAGGGATTGTTCCTGTGTTTGAATTCTTGTCTTCGCCATTCGGTTTAGTAGCCGTGGGCCTCGGTGTCCTGGCGGTGGCCGTCTTGGCGCTGTGCCTGTGGATTACCACGCTCGACCGCCGTATGCGCGGCATGGCCGATGGCCTGGAGGCGGAGCGACGCAAGGTGGCCGAGATGCAGATGGTCATCGGCCGCCGCAATAACGCGGCCCGCAGCTATGGGCGCGGCGGCCGTCCCGCCCCGGCGGCTGCTCCGGCTCCGACGGGTGCCCCGGTGCCCAACGGCGCTCCCGCGGCCATGGCCCAAGCCGCGCCGGGCCCGAACGGCGCCGCCGCGACGGCCCCCGGAGCCCCGGTGCCCGGCCGCCCGGCCCAGCCGGGCCCCAACCCGCAGCAGGCCGCCCAGGCC
>CANSQM010000022.1 GCA_947649205.1 uncultured Enterorhabdus sp.
TGACGGCGGCATAATCGCCCCGGGCCAGGCGCACGGCGCGGCCGTCCAGGATATCGATGGCGGGCAAGAGGTACATGGCTACTCCTTTGACGGGGCGGAATCTTCCGCCATGGTAGCGGCGCCGGCGCGGCGACCGGCCGCGGCGTCGGCAACGGTTACGAAGTTGGCGAGCAGGCGCGCGCCGGCATCCGAACTCTTCTCCGGATGGAACTGCACGCCCCACACGGGGCGGCCGGGCACGCGCACGGCGCAGGGAAAGGTGACCGAGTGGGTGGTGCGCCCGATGGTCGCGGCGCTCTCAGGGGCGGCGAAGGAGTGGGTGAAGTAGAAGTACTCCCCGCTCTCAAGGCCGTCGAACAACGGGTCGGCCCCATCCCACGCCACGGAGTTCCACCCCACATGGGGAATCTTATAGGCCGCGCCCGCCTCGTCGGTCTTGGGCATGAGGTCCACGGTGCCGGCAACGAGCCCCAGGCCCGCGGGCAGCGGGCCGCCCTCGGGGGCGTGCTCGGTGCCGTGCTCGAACATGAGGTGCATGCCCAGGCAAATGCCGAGAAACGGCGCCCCGGCCGCCACGGCGTCGGTCACCGCGGCGCCCAGGCCGAGCTCTTCCAAAGATGCGGCGGCATCGGCGAAGGCGCCCACGCCGGGCAGCACCACGGCGTCGGCCGCGCGCACCTGGGCCGGATCGTCGGAGACGACGACCTCGGCGCCCGCCTGGCGCAGACCCCGCTCCACCGAGAGCAGGTTTCCCTTATGGTAATCAACGACAACGATCACTGCTTCGCAACTCCCCTCACCGCTACGGTCAACAACGCCGGGCGCCCATGGCGCGGCCGGCTACAGCACGCCCTTCGTGGAGGGCACCTCGCCGGCCAGGGCCCCGTCGATGGTCACGGCCTCGCGCAGGGCGCGGCCGCAGGCCTTGAAGGCCGCTTCCAGAATGTGGTGCACGTTGTCGCCGGCCAGCTGGCGCATATGCAGGGTGATGCCGGCATTGGCGGCCAGGGCGATGAAGAACTCCCGGGCCAGCTGGGTGTCGAAATCGCCCACCATGCCGAAGGGCACGTCCACGGCCCAGTGCAGCTGCCCCCGGCCGGAGATGTCCAGGGCCGCCAGCACCAGGGCCTCGTCCATGGGCACGAACGCGCTGCCGAAGCGCGCGATGCCCGCCTTGTCATCCAGGGCCTCCCTCAGGGCCTGGCCCAGCACGATGCCGGCGTCTTCCACGGAATGGTGGCCGTCTACCTCCAGATCGCCCGCCACGCGCACCGCGAGATCCATGCGGCTGTGGCGCGCGAGGGCGCTCAGCATGTGATCGAAGAACCCGATGCCCGAGGCCACATCGGCCCGTCCCGTGCCGTCCAGGTTCACGGTCACCGCGATGTCGGTCTCGGCCGTCGTGCGGATGATGGTCGCCTCTCTCGCCATGATGCTCCTCCTTCAGTCCCGCGCCGCTTGGGCGCGGCGGCTCCCCCGCTCGGCCACGAAGGCCCGCAGCAGGCTGATGAACTGGTCGTTCTGTTCCGGCGTGCCCATGGTCACGCGCAGGCAGCCCTCCAAAAGCGGCGTCGCCGAGAAGTCGCGCACGAGCACCCCGTGCTCGTAGAGGTACTCCCAGGCCTCGCCGGCGTCTTCCATGCGCAGCAGGATCCAGTTGGAATCCGACGGGAACGGCACGATGCCTGGGGTTGCCCGCAGCGCCTCTGCGACCCGGCCCCGCTCCTCGATGATCTCGCGGATGCCCGGCTCGAACCGGGCCCGGTGCTCGAAGATCACCTCGCCGACGACCTGGGACACCGCGTCCACCGAATAGGGCTGGCGCACCTTGATGAACTCGCGAATGACCGCCGGGTTCGCCAGGATGTAGCCGAGGCGCACCCCGGCCAGGGAGAACGCCTTGGAGAACGTGCGCAGGATGACGAGGTTCTCGTGGGTCGCGAGCAGGGGGCGCACGGTCTGGCGCGAGAACTCGAAGTAGGCCTCGTCCACCATGACCAGGGCGTCGGTGGCATCCAGCAGCCGCTCGAGGAAGTCGGCCGGGGCCCGCAAGCCCGTGGGGTTGTTCGGACTCGCCACAATGACATAGTCGATGTCGCCGGCGGCCAGGCGCTCGAAGGCGGCCTCCTCGTCGATGGAGAAGTCGTCGCGACGGGCGATGTCCACCACCGTAGTGTTCGTGAGCCGGGCGTTGGCCGCGTACACCGAGAAGGTGGGCGGGAAGTTCAGGCAAGTACGCCCCGGGCCGCCCCAGGCCAGGGCCAGGTCGAACAGAAGCTCGTCACCGCCGTTGCCGATGAGCACCCATTCCCGCTCCAGGCCGTTGGCCTCCGCGATGCGGTCGCGCAAGCCGTTGGCCAGCGGGTCCGGGTAGCGGTTGAAGGGCACGCGCGCGATGCGGTCGGCCACGAGGGCCCGCAGCTCGCCGTCCACATCCCGCGGGTTCTCGTTGGCCGACAGGAACGCCTCGGCCGGCAGGTACTTCGGATCGTAGGGCGTAAGGCCCGCCAACGACGGGGCCGCCGCGCGCACCCTATTCATCGGCCACGCCCGTCGTCGTCGCGCCCGCGCCGGCATCCACGCCGGCCGCCGCGCTGCCGCCGGCCACGCTCGCCTGCTCAGCGGCGAGCAGGCTCTGCAGGCGCAGGGCCACGGACTGGGCGTGGGCCCACAGCCCCTCGTGGGTGGCGATCTGCACCACGGAGCGGGCGTCGTTCTTCAGGGCGGCGGCCGTGTACTGGATGACGGAGGACTTCTTCACGAAGTCGTCCACGGAAAGGGGCGACGAGTAGCGGGCCGTGCCGCCGGTGGGCAGGGTGTGGTTGGGGCCGGCCACGTAGTCGCCCACGGCCTCGGGGGTCCACTCCCCCAGGAAGATGGCGCCGGCGTTGCGGATGGCGCCGAGGTACTCCATGGCGTTCGCCACGTGCATCTCCAAGTGCTCCGGGGCGATGACGTTCACCGCCTCCAAGGCCTGCTCCATGGTGGGGCACACCACGATGAGCCCGTGGTCGTCCAGGGAGGCGCGGGTGATGTCGGCGCGGGTGGTGCGCTCCATGTGGTCGGCGATGGCCGCCTCCACGGCGTCGGCGTAGGCATCCGAGAAGGTGACCAGGTAGCAGGCGGCCAAGGGGTCGTGCTCGGCCTGGGCCATGAGATCGATGGCCACCATGGACGGGTCGGCGGTCTCATCGGCCACGACGCACACCTCCGACGGGCCGGCGATCATATCGATGCCCACATCTCCCGAGACGAGCTTCTTCGCCGCGGCCACGAAGGCGTTGCCCGGGCCCGTGACCTTGGCCACGGGGCGGATGGTCTCGGTGCCGTAGGCCAAAGCCGCCACGGCCTGGGCGCCGCCGACGGTGTAGATCTCGGTGACGCCGGCGATCTTGCAGGCGGCCAGCACCGTGGCGTCCAGGGTGCCGTCCTTGGTGGGCGGCGTCACGCACACGATGCGCTCCACGCCGGCCACCTGGGCCGGCAGGGCGTTCATGAGCACCGTGGAGGGGTACAGGGCCCGGCCGCCCGGCACGTAGATGCCCACGGAATCCAGCGGCGTCACCTTCGACCCCACGATGGCCCCGTCCTCCCGCGCGAAGAACCAGCTCTGCTGCTTCTGGCGCTCGTGGAAGTCGCGGATCTGGGCCGCGGCCTGGTTCAGGGCGTCGATGGTGTCCGGGTCCACGGCGGCCAGGGCCTCCTCGATGGCGCTCTCGGGCACGCGGAAGTCGTCGATGGCCACGCCGTCGAATTTCTCGGTGTAGGCCCGCAGGGCCGCGTCGCCCTTCGCGCGCACCTCCTCGATGATGGCCGTGGCCGCCTCCAGGGCGCCGGGGTTGAAGGCCCCCGCCCGGTCGATGAAGTCGGCGGTGAAGGGCTCGGTGGGCTGCAAGTCAACGCGTCGCATGGTCATGGGTCTTCTCCTTGGGATCAGGGGCGGTCAGGCGGGGTTCGATGCGCCGGCGATGGGCGCGTAGGTGTGCTCGGGGGCGTGGGCGGCCAGGGTGCGGGCCAGCTCCACGATGCGCTCATCGGTGCGCAGGGCGCAGCCGTTGGCGAAGAAGCGGGCTGTGGAGGCCAGCACTTCGTCGACGATCTCCAGGTTGTTCTCGGCCAGGGTGGTGCCCGTGGCCGTGATGTCCACGATGCGGTCGGCCAGCCCCACCATGGGGGCCAGCTCCACGTTGCCGTGGAGGTAGACGATCTCCACCTGGGTGCCGCGCCGGGCGAAGTGGGCCCGGGTGATGGAGGGGTACTTCGTGGCCACGCGCATGGCGCCGAGCTTGCGGTAGCGCTCCTCGATGGCGGCCGTGGTGCCGGCGGCCTCGGCCACGACGAAGCGGCAGCCGCCGAAGCGCAGATCCACGAGCTCCACGACGTCGGCCCCCACTTCCAGAAGCGAGTCCTTGCCGCAGATGCCGCAGTCGGCCGCTCCCAGGGCCACGAACACCGGCGCGTCGGAGGGCCGCACGATGATGTAGTCCACGCCGGGGTTGGAAATGACGAGGGACCGGCCCGGGTTCGCGAGCCCGGTCACATCGAGCCCCGCCTCTTCCAGGCAGGCGATGGCCTCGCCGTTGAGCGAGCCCTTGGGCACGGCGATGCGCAGAGGCCGCGCCACCCCCTCGTCACCGGCCGTGGCCGCGGCGGCCATGGCCTGCTCCAGGTAGAAGGCGAAGCCGGCAGCGGGACGGTCGGGGCCGTAGGCACCGAGGGTGCGGTCGTAGCGGCCGCCGGAGCCCAAGGGCGAACCCACGGCCGGGGCGTAGGCCTCGAAGACGATGCCCGTGTAGTAGTTGAAGGAGCTCACCACCGAGAAGTCCACGAGGATGCGCTCGGCCAGGCCGGCATCGGCGAGCCGGTCGTAGGTGGCCTGGAAATCGTCCAGGTCGGCGATGCAGCCGAGGGGCGCGGCCAGGGCCCGCACCTCGTCGATGGCGTCCTGGGCCCCACGGATGCGGGCCAGCCGCCCGATGGCGGCGGCGTAGGCCGGGGCCACGCAGCCCGGGTCGGGCACCGCGTCCCCATCGGCGGCGGCCACGGCGCCCGGGGCACCGGCGGCGCACAGGCGGTCGAGGGCCACGAAATCGGAATCGTGGTAGGCGTCGAGCACGGCGGCCTTCCACGGCTCGGAGGCGCCGGAGCGCTCGAGCAGGGCCCGCAGCACCCCCACGGTGGCCAGGCCCAGCACGAAGGTGCCGGCGCCGGCCAGGGTGAGCGCCTCGGCGAACAGGGCCACGATCTCCGCATCGGCGGTCGGCCCCGTGGGGCCGATGCACTCCACGCCGCACTGGGTGAGCTCCCGGGCCTGGGCCTGGTTGTCGGCCTCGGCCTCGCGGAACACCCGCTGGGTGTAGCGGAAGCGCAAGGGGCCGGGCTCGTCGGCCAGGCGCGTGGCGCACATGCGGGCGATCTGGAGGGTCACGTCGGGGCGCATGGCCAGCAGGTCGTTATGGGAGTCGAAGAACTTGAAGGGCGAGGCGGGCATGCGGCCGCCGGCCCGCACGACGTCCATCACCTCCAGGGTGGGCGTCTCGATGGGAGCATAGCCGCGCTCGGCGAACAGGTCGGCCACGGCGCGAGTGATGACCTCGCGGGCCCGCGCCTCCTCGGCCAGCACATCGCGGAATCCCGATGGGGTGACTGCGTTCACGAACCGCTCCCTCTCTGCGCGACGGCCACCTGGGCCGCAGCGCCACTCGTGGGCCTTTGCTTACGGAAGTTCTCATATTATCCGCCTTCGCGCCTGCGGCGAGGGCCGTGCGGGGCCAAAGGCGAATTATCGCCAGGGAACACCGCCCCCTGACACTTCCGTTACTTTATCACAGTAGAGTACTAAAGCAAAGGGAATCACGCGAGCGGTTCTATCAGCATGGCCCGCAGAATGCCCGGGGTGTCGTAGGCGCGCTTGCCCGCGCCCATGCCGATGCGGGTGATGGCGAAGCGCTCCGGCAGGGCGTCCTGGGTGCGCAGGGCCCCGGCCACGGCAGCGCCTGTGGGCGTGACGAGCTCGCCGTCTGCGGCCACGGGGGTGAGGGGCAGCCCGCAAGCCTCGGCGATGAAGGCCGTGGCCGGGGCCGGCACCGGGATGAGCCCGTGCTGACAGCGCACGGTGCCCCGGCCGCAGGGCAGATCGGTCACCGCCACGCCGTCGGGGGCCAGATCGTCCACGGCCACGGCGATGGCCACGATGTCGGCGATGGAGTCCACGGCCCCCACCTCGTGGAAGTGCACCGCCTCCCGGGGCACCCCATGGGCCCGGGCCTCGGCGTCGGCCACGATTCCGAAGATGTTCTTGGCGATGGCCCGGGCCCCGTCGGTCATGGCCGCCCCGTCGATGAGGGCCTCGATCTCGGCAAGCCCCCGATGCTCATGGGAGTGGGAATGGGCATGATCGCGCCCATGGAAGTGCGCGTGCGAATGGTCATGCCCGTGGTCGCAGGAGTGCCCGTGGGCATGGCCGTGCGGATGGTCGTGTCCGTGACCGTGCGGATGATCTTCCCCGTGGGAGCGGGCGCCCTCTTCCCCAGCTCCGTGGAGATAGGCCATGTCGTGGTCGTGGTTCTCGTGGGCCTCGTCCAACACCACGGAGAAATCGCACACATCCAGGCCCGACTTCACCACGCGGCTGATCTCCACGGTGAAGCCCTCCACCGCTAGGCTGTCCAGGGCCCGGCGCACGGCCTCCTCGCTGGCGCCAACGTCCAACAGGGCCGCGGCGCACATGTCGCCGCTGATGCCCGAGGTGCATTCCAGATAGAGCAACGAGCCCATGGCTCCTACCTTCCCGCGGCCGCGCCGCGCGTGTTCAGATGGTTGATGGCGCTCGCCTGGAAGGCGGCGCCGAAGCCGTTGTCGATGTTCACCACCGACACCCCGCTCGCGCAGGAGTTCAACATGGCGAGCAGGGCCGCGATGCCGCCGAAGGAGGCCCCGTAGCCCACGGAGGTGGGCACGGCGATGACCGGGCAGTCCACCAAGCCCCCCACCACGCTGGCCAGGGCTCCCTCCATGCCGGCCACGGCCACGATGGCCCGGGCCCGGCGCAGATCGTCGGCCACATCCAGCAGCCGATGCAGCCCCGCCACCCCCACGTCGTAGCAGCGCAGCACCTCGTTGCCGAGGAACTCGGCGGTCAGGGCCGCCTCCTCGGCCACGGGCAGATCGCTCGTGCCGGCCGCCACCACGGCCACCACCCCGTCGCCGTCGGGGGCGCCCAGCTCGCCGAACACGAGCAGGCGGGCCTCACGGTGGAAGACCAGGGGCACTGGACGGGCCCGCAGGGTGGCCGCGAGGGTGGCACCCGCACCGGCCACTGAGGCCGCGCGGCCCCGCTCGGCCCACAAAGCCTTGACCGCCGCGGCCTTCCCGTCGTCAACCCGGGTGGTCAGCACCCGGGGCTGCCCCGCCTCCAGCAGGGCCGCAGCGATGGCGACGACCTGCTCGGCGGTCTTCCCCTCGCCGTAGATCACCTCGCCGGCCCCCTGGCGGGCGGCCCGGTCGTAATCGGGGCGGGCAAAGGCGCCCAGCCCCTCTCCGCTCTCATGATGGTCGCAGCCCACGGGCCCTCCCTCGGTCGGTTCTCGTTCTCTGCATGATAAATCTTGGAGTTGGCTCCATGGATTGCGAAAAGAAAAAGGCCCACGGAAGATTCGCAAGGGCCTTTGGGAAAGCGAGGAATGGTCGACGGCTACTCTTCGGGACGAAGGGCCCGTTCGCTGTCGGCCATAATATCGTCGTAGTGGTCGATTTTGTACTCCAGGCGCTCAAGGGCCCGCTCCAGATCGGCGATGCGCTCGCGGATAGCGATGCTCTGGCGAGCGAGCAGTTCCTTACGGGCAGCCCGAGTCTCGTCTCCCTGCTCGATGAGCTCCATGTACTCGACGAGGGACTCGATGGACATGCCGGCGTCGCGCATGCACTTGACGAACTCCACGGCGTTGCAGCTGGCCTCGTCGTAGTCGCGGATACCGCTCCTATTGCGCGGAACGTGGCGCAACAGGCCGATGCGCTCGTAATAGCGCAGCGTATCGGTGGAAACACCGTAGCGCTTGCTGACTTCCGCGATCTTCATTCGGTCCCTTTCGAGCGGGGCTGCACCAATCGTCCCGTACAGACTACACGTCAATTAGACCATATGGAGTAGACTACAAGTCAAGAGCGCTTTGTCAGATTTCCGCGAACGCTCGTGCACGGGCGCAGGCACCGCGCCCCCCTGCCGCCCTGGTAAACCTCGCGGCAACGCGGACGGAACCGATGGAGCCACCCGGCGAGGAGGCGCGCCGGAACCGCCCCGCGCCGGCGGCCTAGCGGGCCGATGCCAGGGAGTCACGCAGGGCCCGCAGCGCGTTGCCGCGGTGGGAAACGGCGTTCTTGCGAGCCTGGGGCACCTCGGCCAGAGTGAGGCCGCCCCCGAAGGCATCGGGGATGAACAGCGGGTCGTAGCCGAAGCCCTCGCTCCCCCGCTCTTCGCGGCCGATGGTCCCCTCGATGGTGCCCCGGGCCACGGTCTCGACGCCGTCCTCGTCCATGAACACGAGGGTGCACACGAAGCGAGCCGCCCGCTCTCCGTCGGGAACAGCGGCCAACTCGGCCAAAAGCTTGGCATTGTTGGCCGCATCATCGCCGTCGGCACCGGCATAGCGGGACGAATACACCCCCGGGGCGCCGTCCAAGGCATCCACGGCCAGACCCGAGTCGTCGGCGAGCACGGCCACCGTCAGGCCGGCGGCGCGGGCGGCCTCGGCCGCAGCCCGGGCCTTGATGCGGGCGTTCCCCTCGAAGCTGTCGGCATCCTCCACCGGATCGGAGACCAGGCCGGCCTCGGCCAGGGTCTCGAACTCCCAGCCCTCGAAATTCAGGGCCGAGCGGATCTCGGATACCTTGTGGGCGTTGTTAGTGGCGATGACGACGGTCTTCATGGGGCTTCCTCTCTCGGGCTCTTCTCAATGCGTTCGGCAAAGTATACCGCACGGAGTCATCGGAACCGACAAGCGAGCACGGCGGAGGAGGGATCCCGAAAAACCCCGATCCGATGCTACGAAACGACCAGCTCGGGCAGATCGACGTGCTCCACCACGTCCATGGGGCGCGAGAGCACCCGGCCGCCGAAGCGGCGGAACTCGGCGGTGTCGGCGCCGGTGGTGAAGAAGGCGGCCGTGGGCGCGTTGCCCGGCTCGGCGAAGCTGCGGCGGCGGCGCAGGATGTGGTCCACGTCCCGGGCCGTCTCCTCGGCCGAGGAGACCAGGGTGACCGGTCGGCCCACGACCCCGCCGATGAGGGCCTTCAGCAGCGGGTAATGGGTGCACCCGAGCACGAGGGTGTCGATCCCGCAGCGGCGCAAAGGCTCTAGGTACTCCCGGGCGATCTCCTCGAACTCGGGACGGATGTAGACCTTCGCGGCGCCGGACAGATAGTCCTCGATGGGGCCGTCGGCCAGCTTCAGACCCATCTCGGCTATTTCCACGAAGCGCGGCGTGGCCGTGGAGAACACCGTGATGCCGGCGTCGATGTGGCGGATGGCCTCGGAGTAAGCGTTGGAGTCCACGGTGCCCTTGGTGGCGATGACCCCCACCCGACGGTTCATGGTGGTGTGGGCCGCCGCCCGCGCCCCCGGCTCCACCACGCCCACCACGGGCACGTCGAAGACCCGCTGGGCATGGGAGAGCCCGGCGGCGGTAGCGGTGTTGCAGGCGATGACGATCATCTTCACGTCCTGACCTAGAAGCCAGGTGCAGATCTGCTGGACGAAGCGGTCCACTTCCGCCTGGTCCCGCGGCCCGTAGGGGCACCGAGCCGAGTCGCCGAAGTAGACGATGCTCTCCTCGGGCAAGCGCCGCTGGAGCTCCCGAGCCACGGTCAGGCCGCCGTAGCCGGAATCGAACACGCCGATGGGGCGGTTGTCGTAGCCGTCGCCCACGAGGGGGCGGTCCTGGATGGAAAGCACGGGTACCCTAGCTGTGGACAACGACGACGTCGCCGACGGAGAGGAGTCCGTGGAGCTCCTCGGCCTTCTCGGGGGGCAGGTTGATGCAGCCGTGGCTGCCGTGCTCCAGGTACCAATCGCCGCCGAACTGGGCCTGCCAGCCGGCATCGTGGAAGCCGATGGAGTTGTCCTTAAAGGGCATCCAGTAGGCCACCTCGGTCTCGTAGTCCTTCGTGCCGTCCGGCTTGTAGCCGCGCAGCACCGACTTCCCGTCGTTGGTCTTGATATAGTAAGTGCCCTCGGGAGTGGCCCGACCGTCGGCCGGCTTGCCCGAGACGATGTCGCTCTCCCACAGGATGGAGCCGTCGCTGTCGTAGAAGCGGGCGTACTGCTCGGTCAGGTCCACGTCGATGTAGCGGGCGCCGAAATCGCGACCGTACTGGTCCGGGGCCTGGGCCGCCCGCTGCTTCATGGTGATCTCGATGGGACCGCCCACAGCGTTCACGAGCGCCTCGCGCACCGCCTCGGCCGTGGCCTCGCTGTCGGTGATCCAGCCGTAGTCGCCGCCCTTCACCACGATCTGCTTGCCGTCGGGACGGGCATAGGCGCGCTCGGCGCCCGTGGTGTCCATGGCGTTCACCTGCTCCTTCACCATGGCCACCAAAGGCTCAGGATCGTAGGTGACGGACAGGTCGTCGCCGATGGTGATGTGGGCCGCGATGGCATCGGCATCGATGGCCAGCCGCTCGGTGCCCTCCATGGTCACGCTCACAGGGGCCGAGACGTACTTGTTTGCCTCGTCGCGGGCAGCGGCCAGGGCCGGATCGCTCGAGAGCACCTCGGGCCGGGCAAGCACCGCGTCGCTCAAAGTCACCTTCGGGGCGAAGTTCACCGTGCCGCGGGCCACCTCGTCCATGACCTTGTCGGCGAGCAGGGTGTTGCCCTCCTCCTCGGGCACCACGACGAAGGCGTGCTCGGCGGCATCGTAGGCCACCATGGCGTTCTTGGGGGCCGTGCCGCGGGCGTTGGCCTCCTCCACGGCGGCGTGGATGGTGTCGGCGAGCTTGGTCTCCTCGAAGGTGGATACCAAATCATCGGTGTCGTCGTGGTTCTGGAACACCTCGTAGGGCCAGGCCCAGGGGTTCATCTCGGACAGGAGGCCGTCGGCGATGGACTGGCTGTCCAGGGACATGCCCATGTCGGCAGCGGACAGGGTGAGACTCAGGCCATGGCCCTCCACCTTGAAGGTGTAGTCGCCGAGCACCCCGTCGAGCATCTGGTGCACTTCCTCAGGAGTCTTGCCCGAGATGTCCATGTCGATGATAGAGCTGTTGGGGAAGAAGCGCCCCATGAAGATGAAGGCGCCCGCGAGGTACACGATGGCGAGCACGCCGAGGATGATGCCCACGGTGATGCCGAAGATCTTGAGGCCGCGGTGACGCTTCTCCTCCGGCGGCACGGGGCTCGCCTGGTAGCTGGGCACGTACCCCCCGGCGAAGGGGGAAGCCGGCTCGGGCCCCTGCGGGGGCACCGGCGGCATCGATCCGGTGGAGGCAGGGCGCACTGGCGCCATGGCCCCCGTGGAGCCAGTGCGCACGGGCACCGTGGATCCGGCGGAATCGGGGCGCATCACGGGCACGGATCCGGTGGAGGCCGGAGAGGCGGCCGGCACGGGACCGTGGGCGCCAGTGGAGCCGGGAGCGGCGGAGGTCACCGGAGCGTGGGCTCCAGTAGATGCGGGGCCCTGGTCGCGCAGCGGGGCGATGCCCCCCGTTGCCGAGGGCGCTCCCCCGCCCGGGGCCGCAGCGCCCGGAGAACCGGCAGCCCGGGGCGCCCCCGAGGGGATGCGGAACTCGCGGCCGCGCTTGGGCTTGGCCGCACCGTCCTTCTTACCGTGATGTCCCTGTTTATTCTGAGCCATATCGCGCTTCCATGGATGTCGTTCGTCAACGGAGGGCCGCCTGCCCGGCGCTCCGATCTCAGCGAGTTTCGCCCTATTATACGACACTCCCCGCCCGTTCGGCTCCGCACCCGCGGCCATGGTGCCACTTTCACACAGGAGCACCCCTCAAAGCCCGCACAGGGGTCATTCTCCGCGACCCGTCCACAAGACTTACGCGAGATTCAGACGTTTCCCCTGAATATGACTGTTTTTATTAAGATTTTGGAAGAGGGCCGTCGCCCTTCCCGCTTTCGGTCGGTCTATTGGTTAATTATTGGCTAACGCCCGTGAGGAAACGCGAGAAACCCCTGGTCGCCTCTGGCCAACAGGGGGCCGCCCTCCGGCGGCACCACTGCAACCCATCAAAGAAAAAGCCCCTCTGACCAGGCAGGTTACCAGTCAGAGGGGCGGTGTCGATTGGTGGAGGCGCGGAGAATCGAACTCCGGTCCATACTAAATCGTCCACGAGGCTCTACAAGCTTAGTTGGCGATCGGGGTTCGGAGCGGATCGGTTCGCCAACCAACGTGGCCGCTCCTAGTCGGTTCTCTCTTTTCCCGGGCCATACCGGCTACGTGCCCGGGAGCATTCCCCTCAAGTTGACGCCTTGCCCGGTTCGGGGAAACACCGGGGTCGGCGATCACCAGGTTGCTGTTAGGCAGCCATGGCGGCCGGCATGTAGTAGCCGGTCTTAGCAGTGTTTTTGCCAATTAACTTGACGGTACCCCTGTTTTACGTGGCGAGGAGACCACGACCTGCTCCTCGTTTCGGACTTACCATGTCGAAACCAGTCGCCCCCAATAAGGGTATCGGTTTATTGTAGCCGCCCCGGCCCCGCTGTCAAGGGCGCGGTTCCACAGCCCTAGGCCGCGGCCACGCGCAGCAGCTCGGCGCCGTCCAGGTCGTAGTCGTCCATGCACGCGCTCTGGCGCGCCGGCTCCTCGTAGGTGCACCAGTAGTAGGTGCGCGTCGCCGAGGAGAAGCCGTCGGAGAACAGGGTGTACTCGTAGCGGCCGTCGGTCATCTTCGCCCCGCCCTTGCACATGGAGGCCCCCTCCAGCGTGCGGAACAGGCGCGTCACGTTGGCGGCCTCCCCTTCCTCGGCCGGGTAGTTCGCATTCAGGAAGGCGGCCCGCACAAAGCGGCTGGCCGGGTCGTAGCCGCCGGGGAAGCCCGCCATGCCGGCACCGGTGCCGAAGGCCTTCAAAGTGTCGCGGGTCCAGGTGACCGGCTCGGGATGCTCGCAGCTCACGTGCATATAGTTGCGCACGTTCTCGGCGTGCCAGGGGAAGGGCGGCTGGTTGGTCAGCACGTCCAGGCCGTTGTCGTAGACGTGCATGCCGTCGGCCTCGCACTCGATGATGAGGGACTCGGCCCCGTCGCCCACGATCCAGTGCAAAGGCGAGACGGCCCACAGATCGTTCACGGCTTTGTTCACGATGGTCACGCCGTCCAGGGCCGCGCGCACCTCGGCCACGGTGGCGAACTGGGAGGCGATCCACAGGGGCACCTCGTAGGCGGCCAGGTTCACGGTGCCCTCCACGGGCTCGGGGGCGAACACCGCGTAGCCGGGGAAGTTCAGTCCCGCCACGGCCAGGCCCGCCTCGTTGGCGCAGTCGAAGTACAGAGGCGCCCCCGCCTCGATGATGGCCATGCCGATGCAGGCATGCTTCGGCTCGATGGTGCCCAGAAACGGCGAGGGGATGCGGGCACCCCGCGGGGTGATGACCACGCCCTCCCCGTAGTGCTCGCACCAATCCAGGTTGCGGCCGAAGTACAGATTGCCCTTGCTGTCAGCGAAGCGAACGCCCGTGCACATGATGATCTCCTAACGACGAAACGGGAGCGACCAGTCCGATCGCTCCCGTCCATGGTAGGGCCCCACGGCGCCCTGAGCGGGCGGCCGGTCCCTTGGTTGCCGTTTTGACAGCGCGGCGTCGCCGTTACTTTTTCTTCTTGAGGAAGCTCAGGGAGTCGGCGATCTCGTCGAAGGTGCCCTTCAGCTCCGCGGCCACGGCCACGCCGTCCTTGTAGATGGCGTTCACATCCTTGGTGGCCGCCGCCACGCCCTCGCGGCTGATGCCCAGATCGAACTCGTCGCCGCCGGAGGTGCGCTCCACGCGCACGCCGTCGCTGTCGTTGTCCTCGTCGACGTAGTAGTACTCCACCTCGTTGCCGTCCTCGTCCAGCAGGATGAAGCCGATCTCGTTGTCGAACTCGTCCACGATGACCGCGTGCACGTCACCGTCCTCGATCTCCATCTCGATGATCTCGCTCTCCTCTTCGGGCACCTCTTCAATGTGGTAGCCCTCGGAGTGCAGCACGTCGGCGTCCTCCTCGTCCTGCACGGCCCGCTCCACTTCGTCCTCGTCCCAGCCGTCGTAGTCGGCCTCGTTGTCGGTCATGAAGCTGTCGTAGGCGTGCTCCACATCGCTTTCCGCCGCATCTTCGCCGAAGATCTCGTCCTCGTCGCTTTCCACGTCCTCAAGCTCGGTTTCCTGGTCGGTCCACTCGGCATCGGTCTCGCCGAGCTCTTCCATGCTCTCCAGCTCTTCGTCCAGACCCATGGCAGCACTCCTTTTATCGTGTCCGTCCTTCAGGGCCGCTGCGGCGGCCGCACACCCATGATGTCATCCTGCCGCCCGTCTCGCCCAGACGGCGCGGTTTCGTTTCCCTAACGTGAACGCTCTTTCATGGCACGGTCGATCTCGCGCTTGGCGTCCCGTTCCTTCATGCTCGCCCGCTTGTCGTAGAGCTTCTTGCCCCGGGCCAGAGCCAGCTCCACCTTCACCCGGCCGTCGGTGTTGAAGTACATCTTCAACGGCACGATGGCCAGACCCTTCTCGACCACCTTCCCGTCCAGGTAGCGGATCTGCTTCTTGTGCAGCAGAAGCCGGCGCTTGCGGTCGGGATCGGGGTTGAAGATGGACCCGTTGGCGTAGGGCGGGATGTGCACGTTGTTCAGCCACACCTCGCCGTTGCGGATGAGGGCGAAGCAGTCGGTGAGCTGGCAGTTGTTCTCGCGCAGGGAGCGCACCTCGGTGCCCGTCAGCTCGATGCCCGCCTCGTAGGTCTCCAAAATCTCGTAGTCGTGAAGGGCCCGGCGGTTCTTCGCGATGGTCTTCTCGTCGCGCTTGGGCACGGTGCTACTCCTCCCCCGCTGCCTCGGCATCCGCCTCACCGCCGGCGATGGCGCCGCCCATGCCCGGCACGAAGCTGACCTCGGAGGTAAGATCGCGGGCGAAGCGGGTGATGAGGCGCACCGTGGCGTCCAGGTCGGCCAGGCACACCACCTCGGTGGGCGTGTGCATGTAGCGCAGCGGCACCGAGATGAGGCCCGTGGGAATGCCGGCACGCGTGACCTGGATGGCCCGGGCATCGGTGCCGGTCACACTCGGCTCGGCCTCCAGCTGGTAGGGAATGCCCTCGGCCTTGGCCGCGGCCACCAAGCGCTCGAAGACCACCGGGTTGATGTTCGGGCCGCGGGCGATGACCGGGCCGCCGCCGCAGACGATCTTGCCGTACTTGGTGGCGTCGATGCCCGGGTAGTCGGTGGCGTGGGTCACGTCGAAGGCCAGGGCCACGTCGGGGTTCACGGCATGGGCACTCGTCTGCGCGCCGCGGGTGCCGATCTCCTCCTGGGTGGTGGCCACGGCGACAAAATCGCCCGCCGCGCGACCGGCCTCGGCCAGCTTCTCCATGACGCGGCAGGCCACCCACACGCCGCACTTGTCGTCGAAGCACTTGGAGACGGCCATGTCGTCGCCGAAGCGCTCGAAGCCCACGCCGAAGGTGATGGGATCGCCCACGGCCACGAGCTTCCGCACGCGCTTGGCCTTCATGCCCAGATCGATCACGAGGCCCGAAAGGGGCGTGACGTTCTTGCGCTCGTCGGGCTCGATGAGGTGGATGGGCTTGCGGCCCACGACACCGCGCAGCACGCCGCTCGCCGTGTGCACGTCCACGCGCATGCCGGGCAGAATGGCCGCGTCCACGCCGCCGAGGGAAGCCACCGACAGGAAGCCCTCCGGAGAGATGTAGGTGACCATGAGGCCGATCTCGTCCATGTGGGCCGCCAGCATGAGCGAGGGCGCGGCCTCGTCGGTGCCGGAAAGCACTGCGGCCACGCTGCCCATGGTATCGGTGGACACCTCGTCGGCCACCTCCCCCAGCCGCTCGCGCACCAGCGCCGCCACCGGTTCCTCGAAGCCGGTCGGAGAGGGGGTCTCCACCAGCTGCTTCAAGAACTTGATCTGCTTCTTCTTCATAAACGATGCTCCTTTTAACTGCCTACCAGTACCCCTTGGAGTGCTTTCGCTTGCGCTCGGGCTTGGGGGGACGGAAATCCAGCGCCATCTGGCCGTCGGTGGTCTTCTCCTGCTTCTCCGCCGGGGCCGCGGCCTTGCGCTCCACTTTCTCGATGGTCCAGGACACCGCGCCGGCCCCGAACAGCTCCAGCATCTTCAGCCGTGCGTCGTGGGCATTGGCCTTGGTGCCGGCCCGCGCCTCGCTTTGGAATTCGAAGAGACCGCGCTCGCGGTCGTGGGATCCCTTGGGTGACTGGTAGTGGGCAACATAGGTCTGCATAAACGGGCGGTCCTTCCGTCTCTGTGGTTCAGGGGCCATTCTAGCACGACGGAGGCCCCGCCTTGAAAGCCAAACAGGCCACCGCTGGAAAACCAACGATGGCCTGTCTATGATTATGGAGCCAGTGACAGGAATCGAACCCGCAACCCACTGATTACAAATCAGTTGCTCTACCGTTGAGCCACACTGGCGCCGTGCATGCGGCACCTCTCCCTCCCCGAAGATGACGCCGCATCCGCTTATTGTACGACAAGCTTTCCATTTAGGAAAGTCACAACGGCGCAACGGCACCGCCGGCATGGAAGATCGCCGCCCCGCGCCCAGAAGCGGCTACTCCTTGGCACCCCACTGCTCGTAGTAGGCGTCGATGGCGGCGGCGATATCGTCGTCGATGACCACGCGGCCGGCCACCTCGCGGTTGTGCAGGCATTCCTTCACCTCGGCCATGGACACGATGGAGGCCACCGGGAAGCCGTACTTCGCCTCGATCTCCTTCTGGGCCGTGGTCACGCCGCCCTTCCCCACTTCCATGCGGTTGAGCGATACAATGAGCCCCTGCACGGCAACGTTCGCCGCGCCAGTCACGATGGGATAGGTCTCGTCGATGGACTTGCCCGAGGTGGTCACGTCCTCCACCATGATGACCTTATCGCCATCATGCAGCTCGGCGCCGAGCAGGTTGCCCGCATCGGCCCCATGGTCCTTCACTTCCTTGCGGTTGCAGCAGTACTTCACTTCCTTGCCGTACAACTCCTGCAGCGCCATGGCGGTGACCACGGCCAGGGGAATGCCCTTGTAGGCCGGCCCGAACACCACGTCGAAGTCGAGCCCGAAATTGTCGTTGATGGCCTGGGCGTAGTACAGGCCCAGCCGGTGCAGCTGCTCGCCGGTCACATAGGCCCCCGCGTTCATGAAAAACGGCGACTTGCGCCCGCTCTTCAACGTGAAGTCGCCGAACTTCAGCACGTCGCTTTGAACCATGAACTCGATGAACTCGCGCTTGTAAGCCTCCATGACCGCCCTTTCATCCACGAGGGAATCCCTCATATTTTCTTGTGCACCTATGATACCCCATTCGAGCGTCCCACCCTGCCGAACTGGTGAAAACTATCGCGGACAGCGAGTGGCTCCGGAACTTTTTGGGGTTATTCGAGCAGCAGCACGTCCTCGCGCGTGCGTGCCAGGGCGCGCAGGTCGTCGGAGAAGCCGCTCACGCTGAAGAGGACGTATACCGGAGCCTTCCCAAAACGTTGAAAGGCCGGGTCGCTCAATGCCTTTTGCACCTGTTCTTCCAAGTGAGCCAAAACATTGGCCCCCACGGGCTTCGACCAGAACTTGCACTCGCCGAATGCTGCCCGCCCCGCATCCACGCTCAACCCCACGACATCCAGCTCGACATCGCGCGCACCCCACCAAGCACCCACGCGCTCAGGCATGAAGGACAGCGCCCCTCCCGCGCCCGCATCCCACAGACGGTCGCGGCACACGTCCTCGTACGCATAGGAGACTTGCCCGTCAATGAAGTTCCGCTTGATCGTTTTGAGTGCTTCCGCCCGGCGTCCCGTTTCCAAAAGCCCCATCTGGGGAAAGACGAAGCGGAACCAGAACCTGAGATAATTGTCCTTGATGCGATAAAGGCCCTTCTTACTCTTCTCGGGATTCGCCTCCGTCACCGGCACCGTGCGGTCCAGCACGTCGAGCCCCTCAAGCACCTTCAGGTACTTCGACAATCCCGTCTGCTTCACGTTCAACGCCGCCGCGATCTGGCCGCTTTTGCGGTTTCCCGCCGCAACCGCCCGCAAAATGGAGAAATAGGTTCCCACCTCGCTCACTTCCTTCGATAAAAGGAAGTTCGGCTCGTCGTACAGATAGCTGTTGGAATTCAGGACGCTCCTCTCAATGCCGCGATACACATCCCCGGTGTCCTTGAAGCTCTCGATGTACTTGGGAACGCCGCCGGTAACGCTGTACAGCTCGACCAACTCGCGATACCCCGTTTTAGCGGGAAAGAAATCCCCATAGAACCGGAAGGGTATCTGCCGCATGCGAATCTGCGCCGTGCGCCTTCCGTACAGAGGACTGCTATAGGAGAGGACCTGGCTTTCCATAAGCGAAATGAGCGAGCCGCAGAGGATGACCATCACGTTGCGTTTGCTGAGCATCGTATCCCACAGGCGCTGAAAGACAGAGGGGAACGCCGGGTTAGCCTTGCCGAGGTATTGGAACTCGTCTAGCGCGATGACGAGGCGTTCACCGCTTTGCGTCAAGCGGTCAAAGAGAATGTCCCAGTTGTCGACGGATATCTGGCCGAGCAAATCGTCGCCCGTGAGCGCAGCCACCTGCTTTTGAAAGGCCACCCGGTTCTGCTCCTCCGATTCCTCGGTGGCCAAAAAGTACAGGGCACGCTTGTCGCGGACGAACTCCGTGATGAGCGCCGTCTTCCCGACGCGGCGGCGACCGTAGATGACTACCAGGGCAGCCTGGGATTCGGCGTACTGCTCTTCCAGCGTGGCAAGCTCCTCAACGCGATCGACGAACGGGCCCATAATGGCGCTCCTTCCTACAACTCTGCCATGGTTACATAATATTATACTCTAGAGTATAATACTTCAAAGTATAATATTTTTTCCCTGTCGTGACCCATTGAACCACCTCCGAAGACCGTGCCGCCCTCATGCCGAAAACCCATGGAACGCCTCATCCGGTCAACGGGAGAGCAGTTGACACCCGAACATTTATTCGGTTATTATAGCGTACATTCATTCGTGTGAACAGGTGTGCTTACGAGGTGCCGTCAGTTGGAGGGGGTAACGCGGTGAACGTCATCGAGAAGCTGGAAGTGCTGGCCGATGCGGCGAAGTACGACGTGGCCTGCACCTCCTCCGGCGTGCAGCGCTCGGGGAGGAAGGGGCAGCTGGGCGCAGCGCACCAGGCGGGCTGCTGCCATTCCTTCACGCCCGACGGGCGCTGCGTCACGCTGCTGAAGGTGCTCATGACCAACGCCTGCGTCTACGACTGCGCCTACTGCGTGAACCGCGCCAGCAACGCCGCGGTCGCGCGCACGGCCTTCACCCCGCAGGAGCTGGCCGATCTCACCATCGGGTTCTACCGCCGCAACTACATCGAGGGGCTCTTCCTGTCGTCGGGGGTGGCCGGCTGCCCTGACCGCACCACCGAGCTCATGATAGAGGCCCTGCGCATCCTGCGGGAGGAGTACGGCTTTCGCGGCTACATTCACACTAAGACCATCCCCGGCACGTCCCTGGAACTCATCGACGAGCTGGGCCGTCTGTCCGACCGCCTCTCGGTGAACCTGGAACTGCCGAGCAAACAGAGCCTGGGGCTTCTGGCCCCCAACAAATCGCGTCACTCCATCTTGGCGCCCATGCGCCACATCTTCGAGTCGGTGGCCGAAGACAAGGAGTCCCGCGCTCTCGCCCAGCGCCGCACCACGGTGTACCTGCAGAAGAAGACCGCCCGCAAGACGCGGGCCTTCGCCCCGGCGGGCCAATCCACCCAGATGATCGTCGGCGCCACCCCGGAGAGCGACTACCAGATCCTGAACCTGTCGGCGGCGCTCTACACCCAGCTGTCCTTGAAGCGCGTGTTCTTCAGCGCCTATCTGCCCGTGGTGGCCAATCCGCTCCTGCCCGCCACCGACGCCGTGCAGCTGAACCGCGAGCACCGCCTGTACCAGGCCGACTGGCTTCTGCGCTACTACGGGTTCGACGTGAGCGAGATCATCGACGAGGAGAACCCCTTCCTCGCTCCCGATGTGGATCCGAAGGCCAACTGGGCCCTGAACCACCTGGACTTCTTCCCCGTGGAGGTGAACACCGCACCCTTGGAGGCGCTGCTGCGCGTGCCCGGCATCGGCGTGCGCGGGGCGCGGCTCATCCTGCGGGCCCGGCGCCAGTCCACCCTGGGCGAGGCAGAGCTGCGCAAGCTCGGCATCGCCTACAACCGGGCCCGTTACTTCATCACCATGAACGGCTCCTATGGGGGCTCCGGCATCGATTTCTCCCGCGATGCGCTGCACGCGCGCCTTTCCGCCCCCATCGAGGGCGGCCGCCACGGGCGCCGGGCCGACCGGACCGTCCAGGGCCAGATGAGCCTCTTCGAGGCAGTGGACGCCCCGCCGGTGCTCCCCGAGGCGAGCCCCGCCAACCGCGCCGCCCTCGATGTCGCCTTCGAGGCCCAGCGCCGCGCCCTGGCCCAGGCAACGACGGCCCCGGCGATGGGCGGTGGCACCGCAGGCGAACGGCGACAGGCCTTCGGTGCAGAAGCGTCCCGCCCTGGACGTGAAAGCGCGGCACGGGAGAGCGCCGAGCACGGCCACGACGCCCGCGAGCCGCTGCTCTCGGTGGCCTAGGAGGGCACCGTGCACCGCACAGACCACGACACGCCCGCAACCTCTTCGCCGACCGTCGTGCACCGGCCTGCCGCAGATTCGCTTCCCGCCGTCACGGGCGGCCCGGGCTCCCCTCCCCGGCCGGCCACCCCGTCGGCGAGCCCGGAGGCTATCTACGACGAGGTGGCCTACGCTTACGATGGCACCTTGGAAGGGCTGCTCTCGGCCATCTTCGCCGCCTACGAGCGCCGCGAGAACCCCACCGACGTAGTGCCCGAGAGCCGGCTCCAGCCCCGCCTGGGCCAGCGAGTGGCGCCCATCCCCACGAACATGGGCCATGCAGCCCGGGTGCTGCGCGGCGTGAAGCGGGCCTGCGGCTGGCGGGCGGCCCATGCCGTGAAGCAGGCCAGCTGCTCCGACGAGCCCGATGCGGGCACCGCCGCCTACCGCTTCGTGCGCTACGCCATGGACGAGCAGAAGCGTCGCAACTGCGAGCACTGCCGCAAACGGGCCTCCTGCAAAGGGCGCGGCGGTGTGGGCCCCTGCCCCAAGATGCGGGGCCGCGCACTGTCCGACATCACCCATCCGGCCGTGGAACGGCTCTTCCGCATTTCACGCTCCATCAGCCAGGAATGCGAGCATATGCGCCAGTTCGTCCGTTTCCAGCACCTGCGGGGCGAGGGCGAGGGCGGCGGGGCCAGCACCGAGGTGTGGTTCGCCCGGGTGAACCCCAAGGCATCGGTGGTGCCGCTGGTCATGGACCACTTTGTAGAACGGCTCGGCGTGCAGCCCTTCATCATCTACGATGAGGTGCATGAACTCGCCGGCGTCTACGACGGGGGCGACTGGCACCTCGTGGCCACCGCCGGCCAAGGCGATCTCGCCCGGATCCTCCCCAACCCCACCGCCGACGAGGCGCTGTTCAGCGACGCCTGGCGCACGTTCTACCGCTCAGTGTCGGTGGATGCCCGCTACAACCCCGAGCTGCGCCGCCAGTTCATGCCCAAGCGCTTCTGGAAGAACCTCACCGAGCTCCAGGAGAGCCCCGCTGCCCTACGCAAAGCCCGATCGTAACCCCATGCAAAACAAGCGGGGTGCCGACCACGGCACCCCGCTTGCTGTTCTCTGGCACACTCTCCTACAAACTGAACACCAGCTCGCTGGCGGGGGCGGTCAGCTTGCCGGGCACCGGGCGCTCGCACTCGTAGGCAAGCCCCACGGCCGGCCCCACGTGCACGCCGATGACCGGGCTCACGGGCAGCACCTCCACGGCGCGGCCCACCACCGGCTCGATGGCATCGCGGGCCCACTGCACCGCCGGCGCGGCCGAGCCGATATAGTGCACCACCACGCGCTTGAGCCCGCAGGCCCCGATATCCTCCTTGAAGACGTCCACCATATGGGCCAGCGTCTTCTTCCACGTGCGCACCTTGGCCAGGGTGGCGGTCTCCCAATCGGCCACCGTGAGCACCGGGGAGATGCGCAAAAGGCCGCCGAGCAGGGCCGAGGCGCCGCCGATGCGGCCGCCGGCCTTCAGGAACGCCAGGCTCTCGGGGGCGAAGATGAAGCGGGAGGCGGCCACGGCGTCCGTCGCCGCCCGGGCGCACTCTTCCAGGGAGGCCCCCGCATCGCGCGCATCGGCCGCGTCCAGCACGGCGAACAGCTCGTCGCCGCAATTCGACGTGGAATCGATGAGCGTGCAGCGGAACTGGTCGTAGCGCTCCTTGCAGGCCCGAGCGCTGCGCACAGCCCCCTCGAAGGTTCCGGACATCTTCGACGACAGGAAGATGCCGAGCACCTCGTCGGCCGCCTCGGCGGCGCGGTCGAAGAGCGCCTCCAGCCCGTGCTGGGAGGGCTGGCTGGAGGTGGGCGGGTTGTCGATCATGGAGGCGATATCCTCGTAGAACGCTTCCACGTCCATATCGGTCTCGCGGTACTCGCGCCCGTCGCGGTTCACGAACAGGGAGACCACCTCGATATCGCGCTCCCGGGCCATCTCGGCGGGAATGGAGGAGACGGAATCGGTCACGATCTTAATCACAGGTGCTCCTTTCAAGGGCATCGCGAACGGGGAGTCGCTACGGCTTTGCACTATCCTACACCATCGGCCGCGCCCCGTCCCAGCGCAGGCGAAAGATCACACCCCCGTGAAGTCGAAGGGCGGGATGAAGCTCTCCTCGGCCGCGCCGCCCTCCTGCCAGAAGTAGTCGCGCACCCCCAGCTCGTCGGCGAAGTCGAGCAGCGCCTCGTACTCGTCGTCGGGCACGGTCTCAGCCAGCTCGGGGCTGACCGCCAGCACGGCGGCGGCCCGGGTGCTGCCCGCTTCGGCGGCGCGGGCGAGCACCGGCGTGTACTGGTTCATGAGGGAGAGGCGAATGGCGTCGCCGAAGCGCCCGTGCAGCAGGCGCACCACGGCCTTCGAGTTCTCCAGGGCCCCGGGCAGCATGAGATGGCGCACCACCACGCCGCCCACAAGGCGCTCCTGGCCGCGGTACTCGTCATAGCGCACGGGTCCCGCTTCCTCCACCATGGCCTCCAGGGCCTCCAGGGCCGCCTCCGGGTAGTCGGCCGCATGGGAATAGCGCCGGGCCAGCGAGGGATCGGCGTACTTGAAGTCGGTGAGGTAGGCATCCACGCAACCGCCGTTGGCCCGCACCGCCTCCACGGTCTCGTAGCCGCCCGTGTTCCACAGCACCGGCAGCGCCACGCCCCGGGCGCGCGCCTGAGCCACCGCCGCGCGAATCTGGGGCGCGTAGTGGGTGGGGGTCACGCAGTTGATATTGAGCGCCCCGGCCACCTCCAGCTCTTTCATAATGGCGGCGAGCCGTTCCACGGTGATCTCCCGGGCATGCTCGGCCAGGGCGATCTCGGCGTTCTGGCAGTACACGCAGCCCAGGGGGCAGCCCGCGAAGAAAATGGTGCCGGAACCGTCCTCGCCGGAAATGGGCGGCTCCTCCCAGAAGTGCAGGGCCGCGCGGGCCACCAGTAGGCGCCCATCGGCCCCGCATACCCCGCGCTCCCCCGCCGCCCGATTCGCCCCACAGGCGCGGGGACACAAACCACACGACGACGGCAATGCGCAGAGGGGGCGCGGGCCACCTTGACCGACCGATTTCAGTTCCTGCATCTCAAACCCCTCAATCTGCGCAGCAAACGCCGCGAGATAGACTTTCCCTCATTCCAATCTCTCACCATGAAGCAAATCTATCTCCGATAGACGCCATAACACCTGATCATGGTTTTCCTTGGAGAACTTTTTACGAGGTCCTTCTGGCAGAGACATCTACTTCGCGGCGTTTGCTGCACAAAGCAAGGGCCGGTAGAAACGAAACGACGAATCAAGGCGCCCCGCATCCCCGACCCCGATGGCAACTCGCAGCGTCAAGCAGTCCGTGCGCGCCGGCTCCGCTCGGCGATGGCTCGCAACTAGTTTGCGGTGTAGTCGAAGTCATCGTAGTCGGCGCCGTCGGCCCAGTCCGGGTCGTCGTAGTCGTTCCAGTCCTCGCCGTGGTCGTGGTCGCCGCCGTGGCCGTAGGCCTGCTCGGCCCGGGCCCAGTCAAGCCCCGCCGCGGCGCCGGCGGCCTCGTCGCGGTACACCAGGGCCAGGGCCGCCGGGGCCATGTCCGCCCCGCCGATGACGGCCAGAAGCTCCAGCAGGTGCATGGTCGCCTCCACGCCAGGCAGGATCACCTCGGCGTCGTCGGCGGCCATGAGGGCGGCCGACAGCTCGGCCAGCAGCATCTCGGCCGTGTAGTCCCCGGTGAAGCGCTGCTGCTGCACGGCCCGTACCACCGGATCGGTGCTCACCGTGCAGAACAGCGGCACCTGGTCGGCATCGAGGGCCCCCACGGAGCGGGCGGCCGCATCGTCGAGGGCCACGGCCTCGATGGCCGAGGCCAGGTTCGCGGCCAGGGGCAGGGTGTGGGTGCTGCGCATGAGCTGGGCCCGGCCGGGGGCGCCCACCTCCACCACTTCCCCGAAGATGGCCTCCAGCAGCGTGCGCACTCCCTCGGACAGCTCGCTCTCCGAGGCCACGGGCCCCAGCAGGTTCTCCTGGGCGAAGGCCTCGGCGGCCACGAGCGAGCGCACCGTGAGGGGCGCTTCCACCATGACCAGGTCGTTCACCGTCGCCACGGCGTTGATCTCCCGGGCGAAGTTCGGCGTGGTGGCCGACAGGTCCACCAGCACGGTGCCCGGGCCGGCGCTGCTCACCAGACCGTCGTCGCCGAAGTAGAGATCCTCCAGAGCCGAGGCGGTCGTGCAGAAGGTGACGATGATGTCGGCCGAGGCCGTGTCCTCGGCGCGGACGAGCCCGGCATCGGCAAGGCGGCCCTGAACGGCCTTGATGAACGTGGGTGCCCCCACGTAGGCATAGGATGCGGCCATTACTTCTCCCCCTTCACCTTGCGGGCGATGCGGTCGGCCACGGACATGTTGTCGCGCTTGTCGGCGCCCCAGAACACCACGGCCAGCATCTCGGGCCCCACGTGGCTGCCGATGACCGGTCCGATGCTGCATTCCAGCACGAACAGGTTCGGGTCCTCCTTCAGCAACAGTTCCCGCAGGCGGGCGGCGTCCTTGGGGCAATCGGCATGGCCGATGAGGGCCACATGGCTCGGCCCCGAGGCATCCGCGTTCTTCTTGTAGAACTCCACGAGCTGCTTGATGCCCTTCTTGCGGCCGCGGGCCACGCCCGTGAGGGCCAGCTTGCCGTCCTCCCCGATCACGAGCAGCGGCTTCACGTCCAGGGCGGCGCCGGCCACGGCCACCGAGGCCGGGATGCGGCCGCCACGGCGCAGGGCCCCCAGATCGTCCACCATGAACTCCTCGTTCACGAAGCAACGGGCCTCCTCGGCCCAGGCGGCCAGCTCGGCGGCGGTCATGCCCTTCTCATGCTGGACGAGGGCCTCGTAGATGAGCAGCCCCTCGGCCACGGAGGCCAGGTGGGTGTCCACCAGGTGCAGCTCGAAGTCGGGATACTCCGCCCGCACCTGGTCGGCCACCACGCAGGCGGCGTCGTAGGTGGCCGACAGTCCGCTCGAGAAAGCCAGGTACACGCAGGGCGTCCCCTCCTGGGCGGCCGCCGTGAACGTGTCGGTCAGGGTCGAGAGGGCCACCTGGGCCGTGGAGGGTTCGGAGCCCTTGCGCATGGCGTCGTAGAACTCCTGGGCCGGGGAGGAATCGAACAAGTCATCGGTGAACGTGCCCCCCTCCATCATGTAGGGAAAGCCCATGAGGGTGACGCCCTCGCGCTTCACCACCTGCGGCGGCAGGTCGCAGCAGGAGTCGATAATGAGATGGCAGTTCGCCATGAACGCCCCTTCCCGGCAGCCCCGCGGGGCCGCCTCTCTCGCATCGGCGCAGGGCCCCGACCGCTCGGGCCGGCCCCTGCGCCGCTTCAACCTATAGAATGTGGCGCAGCTCGGCCACGAGCGCCCGGCGCCGATCGCTCAAGCCCGCTTCCAGTCCCACGGGGTAGGTGTGGGGGTTCAGCATGCGCAGCTGGGTCTCGTCCAGCCTATCAAGGCCGGCTGCGGCCCGCTCCCGGGCCGCGCAGGCGTTGCGGAACTGAGGCGCGAGCACCACCCGGCCCCCACGGGCCAAGGGCGCGAGCAGCGTCTCGAAGGAAAGACCCGCCAGGTTCTTCTGACGCAGGTCGTCCAGGGGATCCACGATGACCTCGCGGCCGGCGGGCGGCCGGCTCACGTCGAAGACCATGTCCCCGGCCACGGTGCCGTTGCCGTGGTAGTAGCGGCGCACGTCCAGCACGCCCGGGGTCGTCAGCTTCGCCATCGATTCCGATATCTTGAGGCGGTCCTCCCAAGGGGCTCCGGGACCGGGCCTCACGGCGGAAAGCTTGTAGACACCGCCCAGAGTGGGCTGGTCATAGGCGCTCGCCAGCTTCGTGCCCACGCCGAAGGACATGACGTCGGCCCCCTCGTCTAGGATGGACTGAATGGTGTACTCATCCAAATCGTTGGAGAGCACGATGCCGCAGTCGGAAAGCCCCGCCTCATCCAGCATGCGCCGGGCCATCTTCGAGAGCCACGAGAGGTCCCCCGAGTCGATGCGAATGCCCGCCAGGCGCTCGCCGCGCTCCCGCATCTCGAGCCCCACGGTGATGGCATTTCTGATGCCCTGCTCCACATCGTAGGTGTCCACGAGCAGGATGCAGTTGCGCGGGAAGACGCGGGCGTACTCCCGGAAGGCCGTCAGCTCGTCGTCGAAGGACATGACCCAGGAGTGGGCGTGGGTGCCCGACACGGGAATATCGAACAGGCGCCCGGCCAGCACGTCCGAGGTGGAGGCGCAGCCGCCCACCACGGCCGCCCGGCTCGCCCACACGCCCCCGAGCCCCTGGGCCCGGCGCAGGCCGAACTCGGCCACGGGGCGCCCCTTGGCGGCACGCACCACCCGGGCCGCCTTGGTGGCGATGAGTGTTTGGAAGTTCACCATATTCAGCAGGGCCGTCTCCATGAGCTGGCACTGCATGATGGGGCCCGTGACCCGCACAATGGGCTCATGGGGAAACACGATGGTGCCCTCGGGCACCGCATCGATGTCCACAGTCAACCGCAGGTCGGCCAGGTAGGTGAGAAACGCCGGGTCGAACAGCGGGCCGCCGCCGGGAGCGTCCAGCGCTGCCAGGTAGGCGACGTCCTCCTCGCTGAAGCGGAACTGCTCCACGAGATCGGCCAGCTGGGCCATGCCGCAGGCCACCGCGTAGCCCCCTTTGAAGGGGTAGTCGCGGAAGTACATGGTGAAGCAGGCCTCTTCCTCGGTCTTGCCCGCATCCCAGTACCCCTGGGCCATGGTGATCTGGTACAGATCGGTCAGGAGGGCGTAGTCCACGTTCATCTAGGCGCCCCCTCCCTTGCCGGCGCCGCCGGTGCCCGCCGCAGAGCCGCCCTCGCCCTTGGGGCGGCGGCTGCGCCGGCGGCGGCGCGGCTTGGGGGCAGCGCCCTCCTCGCCACGCGGAGCGCCCTCGGCGCGATTGTCGCGATCGGGACGGTCGGGACGGCTCGCCGCCAGGCCCGAGGACTTCTGTCCCGGCCGGGCGCCGCGGCCCTGCTTGGAACCGTTACCGCGCTCGGGGGCACCCGAGCCCTTGGCGCGGGACGAGCCCTGGCCGCCGCGGCCCTGCTGGGCGTTGCGGCCCTCGCCCGAGGCACGGCCGCCGTCCTTGGAGCGACGGGAGCGGCGCGGCTTGGGGGCGGCATCCTTCTCCTCCCGGGAGGTGGACACGCGCTCTAAGGCATGGCCGTCCTCGGCCGCCGCCAGCTTCGTGGACCGACGGCGCTTGCGGGGGGCCGGCGCGGCGGCAGGGGCGGCATTGTCGCCTCGTCCCGAGCGCTTGCCGCGGGAACGGCCCGGAGCCGAGCCCTCTGACCGGCCGCGGGACGACGAGGAGCCCCGGCGCGAGCCGCCATTGCCGGTGTGGCGCACCTTCGCCCCCTCCGCCAGCTTATCAGAGCCGGTGAACTGGCTCGTCGAGAAGATGAGCGCCTCGCCGAGGCCGCCTCCGTGCTCGCTCGTAGCCTCCTCCCAAGCCTCCTCCCCCACAGCGTTGGGGCGGTTGGCACCCTCGGGCGCCGGGTCGAAGTCGGCTAGGGGCACCTTCACGGGCTTCTCCCCCTCCACCTTCAGGGAGATGATCTCCCGGGGCACGTCGTGGTCCACCACCTTGGCCGGACCGGCCGGCGTGGACACCGTGGCGTTCAGCTTGGGAGCGCGGCCCTTGAAGTCCTTGTAGGCGTCGAACTCGTAGCGCAGACAGCACATGAGCCGCCCGCACAGCCCCGAGATCTTCTGGGGGTTCAGCGAGAGCCCCTGCTCCTTGGCCATGCGGATGGACACGGGACAGAACTCGCCGCCGAGGCGCTTGCAGCACAGCTCCTGGCCGCAGTGGCCCACGCCGCCCACCATGCGGGCCTCGTCGCGCACGCCGATCTGGCGCATGTCGATGCGCACGTGGAAGCGGCTGGCCAGCTTGCGCACCAGCTCGCGGAAGTCGATGCGCTCCTCGGCCTCGAAGTAGAACACGGCCTTGTCGCCGTCCAGCAGGAACTCCACCGACACCGGGTGCATGTCCTCATGGGCCTCCCGGGCCATCTCCTTGAAGATGGGCAGAGCCTCGCGGGACTTCTCCTCCATCTCGGCGGCGCGCTGCACGTCCTCTTCCGTGGCCACGCGCTCCACGGGGCGCAGGGCGCTCTTCAGGGCGCGCACCTGCTCCTCGGGCACCTCGATCACCTCACTGGCGGCAATGCCGAACTCGGTGCCGCGAGCGGTGCGCACCACCACGGGATCGTCTTTCTGAATCTCCAGGTCGCCGGGGTCGAACCACAGCGTTTTGGGATTGAAGGTCAGGTTAATCGGTGCGACCCGAATCATTGAGAACCTCTCTTACGTCGAACAGCAACGCGTCGATGCACGTTTCTGGGGATACATTATAGGCAAGGGCCCGCTCGCAGTCGTCCACCTTGGCGGCGGCCGCGGCCAAGCGGCCCGCATCGGCCGTCGAGAACAGGTCGACGAGCACCTCGCGCACGTCGGTGTTGATGACCAGATCGGGGGTGCCGGCGGCCACCATCATGCCATCCCGCAGCCACGAGCGCACGAGCGAGGTGGTCTGGCGCAGGTACTCGGTGGTCTTGGCCGACAGCGAGCGCTTGTTGCGCGCCTCGATCTGGCGGATGGCCGACTTCGCGAGGAAGTCGGCGTTCTCGGCCAGCTCCGTCTCCTGGGAGGCCCGCACCACGTCGAGGGGGGCCTTGGAGGCCTCCAGCATCTCCCGGGCCATCTCCACGATGTCCCAGTCGTCGGCCCGAGCCAGACGGGCCAGGGCCGCGAAGAGCCGGCTGCGGAAGGCGAGCCGCTCGTTGCCCGGCGCCTGGAGGAAGGCCACTGCCGCGGTGATGGAGCCGCCGCAGGCCTCGATGGCCATGCGGGCCTGCGGGAGGGCCGCCCCGGTGTTCTGGGCCACGATGCCGGCCGCCTCGGAGGCGGGGATGTGGCGGAAGGGCACCACCTGGCAGCGGGAGACGATAGTGGGCAGCACCGAGGCGCGGGTACGCCCGAGCAGAATGAGCACCACGTCGTCCTCGGGCTCCTCCAGCGTTTTCAGGAAGGCGTTGGCGGCGCTGGCCCCCAGCTGGTCCACCCGGTCGAGGATGTAGATCTTCTTGTTGGCCTGAATGGGGGCCATGGCCGTGTCGGCCACGATCTCGCGCACCTGCTCCACCAGATAGCCGTTGGCGCCGGCCGGGGCGAAGTAGCGCACATCGGGGTGCTTGCGCCGCATGACCTTATCGCAGCGGTTGCAGTCGCCGCACATGCCGCCCCGGGGGCCGTGGGGGCCCTTGGGGCACATGAGCGCCTGGGCCAGCGCGTAGGCCGCCAGGGTCTTGTTGGAACCGGCCGGCCCCACGAACAGGTAGGCCTGGGTCACGCGCTCGGAGATCACCGAGGCGCGCAGGAACTCGCGCACCTTCGGCTGGCCCAGGATGTTCTCGAAGGCGTCAGCCACGGCGACCCCCCTTCCCCTTCGCGCCGTCGCGGCCGCTCGCAGAGGCCGGGGCGCCCGCAGCGCGCCCGCCGTCGCGGGACGCCGGGCCGCCCGGGGCGTTCTGAGACCCCTGGGGGGCTTTCGCCTTCTGGGAACCCGGAGTGGCTTTGCCGCCGTGCGAGCCCTTCGCGCCCTGAGAGCCCTTGCCCCCCTTTGCATTCTTGCCCCCGCGGGCACCCTGGGGATGCCGGCCGCCCTTGGGCGCGCCCGCACCCCCTTGGCGGCCCCGGCCCGACGAGCGGCGACGGTCGCGCTGGGCGGCCCGCTTCCTCTCGCGCTCCCGCTCGCGGCGCTTCTCTTCCATGACGGCGGCCACGAGCTCGGTCAGGGCCGCCGGGTCGTCGCCGTCGGCGGCCAGAGCCGCGGCGGCCTCGGGCAGCAGCGGCGCCAATTCGGCCAGGACGGCGCGGAAGGTGTCGGTGCGGTGCAGCTGGGAGCTCACGGTGCGCACCCGCTCGGGCTCGGCGGCGGCCAGGGCCGCGAAGCCCTCGGCCACACGGCCGTGGAAGGCGTCTCCGGCCCGCTCCAGGCGGTCGGCGCCGCCGCGGCGCCCCATGCGCGAGCGCACGGCCTCCTCGGGGGCCACGAGCAAAATGGTGGCGTCGGGCACCAGGCCGTCGCAGGCGAAGCGGTTCGCCGCCGCGATGAAGGCGCCGTCCAGCCCCCGGCCCGCCCCCTGGTAGGCCACGGTGGAATCGAAGAAGCGGTCGCACAGCACCACAGCGCCCCGCGCCAGGGCCGGCGCGATCACCTCGTCGACGATCTGGGCCCGGGCCGCCTCGTAGATGAGCAGCTCGGCCCGGTCGCTCATGGCCCCGTGGGCCGGGTCCAGCACCACGCGCCTCAGGGCCTCCCCCACGGCAGTGCCGCCGGGCTCGCGCAGGCACACCACCTCGCGGCCGGCCCCTTCCAGCAGCCGCGCCAGAAAGCGGATCTGGGTCGATTTCCCCGCCCCGTCGCCGCCCTCGAAGGTGATGAGCAGCCCGCGGCCGTCCTGTCGCCGAGATTCAGCCACGGCTAGGCCTCGGCGCGCACGGCGGCGGCCACGGCGTCGGCGGCCCGCGGGTCGAAGGGATCGGGCATGATGAAGTCCTCGCGCAGTTCCTCGTCGGACACCAGGGCGGCCAGGGCCCGGGCGGCGGCCAGCTTCATGGGCTCGGTGATGCGCTCGGCCCGGGCCTGGAGGGCGCCCTTGAAGATGCCCGGGAAGGCCACGACGTTGTTCACCTGGTTCGGGAAGTCCGAGCGCCCCGTCCCCACGACGCGGGCCCCGGCGGCCTTCGCCTCATCGGGGAAAATTTCAGGGGTGGGGTTGGCCATGGCGAACACGATGGCGTCATCGGCCATGGAGGCCACCATCTCGCCGGTGATGGCCCCGGGCGCCGATACACCGATAACGATATCGGCCCCGGCCATGGCGTCGGCCAGGGTGCCCTGGACATCGTCCAGGTTCGTCGCGGCCAGCATGGCCCGCTGGGCGTCGTTCATGCCCTCGTAGGCGCTGCTCAGAATGCCGCGGATGTCGCACATGGTGACGTTTTCGAAGCCGTAGCTCAGCAGCAGCTTCGCGATGGCAATGCCAGCCGACCCGGCGCCGTTGACCACCACGCGGGCCGTGGTGTCCTTGCCGGTCAGGCGCAGGGCGTTGATGATGCCCGACAGCACCACGATGGCCGTGCCGTGCTGATCGTCGTGGAAGACGGGAATGTCCAGGGCATCGTTCAGGCGCGCCTCGATCTCGAAGCAGCGAGGAGCCGCGATGTCCTCCAGGTTGATGCCGCCGAAGGCCGGGGCGATGCGGATGACCGTCTCGATGATCTCCTCGGTGTCCTGGGTGTCCAGGCAGATGGGGAAGGCGTCCACGTCGCCGAAGCGCTTGAACAGCACGGCCTTGCCCTCCATGACCGGCATGGCCGCCGCAGGGCCGATGTTGCCCAAGCCCAGCACCGCGCTGCCATCGGAGACGACGGCCACGGTGTTGCCCTTGATGGTGTACTCGTAGGCCGCCTCCGGGTTCTCGGCGATCACCTTGCAAGGCTCGGCCACGCCGGGCGTGTAGGCCACGGCCAGATCGTGACGGTCGTCGATGGCCATCTTCGGATCGAAGGCCAGCTTGCCCTTCCAGGCAGCATGTTGGGCGAGGGCTTCCTCTACAATATCCATAACAGTACGTTCCTTAGAACCATTGAGGCGAATAGAGTCGTTAACCTGCTTATTGTACCCCAAGGTGCCCCAATAACCACCGCTGCGCACAAGCTACACGCAGACCCTCGTCTCCGGCGACCGGCCACCGACGGCCGACGAGAGCACCTCCGCCTCGCTCTGCAACGAAACTAACGGTTCTCGTAGTCGGCGGCCGGCCATCGCCCACCTTCTGTCAGCATTTCCCCAGGTCACGTTTTTCGAAGGCAGAAACCAACTCCGCGAAAACTACGAGAACCGTCGTTTTCGCCGCAAAAAATGCCTCTCGGGAAGTAAAGCGAAGTGCGCTACACTGGTTTAGTCGAAAGGAACGCCATGGGAACTGACAACTTGAACGCCGAGGTAGTGGCCGCCGCCGTCTACGACGCCATCCGCGAGAGCGCCACCATCCTGCGCCCCGATTTCCGCCGGGCCATCGAAGAAGCCCGCGAGGCCGCCGACCCCAAAAGCCGTGCCGAAGGGGTGCTCGGCCGAATTCTGAAGAACGCCGACATCGCGGCCGCGGACAACGTGCCCCTGTGCCAGGACACCGGCAGCGTGTGGGTCTGCTTGGAAGTGGGCGAGGCGCTGGCCGTGCCGGGAAACATCTTCTCCCAGGTCAATGATGCCGTGGCCCGTGCCTATGCCGACGGGCGTCTGCGCATGTCCCTCGTGCGCGACGCCCTGTTCGACCGCGCCAACAGCGGCGACAACACCCCGGCCTTCTGCGAGTTGAAGCTCGTCGAGGGCCACGGCGCCACCCTCCACGTACTGCTCAAGGGCGGCGGCTCGGACAACGCCTCCCGCGTGGTCATGCTGCCCCCCGGGGCCGGCGCGGCCGGCGTACGGAAGGCGGTGCTCGACTGCGTGCGGGAGAAGGCGGCCAACGCCTGCCCGCCCCTCGTCATCGGCCTGGGCGTGGGAGCCACCTTCGACAAGGTGGCCGGCCTGGCCAAGCACGCCCTTTTGCGACCCGTGGGCGCGTCGGCCGCCAGCGACGAGGCCGCAGCCTTCGAGGAGGCGTTGCTCGCCGAGGTGAACGCCTTAGGCATCGGCCCAGCGGCCCTGGGAGGAGCGCCCACGGCCGTGGCCGTGCACCTGGAAACGGCCCCCTGCCACATCGCCGCCCTGCCCGTGGCCGTGAACATGGGCTGCTGCGCCATGCGCAGCGCCTCCATCAAGCTCGTCTAGCCCCGTTGCCCCCGTTCCGAATCGCCCCGATCCGCACCGTCCCGAGGCGGCGGGGCCCTTCCGAAGGATCCCGCGCACTCCCCGTGTCACCAAGAAAGGAAGCCCCCATGGCGAAGACCGTCTCCCTCACCCTGCCGCTGACCCGCGAGGCCATTGCCGCTCTGGAAGCCGGCGACGAGGTGCTGCTCTCCGGCCCCGTCTACACCATGCGCGATGCCGGCCACGAGCGGGCCCTCCAATGCCTGGAAGATACCGGCGAGCTGCCCTTCGGCCTGGCGGGCGCCACCCTCTTCTACGCCGGCCCCACGCCGGCCGCCGCGGGGCGCCCCTTGGGCTCGGTCGGTCCCACCACCGCCAGCCGCATGGACTTCGCCACGCCGCAGCTCTTCGAGGCCGGCATCGTAGCCGCCATCGGCAAGGGCAAGCGCAGCCCCGCCGTGGTGGAGACCTGTAGGGAAACCGGCAGCATCTACCTGTGCACCATCGGAGGCGTCGCCGCGCTCCTCGCCAAGGCCGTCACTGAAAGCGAACTCGTGGGCTGGGAAGACCTCGGCACCGAGGCCCTGCGCAAGCTCACCCTGAAGGACTTCCCCACCTACGTAGCCGTCGACACCAAAGGCCAGGACCTCTACCGCCAAATAGAGCAAGCCGCCCAATAGAACCCCGAGCCCCCAAGAAGCGCTCGGGAAGAATCGGCTCGGTACCTGGCGGCACGAACTCTCCCGTCGCCCGCTCTCCGCCGGGCGGCCAAAGGGCCAGACACCCTCCGCCGAGCCCTCAACGGGTTGACGCACCCCGAACGCCCAAAAGGCGAGGGTGTCCTCTGCCGAGCGCCCTCGCAGCCCGTTGCCATCGTCGCGGTATCCCTTCGATACCAAACCCTCCCTTTTCGTCATCCCAAACCCCCTTTTTTGCCATCTTCTCTGGAACTCCGTCAAGATTCGGGGGTTTGGTACCGACAATCCCCTTGATCGGAAAATTTGACCTGGGGTTTCTTCGCCCAGAAATACCAAACCACTTGTTTTTGGCATACCAAACCCCCGAATTTTGACGCCAATTCCCCAAAATACCCGAAGGCATCCGGCCACCGATCCCAAAGCAACCGAAAACACCTGATCGACGACCCCGGGGTGCTCGGAAGGCGCTCGTCGCCCCTCCCCCTCCCCGATCGCTCCGCAAAGAACTCGACTGGTAAAGAAAGAGCTCTGCACCAGCAGCAAGTGCGCTGGTACAGAGCTCCCATGGGTGCGCCCCTTCCGCTCTTTCTTTAATCGCGTTCGGAAGGGGATCAGCGCTCAGCGGGCGGCGATGGGCACCCTCCGGGCGCTTCCCCGAAGGTTCCCAGCAAAAGCTACTTCTTAGCAGCCTTCCGAGAGCCGCCCTTGGCGGCCTTCTTCTCGGCCTTGGCCTTCTCCTCTTCCTCTTTCCCCGGGCAATCGAAGTTCGGGCACAGCTTCCACGGGCCGCGGGCGGTCTTGATGACCACCATAGGGGCGCCGCAGTGCTCGCACACCTCCTCGGTGGGGATGATGTCGCCGTACTGGGGCAGCGGGTAGCGCGTGGCGCACTCATCGAAGTTCTCGCAGGTGACCGAGCGCTTCAGCGTGCGCGGGTTGCGCCGGGCGATGAGCTGCTTGTCGAGGCCCTTGGCCGCGCAGGCGGGGCACTTCCCCACCACCACCTCGGGCTCCTGGTTCGTGGGACAGTTCGGGTCGATGCACTGGGTGCGGGGCTTGGAGCGGAACGCCGTCACCTTCACCTGGGGCATGCCGCAGGTGGGGCACTTCTCGGGCACCGCCTCGATCTTGCCCTTGGGCAGCGGATAGGTCACGTCGCAGTCGGGCCAGCCGGCGCAGCCGATGAACATCGACTTGGTCTTGTGGCTCGCCCGCAGTTGGAGGTCCTTGCCGCACTTCGGGCACGGGCCCACGTAGGCATCGGCGGCCACGGCATCGGAGAGAGCCTCGGCCACCTCCTCGGAATGGGGCATGAGGTTGGCCAGCTGCTCGGACAGCAGTTGGCGCGACTTCTCCACCACCTCGTCCTTGGTGACGGCCCCCTCGGCGATGGAGTCCATGGAGTGCTCCAGCTCGGCGGTCATCTCCGCGTGGGTGATGTGGGGCGCGAACTTGTCCAGGGCCTCGATGACGGCGATGCCGAGCTGCGAGGGCTCGATGGGATCGTTCTGCACGTACTTCACCTGGTAGAGGCGCTCGATGATGGAGGCGCGGGTCGATTTCGTGCCGAGGCCCAGCTTCTCCATCTCCTGGACGAGCTTGCCCTGGGAGTAGCGGGCCGGCGGCTCGGTCTGCTTTTTGGTGCAGGTCGCGCCGTTGAAGGCGATGGTGGCCCCCTCGGCCATGGAGGGCAGCGTCTCGTCCTTCTTCAGGCCATAGGGGTAGATGGCGCGGAAGCCCGGCACCGCGAGCACGTCGCCCTTGGCCACGAAGGGCTCGCCGGCCACATCCAGGGTCACCTTCGTGCCCTCCACCGTGGCCGGCCCCGAGAGGGTGGCCAGGAAGCGGCGGGCGATGAGGTTGTACAGCTTGTAGTCGGCGGCCGACAGGTCGTCGGGCGTGGCCGCGGCCGTGGGGTAGATGGGCGGGTGGTCGGTGGTCTCGGTCTTGCCGCGGGTGGCCTTCAGGGGCCCGGCGGCCAGAAGCTCGCGGCAGTAGGGGCCGTAGGCCGGATTGCCGGCGATGGCGTTCACCACTTCGGCCAGATCGAGGGAGTCGGGGTACACCGTGTTGTCCACGCGGGGGTAGGAGATGTAGCCGTCCATGTACAGGCTCTCGGCGATGCGCATGCAGCGGGCCGGGCTGATGCCCTCGGCCGAGGCGGCCGCCATGAGCGAGGTGGTGTTGAAGGGCACGGGCGCGGCCACGGTGCGCTTCTTCTTCTCCACCGATACCACGCGCGCGGTCGTGGCGCCCTCCACATGGGCCATGGCCGCATCGGCCTCGGCCTCCACCTTGAAGCGGGCCGTGGCGTGGGGCGCCTCGAAGGCCTCAGAGCCGTCACCAGCGGTGGGGCCGCTCGCCGCGCCCGCGTCGAAGGCGCCGCGGATGACCCAGTAGTCCTCGGGCACGAAGGCCATGCGCTCCCGCTCCCGTTCCACGATGATGGCCAAGGTCGGCGTCTGCACGCGGCCCGAGGAGCGCACGTTGCCGTAGCCGGCGAACTTCACGAGGGTGAGGTAGCGGGTGAGCACCGCGCCCCAGATGAGGTCGATATCGCGACGGGACCCGCCGGCGGCGGCCAGGTCGTCGTCCATGGGCACGAGGTTCGCGAAGGCGTGGGTGATCTCGGGCTTGGTGAAGGCCGAGTAGCGGGCGCGGGACACCGGGGCCGTGGCGTTCACCTGGCGGCAGCAGGCCAGGGCGTCCGAGCCGATGAGCTCGCCCTCGCGGTCGAAGTCGGTGGCGATCACGATGGAGTCGGCCTTCTTCGCCAGGTTCTTGAGGGAGCGGATGATGTCCTTCTCCTTGGGCAGCTTCTCGATGGGAGCGTAGATGAGATAGGGCAGCGCCTCCATCTTCCACCCCTTCAGCTCCACGCCGTCAGCGGTGAAGGGCTTCTTCTTTTTGAAAGGGGGCACCGGCAGGGCGGCCGGCAGCACGGCCGGCAGCGCCTCGCCCTCGGCGGTCACGCCGGACCAGCCGCCGCGCTTCTTATATATGAGGGACGGAGTGAAGTCGGGCTCCAGGATATGGCCGCGCAGGCCGATGGTCACCCACTCCTCCCCGTCGATATCGAATCGGTAGACCGGGGTGTTGAACACCTTGTCGGCCTTGGGCTTCGTAGCCCCCAGCAGATCGGCGATCTTGACCGCCGCATCGTTCTTCTCGGTAACGACCAGCTTCATGTAAGGCCTCCTCCCTAGGGCCGCGTTTCCGCGCGGGCCGCGACATTCGCACGATTCCCCATTCAAGTTTTACGTGCGCGGGGTTTTGCAGGAACGCGAAGGGCGGCGCTCGTGGCCGCGTTTCCGCGCGGGGCTAAAGGATACACGATTTCGGCAACGGCGCAAGAAGAATACGACGGTCGCCCGCACCGGCCCCCATCGGCCGCGGCCAGACGGCCCGGGCGGCGCAGCGCCATCGACGACCATGGTCATTCCCTGGACATCTCATCGCCAACCTTTGAAGATGCTGCGAGGTATTTATGAAGGGAGGGCCGCCCAAGGTACCATGGGCCCACGGCACCGTCGAATTGCAGCACAGATTCGCCGAAACCGACCACGGTACGCACCACCGACGGCGCCCTTTGCCGACCCTGACGGTCGAAAGCTGACGAGAGCGGGTCCGCACGGGCCCATGAAGGAGAGCGGGGAGGCGGCTCGAGTGCCGTCGGCGTGAGGAGGCCCCATGGACAAGATCATCAAAGCCCTCATCGGCCTCATCTTCGTATTCATCGCCCTGGTGGGCGTTTTCGGCATCCTGCCCCAGCTGGGCGTGGAATCCCCCTTCGCGAATTTCCAGAACCCCCTGGCGGGGCTGTTCGAGCAGGGCAAGAACGCCGCCGCCAACGCCGCCCTGGACGCCACGGGCCTGAAGAGCAAGGCCAAGGCGGCCATCGAGGGCAACCGCGACAAGATCGCCGCCGCCACAGGCCTGTCCGATGCCGAGGTGGACGCGGCCATTGACGCGCTTGCCATCGATAGCTGGGAGGTGACGAGCCTGCCCGAGGGCGCCAGCGAGACCGGCTCCTCCTCCATCAGCTACGGGGGCACCGACGCCACCATCACCACCTACGACGACCCGAGCGTCGTCACGGTGAACGCCTACGGTCAGGACCTCACCCTCGCCGTCCCCGATTCCGCCCAGGACTACCTGCCGTTTTTGGGATATTTGGGATAGAGCGAGACCCTCTCCCCCGCTCAAAAGAAACCGAGGATCGGCGGGTTCCTGAAGAGTTGCCCTCGCAACGAAGGCAACTCTTCAGCCCGAGCGCGCTGCCGACCTCGATCGTAATCTACAACAGACTTCGGATGCCACTTCCCATCGCCTTGCAGGGCAAGGGCCGCACCCTTGCCGCAGCCGAGCCGAACCCTCGTTCAGTCCAGCCTTAATGGGCGACGACCATGGCCAGTCAGGCGTCGATCGCGGTCGGCGCCTTCTCCGCATCCTCGCGGTCGAGCACAGCTTGCATGGCGGCGATGGCGCACTCCATCTGGCTGTCGTCGGGCTCGTGGGTGGTCAGGTACTGCATCTGCATGCCGGGCCACAGGATCACCTTCACGAGCGGGTTGTCAGGATGGCTGCCAGCCCACTTCACCGTGATCTCGTAGGAGATGCCGGCGATGACGGGCATGAGCACGATGCGGGCCACGATGACCAGGGCCAGCTTCGGCAGGCCGTCGGGCACCCCGAAGCCGGAAATGATGGCGTTCAAGGGAAAGATGGTGTACACGAGGATGGCGATGACCATGACCATGATGAGGAAGGCCGTGCCGCAGCGCACGTGCAGGCGCGGGAACTGCCGGGCGTTCTCCGGGGTCATGGGCAGGCCGTGCTCGAAGCAATGGATGGCCTTGTGCTCGGCGCCGTGGTACATGAACATGCGCCGGATGTCCTCCATGCGGCCGATGAGCCAGATGTAGAACACGAACACGGCCACGCGCAGAAGGCCGTCCACGATGTTCCAGGCCAGTGTATGGTCGTCGTACTCCCCCACGATGAGGTTCGTGACAGCCGCCGGGGCCACGATGAACAGCACCACGCCCAGCACGAGGCCCACCACCATGGAGAACACCATCTCGCGGTGGCCGAAATCGGCCTCCTCGCTGTCGTTCTTCGCCGAGGCGTCGGGGGCGGCAACTTCGCCGGCAGCGGCCCCTGCGCAGCCAACAGGCTCGTAGGCGCCCTCGGCGGCCGGCCCCTCTACCACCTCTAAGGTGCGCTGGGCGCCCAGGCCGTCCACCATCTCGTCCGGGTTGCCGAAGTCGCGCCGCCAGTCGAAGGGGCGGCCGTCGCCGTCGGCGCCCCGCGTGCCCGGGCCCGCGCCGTCGCGGGCGGCCTCGCGCTCGGTGCGGTGCTCCTCTTCCGCGGCCACGGCCTCCGCGCCCTCAAGCTCCGCTTCGGCTTCCACGTAAGCCGCCTCGGCGACGGCCTTCTGCTCGCCCTCCTCGTCGCCGAAGGCGTGCAGCGCGGCGATCTCCAGGGCCTTGAACCCCAGCATGAGCGATTCCACGAGCGCCCGGCAGCCGCGCACGAGGGGCCAGTACATCCAGCCGTTCTTATCCTGGCCGCTGGCCAGGTCGTGTTCTTCCACGTAGATGGCGCCGCTCGGCTCGCGCACGGCCACGGCCCAGTTGTACTTGCCGCGCATCATCACGCCCTCGATGAGGGCCTGACCGCCCACGTGGGTCTTAACGGCCCCGTCCTCGGAAAACGCGCGGGACAGATCGCTCTTCTGCTTCGCCATGGGTTCTTCGTATCTCTTTTCGCTCTCGGTATCTCACGGTATCTCGCTCAAGGCGCCCCGGCAGCCGGGGCCGGGCTGAGCCGCCTAGAGGCTCAGCGTTGCGCGGTCCACGCGCGGGAAGGGGGCGCCGCAGGTCATCTTGCCCTCGGGGCAGGTGCCGTGCACACAGGGCGCGCCGGCATCGGCGAAGATGAACGGCGCCGTGGGCCGGGCCAACTCCAGCATCTTCCAGGCCAGATCGCGAATCTCCCACTGGGCGCGATTGCAGCAGCGCAGCTCGAAGAAGTGCAGCAGCTCGCGCACGTTCATGGTGATGACGATCTTCGTCTCGGCGGCGTTGGGCAAAAGATAGCGGGCATCCTCGGCGGGCACGCCGGCCTCCACCAGCACGCGGTAGGCCTCGGTCACCTTCGCGATGGCCTCGTCGAACAGGGCGTCCGTCTCAGGATCGGCGGCCACGCTGGCCGGCTTCACCACGGGAATCTCGCCCTTGAACTTCACATAGCGCTGGGACTGCTGGTTGAAGCTGGCGATGCGGTGGCGCACCAGCTGATGGGTAAGGGCCCGGGACACGCCGTCCACGGCGAAGGTGTAGCTCGCGTGCTCCAGGGTGGAGAAGTGCCCAGATCCCATGATGGTGGACAGCACCGAGTGCACCTGCTCGGGGGCCATGGTCTCCATGAGCTCGCTGGCGCCCACCGGCGCGTAGCACAGACGGGCCGCCGTGGCGATGGCGCGCTCGGGATCGGGGGTGTGGTACAGCAACTCTACCTGCATGGGGCTCTCCTTGCTCGTCGTTCGCGCTCTTCTCATTGCGGCTCTCCGCCGGCCGGAATCGCCCGGCATTCCAATTCGCTCAAACAGTCCTCGCTTTGTCGAACAGGACATTAAGTCCTGTTCGAGTCGCTGCGGAACTCGCTCGGTTGGAACACCGGGCACTTCCTCTACGCTCTTTCTCGCTTGGAAGAACGGCAAAGCACCTGACATGGTTCCCGAGAAGTATAATGGGTGGGAACATCGCGGGCGCCATGGCTTCGGCGAACCTCCCAAGGAACCTACAAGTGCGCCCTATCCCTCGCGGAAGGAACGGTATGGAATTCGACGACTTCGCCCCCCTCCTGACCACCACGGACTGGAACGGGGAATGGAAGGAGCTCCAGAAGCGGCGCCGACCCCCGGATAGCGCCGCCTACTGGGACAAGCGGGCACCCACCTTCAGCACTCGGGACGCGCCGTCGGCCTACACCGACCAGTTCCTCGCCCTGGCGGCCCTGAAGCCCGGCGAAACCGTGTTCGACATGGGCTGCGGCAACGGCGCCCTGGCACTGCCCCTGGCCGCAGCGGGCCACGAGGTCATCGCCGCCGACTTCTCCCAGGGCATGCTAGGCGACCTGGCCGCCAAGGCCGCGGCACGGGCCGTGGCCGACCGCATCCGTCCCGTGCGCCTCAGCTGGGCCGACGACTGGGAGGCGACCGGCTTCGGCGAGAACTGCGTCGATGTGGCCGTGGCCTCGCGATCGCTTTCCACGGCCGACCTGGGCGATTCCCTGGCGAAGCTCTCCGCCGTGGCGCGGCGAGGGGCCTGCGCCACCCTCGCCACCGGCCCCTCGCCCCATGTGGATCCCCGTGTGCTTGAGGCCCTCGGACTGCCGGTACGCAAGAACTACGATCACCTCTACGCCCTGCTCATTCTCACCCAGATGGGTTACCAGCCCGAAGTGCGCCTCATTGCCAGCCACCGCGTGCGCACCTACGACAGCGCCGAGGAGGCTACCGCTTCCCTCCTCACCATGATCGAGAAGTTCGCCGCCCCCGAGGCCGACCCCGCCGCTCTGACCGCGGCCCTCGATCGGCTTCCTAGATGGGTCGAAGAGAACCTCGTGCCCAACGAGAACGCCGGGGCCGACGACCATCACGGGAGCGTGGAAAAGCCCCTGCGCCTGCGCGAGCCCCGCCCCGTCCAGTGGGCCTTCCTCTCCTGGGACACGGGCCAGCTACCCCGCCCCGCCTGGTAAGCCGTGGCAACCCCTTCGCGGGGCAAGCGACCAGCCTTCCCAGCCCCCGCAGGGCAAGGACCACGCCCTTGCCGCCCTTCATCGTCCGGAGCACCGCCCGGGAGGTAGCCCCGCCGCCCTCGTAGGGCAAGGACAAGCTCTTGCCGCCACCCAGCAGGGACCTGCCGCGCACAAATCATGACCACCCGCATAGCGGGTGGTTTGCTCTGGGGGTGTAACCCCAAGGGAGAACGGGCGGCGTCTCAAGGCGCCGCCCTTCGCTCCGCTCAGGTCCGATTGCCCTTGCCGCCTTCGCGGCCGCTGGAAGCGGCTACCTCGCGAACGGGTCCTGGTACTCCTTGACGCTCAACTTGTCCAGCGCCTGGTCGTGGGCCTCCTGCTCCCTGATGTACTTGGCTATCGTCGCCTCGTTCAGGCCGACGGTCGACACGTAGTATCCCTCGGCCCAGAACTTCCTGTTGCCGAACTTGTACTTGAGGTTGCCGTGCTTCTCGAAGATCATGAGCGAGCTCTTGCCCTTGAGGTACCCCATGAAGCTCGACACGCTCATCTTGGGAGGTATGCTGACCAGCATGTGGACGTGGTCGGGCATGAGGCGCCCCTCGATTATCTCGACTCCCTTGTACGAGCACAGCCTCCGCAGTATCTCGCCTATGCTCTCGCGGTATTGGCTGTAGATTATCTTCCGTCTATACTTTGGTGCGAACACGATGTGGTACTTGCACAGCCACTTCGTGTGCGACAGGCTGTTTGCTTGTTGCGCCATGA
>CANSQM010000023.1 GCA_947649205.1 uncultured Enterorhabdus sp.
CTGGCCGCCCTGGCCGCGGCCGCGGTGCTCGCCGCCCTGGCCCTCCGCCGCCGCGCCGACCGCGCCCGCTTCCGCCGATAGACCGAGGAGAAGACGACCATGAGAAAGCAACCGAGCAGGCTCCTCCGCGCCGCCCTGGCCGCCGTGCTCGCCTGGGGCCTGATGGTCCCGGCCGGCGCCGCCTACGCCGACGGGGAGAATGCCTCTAACATTACCCTCAGCTCTGAAGCAGATCCCGCCGCGAACGGGAGCACCTTCGATGATGCCGTGTCCGACACCGAAACGCTTGAAGGGGCGGCGGATGCCGCTGTCCCGGAGGGAGCGGCCCACGCGACGAGCCTCGGTATTCAGTATCTTGCGGCTCAGCCCGCTTCGGCGGATGTTCCCGCTACGGCTCCTGCGGCGGCTGAGACCGAGGCCGAGGGAGAGCCGACGCCCCAAAGCGCCACCGTTGCTCTGGGCGGCTTCACTATGGTGGGCGATAACATCAAGGAGAGCGATTTCTCCCTCGCCAGCAACCTGCTCACCATCAATACCGACGAGCCCTTCACCATCTCGGGCAGCAGCACCACGGTTGGCCTCGTGGTGCCTGCGGGCATCGAGGCCCACATGACCCTCGACAACATCACGGTCAGTGCCCCTTGGGCCTTCGATATCAAAGCGGGGGGCGCCGCGCACTTGGTGCTCGCCGACAATTCCGCGAATTCCTTTACCAGCACCACCATTCAAGCCCCGGGCATCCATTGTGGCACGGGGGCCGTGCTCACTGTGGACGATTCCGTGCCCAATGTCGACACAAAAGGCAATCTCATCACTCCCCGTGAAGGACAGATTCCCGCCGGCACGGAGTATCGGGATAACACAGGAACCGTTCGTGTGAGCCAGGGCGATTACCTGACGTTGCTCGACAGCAAGGAATCGGGTACGCTCACGGTGAAAGGCGGTGGCGAAGGGGCCGGTTTGGGCGGAGCGCTGTACGAAGACGGAGGCAATATGACCTTCAACGGTGGGGTCATTACCGTCACCAATGGAGGCGGTCCCACTGGCAATTCGGGGGCGGGGATCAAAGGCGCAGGCATTGGCGGTGGCGCCAATGCTGCCGGCACCTCACCGAGTGAGTGGATTACGGTAAATGGCGGTCGAATCACCGCGAATGCTGCTTTCCATGGGGCTGGTTTCGGTGGCGGGTGGAATACCGATACCAGTGGCGTGCCAAGCGGCCTTACCGCGTCAACGCATCCTGGCGGTACGGGCAATATCCGTATTAATGGCGGCTATGTCGTTTCCAACGGAGGCAATGACGGCAACGGCTTTGGTCGTGGTTGCTACGGAACTCGGAAGCATTGCGATAACCGTGACTATACCATCATCATCACCGGCGGTACTATGATCCCCAAGGGCGGAACTAACCTCGGTGCGCCGTGGGGCAACGACATTGGCGGCGCAGGTACAGACCCTTCGTCGAGTGGCTATACGGATTCCACCATGGCTGCCAATGTCGTCATCTCCGGTGGCTCCGTGTACGTGGGCACCGATCCGGGCGGCCGCTACCGCTTCGATGGCGTTGCCTACGGTTCCTTCACCGAAACCGAGGATGGCACCATCATTCCTAATAAGACAGACCAGGTGGAGCCCATCACCATTAACCTGACGGCCGACTTGAAGGCTCTCGACCCCGATAATCCCACGCCCAATCTCGATCGCACCATCACCACCTGGGAATTGCTCGTCGGCGGCGAGAATGCCGGCTACGGCGCTCCTGCCCAGTTCAACAACGGCTACCTTTACCTGTGGCTGACTCCCGATCAGGCTGATCAGCAGGTGACTGTGCAGTTGACCTATCAGGGCGACGACGGCAAACCCGTGCCGGTGGAGCCTCTGTACCGCCCCGCCGGCGGCACGGGCGGTGACACCAACCTGAAGCGCTACGTATTCTTCGATCTGCAATCCGACTTCTTCGAGCAGGAAGACGGCAGCACTGGCGAGGCTCTGGTGTCCTACGATTGCCTGAGTTCCTATGAGCAGAAGAAGTACCGCGACACGGTGGACGAGAACGGCATGGTGAAAGTGTCGTTGGTGAAGAAAAAGTATGACGGTCTGGCCTATCAGGTGAAGGAGCTCACCGGCGCCGATAACTCCATCAACTCCGGCGGCGACGACAACAAGCCTATCTGGGACAAGATCAGCTACCTCTGCCAGGTCTATGATGCCAAGACGGGTAAGCTGGGGGCTGAGATGCCCTCCGATACCACGCCCGTCGACACCGGCCTCACCCGCTTTACCATGACCTCCACGCAGTATTCTGACGAGGACGAGTACCGCGAGAGCTACTATGGTCACCGCGCCTACGGCTGGTGCGAGATCACGCCGGTGCCCGCCGTGGTGAAGATCGCCGAGAAAGACGGCGCTGCCTGGGTGCGCCTTGCGGGCGACGGCTCCTATCAGGTGGTGAAGGAGACCGACAAGGATCCGGGCACGCACCTGCGCCTGGCTTTCGACATCCGCTCGGCCAAGGGCACGGCCGTCACCTGCAAGGCACCTACGGGCAGCTTCCAGGTGATGATCGATGGCAAGCCGGTTGGCGAGCCCATTGTGTTGCCCGCTGAGGCCTTCAAGGCCGATGCCGGGAAGGTCAACTTCAAGGATGCCGACGGCAAGGATGTTCCCAGTTCTACCATAGAGATCGTCGCCGGCGACGAAGGCCGCGAGACGACCCGCGTGCTGTACTACCTCGACCCGGCGAACCTCGACGGTGCCCTCGATGCCCTGGCGTCGGACGCCGCCACCAACACCCATGAGGTGACGGTGCGCTACGTGCCTGACAAGAACTACGTCGAGGGCACGGAGGACAACCCGCAGAACGAGGCCACCCAGCCTACGCCCATCATCCCCGTGAAGCCCGAGGGCGAGGTGACGCCCGACGGCCCCGTAGACATCGAGGAGTCGCCGGAGCCCGAGCCCGGCCCGGGCGGCACCGATCCGGACGACCCCACGGGCAAGATGCAGGTGGTGCGCCGGACCGTCACCGTCAACTACGGCGACTTCCACAAGGAGGGCGACACCACCCTGGAGGACTTCTTCAAGATGGCCCTCTCGTCGAACTCCTCGGCGCCCGCGAACTTCGCGGTGTCCAACGCCGCCGTGGCCGACCTGGTGCGCGGCGAAGACGGCGCGCCGCTCATCGGTGAGGACGGCAAGCTCCAGGTGCAGATTAACAGCTGCGGCACCTCGGTCATCACCGTGGAGCAGAAGGCCAACGCCCTGTTCACGGGCATCAAGTACATCCTCACGGTGAACGTGAGGCCCGACCCCTCCATCAGGCCGAAAATCCAGATCCGCCTCACCTGGCGCAACCTGACTGCCCTGAACGAGGCCGCCCCCGTCCCGGCCATGGCCCTCGCGGCCCGCGGGCTTGCCGCGGTGGCCGGCGGGGACGCCGCGGCCTTCGCCTCCCGGGCCGCTGCCGACCGTGCCAGCACCCCGCCGCGCCCCGGCGACGTGCTGGAGTACACGGTCACGGGCCTGAACCTCACGCCCGGAAGCGCCTGGCAGGCCGCTGAGCTGAAGGACATGATCGATGCGAAGCTCTCCTTCGACGCGGAGTCGGTGGAGATCGCCCCGAACTACGCCACCCACAGCGACGCCTACGACCTGGGCACCGCCGCCTTCTACCGCGACTTCGATTGGGACGACCTCGACTGGAGCGATGTCAACCGGGACGACTTCTCCTACGTGGCCCCCACGCTCACCAAGGGCATCGGCACCGTCTACGGCGGTCAGTCCACTTCCGTCCGCTTCCAGGCCACGGTGGGGGAGAACGAGGGGCTCGGCGACCGCCCTGAGGACGGCAAACTGCCCGAGATATCCAACGAGCCCTCGGGCACGGGCGGCTTCGGCAAGGACGAGGGCGACCTGGCCCCTGGGGAGAAACCCCAGCCCCCGAACCCCCTCGACCCCGCCGCGGACATCGAGATCGTGGGCGACGGCGACCGCGACCCCGATACGGGCAAGTTCCCCGACCCGGAGCCCACGCCTGTGCTGCCGAAGGACCCCGCCGCGGCCGACATCCAGACCACGGTGAAGGTGGAGCTGAAGGAGCACAGGGAGGAGCACGACGGCGACCGCTTCATGGTGGGCGACACCCTCCAGGTGACCGTCACCTCCACCAACACCGCGCCCGACTCCAAGCTCGCCAACGCCGTGGTGAAGGCCACGCTGCCCGTCGGCATGGAGCCCGTGCCCGGCACCATCAAGCTCGTGCTCGACGACGGCACGGAGATCGCCGTGCCCGACAGCGCCTACGACCCGAAGACCGGCGTCGTGGCCGTGAACGCCGGCGACCTCTACGGCGGCGAGAGCGCCAGGCTCGTCTTCGACGTGGAGGTGACCTCCACGAGCGAGACCCGCGACCCGAGCGACCCGTCCGACCCCGACAATCCGTCCAACCCCGGCGACCCCGGCAACCCGGATGACCCCGACGACCCGTCGAAGCCCGGCAACCCCGGCAACCCCGGCGGGCGCCCCGAGGGCCCCGGCATCGAGGGCGGCACCCTGGGCGAGACCCCCACCGACGAGTGGGAGCGCGAGCACCCCATGGTGCCGGACCCGGACGACCCGGACGGGCCCCTCGTGCCCGGCGAGCCGACCGAGCCCGTGGAGAAGCCCGAGCCCGGCACCCCCTTCGTGCCCGCCAAGCCATGGGAGGACCTCGAGGACGAGCTCGTCTCCACGCCCCCGAGCCAGGATCCCGACATGCCGCCCGTGCTGCCGGCCAACCCCAAGCTGGAGGACGACGCCGACGGCCCGGCCGACGTGAAGGTGGCCAAGACCGCCGAGAACCTTGACCGGGGCGACGGCACCACCCGCGTGGGCGATACCGTCCGCTACACGGTGACGCTCTCCAACGCCAAGGCCCACACCATGTGGTACGGCGCGGTCATCCGCGACGAGATCCCGAAGGGCCTCGAGCCCCTGGCCGGCACCATCCGCCTCACCGCGCCGTCCGGCGCCGAGGTCGAGGTGCCCGACTCCGCCTACGACCCGGCCACGCGCGTGCTCGCCGTCACGGCGGGCGACCTCGCCGGCGGCCGGACGGCCGTGCTGACCTTCGAGTGCGAGGTCACGGAGGACGCCCTCGGCGCCGACATCGGCAACGTGGCCACGGCCCACGGCACCCGGCCCTCCGACGCCGACCCGTCGGAAGTCGCCCCGGGTGCGACCCGGCCGGCCCCGGGCGAGCCCTTCGAGCCCTCCGAGGGCTGGGACGCCTTCCTCAAGGACAACCCGGGCCTCGCCAATCCCGATGTCGCCTACCCCGAGGGCACCGACTCCAAGGGCGGCGTGCAGCCGGCCGCCGAACAGGATGACGAGGACAATGGCAGCGGTAAGGGCAATTCCAAGACCCGCATCAAGCTGGCCCAGACCGGCGACGACCTGCTCGGCGCGGCCGTCGCTCTGGCCCTGGCAGCCGCCGCAGCGGCCGCGGTGCTCATCGTCCTGGCCCTCCGCCGCCGGCGCGAGCGCCGAGAGCGCCACACGGGTCAGTGGTAGGGGGAGAGGCAGCGTCGCGGTTCTTTGGGCTGTTGACTGCCCCCCGCCCGATGCCGGTAGCGCTGCGTATAGGCTTCGCTCCGCTGAGGTAGAACGTACCGGATAGAGCATGCAGCAGGAGATGCCCTCGCTTTCCGCGGGGGCATCTCCTGTCGTTGAGGCTTTCTGTGGGTTCCGCTGCCAGCCGAGTGGCTGTGCGAGGGAGGCTCGGTTCGCTCTTCAATGGCCCCAGTTGTCCGTCGATTGTTGCTTTTCTAACGGATTAGTGACACCATGAGAAGGCTACCGACGGCACGTCGATCAGCGGAGAAGGATGCGGGGCTCGCTCCCCGCCAGAGATAAGGAAGGTTCTGATGGAGCGCGCATTCGAACAGAGCTTGAAGCTGGCCCTGGCCTTCGCTTTGGCTGCGACTATGGCCATGCCCCTCACGGGGGGGGGTGCTACCGTTGAGCGCGCGTGGGCCGATGAGCCTGTGGCCCAGGCGGCCGATACGGTCAAGCTGACCATCAAGGCCGGTGCAGCCACGCCCGTGGAGGGGCAGGCCAACACCTACCACTTCCCCGATCTGAAGGTGAGCGCAGAGCCGGCCGACGCGAAGTTCCAGAGCATTACCGTGCAGTTCACCACGGGCATTGCCTCTGGGGACGACATCTATTACAACTCCAAGCACGAGAAGAACAACAACGAGACGCTGCCCGCTGGCTTTGAGCGCGTGGGCAAAACGGGCAACTGGTCGGTCAACTACAAGACCAACGGCGGCGCCACGGCCGAGCAGTGGGAGGAGTTCCTGCGCGATTATCTGACCTTGAGCCTGGCCGATGCCACGAATACCAAGGGCCTGCGCCTGGTGGCGAGCCTCGCACCCGTGACGACCATTCGCGATTACAATTCCCTGAACGGGCATTATTACGAAGTGGGAGTCGGCAGCATCGGATGGCTCGGCGCCCTTCAGGAGGCCGAGAAGCATACCTATATGGGCATGCGCGGGTATCTGGTGACGGTGACCGATCGCGCGGAGCAGGACTTCGTGTTCTCCCTGGTGCACACCGACACCTGGATCGGCGGCACCTGCGACGATACCCATACGCGCCGCACCAACGCCTGGGCCCAGAATTACCGCACCCATAACGCCGATGCTGCGACCCGCTGGTCCGACGTGCAGACCTACAATTCCGGTGGTTACAGCCATTACTACTGGGTCTCGGGCCCAGAGGCCGGCCTCAAGATGGGCGAGTGTCGCTCCAATACCGAGCGCCGGCCGGCCATCAACCCCGAGACTAATGAGGAGATGTTCATGTTCTGGGCCAGCGCCCAGCCCGATGGCTATAGCACGGGCGAGCGCTGGATGCAGCTGGCGGTGAACTTCGGGGCTTCGGCCACCGATAAACTCGGTCAATGGAACGACCTGCCGCGCGATTACGGTAGCGTCAACTATTACGTCATCGAGTACGGCGGCATGCCCGACGACGTAGATCCCGACGATGACCAGGCCGGGGCCGACGTGTCGCTGGACGTGTACGTGAAGGTGGACATCATCGTAGACCCCACGGGGCGCACCATTACCACCGAGGCGGACGACATTCAGGTGGGCGACCCGCTGGCCGTTCAGGAGAACGTGAACGGCGATACCCATGTGAAGACCCACATCGTGAAGGACGGCGCCATCGTCGATGAGAGGGATGCGGAGGTCGAGCGCACCTACTGGATCAAGGATCCCGGCTCGGAGGGGGCCGACGCCAAGGGCTGGCGGCCCTTGCGCCCCGAAGAGATGAACGAGAAGGGCGAGCCCATCCACGCCGGCTCCTACAAGGTGGAGTCCAAGAGCGTCTACAGCGTCACCGAGGACGGCGCGACGGTGCAGGACTACGTGGCCGGCGAGGCCACCTTCACCATCAAGCCCCGGGCCGTGGACGTGACGAAGCCGGCCGAGGCTCCGGACGATCCCGCGGCTCCCGATGCCACCCAGGATACCGAGGTCACCGACCCCGAGACGGGGGAGAAGGTGACCGTGGCAGGCCGTGGCTGGTCGAAGGTCTATGACGGGACGCCCTACCTGGCGGGCGGCAACGTGTCCATGGCCGACGGCCTGGTGGGAAGCGCCTCGGCGTGGCTCTCCTTTGAGCGGGCCGAGTTCGTCGCCAAGGACGCCGGTGAGCGGGAATTGGTGCTGCACGGCGTGAAGGTGAAGGGCCCCCAGGCGGCCGACTACCGCATTGCGGGGCTGTCCGCTGACGGCACCCTCACGGTCCAGGGCGCCATCGAGCCGCGCGACCTGGCCATTGCCACCCGCTGGTTCCCCACGGCGGGCACCGATCCCGTCTCGTGGGTGAAGAACGTGCCCCTGGCCGACCCCGCTGCCCCGGGTGCCCCCGTGGGCCGCTACAGCGATCTGGCCGCCTTCGACAGCGCAGCCGCCACCGACAGCGCCGACGACGGCGAGCACACCTGGCCCGTGGCGTGGCCCGCTTCCATGCTCGCCCCGGGCGACGACCCCGCCGTCGTGCTCGGCGCCCCTACCTTTACCGCCGCCACGGCCGGCGGCCTGGCCCTGAACGCCGCGCGGCCGCAGCTGGGCGCCTACCGGCTCCAGGCCTCCTTCCCGAAGGTCTCTGAGATCGGGAGCGCGCTGCTCACCGCCGACGGCAACTACCGTGTGACGCTGAAGCCGGCCGAGCTTGCCGTGACCGAGCGCATCGTGGTGGACCTCACCGAGGACGATCCCATCGACATCGTGCGTCCCGTGGAGCCGCCCAAGCCCGTGCCGACGCCGGTGACTAAGGACGACCTGATCGACCTCGTGGAGGACAAGTTCGGGCCCGATTCCAATGCTCCGGACGATAAGCGCATTCCCGAGGGAGTGGACCCGGTGGTCACCATCACCAAGGATGGGCTGCCCGTCGACGAGATCGATCCCTCCGAGCCGGGGAACTACGAGATCACCGTGACCTATCCGGGCCCCGACGGCACCGACTACGTGGCCGATATCGATTACGTGGTGGAGGGGAAGCCCGCGCCTGCCCCGGCCCCGGGCCTGTTCACGGTGAGCACGCGGCTCGCCGGCGCCACCGAGGGGGCGACCATCACTCCCAGCCAGACCCTGACCGCCGGCTCCACGGCCACGGTCACGTGGGCCGCCGGGCCCGACTGCTACGTGGCCTCGGTTAAGGTGGACGGCCGCCTGGTGGACGTCGCTGGCGTCCGCCAGGTGTTCGAGAAGATTGCCGCCAACCACGAGGTGGTGGTCACCCTGGCTCGCAACCCCATCATCGAGGGCGGCTCCACGGGCGGCTTCTACACGGTGACCGTGAACCGCTACGGCGCCGGGGCGGAGGTGAGCCCGAGCGCGGTGCTCTCCGCCGGGGCTGACGGACGCGCCACCTGGAAGGCCGCCGAGGGCTACCGCATCGCGGCGGTGTGGGTGGACGGCAAGGAGCTGTCCGCCACGGCTGTGGTCAGCGGCGCCATCGACTTCGCGAAGATCGCGGCCAATCACGTGGTGGACGTCTACGTGGAGCGGGCCGACGGCTCGCCGGCGCTGAGCCCCGACGACCACCGGGTGACCACTCAGATCAAGGGAGGCCCCGGCACCATCACCGGCAGCGGCACGGTGACTGCCGGCGGCGAGTACCACGTGGCCTGGCAGCCGGTCATCCAGACTGTGCCCGACGTGACCGATCCCTCCTATGCCGTCTACGAGGTGGCGAAGGTGGAGGTGAACGGCGAGGAGGCCGCCGGTACCGACGAGCGCGAGCTGGAGCTCTCCGACATCAAGGAGGACAAGGCCGTCGTGGTCACCCTGCGGCCCGTGGTCTTCGACGTGGCGGTGCTCGCCTACGGGCCGGGGGCCGCTTCCGATTCCCGCACCCTATTCAAGGGCCAGGGCTACGTTGACATTTCCGGCACTCCCGACGGGGGCGCCCATATCTCCTACATCGAGGTGGACGGCCTGCCCGTCTTCGACGAGCGCGTGCCCGCCGGCGCCCTGGCCACGGTGGCGGCCCTCTCCGATGCCGCCGCGGTTCTGAGCGGTACCGTGGGCGACGCGGTGGGCTCGGCGGCCGGCAGCGAAGCCGATGGGGTGGCGAGCTCCTTCGCCCTCGGGCCCGAGAAGGCCTGGGCCGAGGAAAGCGCGCCGGAGGCCGTTGCCCTGGCGGCCGCGGCCGATCCGGTGTTCCCCGCGCCGACCATCGAGCGGCGCCAGGCCGACGGGGCGGGGCTCGACATGGGTATCGGCGGCATCGACCGCGACCACGTGGTGAAGGTGTACTTCGCCAAGGACGGCGAGGCGGCCAACCCCGACACGGTGAAGGACGTCGTGGACGTCACCGGCGGCGTGGAGGGCGGCCCGGGCTCGGTCACCATCGGCGACGGCACCGGCTTCGTCGATCCCGATGAGGACCAGACCGTGACCTGGGAGATCCCCGAGGGCTATGAGCCCACCGAGATCGTCGTGGGCGACCAGCGCTTCCCCGTGCCGCCCGGCGCCACCGAGGTGGTCATTCCCGGGGGCACCTTCAAGCCCGGCGACCACGTGGAGCTCGTGGTGGAGAAACGCGAGCCCGGCGATGAGACCGTGCCCTCGCGCACGCCGCGGCCGGAGGCCCCCGAGCAGCTGCGGGTGGAGACCTCTCTCACCGGCGGCGCGGGCACCATCACCGGCGGCGCGTCGGTGGATCGCGGCGGCAGCTACACCGTGGAATGGGCGCCCGCGCCCGGCTATCGGGTGGTGAAAGTCCTCATCGACGGCGGCGAGCGACCCGATCTTCTGGGCGCCTCCTCCTGGACCTTCGAGGACATCGGCGAGAACCACACCGTGCAGATCGTACTGGAGCCCATTCCCGGCACCGTTCCCGATGACCCGACGGATCCCGACGACGGCTCGGGAAGCGGTTCGGGGAATGACGGCGAAGGTTCCGGCGACGGGGACGACGACGCCACCAAGATCCGCCTCAAGCTGGCCCAGACCGGCGACGAAGCGCCTGCCGTAGCGGCCCTGGCCCTGCTGGCGGCCATAATCGCCGGCGGCGCAGCTTGGCTCGCCCGCCGCCGCACCCGCGCGTAACAGCTCTTCGCGGGCCGGAGCCTGCGGGTTTCGGCCCTGCGCTGCCGCCACCACGTTGACCAGGTGTTTCCTGGGAATTCCCAGGTAGGGAGGCGATTCCTACCGCGGCGCAATTTCCCGATTTTCATGGGGCGAAGGTTGGCTATAATGGGCGTCATGTTTTCTCGCGAGCACATACTGTCGGCCTTCTCCGCGGCCGCCCCCATCATGCTGGGCTACGTGGCCATCGGCCTGCCCTGCGGCATCCTGTCCAACACCATCGGCCTGAACCCCCTGCAGGTGTTTCTGCTGTGCGCCCTGCTGTACTCGGGCGCCGGCCAGTTCATGATCTGCAACATGTTCCTGGCCGGGTCCTCCATCGCCTCCATTACCGCGAGCGTTTCGCTGGTGAACACGCGCCAGATGCTCTACGCGGCCTCCTTCGCCCCCACCTGCGAGAAGACCCCGCGCTGGCTGGCGGCCCTGTTCGCCGCCTCGGTGACTGACGAGTCCTACGGCGTGAACACCCAGCGCTTCGCCGAGGGGAACTGGTCGGTGGACCGGGCCCTCATGGTGAACCTGTTCTCCCAGAGCTCGTGGACCATCTCCAACGTCATCGGCTGCGCCGTGGGCGCCGCCGTGGCCATTCCGGTGAACATCGCCGCCTTCGCCATGACGGCCATCTTCATCTGCCTGCTGGTCACTCAGAAGTTCACGTCCGCGAATATCATCGCCATGGCCGTGGCGGCCCTCGGCGTGTATGTCTGCAAGGCCGCCGGCCTCACGGGCCCAGCCATCCTCATCGGTGCCGTGGCCGGTGTGGTGTGCGCCATGGCCTTTGCCCTCACCGTGGGGAAGCGCTCCGGCGCCGCAGGGGAAGAGGCGGCGGGGGAAGGGGTTGCTTCCGTGGAAGGGGCGCGCACTGAGGCTGCGGCGCTGGAGGGCGTCGCAACGGAGGGTGCTCACTTCGCTGACGAGGCAGCGAAAAAGGCGGCGGGGGAAGGGGAGCGCCGATGAGTTGGGATCAGTTCTGGGTCGTGCTCGTCGGGTGCGTGCTGGCCATGTGGGCCTGCCGCGTCATCCCGCTGTTCCTGCTGAAGGGCAAGGCGCTGCCCGAGAACTTGGAGCGGGCCCTCGGCTTCATCCCTCCGGCGGCCTTCGCGGCCCTGGTGGCCAACGACCTGCTGAACCCCGGCATGTTCGATGCCGGCATCTGGCCGGCGGCCATTCCGCTCGTGGCGGCCATCGCCTGCGCGCTTGTGGCGGCCAAGACGAAGTCGCTGCTGTGGACCGCCGTGGCCGGCGTGGGGGTTTACGCCGCCCTGGCCTTCTTCGCGGTATAGGGCGCGATTGTGGGCGTGATCCGCTTTCTCGGGCAGCACAAGGGGGCCGTGGCCCTCGTGATGCTGCTGCTCGCGGCCAAGGCGGCCTGCGATCTGGCCCTGCCGGTGTTCACATCCCAGATCGTGGATGTGGGCATCGCCCAGTCCGGCGTGGAGGACGTGGCCGAGCTGGAGCATCTGCGGGCGGCCGGGGTGGACCTCCTGCCGCGGCAGATGGCCTATCTGGGGCAGCTGGGGCTGCTCATGCTGGGGGTGGCCGCGGCGGCCATGGTCTTGGACGTGGCCGTGTCCCTCGTGGCCTCCCGCACCGGCGCCGCCATCGGCCGCGATGTGCGCCGACAGCTGTTCTCCCAGGTCGTTGCCTTCTCGGAGGGGGACATCAATCGTTTCTCGGCCGCCTCCCTCATTACCCGCGGCACCAACGACGTGGTGCTCATCCAGAACGTGTGCACCATGATCCTGCGCATGGTGCTCTACGCTCCCATCCTCGCCATCGGCGGCGTGGTCATGGTGATGGCCACGAACCCTCAGATGGGATGGATCGTCGTGGTGGCCGTGGCGGCGGTGTTCACGGTCATCGCCGTGCTCTTCCACTTCACGTTGCCCCGCTTCAAGATGATGCAGAAGCTCATCGACCGGGTGAACCTCGTGGCCCGCGAGATGCTCACGGGGCTCTCGGTGGTGCGGGCCTTCAACCGCGACGGCTACGAGGAGGAGCGCTTCGACGAGGCCTCGGCCCGGCTCATGCGCACCCAGCTGTTCACCAACCGCGCCATGGCCGCTATGATGCCGGCCATGATGCTCATCATGAACCTCACTTCGGTGGCCATCGTGTGGTTCGGCGCCGGGGCCGTGGGGGCCGGCACCCTGCAGACCGGCGACCTCATCGCCTTCATCACCTACGCCATGGTCATCATCATGGGCTGCCTCATGATGGGCATGATCTCCATCATGCTGCCCCGGGCCGACGTGGCCGCCGCCCGCGTGCGCGAGGTGCTTGAAGCCGAGCCCTCGGTGCCCGATCCGGCTCCCGTGCGCGGGAGCGCCAGCGGGACTGCTGCCGAGACGGGAACGGGACGGGGCGACGACTTCGCGGCGAAGGGGGAGGGACTGCGGGTCGTTTCGCCGGTTGGCGCAACGGTACCGGGGGCCGATCGGGAAGGGGGCGTCGCCGTGCCTTCGTCCTCAGAAGCCAGCGGCGTGCGCATCGCCTTCGAGGGGGTGTCCTTCCGCTACGAGGATGACAGCGAGGCGGTGCTCGAGGACGTGTCGTTCACCGCCGAGCCGGGCACCACCCTGGCCATCGTGGGTTCCACGGGGTCGGGGAAGTCCACGGTGGTGAAGCTCATCGAGCGCTTCTTCGACGTGAGCGCCGGGGCCGTGACCGTGGACGGTATCGACGTGCGCCAGTGGCCCCAGGACGCGCTGCGGGCCTGTTTGGGCTACGTGCCCCAGAAGGCCTTCCTGTTCGAGGGCACCGTGGCCACCAACATCGCCTACGGGGATCCGGATGCTGACGAGGCGGCCATGCGGGCCGCCCTGGCCGCGGCCGAGGCCCTGGCCTTCGTGGAGGAGCGCGAGGAGGGGCTGGCGGCCCCCATCGCCCAGGGCGGCACTAACGTCTCCGGTGGCCAGCGCCAGCGCCTGGCCATGGCCCGGGCCCTCGTGCGGCGCCCGCGGGCCTACCTGTTCGACGACTCCTTCTCGGCCCTCGACTACGCCACCGATGCCCGGGTGCGCTCGGCTCTGACCGCCTACGCTGCCGGTGCCACGAAGATCATCGTGGCCCAGCGCATCTCCACGGTGCTCGATGCCGACTGCATTGTGGTGCTCGAAGAGGGGCGCGTGGTCGGGCGCGGCACCCATGGGGAGCTCATGGACACCTGCCCGGCCTATCGCGAGATCGCCCTCTCCCAGCTCTCCGAGGCCGAGCTCGCCGCCGTCGGAAACGATATCGACGTTCCGGCCGCAACCGTCCTGTGCGACCCGCTGGCCCCTTCCGCAACCGCCTCGGAGCCGTCGCCGCACTCTCGCTCAACCGCTGCCGAACCGCAGCCCGGCCCCGCCGCAACCGTCTCAGATACCCCGTGTCGGGAAGGGGGTGCGCGATGAGCGGCCATCCTGGTTTCGTGCCCCGTCCCGGACGGGGTCCCGGTCGCGGCCATGGGCCGGCCGGGCGCATGATGGGCGGCGAGAAGCCCCTGAACCTCAAGGCCACCCTGCGCCGCATGCTCTCCTTCATGGGGCAGTTCAAGGGTCGCCTCGCCCTCGTGCTCCTGTTCGCCGTCGGGTCCACCGTGTTCTCCATCGTGGGCCCTAAGGTGCTCTCCGAGGCCACTACCGTGCTCTTCGACGGTACCGTGGCCGCAGCGGCGGGCACCGGCTCTATCGACTTCGCCGCCATCGGCCGCATCCTGATAGTCACGCTTGGGCTCTACCTGGCCTCGGCCGGGTGCGCCTGGGTGCAATCGTGGATCATGAGCTACGTCTCCCAGCAGACTTGCTACCGTCTGCGCGACGCCATCGCCCGCAAGATCGAGCGCGTGCCCTTCGGCTACTTCGAGAAGAACTCCACCGGAGACACCCTCTCGCGCATCACCAACGACGTGGACACCCTGGGCCAGAGCCTGAACCAGGGCATCACTCAGCTCATCACCTCGTCGGTCACCGTGGTGGGCGTACTGGCCATGATGCTGTCCATCAACGTCGTCATGACCCTGGTGGCCCTGGTCATGATTCCCGTGTCCATGGCCCTCGTGATGGTCGTGGTGCGCCTGTCCCAGAAGCACTTCGTGGCCCAGCAGCGGCTGCTCGGGGCCTTGAACGGCCAGGTGGAGGAAACGTTCTCGGGCCATGCCGTGGTGAAGGCCTTCGGGCGCGAGGGGGCCACGGTGGAGGCCTACGAGCGGGACAACGAGGCCCTCTACGACGCCGGCTGGAAGGCTCAGTTCCTCTCGGGTCTCATGATGCCCGTGCTCGGCTTCGTGGGGAATCTGGGCTATGTGGCCGTGGCCGTGTCCGGCGCCTTCTTCGCCGTGACGGGGGCCATTACCGTCGGCGATATCCAGGCCTTCATCCAGTATGTGAAGAACTTCACCCAGCCCATCACCCAGCTGGCCCAGGTGTCCAACGTGCTGCAATCCCTGGCTGCGGCCGCCGAGCGCATCTTCGCCTTCCTCGATCTGCCCGAGATGGACGAGGAGCCCTCGTCGGTACCCGTCGCCGATCTGGCCAGCGACGTGGAGTTCGATCATGTGCGCTTCGGCTACAGCCCCGACGCCCCGGTCATCCGGGACTTCTCGGCCCGGGCCGCCGCCGGGCGCACCGTGGCCATCGTGGGGCCGACAGGGGCGGGCAAGACCACCATGGTGAAGCTGCTCATGCGCTTCTACGACGTGGATGGGGGCGCCATCCGCATCGGCGGCGTTGACGTCCGCGACTTGACGCGGGCCGAGGTGCGGTCGCTGTTCGCCATGGTGCTCCAGGACACGTGGCTGTTCTCCGGCACCATCCGCGAGAACATCCGCTACGGGCGCCTGGATGCCACCGACGAGGAGGTGGAGGCGGCGGCCCGCGAGGCCTGCGCCGACCACTTCATCCGCACCCTGCCCGGCGGCTACGACTTCGCCATCAACGAGGACGGCACCAACGTCTCCGCGGGCCAGCGCCAGCTGCTCACCATCGCCCGGGCGCTTCTAGCCGACCGCCGCATGCTCATTCTGGACGAGGCCACCTCCTCAGTGGACACCCGCACCGAGCTGCGCATCCAGCGGGCCATGGATCGGCTCATGGAGGGGCGGACCTCCTTCGTCATCGCGCACCGGCTGTCCACCATCCGCCGCGCCGACCTCATCCTCGTCATGCGGGACGGCGACATTGCCGAGCAGGGAACCCACGAGGAGCTCCTGGCGGCCGGCGGCTTCTACGCCGATCTGTACGCCTCCCAGTTCGCCGCCTGCAACGACCGCTTCGAGGATTGAGCGGGCCACGGTTGCGGAAAGGTAAAGGTTCTCTGTTGTTGCGCAGTCCTCGCCGCGGGGCGGCTTCCCATTGGCTATGATAGGCGTTCCGAATAAAGACCGACCGTCGCCGATTCGCCAAAGGAACGTCGAGATATTATGTCCATAGCGTCGCATTCCCCTGGGGTCCCCGTGAGCGAGGATGCCTGCGGATCGTCCGCCCACCTGCCCGACGGCATCTGCCGCGTGGCCGCGGGGGCCCTCGGGGCCACCCGCCTCATCGAGGGCGCGCCGACGACCGGTTCCGACCGCGTGCTCGTGGCCGCCTTCGATTTCGACGGCACCTGCATCCGCGGCAACTCCCCAGTGCTCCTCGTGCGCCATCTGGCGCGCAAGCGCATGCTCGCCCCCTCGGTGGTGGCCCGCATCCTCGGTTGGGCCGCTTGCTACAAGGCGCGCCTGCCCCAGAACGAGAGCTGGGTGCGGGGGCTTGTGTTCCGCGCCTTCGCCGGCCGTCCCGTCGGCGAGGTGAACCGGTTCCTTTACGACTTCTACGATCGCTTTATCGATGAGCGCTTCCGCGCCGATGCCGAGGCGGCCATGCGGGCCCACGAGGCCGAGGGCCATGCCGTGGTCTGCGTGTCGGCCACCTTCGAGCCCATTGTGGCCGCGGCCATGGAGCGCCATCCCATCCAGTACGCCATCGCCACCCGCATGAAGGTGGACGGGGCGGGCAACTACACCGACGAGGTGGCGGGGCTGCCCATCGAGGGCCCCGAGAAGGTAGTGGTGCTGAGCCGGTTCTGCGACGAGCAGTTCGGCGCGGGGAACTGGGAGCTGGGCTGGGCCTACGGCGACCACCATTCCGACCGATCGCTTCTGGCCGCCGCCCGCCATGCTTGCGCAGTCACGCCGGACCGGCCCCTCACGCGCACGGCTAACGCCGAGGGCTACGATATTCTCGATTGGTGATAAATGCCCCTAGGCAAGCGCACTTTTGTTCGATAAAATAGCGTCGACACACGATTCCGGGCCCAGGGGCCCGCAGCTTATGAGAGGTAGCAGCCATGTTTGAGAGAGACGAAGCGAACCCGCCTGCGCCCGGCGATCCGTCCGGCGCCCCGTCCGATTATCTGGCCCGGGCCGTGGCCGCTTGCGAGGCGGGCGATGCGCGGCTGGGCCTGCACCTGTATCTGGCTGCCTTCGAGCAGGCCTCGGAGGCGAGCGAGGTACCCTCGGAGGATGCCATCATGGGCCTTAAGCAGGCCTGGCGCGTGGCCTGCGCCACCAAGGAGCGCTCTTTGGCCGAGTACATTTTCGGGCGGCTCGAGCCCTATCTGTCCCATGACGAGGTAGCGGCCTGCACGTCCCAGCTCCAGGGTCTGGCCTTCGACCGCCTGGAGGAATTCGGCATCTCCCGTGACGACCTCGAGGAGATGTCCGAGGCTATCTCCCAGGACGTCATGGGCCTCATGGCCGCCCCGCCGCTCATCATCGGCGCCTCGGCGGCCCCGGCGGTTGCCCTGGCCGCCCCGCCTTCCTCGGAGCGAGGGGCAGTCGAGCAGCCCGTGCCGCCCGCCGGTGCGCCCGAGGGCGGGGCCGAGCCCCAGCCGGTGGATATTTACACCTACGATACCGTGCCCGGCTACGGGGCCGTGGTGGAGCGTATGCGCTCCCTCGGCATCGGCCTGGCCGGCGATGCCTCCTTTGGCGAGTTCGTCGCCATGCTGAATGCCCGCCACGGCTTCGACGCCATGCCCATGGTGGACACCCTGCTGTTCTGCTCGCCGGCCCGGGAGGACGCGAGCCGCTTCATGATGGCCACCGTGGGCGAGCTGGGGCTGCCCGCCGTGCGCATGCGCATGGAGGAGAGCTTCCAGGGAGTGCCCATGCTCTGCGTGAGCGCCCAGGCCGCCGACGCCGACAAGCTGGCCGGCCTGCGCCGGGGCTTCGAGGGCGGTGGCGTGCTCGTGCTGGAGGATCTGGATCTGTGGGGCTCGCCTTTGTCCGAGGCCGCCGACGACATGGCCGGGCTTCTCATGGCCGCCATGTCCCGGGGCGCCCGCGAGGCGGTGAACCTCATCCGCCAAGCCGTGGAGAACCCCGATGTCTACGTGCTGGCCTCCGCCTCCTCGGCCGAGGCGGTGGATCCGTTTTTCCTCGACATGCTCTATCCCATCTCCTGCATCGACATCGACTATCCCACTCCGGCCGAGCGCGACGATATCTGGATGGATCTGGCCCGGACCCATCCCTCGCTGCGGGCTCTCAACCGCGACGAGCTCGTGCGCCTGTCGGCGAATCTGCCGCGCTACGATATCTACATGGCCGTGCGCGAGGCCCTGGAGGAGGCCTACAAGCAGGGCCTCGTGGAGCGCCGCTACCAGCCGGTCACCCGCGACAACCTCTTCGACAAGCTGGCCGCCTACCAGCCGCTTGACTCCGCGGAGTACGCCGAGCTGGAGAACGCCGTCATCTCGGACTTCGCCGCCGGCCTGGGCGAGCTGGAGGACCTGCTGTAACCGGCAGGCGGGAAGGGCGCGCAGTGGGGAAGATCGTAGAGCCGGCCTGGCCCGCATGGGCCGAGCCGGTAGAGGCCTTCGTGGGGCGGATGCTCGCCCGCGGCGACGAGCTGTACCGCGAGCTCCCCTGGCGCCACGTGGACGACCCCTACGCGGTGCTCGTGTCGGAGATCATGCTCCAGCAGACCCAGGTGGCCCGCGTGGGCCGTTTCTGGGAGCGGTTCCTCGCGGCGTTTCCCTCGGTAGATGCCCTGGCTGCTGCGGCCGTGCCCGATGTGCTGGAGCTGTGGCAGGGGCTCGGCTACAACCGCCGTGCCCTGGCCCTGAAGCGCACGGCAGACCAGTGCGCCGCGGAAGGGGAGGGGCGGCTGCCCGACACCTACGAGGGGCTGCTGGCCCTACCCGGCATCGGGCCGGCCACGGCCGCCGGGGTCATGGCCTTCGCCCATCAGGTGCCCGGGGTGTACGTGGAGACCAACGTGCGGGCCGTCTTCCTCCACGAGCTGTTCCCCGGCCGCGACGCCGTGACCGACCGGGAGCTGGCGCCGGTCGTGGCCGCAGCGGCCTTCTGCGGGCCGGCCGCCGCCGATCCGCGGCGCTGGTACTACGGGCTGCTCGACTACGGGGCGCACCTCAAGGCCACGGGTGTGAACCCGACGCGGCGCTCCGCCTCCTACAGCCGCCAGTCGGCCTTCGAGGGGTCGCGCCGCCAGAAGCGGGCCTGGATCGTGCGCCGGGTGCTGGCTGCCCCCGAGGGCGCCGAGGCCTCGCGGGTGCTCGCCGAGCTCTGCGCCGCCGAAGGGGCCGCCGGGCGCCCGGCCGTGGACGGAGCGCTGTTCGCCTCTATCGTGGACGATCTCGTGGCCGAGGGCTTCTTCCGTCGCGAGGGCGCCCTCCTCATCCCCTGAAGGAGTTGCCGTGGGTGTCATCGAACTGATTCTGACCGGCGTGGGGCTGTCCATGGACGCCTTCGCCGTGGCCGTGTGCAAGGGCCTTGGCATGCGGCGCATCCAGTGGGGCCAGGCCGTGGTCATCGCCCTGTTCTTCGGGGGCTTCCAGGCCCTCATGCCCCTCGTCGGGTGGGCCGTGGGCAGCCTGTTCTCGTCCTACATCACGGCGGTGGACCATTGGATCGCCTTCGGGCTTCTGGCCCTCATCGGCGCCAAGATGCTCTGGGATGCCTTCCATGAAGACGGCTCCGACGAGCGCACCTGCAACCGCCAGTGCGCCACCTGCGCGCGGCGGGGCACGGCGGCCTGCGCCGACGCTCCGGTGCCCCTGGACTTCCGGGAACTCACCATGCTGGCCGTGGCCACCTCCATCGATGCCCTGGCCGTGGGCATCACCTTCGCCTTCCTCGGGGTGAACATCGTTCTCGCCGTTGCCCTCATCGGTGTCACCACCTTCGTCCTGTCCCTCGCCGGCGTCGTCATCGGCAACCAGTTCGGCTCCCGCTTCGAGAAGCCGGCCACCATCGCCGGCGGCGTCGTCCTCATCCTGCTCGGCTGCAAGATCCTCTGCGAGCACCTCGCCGGCTAGGCTGTCCCATCGGGGGCGTTCGTCCCGCCTCACTGTGCGGTCCGGTCCCGTCTCGCGCCGCGCGGCGCCGCCCGAGGGGGCGCCTGCCCTGTGCCGCTGCCCGAGGAGAGCGCCGCGCCCTGCCCGCCGCCGCCCGAGGGGGCGGCCTGTGCCGGGTGCGTCGGCGGCGAAAGCGTTTATCATGGACGGCGACCTATTGGCATCCTGACAGACAAGGCGCGCCCATGCTCTTCGACGACTCCATCGCCTTCCTCGGCCCGGCCGGCACCTACAGCAACGAGGCGGCCCTGCGCTTCGCCGCCCGCCTCGGCATAGCCGAGCCGCACCTGGTGGAGTGCACCTCCTTCGACGAGGTGTTCGACTGCGTGGACGGCGGCGTCACCCGCTTCGGCGTCGTGGGCAAGGAGAACTCGCTCGAGGGCCCGGTCACGGCCACCCTGGACAACTTCGCCTTCCGCACCGATGCGGTCATCCTGGCCGAGGAGGTCATCAACGTGAGCCACTGCCTGGTGGCCCACCCCGAGGCCGATCTGGACGCCATCGTGCGCGTGGCCTCGCATCCCCAGGGCATCGCCCAGTGCCGCCGCTTCCTGGCCACCGAGCTGCCCGGCCGGGCCACCCTGGCCGTGTCCTCCACCGCCGAGAGCGCCCGCCTGGCCGCGGCCGATCCCACCTGCGCCGGTATCTCCAACGCCCTGGCCGCGGAGATCCACGGGGCCCGGGTGCTGCGTCGCGCCATTCAGGACAACCCGGAGAACCAGACCGCTTTCGCCCTGGTGGGCCGTCTCGCCGATGCCGAGCTGCTGACCGGCGAGCGGTACAAGACCTCCCTGGCCCTCTTCCTGCGGGCCGACAAGCCCGGCGCCCTCCAGATGATCCTCTCGGAGTTCACCTACGCCGGCATCAACCTCACCATGCTGCAATCGCGCCCCACCAAGCGCCAGCTGGGGGACTACATGTTCTTCGTGGAGCTGGCCGGCTCCATCCACGACATCGACGTGCAGACGGCCCTCGAGTGCCTGCGCCTGAAGCTGCGCGACGTGAAGGTGCTCGGCAGCTATCCCATCGAGTAGGGGCGCCCCCCATTTTCTTGTTCACCGCCGCCGTCCCGGGCCCCGGGCTGCATAAGGAGCCGCCCTCGTTGTCAGCAGCGGTCGGAAAAATCTGCGAGCGGCATGGGCTTTCACCTGCCTTGTTACCCGCGCGATGCCGCGTAACATTTTCCAACCGTTGGTAGAATGTTTCGCAGCCATCGGTGCTTCGCGGAGTGAATAGGTCTCCAATAAGGATACTCTTAGGCCCGCATGTAAGCGAGACGAGAACACCTATAAGGAGGTGTACGCATGGAAAATCAGGCAACGATGTCAGAGTTCGACAGCATCCTTGCCTCGCGTGGCGTGTCCCGCCGCAGCTTCATGAAGCTGTGCGCCGGCATCGCCGCTGCCGCGGGCCTGTCCCCGCTGGCGGTCCCGCGCGTGGCGAGTGCGCTCGAGGAGTCTGTTATCGGCGCAACGTCCGGTGACCTCTATCCGGTCATCTGGATCGAGGGCGCGTCCTGCACGGGCTGCACGGAGTCCTTCGCCCAGGTGGAGACTCCCGACGTGGCTTCCGTGGTGCTCGACTTGATCTCCCTGAACTACTCGGAGACCCTGTCGGCCGCCGCCGGTCACTCCGTGGAGGAGGCCAAGGCCCAGACCATCAAGGCGGGCAACTACATCCTCATCTACGAGGGTGCCGTGCTGGAGGCCTTCGACGGCAACGCCCTGCGCGTGGCCGGCGAGGTCGGAACCACTGCCCTGGTGGAGGCCGCCGAGAGCGCCAACGCCGTCGTGGCCGTGGGCTCCTGCGCTGTCAACGGCGGCTGGATGGCCGCCGCCCCGAACCCGGCCCAGGCCCTCGGCGTCCAGCAGTACCTGGAGAAGGTCGGCGTGGCCACTCCGGTCGTGAACGTGCCCGGCTGCCCGGTGAACCCCGAGTGGGTCATGTCGGTGCTGGTGGACGTCGTGGTCATGAAGGACATGGACCTGCTGCTGAACCGCCTGAACGACTTCAACATGCCGGGCGACCTGTTCAACCAGACCATCCACGACAACTGCGAGCGTCGCGGCCACTTCGAGAACGGCGAGTTCGTCTACGAGTTCGGTTCCGAGGAAGAGGCCCTGGGCTACTGCCTGTACCCCGTGGGCTGCAAGGGCCCCCAGACCCGCGCCATGTGCGGCGTCACCCTGTGGAACAACCGCCGCAGCTGGTGCGTCCAGGCCGGCGCCCCCTGCGTGGGCTGCTGCGAGTCCAACCCGCACAACCCCGGCGACAACTGGGTCGAGGTGAACACCCCCTTCTACAAGCGCATGCGCGATTTGCGCATCGGCCCGCTGAACCTGCAGCCGACCACCATCGCCGTGACCGTCACGGGCCTCGTGGCGGCCGCTCTCGTGGTGCACGGCTTCGGCATGAAGGCTTCCGGCCGCATGGACGGCGGCGCGCCCTTCGAGAAGATCCGCAAGTGGGACTCCAAGCACCCGCAGCAGGAGATCGGCACCTACGCCGACCCGGTCACCGGCGGCCCGGTCCTCGACGAGGAGCTCGTCCACAAGAACGCCGATCCCCGCAACAACGACTAGAGAAGGAGGTGAGCTGACTTGACACGTTCCGTTATCGATCCCATTACCCGTATCGAGGGCCATCTCCGCGTCGAGATGGAAGTGGAGAACGGCAAGGTTGCCGATGCCTGGGTTTCCGGCGGCTGCTTCCGCGGCATGGAGCTCGTCGTGCAGAACCGCACCCCCGAGGATGCCGCTCAGATCGTCGAGCGCATCTGCGGCGTGTGCCCCGTGTCCCACGCCCATGCGTCGTCCATCGCCGGCGACAAGGCCTACGGCATCACGATCTCGAACAACGCCCGCATCATCCGCAACCTGCTGGAGGGCGCGCAGTTCCTCCACAGCCATATCCTGTGGCTGTACAACCTGGCGGCTCTCGACTACGTCAACCCGCTGAACGCCCTTCAGGCCAACGTGGACGACGCCTACGGGCTCGCCCTGGAGAAGGGCCTGGCCCTGCACTCCGACCTGAACCAGCTCTACGACAAGCTGGGCGCCTTCGCCCAGAACGGCCAGCTGTCCATCTTCTCGGGCAACTGGTTCGAGGCTGACGGCGGCAAGGCCTACGTGGACGCCCCCGAGGCCAACCTGATCCTGACCTCCCATTATCTGGAGGCCCTGAAGATGCAGGCCCGCGCCTCCGAGATGGCGGCCCTGCTCGGCGGCAAGATGCCCCACGTGATGACCTCCATCCCCGGCGGCAACATGTGGGTGCCCACCGAGTCCAAGCTCGACGACCTGCTGGCCATGGCCATCGAGGTGCGCGACTGGGTGAACGACACCGTGCTGCCCGACACCCTCGTGCTGGCCGAGCTGTACCCCGAGGCCATGACCTTCGGCAAGGGCTGCGGCCGCTACATCGCCTGGGGCGTGTTCGAGGGCAACGGCTGGCCCTACGGCGACGACTACATCGAGCAGATGAAGAACCGCTACCTGCCCATGGGCGTGCTGGACGAGAAGTTCGGCGTCACCGACGTGCAGGAGGACCTCATCCAGGAGTACATGGGTCATTCCTGGTACCAGGGCGACGATACCTACACCTCGCCCTACTTCACCACCGACCCGGCCTTCACCGACTACAACGTCGACGATCGCTACACCTGGGTGAAGTGCCCCACCTACGACGGCAAGCCCATGGAGGCGGGCTCCATGTCCCGTATCTTCGCGGCCTACGTCCGCGGCGTGCCCTTCATCAAGCAGAACGTGGACGCGGTCCTCGGCCTGCTGGGCGCGAAGCCGGGCGACCTGTCCGCCTTCCAGTCCACCCTGGGCCGCACGGCCATCCGCCAGATCGAGACCATGTACGTGGCCGATCTCATGGTGGAGTGGGTCACCGAGCTGGCCGAGGCCATCAAGGGCGGCGACTCCGAGTACTTCCGCGCTCCCGAGCGCACCACCGGCGAGGGCTCCGGCTTCTGGGAGGCCCCGCGCGGCGCCCTCTACCATTCCGAGAAGGTGGTGGACGGCAAGATCGAGGGCTACCAGATCATCATCCCGTCCACGTGGAACCTGGCGCCCATCAACGCCAAGGGCGAGCACGGCCCGCTGGAGCAGGCGCTCATCGGCGTGCCCGTGGAGGACATCGAGATGCCCATCAACGCCCTGCGCACGGTCCACTCCTTCGACCCCTGCACCGCCTGCGCCGTGCACGTCACCGACCGCGCCACCGGCAAGCACTTCGAGACCGTCACCAGCCCTTGGGGGGTGAAGTAAGATGGCCCATCTCGCACACTACCGTGAGGCCCATCCGCTCGTGTTCGTCATCACCCACTGGATCAACCTGGTGGCCATGGTGATGCTGATCCTGACCGGCTTCCTCATCCATTTCCCCTTCCTGCCCTTCCTCATGGGCATCGCCCGCGGCTGCCACCTGTTCTTCGGCTTCGTGCTGTTCTTCAACTGCATCGCCCGCGTGATCATGGCCTTCTTCGTGAAGACCTCGCCCACGGGCGGCACGCGCCAGCAGGTGACCGACTACAAGACCTGGCTGCCCCAGAAGGACAACCGCCATCAGGCCCTCGAGTGGATCAAGTACTACCTGTTCCTGAAGAAGGACCATCCGCTCGGCGCCAAGCTCGGCGTGCCGCAGAAGATCAGCTACCTGCTGATCCCGGTGCTCATCATCGTGATGTTCTGGACCGGCCTGTGCCTGTGGGGCGTGACCATGAACGTGCCCGTGTTCGCCGCGACGACGAACCTCGTGGGCGGTCTCATGTCCATGCGCATCATCCACTACTTCATGATGTACGTGTTCATCATCTTCATGTTCATCCACATCTACCTGGCGAACGTGGAGGGCTTCGAGCCCACCAAGCTCATGTTCATCCACAAGGAGCATGGTGGCCTGGTGTACGACCCCGACCTGCACAACATCGTGGGCGAGGACCACGACGTGCACTAGGGCGTTAGCCGCAAGCACGCTTGAAAAGGGCGATCTCTTCGGAGGTCGCCCTTTCTTTTTGCGGCTCGCCTCGGTCGGAGCCACCGGGTATTCCGATTCGCTCGGCAGTCCTCGCTTTGGAGAACAGTCCACCGGACTGTTCTCGTCGCTGCGGAACTCGCTCGGTCGGAACACCCGCCGTCTCCTCTGCGCTCTTCCATGTTTGACTGTTGGTGCCAATCCGTCAACAAGGGTGAGCGTCCCCATCAGGGTTGCGCTATGATGGGCGATACTGTTTTCACCCCTCCTCGTCTTGCGGAAAGGAACGTCTTCCGTGCGCAACGTGTTGAAGATCCTGCGACGCGACCTGCTGCGCCTCGTTCGCACCCCGGCGGCCCTCGTGGTGGTCGTGGCCCTGCTCGTCCTGCCCTCGGTGTACACCTGGTACAACGTCATCGGCTTCTGGAACCCCTACGACAACACCGGCAACCTCACGGTCTGCGTGGTGAACCAGGACGCGGGGGGCTCCTCAGATCTGACGGGCGAGATGAACGTGGGCGACAAGATCGTCGATCAGCTGCACGAGAACACGCAGCTGAAATGGGAGTTCACCGACTACGACAGCGCCATGGACCAGGTGCGCTCGGGCGAGGCCTACGCCGCCTTCGTCATTCCCGAGCATTTCACCGCCGATCTGCTCACCCTGACCACGGGCGACTTCACCCAGCCGAAGCTGGAGTACTTCGTGAACGAGAAGGCCGGCCCGGTGGCGCCGAAGATCACCGACACGGGCGCCTCCACGTTGGACGAGACCATCAACGCCACCTTCGTCTCCACGGTGACCGACGTGGCGGTGGGTGCCATCGACGAGGCCATCGACGATTCCCGCGCCTCCACGGCCGAGACCCGGTCGGAGGCGGCGGGGCACGTGTCGGCCGCGGTGGATGCTGTGGGCCAGGCCCGGGCCACGCTCGCCGAGATCGGCTCGGCGGCCGATGGGGCCCAGGAGAAGTCCGCTGCGGCCCGAGATGCCCTCGACCGGGCCCGCGAGGGCATCGAGTCTGCCTCGGGCACCCTGACCGAGATGGAGCAGACGGCCCAGGGCCTCCAGAAGACCCTGGACGATTTCTCCGCCTTCGCCCTGCCCGCCTTCAGCAAGAGTCTCTCGGCGGCCACGACGGCCACGGCCCGCGCCCATGACGCGGCGAGCGGTCTGGCCGCCTCTATCGGTGCGGCCGAGGGGAACATCCAGGCGGCCCTCGCCCAGGGCAACGCCGCCGTGGAGGAGAGCCGGGCCCTGGCCGCTTCGGTCCGGCAAGCCGCCGAGGCCCTCGGAGACGGCCCTGAGAAGGAGGGACTTCTGGCCCTGGCCGATGCCCTCGACGAGCGCAGCGCCGCCGCGGCCGACACCCTGGCCTCCCTGGACGATCTCTCCCAGCGCGCCGAGGGCGCCGCTTCTGCCCTCACCGGGGCCACGGGCTCCCTCGATACGGCCGTGCAGGGGGCCACCGACAGCCTGGGCGCCTACGCCACGGGCCTGTTCGGCACGACGCTGCCCGCCGTGAACGACGCCCTGGACGCCCTCGTGGAAACGGCGGCCGCCCTGCGGGGCGCCTTGGCCGACCAGCAGCTGCTCATAGACCAGACCGGGCTCGTGGTGGACCAGCTGGACGCCACCATGGACACGGCCCGGGCCACGGTGGACCAGACCGACAAGCTGTTCGCGGGGCTCGAGTCGGAGCTCGGGCTCGTCTACGGCGACCTGTCCGCCGTCGGCGCCTCCGATGCCCTCGCGCGCCTGGTGGGGGAGGAGGGCCTCGATGCCGGCAAGATCGCCAGCTTCATGGCCTCGCCCACCGAGGTGGTCACCGAGTCGCTGTACCCCCTGAACGCCTACGGCAGCGCCATGGCGCCGCTGTTCATGAACCTCACTTTCTGGATCGGCGCCTTCATGCTGCTCGTCATCATGCGTCAGGAGGCCGACGGCGGGGGCATCGAGAACCTCACCTTGGCCCAGCGCTACTGGGGCCGCTTCCTGCTGCTGGCGGCCATGGCCGTGCTCCAGGCGGTCATCTGCTGCGCCGGCGTCCTCGTCATCGGCGTGCAGGCCGCCAGCGTGGCGGCCCTCTTCGCGGCGGCCGTCTGCGCCTCGCTGGCCTACCTCGCCATCATCTACGCCCTGTCGGTCACCCTCCAGCACATCGGGAAGGGTATCTGCATCATCCTCGTGTTCGCCCAGATCCCCGGGGCCACGGGCCTGTATCCCATCGAGATGACCTCCGGCTTCTTCCAGGCCATCTACCCGGCCTTCCCCTTCACCTACGGCATCGGGGCCCTGCGGGAGGCCATCTGCGGCTTCTACGGCAGCCAGTACGCCAGTGATCTGGCGGTGCTCGGGCTGTTCTTCGTGGCGGCCACGGCCACGGGGCTTCTGGTGCGGCCGCTCATGGCCAATGTGAACCGCATGGTGGCCCGTCAGGTGAGGGACGGCGGCCTGTTCAACGGCGAGGACACCGACATCCCCGTGCGGCCCTACCGCATCTCTCAGATCCTGCGGGCCCTGGCCGACAAGGGCGCCTACGGGCGCGCCATCGCCGTCCGCTACGAGCGCTTCGCCCGCTGGTACCCCCGCATCATGCAGGGGGCCCTCATCGCCGGGGTGGCGGTGCCCGTGGTCCTGGCCGTGGTGTTCGCCCTCACGCCGGCCGAGAAGGTGTGGCTGCTCACGGCATGGCTCATCTGGGTCATCGTCATCTTCGTGGCGCTGATCGTGGTGGAGAGCCTCCGGTTCAGCTTCGAGCGCCAGATGCAGCTGGAGACCCTCTCCGACGAGAGCCTGCTGGACCTCTACAGCGCCACGGCCACGGTGGATCGGGCCGCCGCCCGGGCTGCCACGGCGGCTGCGGCGCGGTCGGGCAGCTCGCCGGCGACGGTTGCGCCGCGGTCGGCCGAGGGATCCGCGACGGTTGCGGAAGGGTCGTCGGAGGCGGACGGTGCCCCCGCGGACGGAGGCGCGGCCGCACCGCCGGACGACGGGGCCGCGAAGGGGGGTGAGGGCCGTGGATAACATGCGGCGCATCGCCCGGGCCGACCTGCGGCGGCTGGGGGCCAACGTCATGTCCATCATCATCGCCGTCGGGCTCGTCATCGTGCCGTCGCTCTTCGCCTGGTACAACATCATCGCCTGCTGGAACGTCTTCGACAACACGGGCAACCTCACCGTGGCCGTGGCCAACACCGACGAGGGCTACAAGAGCGATCTGGTGCCCTTGCGGATAAACGTGGGGGACCAGGTGGTCAGCGCTCTGCGGGCCAACGACCAGATCGACTGGGTGTTCACCGACGAGGAGGATGCCATCGACGGGGCGCGCTCGGGCCGCTACTACGCCGCCGTGGTCATCCCGCCGAGCTTCAGCCGTGACATGCTCACCTTCTACACCGCCGACGCCCAGCACGCCGACATCGTGTACTACACCAACGAGAAGAAGAGCGCCATCGCCCCGAAGATCACCGATAAGGGCGCCGACTCGGTGTCCTATCAGATCAACGCCGTGTTCGCCGAGACCCTCTCGGAGGTGTCCCTGTCCCTGGCGGAGTCGGTGTCCACCTTCGCCGATTCGGAGGATTGGGACGGCCGCATCGCCGCGCTGTCCGGCCACGTGCGCTCCATGGCCGATGCCGTGGACGACACCGCCCAGGTGCTGTCCCTCTACCGTTCCCTGGCCGAGGCCTGCCAGCGCCTCGCCGACGACTCGGCGGCCCTGGCCCAGAAGGCCACGGGCACCCTGGACGGCACCTTGGACGCGGCCACGGGCCGCTCCGACGCCATTCCCGCCACGGTGGACGCCCTGCGGGATTCCGCCGCGGGCCTCTCGGAGGCCCTGGACGAGAGCGCGGCGGGCTTCGGGGCCGTGGAGGAGGCCGTGGACAACCTCTTCGCCGCCGCCTCGGCCGATGTGGATGCCGTCGCCGGCGACCTGCGCGGCCACGGCGACACTCTGGATGCCCAGGCCGCTCTCTACCGCGAGGCCGCCGACCAGATGGACGCCCTGGCCGAGAAGGCGCCCGCGGAGCTGGCCGGGGGGCTTTCGGCCTTCGCCGACCGCATGAGAGCCGTGGCCGACCAGGCCGCCTCCATGGCCGCCAGTCTGCGCAGCGCCGCCGACAAGCTCCAGGCCGGCGACGAGAGCTTCCTCGCCGAGCGCGACGAGGCCCGGGCCCAGGCGGCCGCGGCCCGCGAGGCCATCCAATCCATGAAGGACGACTACGCCGCCAACGTGGCCCCCGGCCTCTCGTCTTTGGCCGAGGACGCCCGTGCCACAGCCGAGCGCATGGGCGCCGTGGCAGGGGACTTGCGCGGGGTGGGCGACGACCTGTCCGCCTCGGCCGGCTCGGCCGCCGAGGTGATGGGCCAGACCGCCGAGAAGGTGGGCGCCGTCACCGACAAGCTCGCCGGTGCCTCCGAGAAGCTGCGGGCCATGGCCGACCGGCTGGACGCGGCCCTGGCCTCGGGCGACCGCGCGACCCTCCAGGCCGTGCTCGGCGCCGATGTGGACGTGCTCTCCAAGGCCCTGGCGACGCCGGTGGCCCTCGATCGGGTGGCGGTGTTCCCCGTGGAGAACTTCGGCAGCGCCATGGCCCCGCTCTACACGACCCTGGCCCTGTTCATCGGCTCGCTGCTCATCCTCGTGGTGGTGCGCCCGAAGGTATCGGCCCGCGAGATCGACGAGGCGGGGCTGGTAGACCCCAAGCCGCGCCAGCTCTTCCTCGGGCGCTTCGCCGTCATGGGCGTCCTCTCCCTGGCCCAGACCACGGTCATGGGCCTGGGCAACTGGCTGTTCCTCGGGGTGCAGGTGGCCGAGCCGGCCCTGTTCATGATCTGCTTCTGGGGCGCCGGCCTCGTGTTCACCTTCCTCATCTACTCGCTCGTGGCCGCCTTCGCCAATCTGGGGAAGGCCATCGCCGTGCTGCTGCTCATCGTGCAGGTGACCGGCTGCGGCGGCTCCTTCCCGCTCCAGCTTCTGCCCGGCTTCATCCAGACCATCAGCCCGTGGCTGCCCGCCACCCACGTGGTGAACGCCATGCGCGCGGCCATGATGGGCCCCTACGGCAACGACTTCTGGGTGCAGATGGGAGAATTGGCCCTCTTCCTCATCCCCGCCGCCCTTCTGGGCCTCGTTCTGCGCAAGCCACTGGAAAAGTTCATGGAATGGTACGTGGAACAGGTAGAATCATCCAAGTTAGTTGGATGAGAAGGAGAGGCCCATGGCGCTAACCGACGAGCAGATCGCCGAGGAAGAGAAGTTCTTGCGGGGGTTGCCCCGGGTGAATCTGGGGGCGCTGTTCTTGGCGCCGGTGTGGGGGCCGGCCCACGGCATCTGGGCGGCGTTCCTGTTCTTCGTGGCGTGGCTGTTCGTGGACAACGTCATCTACGCCGCCGTGACCGAGCCGACGGTGCTGTCGGTGGTGCTGGCGGCGGTCATGACCGCGGCTCTCGTGGGCGCCACCGTGGTGTTCGCCATCGTGTCGCAGCCCTTGGCGGCCCATCGGGCCGAGAACCTGGGGGAGAGCCGCGAGCACTACTTGCGCCGCCAGCGGGTGTGGGCCGTGGTCTCCGTGGTAGTGGCTGTTATCGTGGTGGCCCTGGCCACCTGGTACAACCTGGAGTTCCGCCCCCTTGTGGACGCGGCCGCGGAAGCCGCCGCCCAGGCAGGAGGCGCCGCATGAGCGCGCCCGGCGGCGTGCGCGGCGCCCGGCCGGCGGCTGACGGTCGGCCCGATGGAGCGGCAAGCGGCTGTTCGCGTGCGGACGCCCCCGAAGGGGATGGCGGCGTGACGGACTGTCCCGAGCGGGAGGCTTGCGCCGCGCCCGATCCTTCTCACACGGCGGCGGTGTTCTTCGTGGGCAACCGCCTCATGTTGGACGACGGGGTGGGGCCGGCGGCCTACGACGAGATCATGGCCGCCTACGACATTCCCGACAACGTGACGCTGCTCGACGTGGGCTGCATGGCTCTGGATATGCTGTCCTACGTGGATCGCTGCGACCTCATCCTCACCGTGGACGCCGTGGACGGCACCGGGGACGCGCCCGGCACCGTCTACCGCTTCGAGCCCGAGGCCATGGCGCGCCATGCGGGGCCCGAGGCCTCGCTGCACGACCTGAAGCTCGTGGACCTCTTCGACGCTGCCACGCTCATGGGCTACGAGGCCGAGGGCTTCTGCCTCGGCATGCAGGTGGGCAATCCCTCGCCCGAGCAGTTCGCCGTGGGCCTCACCCCCGCCTGTGCGGATGCGCTGCCCCTCCTCGTGGAAACCGTCGTCGCCGAGCTTTTCCGCCGCGGCTTCCCCTTGCGGAAGAAGGGCTAGGGTGCGACTGGCTCCATCTGCGGGATCCTTGCCGGGCAAGGACGTTGCACGACCGCCCTCGCCGCAAAACCGGGGCGCACTTCTTACCCGGCAAGGGCATTCCCACTTTGACTGGCGGTTCCGTCAAGACTCCTGTCGCAAGTCCACATAGCCCAGGGCAAGACTGCTCTCTGAGAATTGGAAGCCGTGGCCGTTGAGGCTTAGCAGCAGGTGGCTGGTCTCGCTCTTGGGAACGATCCACGCGAAGTGCACCTCGGCCGTCTCCCCGGGTCCCAGATTGCGAATATGGTTCGGCTGGTCGGGATTGTCGGACGGATTCGCGCCGTCCACGTCGAAGTAGTCGGTTCTTCCCATGGACAGGATGGCGATGCTCTCGGCATAGTCGGCACCCGTGACGGCCTCCTCGGGCCGCATGACAGTCCAGCCGGTGTCACTCTCCATGGCACTCAGCAGGGCGGCGTTGAAGACGAAATCGTCCAAGACGGCGCTAGAGGTGTTGGTGTATTCCACTGTCACGCTCACGAGGGATACGGGAATGGTGCGGCGTTCCAGCTCTTCGTGTAGGCTGCTCTCGCCGTCGCCCCAGCGCGTGAAGATCACGGTGTCCGGGCCGAGAGTTCCCTCGTCTCCGACAAGCTCCATCCAGTCGTCGGGAATCAGTTCGGGACAGGCGAGCGATGAGAGGTTGTCGGCCGTATCCACGGAGGTCACCCTGGCCGTCAGAATCGGTGGTGCATTGTCGGGAACGAGGTCCGTAAGGCCTATGGTGCCGTTGGACAGTGTCACCGTCTCGCCGATGCGATGGAGGTTTCCCATCTGCTCGGCGGTCGCGTGCATGCCGGTTTCGGGATCGTATTCGTCGTTCGGCTCGTCCGGCCTAAGGTAGTCGCTCCAGAGCCAGAGGGTGTCGGAGGGCACGGGGCCGGCCGCTGTCAGGCTAATCCCCTCTGCTACGCGCAGCATTTCATCGCGGAAGGGCTCGCGGGCTGTAACGACCACCATGCGGTTCTCGGCCTCGAAGGGAACGATCAGCTGCAGAAGCCCCTCGCTTTCGGCGGTGGCGCGCGTGGTGACGAGCAGCGCCTCGCGGTCGTTCACGGTTACCGGCTCGCTTTCGGTCGCGAAGGAAAGGGGAAGGGCCTCGTTGGTGTCGCGGTAGAGCGTGTACACCGAGAGGAACTCCATGAAGTCGCTGGAGAAGAACTGGATCGACGGGGCCGCATCGAGGGAGGCCTCAGATCCGATGGCGTCTTTGGCTGAAAGACCGGCCGGCTTGTAGGCGAGGTTGGTGTAGTAGCCTTCGACGGTATCGGGGATCGCCTCCGAGGCGGTATTGTCGAGCGACACGCCGATCATGACCTGGTGGGGAGCTGACCAACGGAGGTCGATGAGTCCGAGCCGGTCGGCGCCGTAGGCGGTGCCGGCCACCGCCAGTGCGATGGTCGCGGCGATGGCGACGCCGCGCAGCCAGGGATGTCGCGGGCGCCCGCTCGGGTGAGATGGAGAGGGGGAATGCGGGGGGAATGGGCCGCGCCGGGCTGCGGCGTCCGCGGCGGTTGCGGCGCGGTGCGCGGTGGTCTCGCCCGCGGTTGCGGAGGGGCGGGGGCTGGTCGCGCCTGTGGCTGGGTCTGCGGCACAGGGGGTGACCTGTGCGCCCTCCTCGGTTGCGTCCGCCGAAGAACGGACGGCGGCGAAGGCTGCATCGAGGCTATGGTGGGCCGCAGGGCTGGCGGGGGTGCCGCGGAGAACGGCGGCGATGGAAGCGTCGAGGCTGTCTCTCATGGCGGGGCTCCTCACGGGGATGGTGGGGTGGAACGGACGGGGGCGGAACCGTCATGCGAGGGTGCTCGCGGCCGGGCACCGCCGGGAAGAGGTCGCCGTGGCGCGGAAGGGGCTTCCGCCGCGCCCCTTGGCTCGTTGCCGGCGAGGATCTCGGCAATGCGTTTCCGACCGCGGGAGAGGCGCTGGCGCGCGGCCGCCTCGGAGATGCCCAGCAGTCTGGCAATATCGCGCACGGAGTAGCCTTCGCCGTAGAACAGGGCGATGGCGGGGGCATTGGCGGTGCCGGCCGCAATGACGAGGTTGCGGAAGGCGTCGGCGTCCTCGAAGGCTGTGGCTGCTCCCCGGTTTCCGCAATCCTCCAAAAGGCGCTCGGGCACCTCGTCGAGGGAGGCGGCGGGACGCCGCTTGCGGGTGATCTGGCGGCAGCAGTTGATGCAGATGCGCAGAAGCCAGGTCTTGAAGTAGCTCGGCTGCTTCAGGCTGCCCAGATGACGCCATGCGGCCACGACGGTTTCCTGGATCGCATCGGCCACATCGGCCTCGCGGCCCTCCAGGCAGCTGGCGGCCATGCGGTAGAGCGAGTCGGCGCACGGCCGCACGAGGGCCTCGAAGGCATCGGCGTCGCCGCCCTGGGCTGCGCGCACGAGGCGGCGCAGACGCGGCATATCAGAGTGTTCGCTGGTCACGGCGCGGCCTTTCTCTTGCAGAAGTATTGGTCGGCCCTTTAGATGCGCCGGCGATCGGAAAGGTGACGCGAGGACGGGAATTTTTCGGAAGGGGCTAGCTCCACTGGCCGCGGGTGGGGCAGAGGTCGCCGACGATGCAGTCGGCGCAGCGGGGGTTGCGGGCGCGGCAGAACTCGCGGCCGAAGTGCACCCACTGGTGGTTGATGAACAGCCACTGGTCGCGGGGGTACACCTTCAGCAGAATGTCCTCCACCTTCTGGGGCGTGTCGGCCGAGGGGCCGGCCAGCTTCAGGCGGTGGGCGATGCGGAAGACGTGGGTGTCCACGGCGATGCCCTGGGGGTCTTTGAAGGCCTCGCACATGACGCAGTTCGCGGTCTTGCGGCCCACGCCGGGCAGCTTCTGGAGGGCGTCCACGTCGGCGGGAATCTCGCCGCCGAAGTCGGCCATGACGGTTTGGGCCAGGGCCACGAGGTTCTTCGCCTTGCTGCGGAAGAACCCCAGGGAGTGGATGATCTCGGCGATGGCGGCCGGGTCGGCGGCGGCCATGGCGGCCGGCGTGGGGTAGGCGGCGAACAGCGCCGGGGTGGTCTTGTTCACGGCGGCGTCGGTGCACTGGGCCGACAGCACCACGGCCACGGTCAGCTCGAAGGGGGTGGTGTAGTCGAGCGATGCCTTGCCGGGGCCGTAGTGGGCGAACATGCGCTCCTCGACGGCTGCCGCCCGTTCCCGCTTGCTCGCCAGAGATTCCCGTGCCATGGCCGCTCCTTATCGCTGCTTACCGCATCGTTACCGTTGGGGATTCCCCGCGGATTCCCGTTTCCGTTATGAAGTACACTGTAGCAAACCGCGGCCGCCTTGTTGGGCGGCTTTTCGGGTTTCCACGAACGACCGCTCCTGCGGCCCCGCGCTTTCCCGGCGACGGGCCCGCAACCGACGAAAAGAGACCGCTGTGCTCATTGACGCGCTTGCCTTCACCTTGGAGAAATCGGGCTGCCTGGAGGCTTTCTGGGGAAAGCTGGACCATGGTGCCGACGCCACGCTGGGCGTGGCCGCCTCGGCCCGGCCCTTCCTCGTGGCGGCGCGGTTCGCCCACGGGCCCCAGGCCACGCTCGTGGTGGTGGCCGGGGAAGACGCCGCCGTGGCCTTCGCCCGCCAGGTGGCGGCCTACGTGGGGGAGGAGCGGGTACTGCGCTTCCCCGAACGGCCCGATGCGCCCTTCGCGCCGAAGAGGCCCGACGCCCGGGTGGTCGCCCGGCGCATGGAGGCCGCCTGGGCCCTGCAATCGGGCCGCGAGGTCATCGTGGTGGCGAGCGCCCGGGCGCTCCTGCGCCTGCTGCCGCCCGTGGCCGAGATGGCGGCCCGACCGCTGGCCCTGCGCGCCGGCACGGAATTGGATACCATGGGCGTTCCCGGCGTGACTGAATTGGACGACCTGCCCCGCGCCCTGGCGGCGGCCGGCTACGTGGATACGGGCGAGCTGGACGGCCCGGGCACCTTCGCCCATCGCGGGGGCACCCTGGACGTGTTCCCCGGCAACCTCGATTTCCCCGTGAGACTGGACTTCTTCGGCGACGAGCTGGACGAGATCCGCCGTATCGTGCCGGCCACGGGCCAGACCATCGCCTCGCTGCCCGCTGTGGACATCTATCCCGTGTCTGAGTTTCCCACGTCGCCCCGGGCCCTGGCCGCGGCCCGCCGGGCCCTGGAGAAGCCGGCGCTCACGAACCCGGCCCTGCGCGAGGTGCTGGAGAAGTTGGAGGGCGGCCTCGTGTTCGAGGGATCCGATGTGATTCTGCCCTATCTGTACAAGGAGCCGGTGACCCTGGGGGCCTATGCCGGGGCGGGCACTATGACGGCCCTCATTGAGCCGCGCTCGCTCTTCGACGACGCCTCCCACGGCGCCGATGACCTGGCCGAGCGGGCCCGGGGCACCAACATCGCCCTTTCCGGTTTGTACGCGGCACCGGCGGAGATGGACTTCGGCGGTGCGGTGCGGGCCACCTACGTGTCCATCATGCGCGTGGGCGGCGAGCTGGACGACGAGCTGCCCGTGAAGCGCGTGGACGTGGCCGGGGTGCCCGACAAGATCTTCGGGAAGATGAAGAGCCTCACCACCGACCGCTACACCGTGGTGTTCAGCTCGCCGAACTACCGCGCCCGCGAGGCCATGCGCCACGCTTTCGTGGACCATGGCATTCCCATCCAAGTCGTGCAGCCGGAAAATCTCGATTCCGTCGTTGCTGACGCAACGACGGACGGGTCGACGCTGCGGGGTTCTGATGCATCTGATAAACACCCTTGTGCAGGACGCGGCGTTGGCCAAAGCCAACTTGGTCCTGCGGCGGGCGTTTCTCAGATACCTCAGAACCCCTCGCTGACGTCGCCTGACCAGCGGCCCGATGAAAGCGATTATGAGGAAAAGGCGGCCAAGCGCCGGCTGCGCCGGGGGGTGGTGAACATCGTGGACAACGACATTCCCCTCGGCATGATCATTCCCAAGGCGCATTTGGCCCTCGTGAGCGCCGCGGACACCCAGGGGTCGCGGGCCGCGAGCCGGGCGGCGCGGGTGTCGGTGGACGTCACCGAGGTCACCTTCCCCTTCAAGCCGGGCGACTACGTGGTGCACGCCGCCCATGGCATCGCGTTCTTCCGCGACCTGGTGCGTCGCGAGGTGGACGGCACCGAGCGCGACTACCTGCAACTGGAATACGCCGAGGGCGACAAGCTGTTCGTGCCCGTGGAGCAGCTGGACCGCGTGACGCGCTACGTGGGGCCGGAAGGGGCGAGCCCGCGGCTCACGCGCCTGAACACGAGCGACTGGTCCCGGGCACTCGCGAAGGCACGCAAGGCCACCAAGAAGCTCGCCTTCGATCTGGTAGACGTGTACGCCCGCCGCGCCGCCACCCAGGGCTTCCGCTTCAGCCCCGATACCCCCTGGCAGCGCGAGATGGAGGAGGCCTTCCCCTATCAGGAGACGCGCGACCAGCTGGCCGCCATCGCCGACGTGAAGGCCGACATGGAATCGGCCCGGCCCATGGACCGCCTCATCTGCGGAGACGTGGGCTTCGGCAAGACCGAGGTGGCGCTGCGCGCCGCATTCAAGGCCACCCAGGACGCCAAGCAGGTGATGGTGCTGTGCCCCACCACCATTCTGGCTCAGCAGCACTACACCTCCTTCAAGGACCGCTTCGACCCCTTCGGCGTGAAGGTGGAGGTGCTCTCGCGCTTCCGTAGCGCCGAGCAGCAGGCGGCCGCCCTGGAGGGCTTCGCCTCCGGCGACGTGCAGGTGCTCGTGGGCACCCACCGGCTGCTCTCCCGCGACGTGAACCCCCACGACCTGGGCCTGGTGATCATCGACGAGGAGCAGCGCTTCGGCGTGCAGCATAAGGAGCAGATGAAGAACTTGCGCGAGTCCATCGACGTGCTCACGCTGTCGGCCACGCCCATTCCCCGCACCATGCAGATGTCGCTGTCGGGGGTGCGCGACATGTCGCTCATCCTGACGCCGCCCGACGAGCGGCGCCCCGTGGAGGTGCACGTGGGGGAGTGGGATCCCGATGTGGTGTCGGCCGCCATCCGCTACGAGCTGGCCCGGGGCGGCCAGGTGTACTACGTGAGCAATCGCGTGCGCTCCATCGACGAGGCCGTGGACCGGGTGCACGCCGCCGCCGGCGAGGCGCGGGTGGGGGTGGCCCACGGGCAGATGACCAAGGAGGAGCTGGAGCGCGTGATGGAAGAGTTCGCGGCCGGCGAGCTGGACGTGCTCGTGGCCACCACCATCATCGAGAGCGGCATCGACAACCCGCACACCAACACGCTCATCATCGAGGACGCCCAGCGGCTCGGCCTCGCCCAGATGTACCAGCTGAAGGGCCGCGTGGGCCGCTCGTCGGCCCAGGCCTACGCCTACTTCATGTTCCCCGAGAACGTTCCCTTGACTGAGGAGGCCGCCGCGCGCCTGACGGCCTTGAGCGAGCACCAGGACCTGGGCAGCGGCATGCGCATCGCCATGCGCGACCTGGAGATCCGCGGCGCCGGATCTATGCTGGGGGCCGAGCAGTCGGGCAACATGTCGGCCGTGGGCTTCGATCTGTTCGCTCAGATGCTCTCCCAGGCCGTGAACGACACGCGGGAACGCGGCGAGGCCTCAGGCGAGCTGCCGCCGGCCCTGTCGGACATCACGGTGAACATCCCGGGCCACGCCTACCTGCCCGAGGAGTACATTCCCGATGCCGACGCGCGGGTGCTGTGGTACCGCAAGCTGGCCGCGGCGGCCACGGTGGATGCGGTGGCGGCCCTGCGGGAGGAGATGGAGGCGAAGGCCCCCGAGATGCCCCCGGCCGCGGCGAACCTGTTCGAGCGGGCGCGGCTGAAGGCCTTCGCCAACGAGCGCGGCATCAAGCTGATCTCGGTGGTGGCCGGGCGTTTGGTGGTGGAGCCCATCGACATTCCCGCCGACAAGATGAAGGGGTTGCGCCGCGCCGCGGCCCGCTACAACCCCGACAAGCGCAAACTCGCCCTGCCCCTGCGCTACTTCGGCCTGGAAGAGCAGGACAACCTCATGGGTCCCATTGCGGGCTTTCTGGCGGACGTGACCGGCGACGAGAGCGCCGAGGAGCCGCTGGACGAACGGGCCGCCGAGAAGGCGGACGGGAGTGCGGTGGGAGCTGCGGCGCCGGCCGAGGGGGCTGCGGGACGGCCCGGCACGACGAAGGCGGCGAATGCGGGACGGTCGGGCACGGCGGGAGCGACGGCTGCGGAGCGGTCGCGGGGCGCGGGCTCCGCGAC
>CANSQM010000024.1 GCA_947649205.1 uncultured Enterorhabdus sp.
GGCAGCCGCCGCGGCCCGCTGAGCGCGGCCGGGGCGCAGGTCGGCACCGCCCTTGCGGGCCGGCGCGCCGTTCTTTCCCGAGGAGCCGGCCTTGGCCTTGGCGCTCTTGGGGGCGTTGCCGCTGCGGGGGCGGTTGCTGCCCTGACCCGTGCGGTTGGCGGCCGGCTTGCGCTTGCGGGGGCTGCGGGACGCTTCCTCGGCCGTGCTGGCGGCCTCCTCCTCGGCCCGGGCCCGGGCGCGGGCCTTGCGCTTGTCCTTCTTGGCCTGCTCCCGTGCGGCGGCGGCCAGCTCCGGGTCGTGCTTGGCGTTGGCGCGGGTGGCCCGGGCGGCTGCGGCCTCGGCGGCCTCCTCCAGGTTGAAGCCGCGCACCTCGATCTCGGGGATGGGACGCTTGATGAGCTTCTCAATGGCCGCCAGCTCCGGCTTGTTCTCGGGGGCCACGAAGGTAACGGCGAAGCCCTCGGCCCCGGCGCGGCCCGTCCGCCCGATGCGGTGCACGTAGTCCTCGGCCTGGACCGGCACGTCGTAGTTCACCACATAGGCCACCTCGTCCACGTCGATGCCGCGGGCCAGCACGTCGGTGGCCACGAGGATGTCGGTGGCGCCGGAGGCGAAGTTGTCCAGGGCCCGCTTGCGCTGGTTCTGGGAGCGGTCCGAGTGGATGGCCTCGGCGCGGTAGCCGGCCCGCTTCAGCTTGCGGCAGGCCGCGTCGGCCCGATGGCGGGTGCGGGCGAACACGATGACGCGCTCGGCGCCGCGCTCTTGCAAGAGGGCCGCCAGCAGGTCCGGTTTCAGGGTATGGGGCACCCGGGCGATGTACTGCTCCACGGTATCGGCGGTCTCGCCCTTGGCGGCGATCTGCACGATGGCCGGGTCGTTCAGCATGGTATCCACCTGGGAGAGCACGCCCTTGTCGATGGTGGCCGAGAACAGCAGGGTCTGGCGGCTGGTCGGCGTGGCCTCCACGATGCGGCGCACCGAGGGCAGAAATCCCATGTCCAGCATGCGGTCGGCCTCGTCCAGCACGAGGATCTGCACCTGGGAGAGGTCCACGGCCTTCTGGTTCATGAGGTCGATGAGGCGCCCCGGCGTGGCGATGAGCACGTCCACACCGCGGGCGAGGCGGTTGATCTGGGGCTCGATCTTCACGCCGCCCACGACGTTGGCCACCCGCAGGCCGCGGGCCTTCGCGATGGTGCCGCAGACCTCCTGGATCTGCATGGCCAGCTCGCGGGTGGGGGTGATGACGAGCATGGTGGGCGCCTTCTTGCGGTCGGCGCGCTCGAGGCGGTCCAGCGAGGGCAGGGAGAAGGCGGCGGTCTTGCCGGTGCCGGTCTTGGCGGCGGCGATCATGTCGCGGCCCTCCAGGGCCAGGGGAATGGATTGGGCCTGCACGGGGGTGGGCTCGGTGTAGCCGAGCGCCTCCACGGCGGCCAGGACGGAATCGGACAGGCCGAGATCGGCAAAGGTGGTCATGGGGTTCCTTTCAAGGGCTTGGTATCGGCAGCGCGGCTCTTCCGCGCAGACGTTCAAAGGGTCGGGACAGCGGGGCTAGCGGGTATGGGCCGGCTTGCGTCCCCAGTAGAAGTGGGCGAAGTGACGGCTCCGCAGCTTGCCGTCCCGGGGCGGCTCCTTCGCGATGAGGTCGAAGGTGGCCGCCGCGATGGCATCGGCGGCGTGGGGCCGGCGCAGAAGCGACGCGTTGATGAGCATGGCGTCGGCCGAGGCCGGGTGCTCGCTCACGTGGCGCAGGGTGTCCAGCAGCTCGCGGGGCGTGGTGGCGGCCATGGCGGCGCCGGCGGCGGTGAGCATGCGCACGTTCGCCTTCTCCTGGCCGTAGGCCCGCCCGAGCAGGATCATGGGGGCCCGGGCGCACAGGCACTCGGTCACCGTGAGGCCGCCGGGCTTGCAGATGACCACGTCGGCGGCTTCCATGAGCTCGGCCATACGGGTGACGTAGCCGAGCACCCGGGCGTTGTCCAGACCGAAGTCGGCCACTTCCCGGCGCACCCGCCGCTCGTACTCCTCGTCGGCGCCGGCCACGATGACCAGCTCCATGTTGGGGAGCCGGTGCATGAAGGGGAGCAGCTCGTCGAGGGCCTCGCGGAAGTGCACATAGGGCCGCGGCAGCTTCGCCCCGGCCAGGGCCAGCACCATGATCTTGTCCGCGGGCAGGCCGAAGCTCTCCCGGGCGGCAGCTTTGTCGTAGTCGCGGGAGAAGGCGGGGCTGGCGGGGATGCCGGTGATGAGGATGCGGTCCTCGGGCACCCGGCGCGGCCGCAGGGTCTCGGCCATGGCCTCGTTGGCCACGCAGAACAGGTCGGTGTGCAGGTGGGGCCACAGCCCCTCGGCCTCGTAGTCGGTGGGCACGCACAGGATGGGGAAGGACTGCGCCGTGAGCATGCGGGCGCTCACGGCCACGTTGGCCGCCGTGATGTGGGTGGCCACGATGGCCGCCGGGCGCACGCGGCGCACGAATTCCACGAAACGGGGGTACATGAGGTGGGCCCAGATGGTGCCGCCGCCCCACAAGAGGCGCCCCGTGAGCACGTAGCGCCAGGTGATGTCGTAGAAGGGCCGCGTCCAGCCCGTGAACATGGATGCGGTGGCGTCGCCGTCGAAGACGATGCGGCCGAAGTCAAGGATGTCGAGCACCTCCACCCGAGCCCGGGCCACAAGGGCGGGGTCGAGGCCCGCGGCCAGGGCGGGCTCGGCCGCGTCGGCGGCCGCGGTGTCGCTGGCCGTGCCGGCCGTTGCGGCGCGGGCGCGCTCACCGGCGTTCTGAATGGCCTCGGCGATGGCGTAGGCGGCGCTGCGGTGGCCGCTGCCCACCGAGGCGTGAACGACGAGGATGACCGGATCCCCCTCGTCGGTGGCCGCGGCCAGGGCCGTCTCGGCCGATTCAATGGCGGAGGGAGCGGCCAGTTCGGCCGGCGATGCCGGGGCGAGGGCGCCGGACTCCGTTGACGCGGGCGGCTCGGCGGGGCCCGCTGCTTTCGTTTCAGATATGTTCATGGGAACATCATAGCGCATTTGCCCGAGCGCGCCCGGGACTCGACGCATTACCCGCAAACGGCAACCCCGCCGCCACCGCGGCGAGGGGGGAGGGACCCGCGCAGAAGGGCTTGCAGCGAAACGGGGCGCCTGAGGGCGCCCCGCCAAGGCAAAGCGGTGCGATTGTCGCAGAAGTGCGCGGGCTGCTACCGGGCCCGTCTCATTCGGCGCCGGCTGGTGAGCAGCCCCGCGCCGGCGGCCAAGGCTGCGGCCACGGGCAGCAGCGCCGCCGCGGCCAGGGCGTCGCCGGTCTGGGCGAGCTTGTGGCGGATGGTGGTTCCCTTCTTGCGGTCGGCATCGCCGGGCGTCTCCTCGGGCAGCACGCCGCCCGCGGCGGAGACGCCGGGCGGGTAGGCGGCTCCGGTCGTCACCTTCTGACGGCCCTGCTCCCATGCGTCCCATCCCTCGTCGGGGGAGAAGGGTTCGCCGGGCGCGGGGTGGTAGCCGGCGGGATCCCACTCCGAGGGCAGCGTGCCGTAGCCGACGGCCACGTTGCCGATATCGCTGTCCAGGGCCTCCGCGGTCACGAGCCCGTCGAAGGTGAGGACGATCTCCTGGCCGCCGTAGAGCTGGCCGCAGGCGACCGCGAGGATGCGGCTTGCCGGGTCGTAGGCCTGATCGTCCACGGCCGCCGCGCTCCCGTCGGGCAGGGCGAGGCGGATGGTCTCGCTCACGGGCTCGATGCCGGCGGGCACGTCGTCGCGGATGACGGCGTCCATCCAGCCGGTGGCCGGCCCGTCGTTGCGCAGGGTGATGCGGTAGCGCACCGTGTCGCCCACGCGGGTGGTGCCGTCGCCGCGGGAGAGGTTCTCGGCGCTCTTGGCGATGGCCACGTCGCCGTCTTGCGGGTCGTCGGGGATGATGGCCGGCGGCTCGGCCGGAGGGGTCGTGGCCGCCGGTGTGTCCGTCGGGGGCGTCGCGGGTCGGCCGGCATCGGGGCTTTCGGGCCGCGCGCCGGGGTCCTTGGAGGGAACCGTGCCGTGGGCCTCGGCGATGTTGGCCCCGTCGGTTCCCAGGGCCGCCTCGCCGACGGTGGCCTCGAAGGTGAGCACGACGGAGTGGCCGCCCCACAGATCGCCGCCGGTGACGGCGACGGTGCGCGTTTCCCCGTCATAGGCCGCGTCGCTCACCGCGATGGCCTCGCCGCCGTCCACCGCCAGGGCGAAGGTGCCCGCCACCGGCTCGATGCCCGCCGGCAGCGGGTCGGAGACGACGGCGCCCACGAGGCAGCTGTCGCCCATGCCCGTGTTGCGCAGCTCTATGGTGTAGCGCAGCCGGTCGCCCAGGTGGGTGACGGGGGCGTCGGGGGCCGTGAGATTCTCGACGGCCTTGGTCATCTCGATGACCGGATCGGCGGGGGCGACGGTGCCGCCGCCGGGCGGCGTGGCCGGGTCGGTGGGGGCCGGCGCTACCGGGCCCGTATCGGGGCCGTCGGGGTCGTCGGGGTTCGGGCGCTTGCCCTCGGCCGAGGCGATGTTCTCCAGGTCGAGCGACGACGGATCGGAGAAGTCGAGGCCGGCCCTCACGGTGCACTCGAAGGTGACCGTGGCCGTGGCCCCGCCGGCCACATCGCCCGCGGGAACGGCCAGAGTCGTGCGCCCGCCCGCGCCGGGGGCCGAGAGCGCGAACGAGCCCACATCGGCCGCCCCCACGGAATCGGCCCGGGAGAGCTCCTTGGCGGCGATGCCACTGCGCGGGTTGTCGAGGCGCACGGTGTTCTCGTTGAGCGCGAGGCTCGGCGGCAGCGGGTCGGTCAGCACCACCTGGGTCCACAGCGAGCCCTTGGCCGTGTTTGAAGCCGTGATCGTGTAGCGGATGCGGTCGCCCGGCTGGGTGGGGCCGTCCGGGTGCGTCAGGTTCTGCGCCTTCTTGGCCAGCGCCGGGACGGGGGCTATCTTGGGCTGGGGGCGCACCGTCACGGCGTAGTCGAACGTGGTGCCCGTGTAGGCGCCGTTGGGCTCCTGCCGGATGATCAGCTCGGTCTTTCCCACGCCCTCGGGGTCCACGCGCACGGTGATCTTGCCGTCCTTGTCGCGCACGGGATTCCCCTCGTCGTCGGTGACCACCTCAGCCTTCACGACGGTCCCGTCGGCGGTGGTTACGGTGATCGCGCCCGATGAGGGCGTGTCGAGCTTAAGCTCGATGCGGCCGGGGTTCGTCCCGTCGGCGGCGGTCTCCTGGTAGACCAGCTCCAGGGTGCCCTGGTAGGTCTTGTCGCTGTACTTGTCGGCGGGATCGTCGCTGGTGGGGTGGTCGTAGTCGGTCTCCAAGGCGGGCGCATCGGCCGGATCGAGGCCGGGAGTCGCGGGCAGCTCCACCTTCGGGTTCGGGTCGATGGGCTCGATGGTCACCTCGGCCCGGGGCACCGAGGGGTCTTCCGTGGGATCCTGGCTAGCCAGGTAGTTGGCCGGCGACCCGGCCTTCTGCTGCGCCTCGGAGGGAGGCAGGAACTGAAGCGCGATCTCGTGGCGCCCCTCCTTGCCCTGGCTGGGCACGAGGAAGTCGGAGGTGGCGGCGGCCCGGGCCAGGGAGAAGCGCGTGACCGTGCCGCCCTCGCCGTTGTCCTCGACCCAGGCGTTGCGCGGCTCGATGACCGCGCCCGTCTCGTCTTTCTTGTCCTCGAACATAATATCGACGGGCTCTCCCACGGGCTCGCCGTCGACGTAGATCTGTATCTGCCCTTGGGGCGCCTTGCAGGTGGGGGCCGTGGCGTTCGATCTGTCGGCGGCCAGCGGGGCGCCGTCCACCGTGGGCCCGCGGTCGATGACCGCGCTCACGCGCAGCACCTGGTCGGAAGGGTGCGCGACGTCGCCGGGCTTCTGGGCGGCGTCGGCCTCGTCGTCCCACTCGGCTTTAATGTCGCGCACCTGGGAGGGGATGGGCTTGATGGTGCATTGGCCCGTGGCACGGTGCCCCCAGTAGCTCTCGGAGAACTTGCCCTCGGTGTCGTCGGAGTACTGGGTCGAGATGGCGGTGAACTTCATGGTGCCCACGTCGGAGGGCATTTGGCTTGCGCCGCTCGGGTCGTGGCTCTCCAATTCGGGGCCGATGGGGTTGCCGCTGGCGTCGAGCCTCTGGTACTTGTAGGTGATGGCGCCGCTGTCGGTCAGGTTGCGGCCGTCGGGGGCCTCGAAGGGCAGCGGCAGGGAGGGGAAGGGCTTGCCGTCGTAGTACTTGGTCAGCTGGTCGGTGTAGGAGCCGGGCAGCGTGAAGTCGACGTAGCGGCGCAGCTTCCCGTCATCGGGGGCGCCGGGGGGCCGCTGGCTGTCGGGCGGACGGAACAGGGGCAAGGGCGTCACGGGCGTGGGGTTGCCGTTCTTATCGAGATGATCGGTGTCCAGATAGGTGAAATCCACCGTCACCTCGCTCTCGTCGATAATGCGCTCGGGGAGCCACAGGTACAGGTGTCCCTTGTCGAACTCCGCCGGCGCACCGTATTCGTAGGGCTCGCCATCCACCTTGAGCTCCCACTCGGTGAGAGCGAAGGTGTTTTCCCCTACGTCGGAGGTGAGGTCTACCTGAACCATCTTAATGGGCTCGCCCTGGGCGTTGTGGACGTTGCCCGAGAAGGTGAACTGCTCGGGGTCGCGGCCGTTGCCGATAGAGCCGCCGGTGATGGTAATGTCAGCATTGGGCGCGCCGATATCACCCGTGCCAGCATAAGCGGGTGGGTAGACGGTTGAGGGGATGAGGGTACCCCCGGTGAAGATCATTTTGAACGCAGAGCTGTCGGCGGGGATGCAGGCGGCACCGAACCCGCTGCCGTGGTCGCCGCCCTTGGAGATGACGTAGCCGCCGTTGATGCGAATGTTGCCGCAGGCACCCTGGTTGCCGCTGCCCACGCCGGCGCCGTGATTGCCGCCGATGGCGGTGAGGCGCCCTCCGTTGATGGTGATCCACTCGTCGGCGCCGGTTCCGTCGCCTCCCCAGCTGCCCCCGCCCACTCCGGCCGAGCAATGCCATCCGCCCGCATCGTAATTATAGGAGCTGCGGGCGGTGACGACGCCCCCATTCATGGTGAAGGTCCCCCCGGCCTCTCCCTGCATAGTGGTAGAGAATCCGAGATCGCCGCGGCCCCCGATGGCCGCACCGGAGCCCGCCGTGCACCAAACGAGGAGCTCTCCCGGGTCTTCGCTGTCCATCACCGTGAGGGGGTCGCCCTTCTTGATGCGCGTTCCGTTGGCCAGAACGGCGTCGGCGGGAACGAAGCCGTCTTCGGGAACGATGGCATTGCCCCTCTGGTCCTTGTTGGCTACTGAATCGTCGATAGTGAGAGAGGCCCCGGTGGGGTTGTGGATGCCGGAGCCATTCGCTGCGAAGGAGACAAGTGAGTTGTGCGTTCCGTCGGCCAGGACGAGATGGCAGGAGGCCCCCTTGGCAATATCGATGGCGCTGTTGGTATCGATGGCGGATTCCGCTCGGATGCCCACGCCTGCAAGCGTGATATGCGCCTCGCGGCCAGCGGGAATAAGGAGGCGGGTGCTCACGGGGTTGGTGTGCGCGCCCACAATGGTGTGCACACTCTCGTCCTCTTTGTCGGAGAGGGTCTGGTCGTCCGTTTGCAGAGCGAAGTGCTCGTCGGTGTTCACCGTGAGGGTCTTGGCCCCGCTATCGTAGGAGAAGTCGGCGGCTGTCACGGTGTCGCCGTCGGTTCCCCAGATGGTGAAGCCACCTAATTTGAAGGCGCCGGGCCCCGGGGTTGGCGCGGTGCGTGCGGCCGTCGCGGTTGGAAGAGCCGTCGTTTCGGCCGTCGTTGCGACAATGCTGCCTTCGGCCTGGGGATCGTTTCCGTGACGGGAAACGTCGCCTACCGGTTCAGAAAACTCGACGGGGGGGGGTCTCTGTGCTTGGGCCCTCTGGGCTGGCGAGCGCTGCCGCGGGCATCATCCCGCAGGCCAGTGCCGCGGCCAGGCCGAGACGCAGAAGCGAACCCCTTCGCTTCGTTGGCATGGCTTCTCCTTCTCTCATTAATGATGAGCCGCTTTCGAATATACCTCTTATGGGCCGATCTCGCAACTAAAAACGAACTTCTCGGAGAAGCGGTTTCGCCACCGGCGCCGTCGTGTGGGAAGGGGCCTTCTCCGGGACATAGCGCTTGCGCCCTGGGGCGGTGCCCTTGGCGGCGCTGGAGGGTGTTCAGGGTAACGGGGTATTCGCAAAGATTTTGAACTCGTGGCCGCGGGCGCGGTTTTACGGTACGATAATCTTTCCCATCAGAGAACCGCCGATCTTGGGGCCGCGGGCCGCAGTCGCTGGGGCTGCGGCGGCCCGATGAGGAGCATCCGCCTATGACCGACATCGCTACGACATCGAACCCCGCGGCCACCGCCGAGGCCGTTGCCGCCGCGCGGCGCGGCGAGGGGGTGGCCGTCCTCGTTCCCTGCTACAACGAGGCCGTCACCATCGCCAAGGTGGTGGACGACTTCCGGGCCGTCCTGCCCGCGGCCACCGTGTACGTCTACGACAACAACTCCACCGACGGCACCGCCGAGATCGCCGCGGCCCACGGCGCGGTGGTGCGCCGCGAGAGCCGCCAGGGCAAGGGCAACGTGGTGCGCTCCATGTTCCGCGACATCGACGCCGACTACTACCTCATGGTGGACGGCGACGACACCTACCCGGCCGAGGCCGCCGGCGACCTTCTGGCCCCCATCGCCGCCGACGAGGCGGACATGACCGTGGGCGACCGCATCTCCAACGGCTCCTACGGCGCCGAGAACGAGCGGCCCTTCCACGGCTTCGGCAACAACCTCGTGCGCCGGCTCATCCGGCTCATCTACGGCTACGCCTTCGAGGACGTCATGACCGGCTACCGGGCCTTCTCCCGCGCCTTCGTGAAGACCATGCCCGTCATGAGCGAGGGCTTCCAGATCGAGACCGAGGTGTCCATCTGGGCCGTGGACCGCCGCTGGCGCGTGGCCGACGTGCCCATCGACTACCGCGACCGGCCCGAGGGCTCCGAGAGCAAGCTGTCCACCTTCACCGACGGCATGCTCGTCATCGCCGCCATCGCGAGCCTGTTCCGCGACTACCGCCCCATGGCCTTCTTCGGCTGGCTGGCCGTGGTGCTCGGCCTGTGCGGTCTGGCCGCCGGCGTGCCGGTGATCGGGGAGTACCTGGACTCCGGCTACGTGTCGCGCCTGCCCTCGGCGGTGCTGGCCGTGGCCTTCATGCTCACGGCGGCCCTCTCGCTCACGGCCGGCCTCATCCTGGACACGGTGGCGAAGTCCCACCGCCGCCAATGGGAGATGAGCGTCTACCGGGTCATGGAGGCCGATCGGCACTGCTAGGGCCCGCTGCGGGAAATTCTCGGCGAGGGCCTTGCAATGGGCGGCCTTCTCTGCCATACTGTTCAAGCTATTTTGCACGTCCCCATAGTCTAGAGGTCAGGACGCGGCCCTTTCAAGGCTGAGACACGGGTTCGATTCCCGTTGGGGGCACCATGAATGAGCAGGGAGAACTTCGGTTCTCCCTTTTTTGTCGGATCGCCGGCGCCCCGGGCGGGGGCTGCCGGCACCGGGGCCCGGGCGATCGGGCACGGCTCTGCGCAGCGGAAGGGACCATGGGAAAGCTCGTCCAGCAGTTCATGAAGTTCGGCGTCGTGGGCGCGGTGGCCTTCGTCATCGACTACGGCCTCATGGTGGCCCTCACCGAGCTTGCCGGTGTGGAGTACCTGCTGTCGGCCACCATCTCGTTCACCGTGTCGGTGGTGTTCAACTACCTGGCCTCCATGCGCTATGTGTTCACCCATAAGGAGGGGCTCTCGCGCCGTCGGGAGTTCGTCATCTTCGTCGTGCTGTCGGTCATCGGCCTCGGCATCAACGACGCCCTCATGTTCCTCGGCACGTCGCTTCTGGGCATCAGCTACCTCATCACCAAGATCGCGGCCACGGCCGTGGTGATGGTCTACAACTTCGTCACGCGCAAGAAATTCCTCGACGCCGGAGACACGGCGGCCACCGAGCCGCTGGAGCTGCTGTGAGCCCGGCGCGGATCTGAGGGGAGAGACCGATGGCTATCGGAAAGATCGCGCTCATTGCCAATCCGGCGGCCCAGAACGGCCGCGGCTCCTGGGCCGCCGTGGAGGCGGCCAGCCACCTGCGTGCCCGGGTGGGCGACGACGGCTTCCGCCTTCTGCTCACCGAACGGCCCGGCCACGCCATGGCCCTGGCAGCGGGGCTGGGGGAGGAGGTGGGCGCCGTCATCGCCCTGGGCGGCGACGGTATCGTGAACGAGGTGGCCTCCGGGCTCATGGAGCGCCCCGCCGCGGCCCGGCCGGCCCTCGGGGTCATCCCGGCCGGCTCCGGCAACGACTACGCGGCCACCCTCGGCATGGCCTCTTCCATCCCGCGGGCCATCGACCAGATCCTCGCCTTCCGCACCGGTCCCGCCGACATCGGGCGCGTGAACGGCCGCTACTTCGTGGAGACGCTCTCCTTCGGCCTGGACGCCGCCATTGCCCTGGACACCATGGAGCGGCGGGTGCGCACGGGCCGGGCCGGCACGCGGCTGTACCTTGAAAGCGCCGTGGACCAGCTGTTTCATCACCTCGAGATCTACGACTTCGCGCTGAACGTCCTGCGGGCGGCGCCAGGGCTCGCCCCCATCTACCTGAAGGGCAGCTGCTATCTCTTCGCCGTGCAGATGGGCCCCACCTACGGCGGCCATTTCCGCATCACGCCCGAGGCGTCTTTGGATGACGGGCTGCTCGACCTGTGCTGGGCCACGCCTACCCTCACGGCGAAGCGGGCCCTCGCGGTGCTGCTGGCCGCCCGCTTCGGGCGCCACACCGGCAACCGCCACATTCATTTCGAGCGGGCCGAGGCGCTGGAACTGTCCTTCGGCTGCGAGCCGCCCGCCCAGATCGACGGCGAGAAGATCGAAGGTGACCACTTCATCATCGACTGCATCCCGGGCGCTCTCACGGTGATCTTCGGCTAGGGCCGCGGCCGCCGGGCGGGGCCGTCCGTGGGGGATTTTGGAGTTTTGCGGCGCGGGCGTGAGTTTTGCACTATAATAGCCTGCGCCCCGATGCGGGGCACCCCTATGCGCCCTCGTAGCTCAGGGGATAGAGCACTTGCCTCCGGAGCAAGGTGCCGCAGGTTCGAATCCTGTCGAGGGCACCATGATTGTCCAGGGCGGGCCGGCAGGTCCGCCCTTTCTCGTTTTCGCCGCGCCGCGCAGCCCCGCGCCGCGGGCCGCCTGACCGAAGGAGCCCCCATGACCGAGACCGTTTCCATCGACCGCATGAGCTACGGCTCGGCCGCCGTGGGGCGCCTGGCCGACGGCAAGACCGTCTTCGTGGAAGGGGCCGCGCCGGGGGATGTGGCCGAGGTGGAGGTGGTGGAGGCCAAGCCCCGCTTCGCTCGGGCCACCGTGGCGCGGCTCGTGGAACCCTCGCCCGACCGCGTGGCGCCGCCCTGCGCGGCCGGCTGTGGGGGCTGCTCCTGGGCCCATCTGGCCTACCCGGCCCAGCTGGCGGCCAAGCGGGCCAACGTCGTGGACGCCCTCGTGCGCACGGGTCACATGGACCCGGCCCGGGCCGAGGAGATCGTGGCGCCGTGCGTCCCCTCGAAGCGGGAATGGGGCTACCGCAACAAGCTGGAGCTGGCCTGCGGCACCGATGGCGCCGGCCGCCTCGTGCTCGGCATGCGCCCCGAGGGCAGCGCCGAGGTGGTTCCCCTCGAGGCGTGCCCCTTGGCCAACCGCCTCATCGAACGGGCTCCGAAGGCCCTGCGCGGCGCCCTGCGGTTCCTCTCGGGCAACGAGGACCTGGGCATCTTCCGCGTGGGGGTGCGCGGCAGCCTGCGCACCAAGGACGTGGAAGTGGCTCTGTGGACGGCGCCGGGCCCCTTCCCCCGGGCCGCTGCGGCCAAGACGCTGGCCCAGGCCTGCAAGAACACCTCGCTGGTGCGGGTGCTGGCCGAGCCGGGCCGCGCCCGCAAGGTGAAGAAGGTGGAGGCCATCTCCGGCAAGGGCTGCTGGGAGGAGGAGCTGGCCGGCGCGCGCTTCCTCACGAGCGCCCCGTCGTTCTTCCAGGTGAACACCGCCCAGGCCGAGCGGCTCGTGGCCCTCGTGCAGGAGGGCCTGGAACTGGAAGAGGGCGACTACGTGGCCGATCTCTACGCCGGCGGGGGCACCTTCTCGGTGCCGCTGGCCGCGGCCGGGGCCGATGTGGTGGCCGTGGAATCGGCCGGCTCCTCCGTGCGCGACCTGCGGCGCAACGCCGAGCGGGCCGGGGTGGACATCGAGGTCATCGGCGGCGACACGGCCCGGGAGCTGCCAGAGCTGGGGGATTTGGACGCCCTTGTGGTGGATCCGCCCCGGGCCGGCCTGGCCGACGGGGTGGTGGACTCCATCGCCGCGGCGGCCCCGCGCCGGGTGGCCTACGTGAGCTGCGATCCGGCCACCTGGGCCCGGGACGTCGCCCGCTTCGAGGCCGCGGGCTACCGTTTGGCGCGGGCAACGCCCGTCGACCTCTTTCCCCAGACCTACCATGTGGAAGTGGTTAGCATTTTCGAGCGTTCCGGCCGCTAACCTGTTAGAATCATTCCCCGTATGTAAAGATACGATCCGTGCCGCCCCCGGCCCCGACCCGCGGCGGCGCGCAGCGAGGAAAAGGAGGGCCCATGGCTCTGTACACTCCCGAATATCAGCCCACCGGCGAGGAGATCGCCGTCATCAACACCTCCAAGGGCACCGTGCGCGTGCAGCTGGCCGGCAACGACGCCCCCATTCACGTGGGCAATTTCGTGGAACTGGCCCAGAAGGGCTTCTACGACGGCCTCAAGTTCCACCGCTACGTGCCCGGCTTCGTGATCCAGGGCGGCTGCCCCAACACCCGCGAGGCCACGCCCGAGCAGGTGGCCGCCGGCCGCGCCGCCGGTTTCGCCCCCTTCGGCACCGGCAATCCCGGCTACTCCATCAAGGAGGAGTACACCACCAACCCCAACAACTCCCATGAGGACGGCGCCCTGGCCATGGCCCGCTCCATGGACCCGAACTCCGCCGGCTCCCAGTTCTACCTGTGCCTGGGCCCCCAGCACAACCTGGACTCCGGCTACACGGTGTTCGGCCAGACCATCGAGGGCAAGGACGTCATCGGCCAGCTCCGTGCCGGCGACGTCATCGAGTCCATCACCATCGAGAACGCCTAGGGGCGATCATCCGGCGCCCCGCGGGGGCGCCTGCGGTCCCGGTGGCCGCGCGGGGCCCTGGGGCCCGACCTGCAAGGAAGACCGAGCGAAGGAAGTCTATGAACAACGAGTTATTCGATCGAGCGAATGAGCGCTACCGCCTGCGGGATTTCCGCGGTGCGCTGATGACGTTCACGGAATGCTTGCAGGATACGAACTACCCCCTGGCCCCCGGCGAGATGGGCCTGCTCTACCACCAGATTGGCAACTGCCTGGTGAAGCTGAAGAACCCGCGGGAGGCCATCCAGGCCTACAGCCAGGCCACGGCCGACCCGGCCTACGGGGCGCTCGGCACTGTGGAGTGCAACCTCGGCATGGCCTACGCCTCCCTGCGCGACTACGACAACGCCATCCGCTACTTCGAGAAGTCGGTCACCGACGACACCAACCCCACGCCCTACAAGTCCTACATGGGCATGGGCAACGCCCTCATGAAGCTCGGCAAGTCCGCCGAGGCCGGCGTGGCCTTCCGCGAGGCGGCCCTCGACGAGGCGAACCCCGATCCGACCAAGGCCCTGCTGAACCTGGGCGTGTGCTTCATGGCCCTGAACCGCCCGGCCGACGCCGTGGCCTCCTACGAGAGCGCCATGCAGTTCGACATGCTGCCGGCTACCCGCAACAAGCTCCAGGCCTCCCTCGGCCAGGCCTACGTGGCCTGCGGCCAGATGGAGAAGGCGGTTCACGCCTTCGAGGAGGCCATCGCCGACAAGACCTACTTCCTGTCCGATTCGGCGAGTGTGGACTACCAGCGGGCCGTGGGCGCCGTGGCCCAGGGCACCTCCGAGCAGAACCAGGCCACCCAGGTGCTCCAGCTGGCCGACATGTCCGGCCTCGATGTGGCCGCCGACGGCTCGAGCGTCTACGATATGGAGACCTACGACGAGGCCGCGGCCGAGCCCTTCTACTATGACGAGCCCTACGAGGTGGATCCGGCCAACTTCCCCGGCTACGTGGGCGCCTACGACAACGTGGACAACGACCGCTTCTTCACCGCTACCGACGCGGAGCTGGAGCAGTGGTCGCGTGGTTTAGCCAAGCAGGACCGCAAGCGCCGCAACGTCGGTCTGAAGGTGCTGCTGTTCTTCGTTGTCGTCATCGTGCTGGCCGCCGCGGCCGGCGTGTTCGCCTACGTCCAGGGCTACGGCTGGCCGACCCAGGACGAGGTGGTGAAGAAGCTGTTCGCCGATCCGGCCGCCGCTCCGGGCACCGTGCTCGCCAGCAGCGTGGAGGAGTCCAAGGTGGCCGCCATGCTGGATCCGGTGGTGACCGACCCGAACGTGACCATCGACGGCGTGAACCGCTCCATGAGCGACTCGGTGGTCTATGCCACCGCCGCCACTGGCGAGGGCGGAACGGTCACCTACCAGGTGTCGCTCGCCCGCGACGGCATCGGCTGGAAGGTCACCAACATCGAGCTGTACTTCCCGAGCCAGAGCTAGGCTCGCCCCCTGACGGCATTTCCGGCCCGCCCTTCGTGCGGGCCGTTTGCATGACCTGAAACCCATTGCGAAAGGATACCCATGGCTATTCAGAAGACCTACTCCATGATCAAGCCCGATGGCGTGCGCAACGGCCACATCGGCGAGATCATCAACCGCTTCGAGCGCGCCGGCCTTGTCGTCGAGCGCATGGAGCTCGGCATGGTCACCCCCGAGCAGGCCGCTGCCAACTACAAGGAGCACGAGGGCAAGCCCTTCTACGAGGGCCTCATCGCCTACATCACCTCCGGCCCCGTGGTCAAGATGGTCATCTCCGGCGAGGGCGCCGTGGCCAAGTGCCGCTCCCTCATGGGTGCCACCAACCCGGCCGAGGCCGCTCCGGGCACCATCCGCGGCGATTTCGGCCTCATCATGGACGAGAACGTCATCCACGGTTCCGACTCTCCCGAGTCCGCCGAGCGCGAGATCGCGATCTTCTTCAACTAGGGAAGGTGACACCGATACGGCGAAAGCTGCGAAAAGGGGCCTGCGGGTCCCTTTTCTCTTTTTTCATCTGGTTTTTCGGCCGTCAGTCGAAGCGGGGGTGTCCCTGGCGGTTGCCGACCCGTTACCATGGAGGACAACGGAGAAGCCATCAGCGAAAAAGGAATGCCACCTATGCTGTACCGTGTCATCGATCGCGCGGATCTGCCCTCGCTCGTCGCGGCCTTCATGGAGCGCTACGAAGTGGTGGCGCCGGTGCGTCGCGGATCGTTCTACGCCTTCGAGGCCATCGGCGATTTCAGCGAGATTGCGCTGGACTATCCCACCACCATCGCCTCGCCCAAGAAGTACTTCCTACCGGCGACCGAGACCCTCTTCGAGTTCGACGCCCGGGAGAACGCCGTCACCGATTACGTGGACGAGGTGCGCCCGCGGGTGCTGTTCGGGGTGCACGCCTGCGACATCAACGGCATCATGAACCTGAACAGCGTGTTCAACGACCCGCGCTATCCCGATCCCTACTACCGGGCCCACCAGGACGCCACCCTCATCGTGGGGGTCAGCTGCACCCCGGGCGACACCTGCTTCTGCCACCTCATGGATTCCGAAGAGGCCCGGCCCGGCTACGATCTGTTCCTGAACGCCATCGGTGAGGCGTTCCTCGTGTCCATCGGGTCGGTCACGGCGGCGAACATCCTGGAGGGGGCCTGCGACGTGCGCGAGGCCACCGACGCCGACCGCGCCGCCTTCCGCGCCGCCACCCGGGCCCGCCAGGAGGCCTTCAACGGGGCCATTCCCGACGTGCAGGAGATTCCCATGCTCATGGACGCCTTCCACGAGGACGGCTTCTGGGACGAGCTGGGCGGCCGCTGCCTGTCCTGCAACGCCTGCGCGAGCGTGTGCCCCACCTGCTACTGCTTCGATATCCGTGACACCCTGGATCCCGGCGCGGAGACCGGCCGGCGCGAGCGGGTGTGGGATGCCTGCACCTCGCCCCAGTTCGCCATGGTGGCCGGCGGCCACAACTTCCGCTCCACGGCCGCCGAGCGGGTGCGCCACCGCATGTACCACAAGCTCAACGGCTTTCTGGCCACCCACGACCGCAGCCTGTGCGTGGGCTGCGGACGGTGCGCCGCCGCCTGCAAGGTGGGCATCAGCCCCATCGAGGTGCTGAAGTTCTTCGAGAGAAAGGGGGCCGACGATGGCGAGTAGCGCCTCCCGCGCCACTGTGGCCGTCCATCCCTACCGCGACGAGGGCCCCGAGATGACCGGCGCCGAGCTCATGGCCGCCAACCCCTATCGGCCCTGGCCGGCCCGCATCACCTCCATCACCGAGCTCACGGCCACCGAGAAGCTCTTCGAGTTCCGACTCGTGGACGAGAAGATCCGCGAGGCCTTCTGCCACGCTCCGGGCCAGTTCGTGGAGCTGTCCCTGTTCGGGGTGGGGGAGGCGCCCATCTCCATCTCCTCGTCGCCCACGAAGCGCGGCTTCATCGAGCTATGCGTGCGCCGCGCCGGCCGCTTCACCGAACGGCTCCACCAGATGCAGTGCGGCGAGATCGTGGGCATCCGCGGCCCCTTCGGCCGCGGCTTTCCCATCGAGGCCATGCGCGGCCACGATGTGCTGCTGGTGGCCGGGGGCTTGGGCATCGCGCCCTTGCGCTCGCTCATCAACAACATCCACGACGAGCGCAGCGAGTTCGGGAAGGTCACCATCATCTACGGCTCGCGCAACCCCCAAGAAGTCATGTTCCGCCACCAGTTCGAGATGTGGCGCCACCGCAAGGACTTCGATCTGTACCTCACCGTCGACCACGCCGATGAGACCTGGGACGGGGAAGAGGGGCTCGTCACCAAGCCCTTCGAGCACCTCCAGATCGACGCGGCCAACACCTTCGGGGCCCTGTGCGGCCCGCCGGTGATGTACCGCTTCGTCGTGGCCGAGATGCGGAAGAAGAACATTCCCTACGACCGCATCTACATGAGCTTCGAGCGCCACATGAAGTGCGGCGTGGGGAAGTGCGGCCACTGCCAGGTGGGCCACCAGTACTGCTGTATCGACGGGCCGGTCTTCAACTATTGGGAAGCCAAGAACATCCAGGGGTCGATGTAAATGAGCGAGAACACCGCCACCGTCGGCGAGGCCCGCGCCCCGCGCGTCGTGCTCGTCGGCCTGGCCAGCTGCTTCGGCTGCCAGATCAACATCACCAACATCGAGCGCCACCTTCTGGCGGTGCTCGGTCAGATCGAGCTGGGCTATTGGCAGCTCACCTCGTCGGAGCCCATGCCCGAGGCCTTCGACGTGGCCGTCATCGAGGGCGCCGTCACCACCGAGGAGGCGGCCGAGACCGTGCGCGCCCTGCGAGAGCGCGCGGCCTGCGTCATCGCCATCGGGTCCTGCGCGGCCACCGGCGGCATTCCCGCCATGGCCGCGGGCGATTTGGCGTCCCACGTGGAAGCGGTCTACGGGGACGGGCTGCCTAAGGCCTGCGGCGTTCTGCGGGCCCCGGCCCCGGTGTCGGCCGTCATCGATGTGGACTTCACGGTGAGCTGCTGCCCCATCGACCCCTTCGAGTTCGTGCGCGTGCTGGACGCGGCCCTCTACGGCAGCAACCGGCTGGACGTTACCGCCACCCTCTGCGGCCAGTGCGCCCAGGGCGAGGGCGGCTGCCTCTACAAGCGCGGCCAGATGTGCCTGGGGCTCGTGACCCGCGCCGGCTGCGGGGCGAAGTGCCCCGGTCTCGGCCGGGCCTGCAACGGCTGCGCCGGTCTCTCGCCCGACGCCAACGTGACCGCGGCCCGCGCCTTCGCGGCCAGCCGCGGCTTCGCGCCCGGGCGCTTCGACGAGGCCCTGGAGATGTTCAACGCCGTGGCTCTGGCCCCGGCAGGGGAGGAGTAAGCCATGACCGCCACCCGCATCAGCGTCGATCACGTGGCCCGCGTGGAGGGCCACGGCGACATCCACGTCGTCATCGAGAACGGGGAAGTGACCACCTGCGAGATGGCCGTGGTGGAGCCGGCCCGGCTCTTCGAGTCCATGGTGGTGGGCCGCTCCTTCGAGGAGGTGCCCTACATCGCCTCCCGGGTCTGCGGCATCTGCTCGGCGAGCCACGTGGTCACCGATATCCGCGCCATCGAGGCCGTATTCGGCGTCGCGGTGACCGACCGCACCGAGGCCCTGCGGGAGCTGTTGGTCTACGGCTCCTACCTCCAGAACCACGCCACGCACCTGTTCGTGTTCGCCGCCCCGGACTTCCTCGGCCACAAGTCGGTGTTCCCCCTGGCCGATACGAACCCGGACCTTCTGGAGCGGGCCCTGGGGCTGAAGGCCCTGGGCAACGAGCTCTGCACGCTGGTGGGCGGCCGGTCCATCCATCCCATCACGGCGGTGGTGGGCGGCTTCACCCACGAGATCGAGGCGGCCGAGTACCGTCGCCTGGCCGAGGCCATGGACGCCTCCCGCGCCTTCGCCCTGGCCAGTGTCGATCTGTTCCGCGACTTCGATACCATCGCCCTTGAGACCGCCGGCGATATGCTCGCCATGGTGGCCCCGGGCGCCTACCCGGTGTGCACCTCCGATACGGCCCGCTTCGTGAGGGCCGGCTACGAGTTTGCGGCCGCTGCGGTGGAAGAGGAGATCGAGGAGTACCCCCAGGGCTCCTCGGCCGCCTTCCTCGCGCGGGCCCGGCGCACGGGCGCGCCCTATATGACCGCCGCGCTGGCCCGGGTGAACGCCAGTTGGGGTGCCCTGTGCAAGGACGCCCGCTACGCTGCCGCCAAGGCGGGGCTGCGGCCGCCGGAGTACAACCCCTTCGCCAACAACATCGCCCAGGCGGTGGAACTGGTGGACGTGCTCGACCGCTGCGCAGCCCTGTGCCGCCGCCTGGCCGCCGACGAGTTCGCGGGCGCAAGCGCGCCGGTGCCCTTCGCGGTGCGGGCCGGTGTGGGCACGGGCTTCACCGAGGCACCCCGCGGGGCCCTCTTCCACCGGCTGGAGCTCGATGGCGACGGCCGGGTGCGCCGCGCCTCCATCCTGACCCCCACGGCCCAGAACATCGCGAACCTGGAGGGGGATATGCGCCAGCTTGCCGAGAAGATGGTAGGGGAGGGCTACGACGGCGCCCTCATTCGCCTGGAGATCGAGAAACTCGTTCGCGCCTACGACCCGTGCCTCTCCTGCAGCGTGCACTAAGGACCGCGAAAATTGCCCTCTACCTGTGGAGTTTCCGCGCCTCTGGGGGGCCTGTGCTAAAATCTAAGGCTGACTGTAACCTATACGTTTTCCGAAGGGTTTGCCTGTATGTCATTCCTTGATATGTTCTCCAGTCTGACCGGCCAGATGTCCGCTGACATGGCCATCGACCTGGGGACTGCCAATACCCTCGTTGCCATTACCGGGGAGGGCATCGTCATCAACGAGCCCTCCGTCGTCGCCATAGAGAAGTCCACCCACCGCGTGCTCGCCGTCGGTCATGAGGCCAAGAACATGATCAACCACACGCCGGACGCCTTCTCGGCGGAGCATCCCCTGAAGGACGGCGTCATCGCCGACTACGACGTGACCGAGGCCATGCTGTCGGCCTTCATCAACAAGGCCTCCGAGCGGAAGTACCCCTGGCAGCCCAAGCCCCGCATCGTCATCTGCATCCCCTGCGGCGCCACCTCCGTGGAGAAGCGCGCCGTGTTCGAGGCCGCCATCCAGGCCGGCGCCCGCCAGGCCTACCTCATCGAGGAGCCCATGGCCGCCGCTATGGGCGCCGATCTGCCCGTGACCGAGCCCACCGGAAGCATGGTGGTGGACATCGGCGGCGGCACCACCGAGGTGGCCGTCATCTCGCTCGGCGGCATCGTGACCTCCTCCAGTCTGCGCTTGGCCGGCAACCGCCTCGACGAGGCCATCGCCATGCACCTGCGCGACCTTTTGGGCATCAAGATCGGCGAGCGCACGGCCGAGGTCATCAAGATCAAGATCGGCTCCATCCTGCCCTTCGAGGACGGCCGCGAGCGCGACATGATCATCTCGGGCCAGGACGTCTACACCGAGCAGCCCAAGGAAGTGACCATCCAGTCCGAGGACGTGCGCGCGGCCCTGCAGGCCCCCATCGAGGAGATGGTGCTGCACATCAAGGACACCTTCAAGAAGACCAATCCCGACCTGGCCAGCGATATCATCCAGAACGGTATCCTGCTCACGGGCGGCGGCGGCCTTCTGTCGGGCCTAGACCGCTACCTCACCGACAAGCTGGAGATTCCCGTGTGGGTGTCCGAGACGGCGCTCACCAACGTGGTGTCCGGCTGCCTGAAGGTGCTCGAGACGCCGACGGCCCTCAAGCAGACGCTCATGCGCTCCAAGTAAGGGCGACGCGCACCGCTCATGGCTCTCAATTTCCAGAATAACAGTCCCGCGCCCGTCGGACGGGTGCCGCTCATTCTCACCCTCGTGCTGGCCTTGGGGCTCGTGGGTGTCTATAGCGCCGAGGGCCCGGACGGCCCGATCCACCGGGTACAGTCCTTCGTTGAGGGGGCCGCCGCCCCGCTCCAGATGGCCGGCGTGCCCCTGGGCGAGGCGGTGGAGGCGGCCGAGGAGTCCAGCAGCGACAACGCTGCCTCCGAGGGTACTCTGACGGCCCTGCGGGAGCAGAACGAGCAGCTGGTGGCCCAGCTGACCTCCTCCGAGGAGATCCGCCTGGAGAACGAGCGCTTGCGCGGTCTTTTGAACCTCCGCGACATCTACGACATCCGGGGCGTGGCCGGTCGCGTCATCGGCCGCTCCACCGATGCCTGGAACCAGGACATCACCCTGGACGTGGGCTCCTCCTCGGGCGTGGAGACGGGGCTGACCGTCATGGGGCCGACCGGCGTGGTCGGCCAGGTCATCTCCGTGTCGGCGGGCTCCTGCCGCGTGCGCCTGCTCACCGACCCCCAGTCGGGGGCCGCGGCCATGATCCAGTCGAGCCGCGCCGAGGGCATCGTGCGCGGGTCCTTGGACGGCCTGCTGTACCTGGAGAACATCGGCGCCGACGTGAACATCCAGGTGGGCGACGTGGTGCTGACGAGCGGTCTGGGGGGCAGCTACACCCGCGGCCTGGTCATCGGCACCGTGGCCCGCGTGGAGGGCAGCGCCGGCAAGGACACCCGCAAGATCGTCGTGGCCCCCAACGGCTCGGTCTCCCTCATGGAGGAGGCCATCGTGGTGTTCAGCGCCGCCGAGGACGCTTCCGACCGCTCCATTCCCGCCCCGAGCGACCAGGCTCCGGCCGACGGCGCCGACAGCGCGGGCGAGGGCGGCCAGGACGCCGGCGACGGCACCGAGGGCGGCTCCGGCAGCACTGGTGATGGCGCCGAGGGCGGCTCCGGCGACAGCGGCCCCGACGATGCCGCGGGCGGGGAGGGGGATGCCTGATGGAGCTGACCCGCGAGACCGTGACGGCCCTCATCGGCGCCGTCCTGGCCGTGCTGCTGCAGATCATCGTGGCCCCGGCCATCGCCCTGTTCGCCGCCGTGCCCAATTTCATCGTGGCCTTCTGCCTCGTGCGCTCCGTGGCCACCCCCGGCCACGCGGGTCCCGTCGTTCCCTTCGTCTGCGGCCTCATCTTCGATCTGGTGGGCGGGGGCCCGGTGGGGGCCATGGCCTTCGTGCTCGTGCTGGTAACATTTCTCGCTTCCCGGCTCTATCTCGCCCTGGACAACGATACCCTGTTCATGCCGGTGGCGATTCTTTTGGCCTCCACGGTTCTCGCGGAGGTGCTCTACGGCATCGCCGTCGTGGCGAGCGGCGGGGGCGTCTCCCTCGGCGAGGCCTTCCTGTACCGCACGCTGCCCTGCATGCTCTACGATTGCGTCATCGGCCTTCTGCTGTACCCGATCGCCATCCGCGTGATGGTCGGCAAGCCCTTGGGTCAACCGGGGACGCCGGTTCTGCGCTAGAAAGGGGGCGCCCGTGCTCCTTGCCATTATCGTGGCCGTGCTCGCGGCCGTTATCGCCATTGTGGTCATCGCCGCCGCCCTCGCCGTGAAGGCGAATCGCTCCACCCCTTCGGTGGGCGCCACCAAGGGGGTCAGCCAGCTGGACACCGTCGGCGTGGGCACCTCGCCCTTCGAGCGGCGCACCTCGGCCCGGGCCGCCCGGGACGGGGAGGTGACCGTGGGCTCCTCGGAGGATCCCGCGGCCGCCAAGAAGCCCTCCGACGGCCTCGGCACCCGGTTCGCGGCCGTGGGGGCCCTGGCAGCGGGCATCTTCGCCGTGCTGGCCTCGAAGCTGTGGACCATGCAGATCCTCGGCAACTCCGAGTACGCCAACGCCGCCGAGCAGAACCTCTACACCACGGTGAAGACCCCGGCCCCCCGCGGCTGCATCTACGACGCCAACGGGGTGCCCCTGGCCGTGAACCGCCCCGCCCAGGCCGTGCTGGCCGATCCGGAGGTGGCGGACAACCGCGATGTGGTGCGCCGCCTGTCCACGGTGCTCGGGGTGCCGGTGAACGTGCTGTTCCAGCGCATCAAGGACGCGAGCGGGGGAGCCCAGAGCCTGCGCGTGCTCGGCCAGGACGTGCGCCTGCGCGACGTGGCCTTCATCGCCGAGCATGCCGACGCCTTCCCCGGCGTCACCGTGGAGGAGCGCTCCCTGCGCGAGTACCCCTACGGGGCCCTGGCGGCCCACGTGCTCGGCTACACGAGCAACGTGACCCCCGAGATCATGGAGAACAAGACCGAGGGTCGCGAGATCCTCTCCATCGACACCGTGGGCACGGCCGGCGTGGAGGCCACCTACGACTCCTACCTGGCCGGCGAGCACGGCGAGAGCAAGGTGATGGTGGACGCCAACGGCCGGCGCATCTCGGTCATGAGCAACATCGACGACTCCAAGGGCAGCGACGTGTACCTCACCATCGATGCCCGGGCCCAGTACGTGGCCGATCGGGCCCTCGCCGACCTCATCGCCCCGCGCGAGGGCGTCATCGGCACCGGCAAGGGCTGCAAGGGGGCCGTGGTGGCCCTCGACGTGACCGACGGCTCGGTGGTGGTGATGTCGAGCTTCCCCACCTTCGATCCCACGAACTTCACTGGCGCCTTCTCCCAGGACCTCATGGACAAGTACAACAGCGAGGAGGCCTACGCGCCGCTCAATAACAACGTGGTGTCGGGCCAGTTCATGGCCGCCTCCACCTTCAAGGCCTTCACGTCCCTGGCGGGTCTGGAGTACGGGTTCGCCTCGGAGAGCAGCTCCTGGAACTGCACCGGCGAGTGGGACGGCTTCGACACCGGTGTGGTGCAGAAATGCTGGAACCACGCCGGCCACGGCACCCTGGACCTCTACGGCGGCATCGTGAACTCCTGCGACACCGTCTTCTACGAGATCGGCAAGGCCTTCTACGACCACGGGCCCGAGGGATCCGGCGATCTGCCCGACACGGCGCTCCAGGAGTACATCGAGCAGTTCGGCTTCGGCGAGCGCACGGGGGTCGATCTGGGGGGCGAGGCCGTGGGCCTCATCCCGACGCCGGCCTGGAAGGCCGAGCACTGGCGCAACGTGCCCTCCGAGGCCGTCTGGCGCGGCGGCGACTACACCAACATGATCATCGGCCAGGGCGACGTGCTCGTCACGCCGCTGCAGATCGCCTGCGCCTACGCCGGCGTGGCCACGGGCACCATCATGCGCCCGCACCTGCTGAAGGAGGTGCGCAACAGCGCCGGGGAGACCGTCGTCACCTTCGAGCCGGAAGTGAGCCGCACGCCTCAGGTGACCGAGGCGCACCTGACCTACGTGCGCAACGCCCTCCACGATATGGTGCGCGAGTCCCACTCCGTGGCCCCTCTGTTCGAGGAGGCGGGCATCGACGCGGCGGGCAAGTCGGGTACCGGCGAGAAGCAGGATCAGAACGATACGGCCTGGTTCGTGGCCTACGCCCCCTTCGACGATCCCAAGTACGTGGTGGCCTGCGTCGTGGAGCAGGGCGGCGGCGGCTCGGACACGGCCGCCCCGGTGGTGGCCGAGGTCATGGCCGAGCTCATGGCCGATGCCGCCGGCACCTCCACGGTGACCATCGAGCGCGTGGCCGGTTCGCCGGGCGAGTCTGTGGAGATCGCCGTGGACTCCGGCGGCCGCGAGGACTAGGAGGGTTCGTGGCAGAGCTTCCCCAGATACATTCCGTGCACAAGAGCCAGCGGGCCCTAGATTCCCGCGGCTCCCATCGTTCCCCCGGCCGTCCCGAGCGGCCGCCGTTGGTCGCGCTCGTGAACTGGCCCTTCTTGCTGGTCGTCGCGCTCGTGGTCAGCTACGGCCTTTTGGTGTGCTGGTCGGCGGTGCAGGGCGATGCCGACTACAGCTTCAACCGGCAGCTGGCCGGCGTGGGGGCAGGCCTCGTCATCATGACCGTGCTGTGGCGCTTCGACTACCGCCGTTTGGCCAACATGACCACGGCCCTACTCGTCATCAACGTGGTGCTCATCCTGCTGCCCCACGTGCCGGGCCTCGGCACCACGGCGGGCATGGGCGCCCGCTCCTGGATCAAGATCGGCATGCAGGTGCAGCCCGGCGAGTTCGCGAAGGTGACCGTGGTGCTGTTCGCCGCGAGCCTTTTGGCCCGCTACCAGGGCACCCTGGACGATTGGCGCGAGTACTGCAAGGTCTTGGGCCTGCTGCTCGTGCCCTTCGCCTGCATCATGACCCAGCCCGACCTGGGCACGGGCCTGGTGTATATGGCCATCTCGGCGGTGGTGCTCGTCATGGGCGGCGCCAAGGCCCGCTACCTGCTGCTCACCGTGGTGGCCGGCGTGGCCGCCATCGCGGCGGTGTTCGCCGTGGACGAGCTGCTGAAGTACCAGTTGGACGACGGCACCTGGGAGTACCGCCTGCTGAAGAACTACCAGCGCGGCCGCCTGCTCGTCTTCCTGAACCCCGAGGCCGACCTGTCCGGCGACGGCTACAACCTGGCCCAGGCCAAGATCGCCATCGGATCCGGGGGCCTGTTCGGCAAGGGCCTCTTGAACGCCACCCAGTCGACCCACGGCTTTCTGCCCGAGGCCCCCACGGACTTCATCTTCTGCGTGCTGGCCGAGGAGCTCGGCTTCATGGGCGTGGTGCTCCTCATCGCCCTGTACGCCGCCCTCATCGCCATCTGCCTATCCATCGCCCGGGCCGCCGACGACCTCTTCGGCATGCTCATCGTCATGGGCGTGGTCGGCATGTGGCTGTTCCAGATTCTCGAGAACATCGGCATGGACGTGGGGCTCATGCCCATCACGGGCATCCCGCTGCCGTTCGTGAGCTACGGCTCGTCGTTCATGGTCGTCAATTTCGCGCTCATCGGGCTCATCGGCTCGGTGTGGTCCCATCGCTCGATTCAAGGAAGGAAGGCCGCGTAAATGAACCTGCCCCTCGACATTCCCGCGCTCATCAGCGCCGCCACCGACATCGACGCCGCCCGCAACACGCCCCTGGCCGTGTCCGTCTGTCTGGACGAGACGGCCCCCGGAGACGTGGTGGGCCACGTGCGCAGCGCCTTCGCGAGCGCCGGCGCCCGCACCCGGGTCACCCTGGGCTACCTGGAGGAGGGCGTCGCCCCCGAGCCCTACGGGGCCGACGACATGGCCGTGATCGTGGCGGGGGCGAGCCCCTCCATCGGCGCGGCCGCCGCCCATATCCGCGCTGCGGGCATTCCGGTCATGGTGGTGGCCACGGCCCCGGCCGCGGTGGCCCGCGCCGCCGAGGCGGCCGGGTTCCCCATTCCCGAGGGGGATCTGGTGGCCCCCTACATGACCGATCCCACTCCCTTGGGCGATGCCGCTGCCACGCTGTCGCGGCGCCTGACCGCCGGGGGCACCGAGGCTCGCGCCGCCGAGGCGCCGGCTGCCCTCGAGGCCTTGGAGCACGCGGTGCCCGTGGAGGAGGAGCCGGCGGGCGCGGAGCCCATCGACCTGGACGAGGAGGCCGCCGCGACGCTGGACCGGCGCATGGGGGAGTGGATCATCGCCGCCTGCCGCGACAAGAAGCTCGCCTTCGCCCTGGCCTTCCCCTTCGTGCGCCGGCCGCTGTCCCTGGACGCGGTGCGGGCCACGGCCATTCAGAACGCCGGCGTGGGCGTGGTGGTGTTCATTCCCGGGGCCGACATGCCCATCATGACCCTGAACCAGGCGAAGATGCTCCTGCAGATCGCCGCGGCCTACGGCCAGCCCCTGTCGGCCGAGCGCATCAAGGAGCTGGCCGCCGTGGTGGGCGGGGCCTTCCTGTTCCGCAACATCGCGCGCACCGCTGTGGGTGTGGTGCCGGTGCTCGGCTGGGCCATCAAGGGGGCCGTGGGATTCGCCGGCACCGAGGCCATGGGCCGGGCCGCCATCGAGTACTTCGAGGCCGGCGGCGATATCGTGGGCGTGGCCAACGTGGTGCAGAAGGCCTGCGACGAGGCCGTGGAGGCCACGGGCAAGGCGGCGGCCACCCCGGCCGGCCGCAAGGTGGTGGACGTGGCCAAGGGGGCTGGCGCCACGGCGTTTCGCGCCCTGCGCGGGAAGAACGGAAAGGGAGCCCATGGCAAGAACTAACCTCTGGCCCCGGGTGGAGCCGCTGCTCGCCTCCATCGAGCGGCCGGCCCGCTATCTGAACCACGAGTGGGGCTGCGTCGTGAAGGACGACGCCCCCTTCCAATTCTGCATGATCTACCCGGACACCTACGAGCTGGGCCAGGCGAACCAGGCCGTGCGCATCCTGGTGAACGCCGTGAACGCCACCGAGGGCATGGGGGCCGAGCGGGCCTTCCTGCCGGCCGTGGACATGGCCGACCTCATGCGCGATGCGGGCGTGCCGCTGTTCTCCCTGGAGAGCTGCGCCCCGGTGGCCGAGTTCGACGCGGTGGGCATCACCCTGCCCCACGAGCTGGCGGCCACCAACATCCTGGAGACGCTGGACCTGGCCGGCATCCCGTTGCACAGCGACGAGCGAGCCGAAGAGGACCCCATCGTGCTGGCCGGCGGTCCCTGTGCCTACAACCCCGAGCCCTACGCCCCCTTCTTCGACGTGATCCTGGTGGGCGAGGGGGAGGAGCAGCTGCCCGAGGCGCTGTCCCTCATCCGGACGTTGCGGGCCGAGGGCGCCCCGCGGGCTGATATTCTGCGGGCCCTGGCCCGGGAGGTGGGCGGCGCCTACGTGCCGAGCCTGTACCGCTGGCGCGACGAGGCCGAGGCCCAAGCGGCCGGCAGCTGGGTGGAGCCCCTGTTCGACGACGTGCCGCCCGTGGTGGACAAGCGGGTGTTCGAGGGTTTCGCCACCTCCGACGCCTACGAGCCCATGGTGGTGCCCTACACCGAGGTGGTGCACGACCGTCTGAACGTGGAGGTGCTGCGCGGGTGCGCCCGGGGCTGCCGCTTCTGCCAGGCCGGCATGATGTACCGTCCCGTGCGCGAGCGGTCGGCCGACAACATCGTGAGCGCCGTGGTGCGGGGCCTGGCCGACACCGGCTACGACGAGGTGAGCCTCACCTCGCTGTCCTCCACGGACCACTCCCAGATCGCCGAGATCCTCACCCGGGTGAACGGGGCCTGCGCCGGCACCGGCGTGCGCGTGAGCGTGCCCTCCCAGCGCCTGGACGCCTTCGGGGTGGAGATGGCCGAGCTGGTGGCGGGCCAGAAGAAGGGCGGCCTCACCTTCGCGCCCGAGGCCGGCACCCAGCGGCTGCGCGACGTCATCAACAAGAACGTGACTGAGGACGACCTGTTCAGTGCCATTGACGCGGCCTTCGCCGCCGGTTGGCGCCGCTGCAAGCTGTACTTCATGGTGGGCCTGCCCACGGAGACCGACGACGACATCAAGGGCATCGCGAGCCTGGCCCAACGGGCCTACGACCGCGCCAAGGCCGCCGTGCCCCCCGAGCAGCGGGGCAGCGTGCGCATGAGCGTGTCGTGCGCTGTGTTCGTGCCCAAGGCCCAGACCCCCTTCCAGTGGGACGGCCAGATCTCCCCGGAGGAGACCCTGCGCCGCGTGGGGCTTTTGAAGCGCTCGGTGAAGTACAAGGCCGTGGACGTGCACTACCACGATCCGGCCACCTCCTTCGTGGAGGCGGTCATGAGCCGCGGCGGCCGCGAGGTGGCCGCCTGGGTGGAGGAGGCGTGGCGCCGCGGCGCCCGCTTCGACGCCTGGACCGAGCACTTCAACGGCGAGGGGGGGACGGGCGCGGCCGAGGCGCTGGGCCGCGACCCCCCGGCCGATGCCCAAACCGACATCGCCACCGACTACGTGCTGCCCTGGAACCACATCACCGCCGCCGTGTCGCCCCGCTTCCTGGCCCGCGAGCGCGCCCGGGCCGCCGAGGGCGTCACCACGCCGGACTGCACCTTCGAGCAGTGCTCGGCCTGCGGCGCCTGCCCCACCTTGGGCGCCGACATCCAGCTTCAGGAGGAGCGCCCGGCAACGGCGGGGGAGAGCGGCGTCGCCGCGAACCCCTACCGTACCGTGAGGGCCACGGGTCCGGTGGCCGTTGGGGCGCCCTCCGCGCCAGAGGCAGTGGCTGGGGCGGCCTCGGAGCCGGAGGCGGCGGCCGAGGTGCCCGAGGCTCTGCACGACCCCGAGCGCGGGCCGCGGGGCGAAGGCGAAGGATCTTCCGAAGAGGAGGCGATGGCGTAATGGCCGATCCCCGTTTGTTCCGCCTGCGCGTGACCTTCCGCGAGACGGGCCGTCTGGCCCTGCTGTCCCATCTGGAAGTGGCCCGGGCCCTTGAGCGGGCCGTGCGCCGCGCAGGGCTGCCCTATGCCGTGAGCCAGGGCTTCTCGCCCCACATGCGCATCGCCTTCGGCGCGGCCCTGCCCGTGGGAGTGGGGGGCACCGCCGAGTTCTTCGACCTGTTCCTGACCGACTACGTGGCCCCCGACAAGGCCCTGGCGGCCCTTCAAGAGGCGAGCCCCGCCGATCTGTACCCCACGGCGGCCCGCTATATCGAGCACAAGGACCCGGCGGCCTCCGTGGCCTGCCCCGTGAGCACCTACGAGGTGGAGCTCTCCGAGGCGCCGCGGGCCCTCGTGGTGCCCGAGGCCGTGACCGTGGTGCGCAAGAAGAAGGAGAAGACCCTCGCGGTGGCCGATTACCTGGTGGGCCCGGTGGCCCACCAGGGCGCGCGGGTGACCTTCACCCTCGTGTCGAAGCCCACGGGCAGCCTGCGGGCCGACGCCTTCGCCCGCGAGCTCCTGGCCGCCACCGTGGCCGCGGGCCACGGGGCCGAGGGTCTGCACCCGACGAGCTTCCTGCGCGTGGAACAGCGGGCCGAATAGGGGTATCATAGGCCCGTCAGAGAGAAAGGAACCCCCATGGACGATTGCCTGTTCTGCAAGATCGTCGCCGGCGACATCCCGTCGGCCAAGGTGTACGAGGACGATATCTGCTACGCCTTCGACGACATCGAGCCCGAGGCGCCGGTGCACACCCTCATCGTGCCGAAGGTGCACTACGACAACCTGGCCGCCGGCGTGCCGGCCGAGGTCATCGGCCACATGATGAGCGTCGTGCCCGAGGTGGCGCGCCTCAAGGGCGTCGGCGAGAGCGGCTACCGCACCGTGGTGAACACCGGCCCCGATTCCGCCGCCACGGTGGGGCACCTGCACATCCACGTGCTCGGCGGCACCAAGATGGGCCGCTTCACCTTCGAGGGAAGCCTGCGCGAGGCCTAGGAGAACAGCCCTTTTGCCGCTTGCCCAAAATTTTTCGGAAATAGGGCTTGCGCTCAAATGGCGTTGTGCGTATACTATACGGGCTGCTTGAGACGGGGTGTTAGCTCAGTTGGTTAGAGCGCCGGCCTGTCACGTCGGAGGTCGCGAGTTCGAGTCTCGTACATCCCGCCATTTTCTCAAGGGCACACCGTTCGGGGTGTTAGCTCAGTTGGTTAGAGCGCCGGCCTGTCACGTCGGAGGTCGCGAGTTCGAGTCTCGTACATCCCGCCATTTTGAATTGAAAGGCCAGTAGTGATACTGGCCTTTTTGCTAAGGATCAGCATGGATGCCTACGGCTTGAGAGAAGAAGTAACCGCATTCATCGCCGAGCAGGCGAGGGAATGCGGGATCGAAAAAGTTATCCTCTTCGGCTCTCGCGCATCCGGCCGTTTCTCCGAGAAGAGCGATATCGATCTCGCTGTCTACGGCACATCTTTCGACTGCTATGTCGGGCTTCTGGAGGAGAGCTGTCCGACGTTGCTGACCTTCGATTTCATCGATATGTCCCAAGAGGTGGGCGAAGGACTGCGGGAGCGCATCGCGCAAGAAGGGGTCGTTCTCTATGAAGTATGCGAACTATAAGGCGAACCTGAACGTGCTGCGGCAAGCTCCTGAGCAGGACTTGCGAAACGAGTTTGTCCTCAGCGGTATCATCGATAAGTTCGCGATGCAATTCGAGCTCTCCTGGAAGCTGTTGCGCAAGACCCTTGAGTATGAAGGCAGACTGGATGCGGCTACGGGGTCTCCGCGGGGTATCCTCAAGGCGGCCTATGATGCGTATGATTTTATCGATGAGGGTCTCTGGCTGCGCATGCTCGATGATCGCAATGCGGCTGAACATGTTTACGACGCGATGCTTGCCCGGCGCCTCGCCGACGACATCATCGGCTCCTACATCGTCGCTTTCGACGACCTGCTCGCCAACCTCGAGAGCCTCTACCCGGTCGAGCTGCTCGAGACATTCTAGCCGAGCGGAGGGTTCCGCCGGAGGGGACGGGAAAGCCGTATGCCGTATGACAATGAATATTTCGATAACCTCTCAGGTGCGATTTACATACAACAGTCTTCTGATGGAAGTGTGATGTGACGCTCATTGGCGACTTCAGCCCGTGCATGACGTCAAGCGTTGTTTCTGGCTTCTTTCTTCAAGCGACCAAGCCATGAAAATAGGGCTGTTGTTAAGTTTGCCGTGTGCAGGTAAGACGAAGCCTCAATGAGATATTACAACACCAACGTAGTACTTTGTGTCATACAATGAACTCGAATAATGTTAGTTTTCTTTGGTTCGAGTGGTGTAGGGAAACGGGGTTCAATAATGGTCAGATTGGGTAATGACGAGGTTGTCTTGCTTCAAGTGGATGATGTGATTTTCCACTCTGATAGCAAGGGCGTATTCGACGTATCCTCCCATAGCGGATCTCTCACTCTGACCAACAAGAGAGAGTTGTCTTCTCTTACTCTGTGGGGCTAATAAAGAAGACTGAAGAAACAATTGAAATCGGTCTTGAAGATATTAAAATTTTCGAGGGTGTACTTCAGTTTAGGCCGACCGTTCGCAAAGAAAAGGTGGGGTACGTCTCTCTTGTCGCATACCTCAATAATAAGGAATATGAGTTTGATTTTCTCCAAAAAGACAAGAAGAAGATGTTGCTCTTTGCTAACGAGACCAACAAAGCCGTTACGGGAATGTGTGATTATTGGACGATAGAGGATATTGGAGGAAAAAGTATTTCGAAGACTCTTCGCGGGGCCACTGGGACTGCAGCGCCTGTTATTTCTGACTTGGCGGACGTGGCAAAGCCGTTTGTGCCTATTGCAGATGCTGTCATTAGTTCGAAGGCGAAAGCTGCGACTGGGGTAACTGGGGCATTGGGAGCTGTAGTTAGTGCGGCTATAAGCAAAAACAGTGGTGTTCCTAAATCCACCCTACCAGACGTTGTTGCAATCGAAGAGACAAACGAGCGAGTTTTGGGGGCTTTCGCGTCTTTAGATGAGCAAATCGAAGCTTTGCAGAAGCTAAAAGAACTCTGTGATGCAGGTATTCTCACTGACGAAGAGTTTCTGGCAAAAAAGAAGCAAATCATGGGGCTATAGTGGCTTTATGAGTATCAAAGGGTGATTCGCTCGACGCGAGATCAATGCGGCACCTATTTGGGCGGCATGGATGCCAGAAGAGCCGTTTCTTTTGATGTAGCCGTTGCGTCCCTATGAAGCCTATGATAAAAATGCTTCGGCGGCTGGATAAGCTACCTCCAAGCGCCGGGGGCTTATCCCCTAGCAACTTTTTACTAGGCGGTGCGCCTTGCCAGAACTATCGATCTTCGTAGATGAAAGCGAAGACAAGTGTATGCGCGCACATTATTTTATCCTGGCCCTTGTTCTTCACGTCGGAGGTCGCGAGTTCGAGTCTCGTACATCCCGCCATCGAATGTAAAACCGCCGTCCTTCGGGATGGCGGTTTTTTGCATATTAGCCCAGCTAAAACCATGGGGGAGAAGGCAGGCCGGGTGCCTCGTGCTTGCTTCTCAGCCCCCTTGGGCTTACGTCCGTAACGACCCCGCCGACTGGGGCATTGTAGCAGCCTATGCGGGGATGCTATGGGGAAGGCCGGAGAAGGGGGAGGGAGCTCTGCGGAGTTTGTGGCCGTGGTGGGGACGGAGCCCTTCGCGGCAAACTTCCCTCGGGAGGCTCAGGAGTTCAGCTCGGCCTCGGCGGTGTAGGTGAAGTAGCCCTCGGGGATGCGCTCGCGCACGAAGTCGGCGAAGGCCCGGGCCTCGTCGGAGCGCGGGGCGCCGGAGGGCCAGGTGAGCGAGACCGGGTACCACATGGTGTCGGTGGCCACCTTGAAGCGGACGATGCCCGGCTCGTGGCGGTAGCGGTTCGCGATGCACTCGGGCAGGGTGGCCCAGCCGAGTCCGGCCCGCACCCCCTCCACCATGGCCTCATGGGTATCGAAGCAGGCCACCATGTTGTGCTCCCGCAGGGAGATGCCGTAGCGCTCGCGGAAGTGGCGGTTTCCCACCATGTGGCGGCCGGAGTGCCACTCGTAGACGATCATGGGCCATTTCAGCAGCGTGTCCACCGGCACCGGGGTCAGAAACTGGTTGTAGGGGGCCTTGTCCGGAGCCAGGAACACGAGCTTCTTATAGCCGAGCACCTCGCTGATGATGCCCGGCTCCATGGGCTGGTTCTCCAGAATGGCGAAGTCCAGCTCGCCGTCCTTCAGCTTCTGCACGAGCTCGGGCTCGTAGCCGGCGTCCAGGTGCACCCGGGCGCCGGGCGCCTCTTCCAGATAGGCGGCCACGAGCTGCGGCAGCAAGCTCACCCCGTCGGCGAAGCTCATGCCCACGGTCACGTTGGCGGGGAAGTGCTCGTCGATGGCGGCGATCTGGGAGGCGAGCACCCGTTCCATATCGGCCACGTTCTGGGCGAACTTCACAACGACCTTGCCGGCCTGGGTGAGGGAGATGCCCGTGGAGGTGCGGTTGATGAGCTGAGTGCCGAACTGCTTCTCAATGGTGGCGATCTTCTGGGAGAGTCCCGGGCGGGACATATAGAGCTGATTCGCCGCCTGGGAGAGGCTCTTGGCCTTGGAGAGAACGAGCAGGACCTCAACGTCATTGAATAGCATGCTGCTCCCCTCTTGGATGGAAGGAACCGCCAGAGCGATGCCGCGCGGGGCGAACAGAGCTACCGAAAGCGGGGACAGCGCGGACCCGTTCGCTGCGTGCCGAATCGCTCGCGGACCGCGGGCGAATACGCATATGCCCTAGATTAAACAATGCTCACCAGGGGTTAGTCCAGGGTATTCGCCCAAATCGGTGAAGTTCTTTTTACCTGCTGCTGTAAGGAATTGCTCCATGAACGGTTTGCTTTACAGCTCCTGTAAGGAAGTGGAGCGGCGAATTGGTGACTGACGCGGTAGCGATAAGGGCCGACTCCCTATGATCTAACCACAAGGGGGAAGTCCCTATCCGCAGGGTGTGCGCGAGACGGCGGGGCGGGGCGACCCTGGAATCCGAGAGGAAGAAGAGGAGGAATCGATGGACAAACAAGGGATCATCGAGGCCAGTCGCAAGCGTCGCGAAGGTGAGCGCATCTTCTACACGTCCTGCCCGGCCAACGGCTGTTGGGACTCGGCCTGCGTGCTGAAGTGCCACGTGAAGGACGAGAAGCTCATCGCCGTTGAGCCCGACGACTCTGTCAACCCCAACGACAGCCGCGAGGATTGCGGCTGGGAGAACACCTGGAAGGGCAACGTGCAGATGCGCCCCTGTGCCATGGGCCATTCCTGGAAGAAGGAGCTCCATGCCGACACGCGCCTTCTGCATCCCATGAAGCGCGTGGGCGAAAAGGGCCCCGGCCGCGGCTACTTCGTGCAGATCAGCTGGGAAGAGGCGCTCGACACCATTGCCGAGAAGATGAAGGAGATCAAGGAGAAGTACGGCCCCTACGGCATCTTCCACTCCCAGTACCCCTCCTTCGAGAAGAACGGCTTCCCGCTGGCTCCCTGGTGGGAGGCGGGCTTCGGCGCTTGGGGCGAGCACTCCACGTCGGGTCATGCCGCTGGCGAGATGCTGCACCTCGGCGTCGACCTGACGAAGGTCACGCGCGGTCTGCAGAACGCCATGCCCGGCTTCGAGGCGCCCGATCTGTTCAACTCCAAGCTCTTTATCATGTGGGGCATGGATCCGGTGGTCGCCTGGTTCGGCCCGACGTCCTACTACATGCACCTGGCCCACGAGTACGGCTGCAAGACCATCGTCATCGATCCGCGCTACACGCAGTCGGCCGAGCTTCTGGCCGATCAGTGGATTCCGATTCGCCCCGGCACCGACCTGGCCATGATGCTGGCCGTGGCGCAGGTGCTCTTCGAGGAGGATCTGGTCGATCACGAGTTCATCGACGAGTGGGTCGACGCGGAAGGCTATGAGGAATGGCGCGCCTACGTGATGGGCGAGGGCGAAGACGGTATCAAGAAGACGCCGGAGTGGGCCGCCCCCATCACCGCTGTGCCCGCCGACACCATCCGCGAGTTTGCCCGCCTGTACGGCACCGAGAAGCCGGTGCACCTCCAGTACTTCTACTCCTGCGCGAAGCGCCACATGGGCGACTATTCGGCGTCGGCGTCGATGCTCTTGCAGGCCATGACCGGCAACATCGCCTGCCACGGCGGCTGCGAGTCGGGCGCTTGCCTGCCCACGCCCGGCCGTGTGCCCGCCCCGCGCGCCGATTTCGGCCGCAATCCGGGCGATTACCAGGTGCCGGTGCTGTTCAACAACAACTGCCTCACCGAGATCCTGGCCCGCCAGGACGACTACTGGAGCGGTAAGATCAGCGAGGAGGAGTTCCGCCATCTCATCGGAAGCCCCACCAACGAGAGCCCGCTGCCGAATATCCAGATGATCATCTTCGAGAACAACTACGGCAACAACCACTCCAATGTGAACAAGCGCTTCGCCGGCATGGCGGGCACGGAGTTCAACTGGGGCTTCCAGTGGCACATGAACCAGCCCACCGCCGAGCTGTGCGACATCATCCTGCCGGCCCCTGTGTGGCAGTTCGAGGGCATGGACGAGTACATGTACGGCCACCAGCGCTTCGTGAGCGGCCCCAATGGCATGCGCAACTACTTCACCTTCTGCGGCCGCGGCCTGGACTTCCCGGGCGAGGTGCGCTCCAAGGAATGGGTGTGGACCGAGATCGCCAAGCGCCTCGGCGACGAGGTGGTGGAGGGCTACAACCCCCGCATGAAGGACGTGCCGGTGGAGCAGTGGGTCGACGCCCAGGAGGCCATCTACAAGGAGGCTTTCGAGAAATGGGCCGACAACGCCACCATCATGGCCTACCTCGGCTACGACCATCGCCCCACTTGGGAGGAGTTCAACGCCAAACCGGTCATCCGCACCGAGATCGATGAGCCCTACTACCCGTTCAAGTCGGCGCTCGACAAGGGCGAGAGCCCGTTCGGCACCCCCACGAAGAAGATCGAGTTCGCCTCGAACTTCGTGAAGACCCACGATATGACCGAGAGCCGTTGGCGCGGTCGCATCGATCCGATGCCGGTGTGGAGCCCGAGCTACGTGGAAGGCGACATCTCCACTGCCTCCAACGACGGCTTCTACAACCCGAAGGTGAAGAAGTACCCGCTCTCCCTCGTGACCCCGGTGTCGGTGTACCGCCAGCATTCCAGCAACGACAACAACCCCTTCATGCGCGAGGACGTCTATCGCCACGCCGTGTGGATCTCCGGCGTGGACGCCAAGGCCCGCGGCATCAAGGACGGCGACATCTGCCGCGTGTACAGCGATCGGGGCGAGACGGTGCTGACCGCCTACGTCACCAACCGCTGCATGCCGGGCACCGCTGCCGTGCACCATGGCGGCTGGTACCAGACCAACGGCGAGACGTCCGAGATGAACGTGTTCGGCCAGGATATGCGCGGTACCCCCAACATCCTGCTCGACGACGGGCACCTGCCCCACATCCTGGGCGCGCTCATCATCGCCGGTCTGTGCGAGGTGGAGAAGGTGGCCGACGGCGACGCCGAGGGCTTCGGCACCGAGTCTCAGCGCGGCGGCCTGCGTGGCGCGAAGGTGGCCATCGACGCCCGCGACGAGCTCGCGAAGAAGGACGGCGCCCGCGACGCGGCGGCCGAGGCCTGCGAGTAGCGGACATCCCGAGAG
>CANSQM010000025.1 GCA_947649205.1 uncultured Enterorhabdus sp.
TTCCTCGGGCCGCCCGAGAAGGAGAAGCTGTGGAACGACGACGGCCTGCCGGGCATGTACAAGTTCCTGAACCGCCTGTGGCGCCAGGTGCACGACCTGTGCGGCAAGGCCGGCGATGAGACGCTGTTCACGGCTGCGCCCGAGCCCGAGGTGGCCGTGAAGCTGGCCCAGAAGCTGAACCGCGAGCGCCATCGCGTGGTGCAGAAGGTGAGCGCCGACATCGAGCGCAACAACTTCAACACCGCCATCGCCGCCATCATGGAGCTGTCCAACGCCGCCGGTGAGTACCTGCGTGCCTTCAGCCCCGACGTTCGCGCCGCCTGCCCCGACCATCGGGCCCTGGATGCGGACGTGGCCGAGACCCTCGTGAAGCTCATGGCCCCCATCGCGCCGCACATCACCGACGAGCTGTGGCGGCAGGCCCTCGGCCGCGAGGGCTTCCTCTACGGCGAGCCCTGGCCCACCTTCGATCCCGAGCAGGCCCGCGCCGACGAGGTGGAGCTGGCCGTGCAGATCTGCGGCAAGGTGAAGGCCCGCATCCTGGTGGCCGCCGACGCCCCCGAGGCCGACGTGCTGGCTGCCGCCCGCGAGGCCGTGGCCGGCGCCATCGAGGGCAAGTCGGTGAAGAAGGAAGTCTACGTGCCCGGCCGCCTCGTGAACATCGTGGCGGTGTAGGCAAAGCCTTTTCGGGCTGCGGAAGGGGACGCCCCTTGGCCCAGCCCGCTGAGCGCTCTTTCCCGCTGCGAACGAGATGAAAGAAAGAGCGGAAGGAACGCACGCATGAGAGCCCCGTCCCAGCACACTTGCTGCTGGCGTGGGGCTCTTTCTTTACCTATCGCGTTCTTCGCGGGGCGCTCAGAGGTCTGCGCCAAGGGGCGTCCCCTCCCGCAATGGGAGAGGTGCAACGAGATCCCGGGCGCGTGCTTTAGCGGCCCGGTCGGGGGAGGGGGCGCGAGGGGCCCTGTCGGTAGAAGGCGTGCTGGCCGGCGAGCTTCGCGCCGGCCGGGCGCACGACGATCTTGCGGATGCGCAGGCCGAGGCGGTAGGCCCGGGAGCGGATGGCCTCGCCGTAGGCACCGAGGAGGTGCTCGGTGGCGGCCACGTCGTCTACGTAGAGCCGCAACCAGTAGCTCTTCTTCCCCTGGGTCTTGCCGTCGCGGCGGGAGCCGGTGTCGGTGGGCTCGCGCAAGAGCACCTCGTCCAAGGCGGCGCCGCGCACCGATTCGAGCAGCGCCCAAGCCTGCTCCGTGTCCTCGAACACGAGGCACACCGCCTTCTTCACCGTATCCAGGGCCCGGGACTCGTCTTGGCCGCGCCAGGGGCCGCGGGCGCTTTTCTCGCTGGTCGCGGGCTCTTCGCGTCCGGCGGCTATCTCGGGGAAGAGCTTGCGGGCGCGCATATCCCACTTGGCGGGGAGGAAGCGCAGCTCGTCCACGGAGATGCCCTCGTCGCGCAGGGTTTGGAGAAGCACCGACTGCCAGGCATCCACCTCGGTGCGCACCATGGCGTCGTCCAGGTAGATGCCGAACACCCACCAGTCGCGGTCGCGATCGGGGCCGCGGCGGGGGCGCTCGTCCTTGGCGATGAAGATGCCATTGGTATGGGCCAGGATGAGCCGGGCCACTTCCGGGCGCATCCGCCACGTGCGCTCCACGGCGGCGCGGTAGCGCTCTTTGTTGCGGGCCCGCTTCATCGCGCGGGCCGCCTCTTCGCCGAGGTTGGCGACGAGCATGTCCAGTTCGGTCGAGATGGTCTGCACCGCGTCTCCTTAGGTGAGGTCGCCCGGGGCATCGAGTGAGACGGTCTCGCCGCCCGTGTCCACGGGAAGTCGCAGCAGGGCGGCCAGGAAGTCCTTCGTGCGGGCCAGGGCCTCGCGCATGCTGTAGCGGGCCTGGTCGTTATAGGCGCCCTTGTCGCAGGCCACACCCCAGGCCTCCATGCCCAGGCAGTCGGCGGCGAACATGGCGCGATAGAGGTGGTAGGCCTGGGTGGCCACGATGATGCGCTCGGCCCCGAAAACATGACGGGCCCGGTACATGGACTCGTAGGTGCCGACGCCGCCGTGGTCCACGTACACGTCGGCGCTGGGAACGCCCAAATCCACGCAGAAGGCCTTCATGGCGTCGGACTCGTTGTAGTGGGAGGAGCGGTTGTCGCCGCTCACGATGATGGCCCGTGCAGCGCCGGAACGGTACAGATCCACAGCCACTTCCAGGCGGTCGGCCAGGATGTCGCTCGGAGTGCCGTCGGCGTGCACGCTGGCCCCCAGCACCACTACGGCATCGGCCGGCTGCCCTTCGAGGAGCTCGGCGGTCTGGGCTACGGTGTGCACGTTGCCGCGGGTGGTGCCCACGGTGATGGCGTTCGCCGCCACGACGATTACCGCCAGGGCCAGGGCCGCGAGGGCCAGTGCCCGCAAGCAGCGGACGACAAGCGACGGGCGACGGGCGCGATCGCGGGGCACGGGGCACCTCCTGGGCAGACGACGGTTGGGAAGGCGTTCACTATAGCAAATTTGGGCCGCCTCGGGGGTCATCGCGGAAATGCGCAGATAAAGTCGGCATTAACTTGGTATACTACCGTGATGGAAACCGTTGCCTTACCGTAACGTTTCCATCAACTGTCCGGTACCCTGTGAAGGACGCCTGTCATGTACCACTGCCCGGTCAACTTCTGCCTGGTCGGCCTCAGCGAAGAGGCGGCCCACATCGTGGAGAGCACAGCTCCGCTGGCCCCGTTCTCCCATAGTTACCAGCGCACCGCCGCCCCCGATGCCGCTTTGACGGCTCAGGCCGATGCGCTGTTCGTGGACGTGACAAAGCACGATGCCGCCGCGTGGGCCGAAGAGTTGTGCGCGGTGAAGAAGCCGCCGGCTACCATGATGGTCATTGCCCGCCACGAGCAGGTGGAGGCCCTGGAACCGTTCTTCGACCGCATTGCCGATATCTGGATCGCGCCGCTGTCTCCGGCGGAATTCTCCTATCGCTACAACCATTGGCAGCGCGGCTGCAAGCGCTATGCCGATTCCTGGGAGACGGCCCAGTACCTCGAGGCCACCATCAATTCCATTCCCTGCCTCGTGTGGTACAAGTCTGCCGACGGCATCCACCATAAAGTGAACGACGCCTTCTGCGGCACGGTGAACAAGACCAAGGACGATGTGCAGGGCCGCGGCCATGCCTATATTTGGGATGTGGAGGCCGATGACCCGGCGTGCATCGAATCGGAGCGCCAGGTCATGGAAACCGAATCCACCATCGTCTCTGAGGAGGTGGTGCAGACCGGCGACGGAACGCGCCTGCTCACCACCTACAAGTCGCCCCTCTACAATATCGACGGCTCGGTCATGGGCACCGTGGGCGTGGCCATCGATGTCACTCAGGAACGGGCCTACGAGAACGAGATCGTCGATAAGAACCGCACCCTCGAGACCATCTTCACCTCCATGGAATGCGGCGTCATAACCCACTCCCACGATGGTCATCGCATCATCGGCATCAACCAGGCGGCCTTGAACATTCTCGGCTACGACTCGGAAGAGGAACTGCAGCGCAACGGCTTCGATATGGTGGCCCCCTCGGTGCTGCCCGACGATGCCGATCGGCTGCGGGCGAGCATCGCCACGTTGAAGGCCGTGGGCGATTCAGTGAGCACCGAGTACCGGGTGCGCCACGACAACGGCGACATCCTGCACGTGCTCGGCAACGTAAAGCTTGTGGAAAGCGACGGGGAGCTGCTCTACCAGCGCTTCCTGCTGGATTACACCGACAAGAAGCTGGAAGAGGTGCAGAAGGACCGCTACCAGCGGGAGCTCATCCACGCCCTGTCCGAGGACTATCTGCTCGTCTGCTCCTTCGATCTTGATAGCGGCGAGGGCATCCCCCTGCGCGTGGCGGCCGAGGAAGAGCGCGGCTTGGACAAAATCTTCTTCGGCTCGCTCGTACTGGAGGAGTGCCTGGGCGCTTACATGGACCAGATCGTCTGCGAAGAGGATCGGGCCATGGTGCGGGCGTCGCTGTCGGCCGCCGCTCTGCGGGAAGAGCTGGCCGAAGACAAGCGCGTTCATGTGAACTACCGCACCCGACGCGGCGATACAGTGGAATACTGCCAGGTCACGGCCGTGCGCACGGGCAGCTGGCCCGAGCATCACAACATCGTGCTCGGCTTCCGCAGCGTCGATGTGCAGACGCGCGACGAGATGAAGCGCCGGGCGCTGCTGGAAGAGGCTCTCGAGCGGGCCAACAAGGCCAGCGCCGCCAAGAGCGCCTTTTTGTCAAATATGTCCCATGACATCCGCACGCCCATGAACGCCATCGTCGGCTTCACCGCCCTGGCCGGCAGTCGCATCGACCAGCCGGAGAAAGTGCGGGAGTACCTGGACAAGATCCAGTCCTCCTCCACCCATCTGCTGAGCCTCATCAACGACATCTTGGACATGAGCCGCATCGAGAGCGGCAAGGTGGCCCTCGACGAGCAGCCCTGCAACCTCACGGTGCTCTTGGACGATCTGTACAGCATCATCCAGGCCGAGGCGAGTGCCCGCCAGTTGTACCTCACGGTGAATGCGGAGGGCATCGAGCATCCCAACGTGCGCTGCGACAAGCTGCGCATCAACCAGATCTTGCTGAACCTGTTGGGAAATTCCCTGAAGTTCACCAAGGCCGGCGGCTTCATCAAAGTGCATGTCACCGAAGTGGACGGTGCTCCGGCGGGCTACGGCCGCTATCGCTTCACGGTGTCGGATACGGGCATTGGCATGAGCCCCGAGTTCGTGGAGCACATCTTCGACCCCTTCGAGCGGGAGCGCACGAGCACCATCAGCGGCATCCAGGGCACGGGCCTGGGTATGTCCATCACGAAGAACCTCGTGGACATGATGCACGGTACCATTGCCGTGGAAAGCGAGAAGGGCGTCGGCTCCCTGTTCACTATCGAGCTGACGTTGGCCCTGGGGTCGGGCGCGGGCGCGGTGGCGGCCCCGGCGCCGATGACGAGCTTCGGCTCCGATCACCGCATGCGCGGCAGTCGCATCCTGCTCGTGGACGACAACGATCTGAATCGGGAGATCGCCATCACCCTGCTGGAGGACGAGGGCTTCATCGTGGAATACGCCGTGGACGGCCAGCAGGCCGTGGATGCCCTGCGCGAGGCCGGCCCCGACCACTTCCAGCTGGTGCTCATGGATGTGCAGATGCCGGTCATGAACGGGTATGAGGCCACCAAGGTCATCCGCCGCTTCGAGGATGATCGCCTGGCGGCCATTCCCATTCTGGCCATGACCGCCGATGCCTTCGAGGAGGACCGCCAGCGGGCTTTGCGCTGCGGCATGGATGGCCACCTGACCAAGCCCATTGAGATGGACAAGCTCTTCGCCGCCCTCGATTTGATGCTGGCCTAAGGGCGCCGCGTCCGGAGTCGGATTGGGAGGGGCGAAGCAGAGGGCGGTTCCGGCCGGGACCGCCCTCTCCGTTCGGCCTCCGACGTCCTAGCCGAACTGCTCGAGGGCGACCTCCGCACGAACGGAGATGCGCAACTCCCAGCAGTTTCCCAGGTTGTAGGCGTAGAAAAGGGGCGTCTCGGTGCCGCCGAGCACGTTGCCGAGGGGCACGTCGGCGGCCGAGTACAGCTTGAGGCAGCGACTGATGAGCGGATCGCGGCTGCGGAAGAGGGCCGGATCCTCGTAGCGGTTGCTCCCGTGGCTGAAGAAGTAGTTGTGGCCGCCGTCCCAGCCGAAGAGGTCGGCTATGAGGGCGTGGAGGTCGGCCAGGGAGTCGTCGGCGCGTACCGTGGCGCAGCGGAACAGGGCCGGATCGGTGTCGGCCAGCTCGATGACGAGATCGAGAGATGCTCCCCCTTCGGTGGCGCGGGCCGTCCCCTGGGCCCTCGTGCGCGGATCCACCGGAAATCTGATGATCTTCGCTGCCATGGCCTGTTCCTTTCAATGGGATCGAGGTTGGCTTTCGCGCATTGTAGCAATTCTTTTCCCAACTTGGCATCCGATGGTTGAAATAGGGAGAAATTCAGGGTCTATCAGGGGATAATCGGTTATTTATGTTGAGTCAACAGGTCAGGGAATTGGGGAATTGATGATCGTTCCCGTTCGCGAATTCCACCGGAGCGCGAAGGGTATAATTTTCGGCAGTACCCATGAGCAGACCCGAGGGAGGAGCGGCGTGGCCCGGCAGAAGGCGAGGACGAGCAAGGCGGATGCGACGCGCCGCCAGCTTCTGGACGCGGCCCTTTCCGTCATCGCCGCGCGCGGTTACTCGGAGGCCACGGTGGATCGCATCGTGGAGGAGGCCGGCGTTTCCAAGGGCGTCGCCTACTACTATTTCTCCAGCAAGGCCGATATTGCCGAGAGCATTCTCGTGGAGGGCATCGGCGAGCTCATCACCTCCTTCGAGGCCATTGCCGCCGAAGCGCCCACGGCTACTGATGCCCTCATTGCCATGGTGGAGCTGTTCGCCTCGGTCATCTTCGAGAATGATGCCTTCGGCCGCTTCTTCGTGGCGGAGCTGTGGCGTCCCGGCCGAGCCTGGTCTGAGGCCATGCGCGGCCACGAGCAGCGCCTGCTGGCTCTGTTGCAGGCCCAGCTCGAGCGCGGCCAGCGCGAGGGCACGGTGCGCCCCGAGATCGATGCCGCCTTCGAGGCCGTGGCCCTGGTGGGCATGGTGCTCACCACCACGCTCTATTACATCGGCGGCGAGGGGGGCGATCTGGCCGAGGCCCGGGATCGCTTCGTCGAGCACATTCGCGATTTCGTGCACCACGCCAACGCCGTCACGCCATAGCGAGCCGCATTTGCCCCGCAGGGCGGCGCCCGTCGGGCACCGGGACGGTTTCGCGGTATGCTAGGGACGGTATTTGAACCTGGGTTCCGCGAAATGCGAGAAGGAGCGCTCCATGTACAAGATCCACTGCCTGAACAACATCTCCGCCGAGGGCCTGGCCCTGCTCACCGACGAGTACGAGCTGACCGACAACGTGGAAGAGGCCGACGCCATCCTGGTGCGCTCCGCCGACATGCACGCCATGGACATTCCCGCGAACCTGAAGGCCGTGGCCCGCGCCGGCGCCGGTGTGAACAACATCCCGCTCGACGCCTTCGCCGAGGCCGGCATCGCCGTGTTCAACACCCCGGGCGCCAATGCCAACGCCGTGAAGGAGCTGGTGCTGGCCGGTATGCTACTGGCCTCCCGCGACATCATCGGCGGCGTGGCCTGGGTGCGCGACAACGCCGACGACGAGAATGTGGGCAAGTCCGCCGAGAAGGCCAAGAAGCAGTTCGCCGGCGGCGAGATCTGCGCTAAGACCCTGGGCGTCATCGGCTTGGGGGCCATTGGGGCCAAGGTGGCGCAGGCGGCCGAGGCTCTGGGCATGAAGGTCATCGGCTACGACCCGGCCATGGACGGCATCACCGTGCACGAGAAGATCTCCCCCACGGTGGAGTTCGCCGATGACCTGGCCAAGCTGTATCCGGCCTGCGACTTCATCACCATCCACGTGCCGGCGCTGCCCTCCACCAAGCTCATGATCAACGGCGACGCCATCGACCAGATGAAGGACGGTGTGGTGTTCCTGAACTTCTCCCGCGACGTGCTCGTGGACGATGCGGCCATGGCCGCTGCCCTGGAGAGCGGCAAGGTGAGCGCCTACGTGACCGACTTCGCGAACCCGGCCGTGGTGAAGATGGAGCGCGCCATCGTCATGCCGCACCTGGGCGCCTCCACTGCCGAGGCCGAGGACAACTGCGCCAAGATGGCCGTGGAGGAAGTCATGGCCTACCTGGAGCGCGGCGAGAAGATCCACTGCGTGAACATGTAGAGGCTGTTGGGCAGGCGGCGAAGGGAGATGCTCCTTCGCCTGTCGACGGTCTGAGGTCGGGCAGCCTTTGAGCTGCCCCTTTCTTATGACTCTTTGCGACTTCAGAGCGATGACAGAAGTATAGGGAGGCTATATTTACGCTTGAATTTACGCTAAAATTCCCCCTAGGCTAACAAAGGAGGCTGCAATGACAGTTTTGACGGCTACGGCAGCGGAGGCTCGCACCAATTTCTCGCGCATCGCCTCGGCGGTAAGCGAGACGGGGGAGCGCGTGACGGTGTTCAAGAACTCGAAGCCCTGGGTGGTGATTGCGCCTGCCGGCGAGGCGGATGCTGATTACGTTGAGCTGGTGCGGAGCGGTATTCTTGAAGGTCGCGAGCAGATTGCGGCGGGCCTTGGCATCGAGGGCACCGATGCCCTTCGCGAGGCGGTTGCCGCGCTGCGGGCCCAGCATGGCTAAGATGGTTTACGCGCCGCGGTTCGCCCGGGAGCTCTCCCGAGTGACCTCTGCGCGAGTGGAGCAGAAAATCTACGATACCTTGGATATCATCGAGGCTGTGCCTTCCATTGGCTCGCGCAATATCCCCAGGATGATCCGAGCGGAGTTCGGCGAGGGCGTCTTAAAGATGGTCGTCGATCCCTTCGATATTTTCTACGAGTATTTCGATGCCCTCGATACTGTGTACGTCTATACCCTTGTTTTCCAGCGACAGGCTCGTTGAGATTGCGGGGAAATCGTTTCAGGAGGTTGATATGAGCGTGGAGCGGCCTTGTGTCTTGGTGGGTGTGACCGGGTGCATTGCGGCCTATAAGGCCTGCGAGATTGTGCGCGGGCTGCAGAAGGCGGGCGTGCGGGTGAAGGTGGTCATGACCGAGCACGGCACCCACTTCGTGGATCCGGTGACCTTCCGGGCGCTGACCCACGAGAAGGTGGCCGTGGGTCTGTTCGACGATCCGTCCGACCCCATTCATCACATCTCGCTGGCCCAGGAGTGCGACGTGTTCCTCATCGCGCCTTGCACGGCCAATGTGATGGCGAAGGTGGCCTGCGGCATCGCCGACGATCTGCTGTCCACCACGGCGCTCGCCACCACGGCAACGCTCGCCATCGCGCCGGCGGCCAACGTGCACATGTACGAGGCGGCGGCCACTCAGGCGAACATGGCCACGCTGCGGGCGCGCGGCGTGCGCTTCATCGAAGGGGATGCGGGCTATTTGGCCTGTGGGGATGTGGGGCGCGGCCGCTTGGCCGACCCGGCGATCATTGTGCGCGAGACGCTGGCATTGTTGGCCGAGCGGGTGGGCGAGGAAGCCCTGCGGGCTGCCTGCGAGTCCTATGGGGAAGTGCCGTTCGCCACGGTGGTTGAATCATTGCGCGCCGTTTCTGCGGGCCGCGGCGCCTCAGGCGACGAAGGGGCGCAGCCGGTGGCTGGAGCTGCGGTGCCTTGCGTGTCAACTTCAGGGAGTGTCGTGGCGGCCGGCGCGGCGTCGGGGGAAGCGGCGGACGTGCCCGGGGCCGGTGATGGGCTGATGCCAGCGGCATCGGGGGAGATTGCGACACCCGGTGCACCTGCGGCCAGCGCTGCTCCGCTGCCGGCGGCTGTGGCCGATGGGGCGGCGACGATGCCAGCCGGCGCGCTCGCGGGCCGCACGGTGCTCGTGACGGCGGGCCCCACGGTGGAGCCCATCGACGCGGTGCGCTACATTTCCAACTACTCTTCGGGCAAGATGGGCTATTGCATAGCCGAGGCCGCGGCTGCCGCCGGTGCCCGGGTGGTGCTCGTGTCGGGGCCGGTGGCTCTGGCGGCACCGGCGGGCGTGGAGGTGGTGTCCGTGAAGACGGCCCGCGACATGCTGGCCGCCGCCTCCGAGGTATTCCCCGTGGCCGATGCGGCCATCTTCGCCGCGGCTGTGGCCGATCTGCGTCCGGCGAATCCGGCCGACCGCAAGCTGAAGAAGGGCCGCGACGATGAGGCACTGGCCAACGTGCCCCTCACGGAGAATCCGGACATTCTGGCTACTTTGGCCGCGGGCAAGCGCGACGACCAGTATGTGGTGGGATTCGCCGCCGAGACCGACGACGTGCTCATGAACGCCCACGCCAAGCTCGCGAAGAAGCATGCCGACATGATCGTGGCCAACCAGGTGGGCGACGGGCTCGCCTTTGGTGCCGACGACAACGAGGTGTGGCTCGTGACCGCCGACGATGAGGTGCTGCTGCCCCTCATGAGCAAGGCCGCTGTGGCCCGTCGCCTCGTGGACGTCGTGGCGGCCCATCTCGCCTAAGGCGCGAGTGCTATCGGGAGCGGGGCGGCTCCGTGGAACGGGGCGCTTGAGCACGAGCCTGTTTCTTCGGCGCTCCTTCGGCCCATTGCCCCTACGGCCCATTCGCGCCCTTGGCTTCGTTTGCGTATGGACGCCCCCCTTGCGTCGTTGCTGTGATTACGGTTCCGTAAGGGGGCGATCCTTTTCCCGGGGCGGTCTTGGGATGGGGCGCAACCCACGGTATCATGGTGCCGATGGAAAGGAGGCGCCATGAACGTGCTGTTGGTCGAGGATGACGGCGCCATCGTGCGCACGCTGTCGGAGTTGCTGGCCGACGAGGGGTTCTCGGTGGTCGCCGAGGCGACCCAGGACGGGGCCTGTGCCCGCTTGGCCGCCGAGCACTTCGACATCGCCCTGCTGGACGTGACCCTGGCCCAGGGCAACGGGTTCGCCGTGTGCGCCGCCGCCCGGGAGGTGGCGCCGGACATGCCGGTCATCTTCCTCACCGCCTCCGACGACGAGTACTCCACTGTGGCCGGCCTGGATATGGGGGCCGTCGACTACATTGCCAAGCCCTTCCGCGCCCGGGAGTTGGTCTCGCGCATGCGCGGGGCCCTGCGGCGCACGAGCCCCGCCGACAACGTGCTGACCGTGGGCGACGTGCGGCTCGACGTGAGTTCCGGCGCCGTGACCCGGGGCGGGACCGAGGTGTTCCTCTCGGTCCTGGAATACCGGCTGCTGCTGTACTTTCTCCAGCGCAAGGGCAAGCTCGTTACCCGCGAGAACCTGCGCGACGCCATTTGGGACAGTGCCGGGGAATACGTGTCCGACAATGCCCTGAACGTGTACATCAAGCGCTTGCGCGAGAAGGTGGAGGCCGACCCGTCCGATCCGTCCATCATCGTGACGGTGCGCGGCCTCGGTTACAAGGTGGGGGAGTAGGGTGGGCTCCCTCTCCACGCTGCTGCGCCAATGCGCGGCCATGGTGGCGCTGACGGTCGTGCTCGCCTGGGCCGCTCCCTACGAGGCGAAGCTGTGGGTCGTCGGCACGGGGGCGGTGCTGCTCGCGGCGTTCCTTGCCGTGTCGCTCTACCGCCATCACCAGATTCGCCGTCTCGCCGAGGAGATCGACGAGGTGCTCCACGACGGGCGCCGGGTTGACTTCTCCAACTGCCGCGAGGGCGATGTGGCCGTGCTCACCAACGAGCTGGGGAAGATGGTGGCGCGCCTGGCCCGCACCGGCGACACCCTGGCGCAAGAACGCAACGCCCTGGCCGACGCTCTGGCCGACGTGTCCCACCAGATTCGCACGCCGCTCACGGCCATCGGCCTCATGTTGCCCCTCATCGAGCGCACTGATGACGGGCGGGAGCGCCGCCGCCTCGTGCGGGAGCTGGAGGGAATGCTCGACCAGGTGTCCTGGCTCGTGACCACGCTGCTGAAAATCGCCAAGGTGGACGCGGGCGCCATGCACGTGGAGCGCCGCGACGTGCGGGCCGGCGAGGTGGCCCGCCGGGCCGTGGGGCCCTTGGCCACGGCCATGGACCTGCGGGATGTGAACCTGGTGATGGATGTGGACGAGGCCGCCACCTTCGCGGGCGATGCCCCGTGGAGCGCCGAGGCCCTGGAGAACATCGTGAAGAACTGCATGGAACACACTCCTGCCGGCGGCACCGTGACCGTGACCGTGCGGGAAGACGCCCTGGCCACCACCTTGATGGTGAGCGACACAGGTCCCGGCATCGCTGCGGAGGACTTGCCCCACATCTTCGAGCGCTTCTACCGCGGTCGCGACGAGGGAGCCCGCGGCGTGGAAGACTCCGGCGCGCAGGGCGTGCTGGTCGCGGTCGACATCGATGGCGCGCAGAGTGAGGAGCTCGCAGCCGTCGCCGACGGAGCCGCGGAGACCGCCGTGCGCCAGCCTGCCGGCTTCGGTATTGGGCTTTCCCTGGCCCAGGCCCTCATCTCGGCCCAAGGCGGCACGCTGCGCGCCGCCAACAATCCCGAGGGCGGCGCCCGCTTCGAGATCGCCTTCCCGAAGCTCGTGGTGTAGAACTTGGACTACGGGTTAATGCTCCATATTTCGAACATTAAGCGGCATAACGTTCGAAATATGGAGCATTATCTGTCTTGAGGCGCCAATCTTTCGGTCTCGGTTACAACTTAAGCGGTGTCTTAAAATCCATAGTACAATATGAAATGAAATATAGATTTTATTTCCCAGGAAAGCGAGGAGACTATGGCGCCGGCGATTTTGGAAAAGCCGACATTCACGCGCGATCAAATTGTATCGGCTACGGTGGCGAGCAAGGAGTTTTCGGCTCTCAGGAAGCGTGCTCGCACATCGCCCCAGTACATTTCCGGTCGCAACGGCATCGATTCCGTCCTTCTCGACTATGATACCTATGAGAGGATGTACGGCGAGCTCCAGTACTTTCGCGAGCTCGAGTTCGATCGCATCGCGGCAGAGCGCGTAGCGGCTGCCGATGCCGATCCCGACCATCGTCCCATTTCTTTCAGGGAGGTTCTTGGCGAAGACGCCTACGAAGCGTTCGAGGCCATTGACGCTAGCGCCATTCCCGACGAGGAGCTTTTCGAGTGAGCGGGCGGTACCGGCTCGCCTTCATTGACGAGGGCGCCCGCAAGGAGTACGTGAAACTCGATGGATCGACGCGGCGCCTGGTTGACGTGGGTCTCCGCAAGCTCGAAGAGCGTGCTGACGAACTGGGTGCTCCGCTTCATGGGGCGCTGGCCGGATGCAAGAAGCTCAAATGGCGCGAGGCAGGTATCCGCCTCGTCTTCCGTATTTTGGAAGACGGTACGGTGGAAGTCGTTGAGATTGTGGCCATCGGCCGTCGCGACAAGAGCGCTGTCTACAAAGCTGCCGAGAAGCGCCTTGGGAGGCGGTAGCGGCCTTCTTCTCCATTACAGCATCGTAATGGGCGCGTTATGGGGTGGCAAGGGGGCTTGCCCATACTGTTCCGTAGATTGGAATCATAGGAGAAAGGTGATGGCATGGACATGCTGACCGTCAGCCATTTGACGAAGATCTACGGGGAGGGCGCGACGGCCACCCGCGCGCTCGACGATGTGTCGTTTACGGTGCAGGAGGGCGAGTTCGTGGCCATCGTGGGGTCGTCGGGCTCGGGGAAATCCACCCTGCTGCACCTCATCGGCGGGGTGGATCGGCCCACCTCGGGCCATGTGCTGCTGAACGGCATCGACGTGTACGCGCGCAGCGATGAGGAGCTGGCGGTGTTCCGCCGTCGCGAGGTGGGCCTGGTGTACCAGTTCTACAACCTGGTGCCGGTGCTGAACGTGGTGGAGAACATGACGCTGCCCGTGGCCCTGGACGGCCGCGTCGTGAACCAGGATCGCCTGGGCGGCCTGCTGGATCGGCTGGGCCTGCGCGGGCGCGAGGGGCACCTGCCCCGCCAGTTGTCGGGCGGCCAGCAGCAGCGCGTGGCCATCGGCCGGGCGCTTATGAACGCGCCGGCCGTGGTGCTGGCCGACGAGCCCACGGGCAACCTGGACACGGCCAACAGTCGCGAGATCATGCAGCTTCTGCGCGATTCCAACCGCGACTTCGGCCAGACCATGGTGGTGATCACCCACGACGAGGAGATCGCCCTGGCCGCCGACCGCATCATTGCCGTGGAGGATGGCCGCATCGTGCGCGATGAGAGGATCCGCCGATGAACGCCATGACCACCTTCACCATCAAGAGCCTGCGGGCCAACAAGGTGCGCACGCTGGTGACCATTGCCGGCGTGGTACTGGCGGCGGCGCTGCTGACGGCAGTGCTCACCAGCTACACGAGCTTGCAGGCCATGCTGTACGAAGCCGAGACGCGCATGGCCGGCACCTGGATGGCCGAGGTGCAGGCCGACGACTTCGACGGCCTGGCCGCCCAGGCGCAGGAGGCCGAGGCTGCGGGGCAGATCGCCGATGTCGCCTATCTGCGTGACGCCGGGTTCGGCGAGCTTGCCGAAGAACAGCAGAACTACTTCGGTCCGTATCTTCGCCTCGCGGATTTCTCGGGCGACATCGAAACGCTGTGCTCCCTGCGGCCGAGCGAGGGGCGCTTGCCCGAGAAGGCCGGCGAGATCATGCTCTTCGATACGTGGCGCACCGCCGGCGACGGCATGGAGGTGGGCGACACCCTTACGGTGCCCGTAGGCGAGCGCGTGGCGGTGCTCGCTCCGGGGCGCACCGGCTCGATGGTCCACGGCGAGGTGCCGGCTAACGGCGGTTTCGTCGGCGGGATGGAAGCTGCCGAGGACGAGATCGCCGAGGGCACCGTGCTCGATTCGTCCATCGGGTATTTGGATGCCGCCCTTGACGGCGGCATCTTCAACGAGGAGCTGCGCGTTACGGGCGAGCGCACCTATACGGTGGTGGGATTCTACGACAATATTCCCTATGTCGCCTCGCACGGCTTCGGGATGACGGCTTTCACCTGCGATTCTCCGGACGATGAATTGACGGGGCTGAATCGGGCCTATGTGACCATGGCCGGCGTGGACAGCACGGCCGCGGTGGAACAGCGCATCGAAGAGGCCTTCCCCGACCGCTATGCCGAGCTGCACCTGGGGCTTTTGCGCTATATGGGCGTGCGCACCGACGGCGCTATCTGGGACACGTTCTTCAGTATCGCGGCGGTGCTGGCCGTGGTCATCATTGTGGCCTGCGTGTCGCTCATCTACAACGCCTTCGCCATTTCCGTGGCCGAGCGCACCGGCCAGTTCGGGCTTCTGGCCTCGGTGGGGGCCTCGCGGCGGCAGCTGCGTCGGGCCGTGGCGCTGGAGGCGTTTATCGTGGCGGCCATCGGCGTGCCGCTGGGGCTTGCGGTGGGCATCGGCGGCTGTGCGGCGACGTTTGCGGCCCTCGGTCCGTCGCTGGCCACGATCTTCGGGGCGGCCGAGGTGGGCTTCAACCTGTCAGTGGCGCCGTGGGCTCTGGCGGTAGCGGCCGGCCTCACGGCGGCCACGGTGCTGTTCAGCGTGTTCGTGCCCGCTTGGCGAGCGAGTCGGGTGAACGTCATCGATGCGCTGCGCGGCAACCAATCGGCCCGGGCCTCCAAGCGCGGTGCGGCGCGAGCGGCGCGGGCGGCCAACCCGGCCAAGCTGTGGCGTGGCCGCGGCATCGCCGGGCGCGTGTTCGGTGTGGGCGGTCTTCTGGCGCGCATCAACGAGAAGCGCGGCGCCTCGAAGGGCATGGCCGCCTCGGTGTCGCTGGCCCTGGCCATCGTGCTGCTCATGACGGCCGGATCGTTGTCCACGTTTTTGGGGACGCTGACGAAGGTGGCCGGCGGCCCGGCTGATGCGGGCGACGTGGGTGTGGTGGCGATGTTCGCGGGCGATACGACGTCGAGCGGGGATGGGGCCGAGGGTGCGGATGCGGCTGGCAATGCGATCGGAGCCGAGGGCGCGGATGCTGGCGCTGCTGGTGCGAACCCGGCCGCCTCGGCCGATAACGAGCCCCTCACCTTGGAGGCCGTGGTCGCGGCCCGCGACGCCCGCTTTGCCGAAGAGGTTGCGGTCTACGGAAAGGCCTGGGAGGTGTTGAAGACGACGCCGGATGCCGAGCCGGTGGGCTGGCGTCTGGATGGGGGCGTGCCCCTTATCGTGCCCGAGGCTATGGTCGGCGATGCCTTCAAGGCCGATGGGGCCCTGCACGGGGGACGGATGGCCGACGGCTCCTTTGCCGTGATGGGATCGGTGGTGTACTTGGAAGATGCTGCGTTCGACCGCTGCGTTGCCGATGCGGGGCTGAACCCCGCCGACTTCCACGACCCGGCTACGCCCCGGGCCCTGGGAGTGGGGAAGGCCTATGGGAACAACGGCGCTGTGTACGAGCTACTCGACGTGCTCACGGCTACGGGCACGGTGCAGGCGCTGACAGCCGGCCTCTACGAGGGCGAGGCCGTGTCCGGGTTCGCCGTGGCCTATGAGTCAGACGGCGCGAACGGAGGGGGCTTCGAGTTCGTGCCCTACGTGTTCGAGGCTGATGGGGCTGACGGCGGCATGACGAGCAACCTCGATCCGGCCGATGTGGAGACGGCCACGACCCCCGTGGAGGTTGTCGCGGTGCTGGACGAGGCTCCCGAGCTGGTGGGCATGTACGGGGAATCGGTGCAGCTCATTGTGCCGATGTCCCTGGCGGCCACCCACAGCCTCGGTATCGTCGACCCCACCTTCCGCGCCTCCTTCGACGCACCGGAGGGCCGTTCGGGCGAGGTGGGAGACGATCTGGTAGACGCGGCGGGCACCTTCTTCCACGACGAGGCACCCTTCGAGGTGGCGTTCCTCGCCATGAACGACTATGCGGGCGATGCTGCCAGCAACCAGACGCTGGCCATGGTCGTCAACGTGTTCTGTCTGCTGTTCACCGTGATCCTGGCGCTCATCGCCATGGCCAACGTGTTCAACACGGTGACCAACGGGCTCATCCTGCGCCGCCGCGAGTTCGCCGTCATGCGGTCGGTGGGGCTTTCCAACCGCCAGTTCCGCGCTATGATCGTGGACGAGTGCGTGGCTTGGTGCGCCCGAGGCCTCGTGCCGGGTGTGCTGCTATCGCTTGCGGTGTCCTGGCTGCTGTGGTCGGCGGTGTCCGGCTCGCTGTCGGGCCTTCCCTTCGCGGTGCCCTGGGCCTATGTGGCCCTGGCCTTCGCCATGACCGCGGTGGCCGTGGGCATCTCGGTGGCCTACGGCATGCACCGCTGCAAGGCCGATAACGTCGTAGAGGCCCTGCGCATGGACAGCGTGTAAGGGCGCCGGCTATGCGGGCGGCAGCTGGGAGCGTGCCGCCCGCGCCTATGCCGCTTCCGTTCCCTTTGCCGCCTTCAGGCCGCCCTTGCGGTAGCCGTAGCGGCCGGAAAGGGCGATCATGAACGTGGCCGCTACCAGGCACGTGAGCGCGTCGCCCACCGTCACCGACAGCCAGATGCCGTCGATGCCGAATAGCATCGGCAGCACGATGACGGCCGCCACCTGGAAGACCAGGGTGCGCAGGAACGAGATGAGCGCCGAGACCAGGCCGTTGTTGAGCGCCGTGAAGAAGGCCGAGGCGTACATGGCAAATCCCATGAACAGGAAGCACAGGGCATAGAGCTTGTAGGCGCTTACCGTCAGCTCCAGCAGGGCCGCATCGTAGCTGACGAAGATGGCCGACAGCGGTGCCGCGAGGGATTGGCCGAGCAGGAACATGACTACGCTGGCCACGGCGATGAGCCCCAGGCTCTTCCACAGAAGCGACCGCATCTCGGTGTGGTTCTGGGCCCCGTACTGGAAGCTCATGAGGGGCGAGGTGCCCACGGCGTAGCCCATGAACACCGCCGAGAAGATCATGACCGTGTACATGATGACGCCGTAGGCCGCCACGCCGTCCTCGCCGATGAAGCGCAGGAGCTGCCAGTTGTACAGGATGCCCACAAGGCTCATGGCGATGTTGGTGACCATCTCCGACGAGCCGTTCAGGCATGCTTTGCCGATAACGGGCCAGCGCAGGTGCGGCCGCACGAAGTACAGGTGGGTCGACCGCTTGCGGGCGAAGTACACAAGGGGGATGCCGCCGCCGATGAGCTCGCCGATGTTGGTGGCCAGGGCCGCGCCCACGAGTCCCCAGCCGAACACGCCCACGAACAGGAAGTCCAAAAGGATGTTCGTCACGCCGGCCACCACAATGACAAAGAAGCCGTACTTGGGCTTGCCCGCCGTGACGAAGAAGCTCTGGAAGGCGTACTGCAGTATGAAGAAGGGCAGCGAGATCATCATCATGCGGCCGTAGAGGGTGGCGTCAGCGGCCATCTGGCCCGTGGCGCCCAGGAAGGCGGCCGTGGGCTCCATGAAGAACCAGCCGCCGATGGCCAGCACCGAGCCGACGACGAAGGCGAAGCCGACGAGCAGCGAGAAATGGCGCCGGGCGCGGCCGCGGTTGCCCTCGCCGAGCGTCTTGGCCACCAGAGCGCTGCCGCCCGTGCCCACCATCATGCCCACCGAGGCCAAGATCATCACGGCGGGGAGAATGAGGTTCACGGCAGCCAGAGCCGTCTTGCCCGCGTAATTCGACACGAAGAAGCCGTCCACGATGGTGTAGCAGGACGTGAAGATCATCATGGCGATGGTGGGCAGCGTGAACCGTATAAGGGCACTGGTAGAGAAATGTTTGGACATATCCACTGACATGGGAAAACCTTTCAGATGAAACGGGAAGGGGAGGGGCTGGGCGCGGGTGATGGGGTCGGCGGTTTTGCCGGGGGTGCCGAGTTGCCGACGCGGGTGCCGCAGCGGGGAGATCGTCGGAGTTGACGATTCGCCGGGCGCAGGGCTGCCAGCGAGGGGCGTTGGCGATGGGCTCGCGCCGCTAACGGAAGGTGAGGGCGGCCAGCTTCCCATCGAGGGCGGTGATGTAGCGCTCCATGGCCGCGGTCAGCTGGCGCTGCTCTTCGGCGGAGAAAATGTCCACGGCCTCGCATTCCGCAGCCAGCACGGCGCGGATGTGGCCCTCGTACTCGGCCCGGCCGCGCTCGGTGAGGTAGACGCCCGTGGTGCGGGGCGTGTCGCCGCGCAGAGCCACCAAATCGTTGGCCACGAGGCGCTTGATGGAGGAGTGCACCGTCTGCTTGGATGAGAACCCGCGCTCGCACAGCTGCTTCTGGGTGAGGCCGTCCTCTTCCACGAGCGCGTACAAGATGTCGAAGGCGCAGTCGGCCAGGCCCATGCGCCAGGCGGTCTGGCGGTACAGCTCGTCGGCACGCCGGTAGAAGTCGTCGATGGCGCGGATGGTCTCCAGGGTTTGCGGATGCGCGGCGGCGTTCGCCGCGGTGGCTGCGGCGAGATCTGCGGTCGGGATGGTCTGTGCGATTGGCGCGGCGCTTGCCGCAGTGCGTGCGGTGCTCATGATTCCTCGGTAGCTCGTTGCTGTCTGGTCTGATTTCGGACTATTGAGGCGATAGTATAGTCCGAAATCAGACCAATGGGAGGAATTCACAGGGAATACAAGACGGCCCCTCGGGAAGAGGGGCCGCAACAGGGAGGAACGTCGGGCGATCTGGCGCCAGCGGTCGCTCCAATGGAGGCGCGGGGCCTTTAGAACGCGCGCTGCTCGTAGAGCTTGGCGGCGACAAGGGCGCTTGCGCCGTAGATGACGACCGCGGCTGCCACCGCGAGCGCGGCGGCCACGAGGTAGTTGCTGCCGGTGTCCAGCCACTGCGCGAAATCGGCCAGGGCGCCGGTGGGCTGGATGCCGTCGCCGAAGAAGCCCGCGCCCAGGGCCAGGAAGATCACGACCACGGCGGGCACGATGCGCGTGGTCTTGGTCATGCCGAAGCGCATGATGAGGGGCAGCGCCACAGCCATGCCCACCATGACGCTGCATACGCCGCCAACGACGCCGCCGATGATGGCGGCCGGCGAGTTATCGCCCGGCGTGAGCCTCGTGGGAATGACGGGGGCCGGTAGCAGGTTCAGCACGGCCAGGGCGGCGAAGGACAGGGTGAGGGCGAAGGCGATGGCACCCAGGGCGATGATTCCCAAGGTGGCGTAGCGGCCGAACACCACCTGGCGCCGCGTGAGGGGCAGGGTGAGGCGGAAGCGCTCCCATCCGCCCTGCTCGTCGGCGGCGGCGAGCGAGAACAGCAGCATGAACGGCGTCATGGCGGCCACGGCGGCACCTCCGCTCACGATCGATCCCGTGGCATAGCCCATGAACAGGGCGACGACGGTGCAGATGCCGGCCAGCTGGACGAGTGTGGGCCGCAGGATAGCGAAGTCGGAAACGATCATGGTCTTCATCGGGATTCCCCCTTCAGGGTCAGGGTCATGTAGTCTTCGATGGTGGCCTTGTCCACGGGGATATCGGGAAAGGCGCGCCCGAAGGCGAAACGGTCGGGCACGAGCAGGTCGCAGCCGTAGTCGTGGCGCAGGATGCGGGCTGTGCCCGTGGCGAAGAAGCCGGCTTCCAACACGGCCGTCACGTCGGCGGCGCGGCAGCGGGCCACGCCGGCCTCGTCGGTGAGGGCGTCCTTCGGGGCCGCGAACATGATGCGGCCCTTGTCGACGCAGACGATCTCGTCGGCGATCTTCTCCAGGTCGGAGGTGATGTGGGTGGACATGAGGATGCCGTGCTCGCCGGTGGCCATGAAGTCGCGCAGGATATCGAGCACCTCGTCGCGGGCGATGGGATCGAGCCCTGCCGTGGCCTCGTCCAGCACGAGCAGCTCGGGGTGGTGGGCCAAGGCGAAGGCGAGGCTCAGCTTCATGCCCATGCCGCGGGACAGGTCGCTCACCTTCTTCTGGGGCGCCAGTTGGAAGCGGGCCGCAAGCTCGCTCCAGCGCACATCGTCCCAGGTGGCATAAGCGGCGCGCCCGATGGTGGCGACGTCGCTCACGCGGCAGGTACCGGGGAAGGCGCAGGTGTCCAGCACCACGCCGATACGGGCCTTGCATGCATCCAGAGCGGCGCTGTCCGGGGCGACGGTTTGGCCGAAAAGGCGCACCGTGCCCTCGTCGGCGGCGATGAGCCCCAAGGCCGCCTTCAGGGTGGTGGTCTTGCCGGCGCCGTTGGAGCCGATAAATCCCACCACGGTGCCCGGTTCCACGGCCAGGTTGATGCCAGCGAGGGCGAAGTCGCCGTAGCGCTTGCCCAAGTTCTCTATGTCGATGAGGTAGGTCATGGTGTCTCCTTGCGCGGGGCCGCTTGCGCCCCGCGGGCTAGTCTTCTTCCAGCAGCAGGTCCAGCATGGCGTGCAGGTCGGCGGGGCCGATGCCAGCCGCGGCCGCCTCGGCCACGGCGCGGGTGAGATGCCCTTCCACCTGGCGCAGGCGCTCTTCGCGCAACAGCTCCAGGTTGCCGCCGGCCACGAAGGAGCCCTTGCCCTGCACCGTGTCGATGAAGCCCGCCTCCTCCAGCTCGGCATAGGCCCGCTTGGTGGTGATGACGCTGATGCGCAAGTCGTTGGCCAGGGCGCGGATGGAGGGAAGGGGGGCGCCCTCGGCCAGCTCGCCGGCCATGATGGCTCCCTTGATCTGGCGCGCGATCTGCTCGTAGATGGGCTCGCTGCTTCCGTTCGCTATGATGATGTCCAAAGGTCCTCTTTCGCGGGGCGCTTGCTTGCGGTGCGTCGTTCTGCCGCCGCGGTGCGGCTTTTGCGGCTCGTTCCCGGGGAGCGGGTGCGGCTTGGTTGACGCGAGCGAGCTTGCGGCCCTCGGTCGGCCCTCCCCGCTGTCGGCGTCCCTTCACCGGGGAGGGCGTGAATAGTGTATATACCCTACAAGCACAGTATATACACACCTATACACACCCGTCAAGGGGGTTGCTGCCAGTCTTGTCGCAAAAGACCGAGCGCTACGCGCCGCATGGCATGGCGACTTGCATCGTGTGGGCTGATCGCTGTCGCGCCGTCGAGGGGCGGCCTTTTTCGTTGACAGGGGCGGTAAACTTCGCCATACTGGGCGGTGGGTTTGGGGACGATGATTTGTGGAAGGAACCATCATGGCCGCAACGATTCGACCCTCTTTGATTCTGAATATGGATGTGGACGAGCGTCAGTACTCCGACGATCTGGTGGCGGAGATCAAGCGCTCTTATTCTTACGTGGCGCCCAGCGTGGTGGCCGCGGTTTCCGCTGCGGGCGACGAGCCCATCGAAAACACCATCCGCCTCGTGGTGCGCATGCATTGCCCCTATTGGGATGCGAATGACGAGGCCTCCCAGGAGCAGTGGGCCGTCGGCGCTGAAGCTGCCGCTGCGCCGCTCGTGTTCGCGCCGGAATTTACCGTCGAGCGCGGGTGCTGGGGCATCGAGTATGCCGACGGCACTGAGCGCCTCTTCGACAGCGCTGCCGAGGCCTTCCTCGCATAAGTTCTTACGAATGCCGGCGTCGAACGAGGGCGCGGGCATCGTCCTGTTCTGTCATCAACCGACCCGAGGGGGATACCGTGGACAACATTCTGGGATTATTCGAGAAGCTGGAGAGCCAGAGCCTGCGCGTGCAGCCGAACCGCTGCGTGGTGGTGCGCAACCGCAACGCCACGTGCCGCCGCTGTGCTGCGGCATGCCCGACCGGCGCCATTGCCGTGGAGGGAAACGATCTTGCGATCGCGCCCGAGCAGTGCGTGGGCTGCGGCACCTGCGCCACGGTGTGTCCCACAGCGGCCCTGGAGGCCCAGAAGCCCGACGATAAGGAACTGCTGAAGGCCGCGGTGGCCGCCATGCAGGCCAACGACGGCGTGGCGGTTATCATCGACGAGGCCATGCAGGCCGCCGCCGAGGGTCGCTGCGATCCGGCGAAGGTGACCGTGGTGAAGCACCTGGGACGGGTGGACGAGAGCCTCGTCGCGGTGCTGGCCGCGGGCGGGGCCTCCTCCATCGTGCTGGTGGCGGGCCCGACGGTCGTCGAGGGGGCCGCGGCTGGCGCCGAGGAGGCCATGGCCGACGAGACGGCCCGGCGCGTGCGCAATACGGCGGCGCTGCTGCTGGAAACCTGGGGGAGCGACGCTGCGGTGAAGTTGACGGGCAAACTGCCCCGCTCGGTGCGGCTAACCGAGCCCGCTGAGTTCGACACGGGCCGTCGCGGCTTCTTCTCCGCCATGCGCGACGAGGCCCGGGCCGCTGCTACCATCACGGCCGAGCACGTGGTGCGCGAGAAGCTGGGCATGGAAGAGCCCGAGGAGCCCGTGTTCGTGAAGGTGAGCGACGACGGCACCCTGCCCCATTTCCTTCCCGAGCGCCGGGGCCGCCTGCTTCTGGCCCTCAGCAATATGGGGGAACCGGCCGATGTGATGATCGACACGCCCCTGTTCGGCCACGTCATCATCGATGGCGAGCGGTGCACCTCCTGCCAGATGTGCGCCACGTTCTGTCCCACCGAGGCCATCCGCAAGTTCGGCGACGGCGCCACGGCCGCCGAGACCGGCAAGCCCTTCGGCATCGACCATTACACGGGCCGCTGTGTGCAGTGCCATTGCTGCGAGGACATCTGCCCCACGGGCGCGCTGACGCTTTCGACCGACGTGTTCGCCACGGACGTGACCAAGCGCGGCCGCTCGGAGCGCATTCCCATGAAGCCCCGCAAGCGCAAGGTGAACGACCCGAAGTCCATCGTGAACGCCATGAGCGACCTCCTCGGCGTCCCCAACGTCTACGAACGGTAGGGAAGGGGCCTGCGAAAATATTGAACGCAATTCCAAATTGTCACAGGTTGTTATAGGTACTGCGAACATCTCCTCCGGCCTTCCATGGATTCGAAGAGGAGAGGGGTGAGGCTGGCATCGACGCGAGTCCTCTGGTGACAAAAACCGGGTCTCTCGTGCACGTTTTTCGACTTATACAGGCATTCGGGGGCGCGGAGCATGCTGGCATGGAGGGAAAGGCGTTCTGCAGCTATCGCCTGACCAGGGGAAATGCGGCAAGGAATGGGCGGCTGCGTTCGGGGCTCTGGTTTTCCCGATTGGAAATGTCTGTATAAGTCCAAAAACCTGCACGAGAAGGTCCTTTTCTGTCACGGAGCCGCGTTTGGGAAAGAGGAAGCTGAAGAGTGCGAGGAGGTCGGAATTGAAATAAGGCGATCGAAGATCAGCCCTTGTTTCAAAAACTCTGGACTTACTGAAATAAGGGCCTCAAAAATGGAAATCACCCCGACGTTCGCGGCTGCGTCTTTGCCGCCACCAGCTATCTCGCCATCCTGCGCGAAGAAATCGCAAAGACATGGTGAAAGCCCCACAAGGGGAACAGCGCTTTGTGCGTTGCATTCTCGGAAAAGTGTATGCGCATTGCGTTTTTTGCCTTATGCGGTCTTTTGCCTAAGCGGGATTTCCTCATGAGCGGCGCGATCCGCGGATAGCCCGGGGAGGGAAAGGGGCTTCTGCGGATCGCGCGTAACGGGAATGGCGCTGGGGGAAGGATGAGCGCTATGCGAGGGTTGCGGCATTCTGGCCGGCGAAGCGGCCCAGGCTGAGGGCGATGCCGTGGCTGATGCCCGGGGCGGTCATCGGATACTCGGCTCCGAATCGGCCGCCTTGGTTGTTGCCAGCGACGTAAAGGCCGGCGACGGGATTGCCTTCGGCGTCCAGAGCGCGGCAATAGTCGTCGCAGGCAATGCCGCCCATGAGCACGAGCATGTTGCCGGGATGTCCCTCGTACACGTAATAGGGAGGTTCGATGGCGGTCATCTTGGTGATGTCCTTGCCGAAGTCTTCGTCAACGCCCTTGGCGACCAACTCGTTGTAACGGTCGATGGTGGCCTTCAGGGCCTCGGGGTCGCACCCTACGATGGCAGCAGCCTCTTCGACGGTGGCGGAAGGCTCTGGTTTCACGGCATCGGGGCCGGGTTGCAGCACCTTGGGGCCTTGGGCGTCACCGGTCACGCAGTAGGCGACTTCGCCCGGGCAGCGCATGATGACGTTGCTCAGCGATTGAGCGCCCAAATCCTCGTTGATGAAGCGCGTGCCGTCGCGACGGACGAGCAGCAAATCTGCTACGTCGGAGAGGTGGCTCATAGGCGCCATAGGAGTCTTCTCCATGGCGGCGCCAGCCCAAAGGGCCATCTGATGTCCCTCGCCGATATTGCATATGTCGCCGTTAGCGTCCATGCAGTTGTAGGTGCAGTTCAGGTTGGCCGCTTGGGGTGCGTAGTACTCCACCATTTCCTGGTTATTGCCGAAGTCTCCGCAAGAGAGTACCACGGCCTTGGCGTTCACTCGGATGTAGTCCCCGTCGACATTCTGCGCGATGACGGCAACTACCCGATCGCCGTCCTTCACGAGCTGGCGTCCCCAAGTGGCGTACAGAAATTCGCCGCCTTGGGACTCGATGTGCTCCTGGAAGCTCTTCATGGGGTAGTAGAAGCCTGCGTCGTCGGGGAAGGATGTGTCGAAATTGACGCTCATGGCCGTAGGATAGGCGGGATAGCGACCCTCTAGGTTGGCTGTGGCTTTGGGCATAAGGTACACATTGCCGCTCAGTCCGCCTTCTGGCACCATGGCGCCTGGCTCGAGAACCTCCACGTTCTGACAAAGCTCGAGAAACCATTCGACGTCGGCGCCGGAGTGATCGACCCAGTGCTTGAGAAAGCTCTGATTTGCCATCTGCAGGGTGTCCTGCATGTAGCGATTGATGAGTGCGGCGGTGTCGAAAGTGGGGTAGCCGGCCTGCTGCTGATAAATGCTGTTGACCGCACCTAGTTGCGAACCCATCGTTCCTCGGCAGTTGAAACGCTCCGATTTCTCGATGATAACGACTTTAGCGCCCTCGTCGGTGGCGGCTCTCGCGGCGGCCATGCCCGCAATACCGCAGCCGACGATTACCACATCTGCATCTTTGGTTGTCGTGATATCGGCATCGGCAATCGGTTCGGGAGCATTGAGAAAGCTGGGGTTTGAAGAAGTTGATGCCAGGTCGGATGCAGGTGCTTTTTCAGCGGCGGCTTGGCTTGCGGTGCTGGGTGCGCAGCCCGCGAGGCCAAGTGCGGCTATGGTGCTACCAGCAAGCGCGCTTCCTAGAAACGCACGACGCGATAATCCTTTGTTCTTCATGGGAACCTCCCTGATTCGTTGCGCTCTCCTCCGTTGGAGCGGTGTGCTTCGCATGATAGGAGCCGCACGTCCAGACGCTGCCATCCTTTGGGAGTGAAAATGACCCTGAAAACCTATCGATCATTTGTCACCCAAAAAGAAGTAATGGGCGCTCAGAGGCCCTTTTGCTGGAAAGACTCGGGTATACTGGCGCTACTGGACAAGGTGACGCGCGATAATGGAGGTGAGTGGTGAAGACGCAGGGAAGAGCCGCTGCGAGCACGCTATTCGTTATCGGGCTGGGGATGCTGTGGGCCGCAGGGTTCGCGCCGTCGCTCGCCACAGTTGTGGGGGAGGGGATCTCGTCGCTCGTCGTCCCGATTCTTTCTGGTGCGACGGTGGCGGCGTTGGGGGTCGCGCAATGTTGTGGAGCTGCGCTCGAGCGAGGCCCAAAGCTCGCGCTCGCGGCGGCGGTCGCTCTTGCCGGGTGCGCCGCAGTTGGCTTCTGGCCGGCCGCGTCAGGTGGCCTCGTCTATGCGCGGCCGATTCTGAACGGCCTGCTGTTCTTCTGCTGGCTGGTTGCGTTCTTGCGCTTTCGGGACGGCATCGCCGACTGCGCGGTTCCGCTCGGGCTCCTCCTCGGAAGCGCGCTCGCACTTGTCTTCGCGGGCCCGCTCTCCGCCGGGGCGCCGACGCGCATGGCCTTCCTCGGTGCATCATGCGCGGTCTTTCTCGTTCTGTGGTTCGCGTGCGCCGACGAGGGAGACGGGAAAGGGGCGTCTGTTTCGAATGCGAGGGCCGCGCAGCGTCGTCTGTCCGTCCGCTCGGTGCTGCTACGCTACGCGGTTTTGGCTGCCGGATCCGTGGCTCTGGCATTTGTCTTCGGCGTGATGACCGACTTGCATGGATGGATGGCCAGCGAGCAAGCTGCCTGCACGATCCAGGTTGCCAATGGCATTGCTGCCGCATTCATGGCTGTCGTGTTCGCCTTGCATCGCCGTCCTTTCCGCGTTGATGCGGCATTGACGATGGCCCTGCCCCTGTTCGCGCTGGCGCTTCTCTCGGGGCCGGCGGAAGCGGGTGATGTGTCGTTCTCGCGTCTCGCCATTATGGTGGGCTATCTTTTGTTTTTCATAACCTCGTGGATACTCGTCAGACGCGATGCTCCGCCGTTTCGCACCTACTCGATACCTGTGCTCGCCTGGACGGTGGGAACGCTGCTCGCCTTCTCGCAGATCGGGCGCTTGGTCGCCGGCGCGGCAATTGGGTCGGGCGTCCTAACCTCGGAAGCGCTCTCTGCCATCTCGCTCGGGTTGTTTTGGGTGCTTGCGCTTATCGCGATCGCCGCATATTGGCTGGCCCGCAGCCGGGCCGTTGAGCGCGATCTTGCGATGCTGGAAGCGCAAGAGGGCGCTGACAGAGGGAAAGACGGAGGTGCTTCTCGCGACGATGAAAGTGGTGCGAGCGACGAGGAAGGCTCTGCGCTGGACGAGCTCGGCGAGGACAAAGGCGCGATACGGCATGCGGAGGGGCGGCCGCGGGGCGAGTCTTTCGCGGAGGCGGAGGCGTCTCGCAAGCCGGACGTTGTCTTCATTGACACCGTGTCCCATCGGGCAAAACGCTTGGCGCAGCAGATCGGGCTTTCGGCCCGTGAACTCGAAGTGCTTGAGGAATTCGCTCGGGGCCGGTCGGCGGCATCTATTGCTGAAAAACTGTTCATTTCCACCAATACGGTGAAGACACACTTGCGTCGGATTTACGAGAAGGCCGGCATCCACTCCCGCCGCGAGCTTCTTGACATGATGGAGGAGGCCTAGTTTCATTCTTTTCGGGCGACGCGGCATGCCGCCCCTCACGAAGTTCACCTTTTTTGCATGACAGCGCAAAAAGGCATCGTTCCTAGAATGCGCCATGAGGGCTCCTCGAGGGGAGCTACGTGCTAGGAGAAAGGCGAACCGAGATGGAAAACGGATTGTCGAGACGTGCCTTCTTAGGGGGAGCTGCCTTTGCGGGCATTGCCGGCATGGGCGCGCTGTCTGCTTGCGCGCCTCAGCATCGCGGAGGAGGGGCTTTTTCGCAAGCCGACGGGAGCGAGGCGGACATCGCGAGGGCCAGCTGGCGAGATGCCCCGACTGAGATAGGCGATGACGAGATCGTGGAAACGCGGGACTGCGAAGTTCTCGTGATCGGTCTAGGGCATGCGGGATGCTGCGCCATGAAGGCAGCCGTTGAGGCCGGCGCCGAAGTATGTGCCATGCAGGAGACCTCGGAAGACGCTCTTCTATTCAAAGGCCATTCTTACGGGCATATAAATTCCGAGTTCCTCAAAAGCCGCGGTGTTCCCGAGGTGGACGTGGCGGAGTTTTTCAATGATTGGCAGGTTCGTTCGAACAACCGCTCGAATCCTGGTCTCATCATGCGCTACATTACGCACGTGGGAGAAACATTCGACTGGCTTATCGAGGGGTTGACCGACGAGGAGAAGCAAAGCATCTACATTTGCTATCTCATGGAAGGCATTCCTTTCAAAAGAGAGTTTTCGGGCGTGAAAACATGGATCGGAACGGCTCGTTTGACCACCGAGCTAGTGGAGAAGATGTACCGAGGCATCATCGGCGAGGCCGTAGCAAGCGGTGCCGAAGTGCTGTGGGAGACGAAGGGGTGCCAGCTCGTAACGGATGAGACCGGGAAAGTGGTTGGTGCTATCGGCCTTGGCCCCAACGGCTATGTGAAAGTGAACGCCTCGAAGGGGGTTATACTCACGACAGGTGGCTTTGGCTCTAACGAGGAAATGCGAGAAGATCTGCTGTACGAGATCAAAGAAAGCATGGGAGAGCAAGACCAGATTAGCTGCAATTTGGATTGTGATGGGTCGGGTATCCAGATGGGATATTGGGTCGGCGGACGATTGGATCCCTGCATGGGCACGATGGATGGAGCCTACTGGTATCCAACGGATAGCCCTATTGATCCCATAGGCGCCACCTCCTCCTTGTGGATGAATGCTGACGGCAAACGGTACTGCAACGAAGGCTTCGGCTCTACAGAGCTGCAAGCGATGCCGGGTGCGAAACAGCCCGACGGCGTTACTTGCTCCGTGTTTGACAGCAATGTGGAAGAACTCATCAAAGCTCAGGCTTTCGGCCATATGAGCTACGACTACGCCGAAAAAGGATTCGACGGGCTGCATGAGACGATGGAAAAAGCCTATGCGGGCGGCGAGCAGGGATCCGCTGATGGTGATGAGGCGAAGAATACGGCTGGTGCAGACAAGGCTCTTATGAGTCCTCCGACGTTGTATGCGGCAGATGATTACGAGACCCTTGGAAAGTACTTGGGGTACGCGGGTCAGTCGCTTGAGAATTTTGTTGCAACCATCGAGCGTTACAACGAGCTGTGCGAAAAAGGCCTCGATGAAGATTTTGGAAAAGACCCGAGTCTTTTGTTCCCCATTAAAACCCCGCCATTTTATGGCTTTGCCGGCACGAAGGCCCTGGGGGTGCTCATGGTGACCGTCGGGGGTCTCCTCGTGGACGAAAACGGCGCCGTGCTTGGTAAAGACTATCGGCCGATCCCGGGACTGTTTGCCGCAGGCAATGCGTCAGGAGGCCGGTTTGGCTGGCAGTACTCCACATCAATCGGTGGCGAAAGTCTCACGACGGCCAACACCTTGGGGCGCTTGACGGCTGAGTACGTGGCGTCTCTGTAGGGTTTCAATCTTCCAGCTGGATGAACTAGAGGAGCCCCGTGACCGTCATCGACTGCGGGGCTCGGAGAGTCGCCCCCTATGCTAGGGGACTCTCTTTTGTGGGCGAGTGCCCCTCTTGATCCTCGCCGAGAATAAGATCGAGCAGTTCCTGCCGTGAGTGAATGTTCATTTTCCGGTAGATATTGAGCCGGTGCGAATTCAACGTGCCCTTTGATATGAACAGCTTCTCGCTGATGTAGTTCGCGTCGCGCCCGTATGCGAGAAGGCACGCCACCTCCTTCTGGCGGGGCGACAGCTCGAAAAGATCAAACACCTCGTCGCAGCGGTCTTTGAAGGCGGCCTGGGGATCGACGGGGTTCTTAAGCAAGTCGAGTATGTTGCAGTGGGAGAAGAGCAGATTGGAAAGCGTGGTGAGCGCGATGGCGATAATGGCCGACAGCGTCACAGTTTGCGATTGGTCCTCTAAAATCCCGGGCAGGAAGGTGAACGCCACCAAGCTCCCGATGACGCCGGCGCCCGCTATGACGGACCGACCGAAGCCGAATACCTGGATGGGGGAGAAATGAAAGCGGTGGCACAGATCGCTCAAGATGATCCAGACAAGCAGTTCGAAGCAGGTGTAGCCCGATTTGACGAAAGCGGCGGGAACGAGACTCGACGTTCCGAACACAGGCAGAAGCAGCACTCCGACGAGTATGGCTATCAGCGCCGGTCGGAAGAGCGGCTCGATTTCGAACGTGCTGCTCCTCTTCGCGATGACGAGAAACACGGCGATGATGAACGTGGTCACTATGGCGATGGCAGTGCAGTATCCATCCGACAGCTCTCCCTGCATGGTGCTGGGCTGAATATCTCGCGTCAATCCGGCGATAAAGCCCAGAAGCGTGATGCCCGCTAGAAACTTCGCAAAGGCGATGCCCTCTTTCGCGAGAATCGGCTTGGCGAAGTCGCTTTCTTGGTGGGGATGGCGGGAATTCGCGAAGAGCCATCCCGACAAAAGCGGCATTGCCACGGCGAAGAGGTACTGGAAAAGGGGGGGAGGTGACCGAGATCAGCGCGTAAAGCGCCACGCCAAGAAAGAAGGCAATGCACGATTCCAGAACGGTTCGGTTCAGCGAGAGCTCCGAAAAGGAGATGCCCCAAGAGAGCAGGAGAAGCCCCGATCCGAATCCGGTAAGAACCGATGACGCCGCAAGGAAGAGGAGAGGGTGCGCTCCTTGGGATACGAAAAGAATGAGGGCGCTCCCCACGGCGGCCGCGCACGGTCCCACGAATTGGCCCACGGACGAGTGCAGCAGCGCCCAAGTGCGCTTGGGGCACAACGCGCTTATGGTCAAAGTCGCACAGAGGGTCAAGATGGATCCGATGTAGAGGCTATTCAGAAAAGACGGCTGCGGAGAGGTCGAGGTGTTGAAGAGGGCGATGCAGAAGAAGCAGACGTAGGCCCAAGCTCGGTTGCAGGCGAAGCCGAGCACTCGCGCGAGGGATTTGTCGTCGATTCTGATGTCGTTAAAAGCAATATTCACGATGCCCCTCGTCTCATTCCCTCTTCACGTGACCCATACAGCCTACAACGACGGGTTCGATCTGTGAATCATAAGCGCCTTATGATTCGATTTTCGGAATTGTGCGTTCCGTATCGATGGCCAAAAACACCTGTGGGCCCCACGCTTTTGGGCGAGCGTTGAATCGGAAGTGGAGAAACCGACAACGCGGCTCTTTCAGCAATCTCGAAGAGAGAGGAGAGGCCCATGGGCAAGAAGACGTCCATGACAAGACGCGCGTTCACCAAGCTCGCCGCTGCAACGGCGATTGCCGCCACGGTGAGCTTAGAGGGTGCGCAAGCGCTCGGGGCGACGGCGGGCGAGAAGACTGCCGTGCCGGAGGTCAAGCGGATACGCACGGCGTGTCGAGGCTGCGGCAAGATGGAATGCGGCGTATGGGTGACGGTGGAGAACGGTCGCGCGGTGAAAATCGAGGGTGATGAGTCGGCGTTCCAATCGCGAGGGAACTGCTGCACGAAGTCGCAGGCCTCGCTTGAGGCCGCTTACCATCCCGATCGCTTGCGCTACCCGATGAAGCGCACCAATCCGAAGACCGATGACGATCCAGGCTGGATGCGCATCACGTGGGACGAGGCGTTCAAGACGACGGTGGCGAAGGCGCAGGAGGTTCAGGAGCGCTATGGCGGATGCTCCATTGCGGGCATCACGGGCACCTCGCGCGTGTGGCCCATGGCAGGCACGGCAGGGTGGATTCGCATGTGGGGCTCGCCGAACGGCATTCAGGCTTGGCAGATTTGCAAGGGGCCTCGCCACTTCACGGGCAATCTCGTTTCCCAATTCGCGCACTCCTGGGTGGCGACGGTCGACCGGCCGCGGGTTTACACCGCGTGGGGCGGCTCCACTGAAATCTCGAACTACGACGACTCGTGCCGAACGAGCGTCGAGGCCTCCAACCAGGCGGATGTGCGGATCATCGTCGATCCCCGTGTGACCAATCTCGGCAAGGAGTCCGATTACCATTTGGCCCTGCGGCCCGGTACCGATGCCGCCATGGCCATGGGATGGGCGTATATCGTTGTCGACCATCAGCTTTACGACGACCTCTATGTCAAGAAATGGACCAACGCGCCGTTTCTGGTCGTCGAGGACATGGAGCCGTCCGGCTACGACACGGTTTCGACCAACGGCGACCCCTTCACGCTGAAGACGCGCCTGCTCAAAGCGAGCGATTTGGACGAGAACGGCAATCCCCACCATTACATGGTATGGGACGCCCTCGCGGATCGACTCACCTATTTCGATAGCGAAACAGGCCAATGGGAAGGCGAAAAGTGGGCGAAGCCGACGGAAGGGTTCACGCCCAATCAGAAGGTAGTCGAAGGGGTTTCCCAAGGTTGGTGTCCGAATCCGACGCCCTTCGATCCCGAAATCGACCCGGCGCTCTACGGGGAGTTCGAGGTTACGCTCAAGGACGGCTCGGTTCATAGCGCGCGCCCTGTTTGGGAATATTACGTCGAGTCGCTGGAAGATTACACGCCCGAGAAGACTGCCGAGATCACCGGCGTCGATGCGGAGCTCATCGAAGAGGCCTGCCTGGCATGGGCCACGCGCATCGATCCGACCACGGGATACGGCAATGGGGGAATTCGTTACATGCTGGCCGTCGAGCACAGCGGCCATGCGGTCCAGACGTGCCGCACCCTGGACATGCTCGCGCAACTGACGGGGAACATGGATACTCCGGCAGGACATCGCGGCGCGACGCGCGCGCCCGTTGAGGGCGGCCATGCGGGCTTCGGCTCCAATGCGCCCGGGTGCCCGCCTATGCCGGAGGAGAACCAGCTGAAGCGATTGGGAACCGATCGGTTCCCGTTGCTGCGCTGGTGGCGCTCGTGGGCCGATGCCAACAGTGTGTGGGAGGCCATGACGACGGGCGAGCCCTACCCGGTAGTCATGGCGATGAACTCCTCGGGTGATTTCATGTGTCAGGGCAATACCGCCTACAACTGGGAGGCACTGAGCAAGCTCGATTTCATCTTCGAGGCGAATTTGTGGCAGCCGCCCTCGGCCGGCATGGCGGACATTCTCGTTCCCGCGCAGCATTGGCTCGAGATCCCCAGCTGTCCCCGAGCGTCCCAAGGCTCGACGGGAGCCATGGGCGCGAACGTCAACTGCATCGAGCCTATCGGCGAGTCCATGTTCGATCCGATGATACTGGTGAACTTCCATAAATACGCCGGTATCCCCTATTGGCCGCAAAAGCCGGATTGTCCCTATCCCACGGAGAAGGACCTGCTCGACGACGGCGTTAAATTCTTCCGCGATTCGTGGGACGAGTATGTCGAGGAATTCCAGAACAACGGTTGGTGGGATGTGAAGACCGTGGAGCCCGAGCTGTGGGGAACCTATAGGCGCTATGAGACGGGCGCGCTGCGCTCGCGAAACTCCGGCGGTATTTTGGGTACCAAGGGCGATTTCAAACCCGGGTTCTACACTCCCACCATGAAAGTGGAGATTTGGTCAACGCTTATGGAGTCCTATCATCCCGGTGAGGGCTGGGAGCTTCCGTCTTACGCCGAGCCGCCCCATTCTCCCCTTTCCGATCCTGAAATGGCCCAGGAATACCCGCTCATCATCACGACGGGACGCCGCATTCCCGTGTACTTCCACTCGGAGCACCGCCAGCTGCCGTGGTGCCGCGAGCAGTGGCCCGTGCCCCGGGTGGAGATTCATCCCAAGACAGCTGCGGAATACGGTATCGAGCAGGGGGATTGGGTCTGGATTGAGACGCCCTTCGGAAAGATACGCCAGGTTGCGGATTTGTACATGGGCATCGATCCGGGAACGATCAACTGCGAGCATCAGTGGTGGTTCCCCGAGCTGAAGCAGGCGAGCAAGGGGCACGAGTTGTGCGCGGTCAACCATTTGGTCGACAGGAATGCCCAAGACCCCCATTGCGGCACGGGCAATGTGCGCGCCTATCTTGGGAAGATATACAAAGCGACTCCTGAGAACTCTCCTTTTGGCAATCCGGTTCCCTGCGGCAACGACGGCACCGAGATCATCACCTCTGCCGACGATCCGAGGCTCAAGGAGTGGGCGAGCGCGATTGATGCGATTGGCAGCGACACGGCAAAATGGGAGGAGTACGCAAGATGACGCAATATGCAATTGTCACCGACTTGAACAGGTGCGTGGGCTGCCTCGCCTGTGCGGTCGCGTGCAAGGTGGCGAACAATGTTCCCATCGGCAGCTTTTGGAACAAGGTGCTGAGAATCGGTCCCAACCCGTCAACAGAGGGTTCCGATTTTCCCAATGTGGATATGTATTTCCTGCCGATCCAATGCCAGCACTGCGAGAACCCGGCCTGCGTGGCGGTGTGCCCCACGGGCGCCTCGCACAAGCTTGAGGACGGCACCGTGCAGGTGGACAAGGAGAAGTGCATCGGCTGCCAGTTCTGCGCTATGAGCTGCCCCTACGGCGTGCGCTACCTCAACGAGGAGGAGCGCGTCGTGGAGAAGTGCACGCTCTGCGAGCAGAAGACCGCCCAAGGCGAGCTGCCGATGTGCGTCGATACCTGCGTGGGGCTTGCCCGCTGGTTCGGCGATATGGAGTCGGGTGATTACGCTCAGTTTTCCGGCCCGCTCGGGAAGAAGATGGGAGAGGTCGTCGACGAGTTCTCCGAGGAAGATGTCCATACGCTGCCCAATGTAGGCAACAACCCGTCTTTCCGCTACATCCTGCGCGATATGACCTGGCAGGGGGAGGAGTAACCATGGAACTGCAATGGCCCTTGATACTGTTCACCACCTTCGTGGCCTGGTCGGCCGGGCTGTTCGGCGCCCAGGGGGCGGCGGCGCTCGCCGGCGAGGGGAGGCGCGCCCAGATGCCGGCGCTTGTGGCATCGGCCGCGCTTCTGGTCGTGGGAGGCGTGGCGGTGTTCTTCCACCTGGAGTACTGGGAGCGCATCTTCAACGGGTTCGGCAACCCGACCTCGGGTATCACCCAGGAGCTCGCCTGCATCGTGGTCGTCGGTGTGCTCATGGTTGTGGCGTTCGTGATGCTGCGCCGCGGCGCGGGCGACGGCGCGGCCGCGGGTGCGGCCAACGGCGAGGCTGGCAGGGCCGCGGGCGACGACGGCGCGCCGGCGCTGCCGAAGTGGCTCGCCGCGCTCATGATCGCCGCGGCGGCGCTGCTCGTGCTCGTGACCGGCCACTCCTACATGATGGCCGCCCGCCCCGCCTGGGACTCGCCGCTCGGCCCGCTCACGCTGCTCGGCGCGGCGTGCGCCGCCGGCCCGCTCACCTTCGCCGTCATCGAGGCGGCCCTCGGCGAGGCTGCCGGACGTGCCATCGCGCTGTTCTCGCTCATCGGGTCCATCGCCAATCTGGCCGCCTCCGTCGCCTATCTGGCGTTCATGGAAATGGCGAGTGCATCCTACACCGACGTGGGCTTCTACTACGACCCGACGCACCCCACCGCGGGCATGGTGGACGTGGCTGCGCTGTCCCCCTTCGCCGGCGAGTCCGTGGCCATGGTGGCCGTGGCCGTCGTGGCCGCGGCGGTTCCCGTGGCGGCCGCCCTCGTCGGCCGCAAGACCGGTAACTGGAAAGCGTGGGGCGCGGCGGGCGCGCTCGGCGCGGTCGTCGGCGCCGTGGCCCTGCGCATGGCCTTCTACTCCGCCGGCGCCAGCGTGTATTTGTTCTACTAGCTTAACAAGTCCGGCGCCTTTCCTCCAGGGCGCCGGACGCATTTCCCGAGAGCCCCCGCCGGGCCCGGTTCGCGTCCCCAAACCCCCTTGCAAACAGCGAACCGGCCCCCGCGGGGGCTCTCCTGCGTTTTGGCGAGGAAGCTGCACGAAAGATCAGGCCAGCGTTCGTCGTCGACACCCTCCACCGCTATTGCTTGGAAAGGGTCCCGCTCCCACTGTGGTGACAAAAAACGTGCGCGCCGAGGCCCTTTTCTGTCACGGGGTCATGCCTTGAGGGAGCGTAATTGAAATGAATGTAATCTCCGCTGGCGTCCTGCGCGATGACGGCAGCAATGCGATCGCCGTCCTACACGAGTCGATGCCCATTACAGTTAGAGCCGCCCCGCAAGGGCGGCTCTCTTTCTTCTTCCTGCTCC
>CANSQM010000026.1 GCA_947649205.1 uncultured Enterorhabdus sp.
GCGCAGCGCCGCTGGCGACGGCGCGGCGCTGCCCGTGTCGGCCCCCGCCACCGTCACGCCCCAGGGGCGGGTGACGAGCAAGCCCTCCGCCTGGGCGGCGCTCTCCTCGGCCCTGGCCGAGCCCGATGCGACGGCCCCGGGTCCCGAGGGCGACGAGGCGTTCCTCGCGTCCCTCACCGCCTTGGAGGAGACCGTGGGCGCCGACGTGTCCACGGCCGACCCCGCCCTTCCCGCCGATGCCTTTACGGCCGACGAGAACGACACGGCCTTCTTCACCATGGCCCGTGCCGGCGAGGAGGGGACGGCGCCCTCCGAGGGCGAGGTGGACACCACCGACCTGGAGAAGCTGGCACGGCAGATCAAGCCCGAGGCCTACCTGCTGAAGAAGACCACGACGGTGGCCGGCAACTACTCCCAGGATCCCCAGGTGGGGTCCGAGTGGATCGACATCTCCGACCTCATGGAGGTGGAGGTGATCCAGACGCCCACGGCCAAGGCCGACGACGGCGTGACCTACTATGCCCCCGCCTCCCACCAGGATCCCATCCGCTCCACGGTGGAGGCGACCACCCATAGCGAGAAGAGCAGCTACACCGCCGTGGCCGCCCAGGACGTGGATGCGGCGGCGGGCACCTCGAACCAGTCCGTGGGCTATCGTGACAGTTCCCAGCCTTGGGTGCTCAAGATCACGGTGAAGCAGGATCTGGCCAAGTGGTACGGCCGTACCATCGACGGCACCGCCACCGATGCGGCCGACCCCGACTACGTGCACGCGGGCCAGGCGGCCAAGTACGCTGCCCTGGCCGCCGAGATCAAGGCGGCCCTGGACGGGGGCGGCGGCTACCAGATCAAGGTGAACATCCCCTCCCACGTCTTCGGCAACAACGAGAGCGGTGCCTGGTACGACCGCGTGCTCACCCGTCCCTGGGAGCGCACCGAGGCGTCTTCGCCCGAGGCCTCTGCCTTCACGACGAGCGCCGAGCGGGCGGTGAACCTGTACCGGGAGGGCCAGAACACGGCCGCCGGCGAGGAGCCGAGCCGCTCGAGCGCCTACTACCAGATCTTCGACATCGACCATTACGAGGGCCTGGCTCGCGACCGCACCCGCCACATGCAGCCCTACGGCATGGACTACAAGTACACGCTCCAGCGCTACCATCTGCGCAACGGCGAGATGCAGCTGGCCGGTTCCCCCAACATGCCGGCGGTCAACGGCTGGACGGTGCAGAACAACACCGTGCGCACCACCAACGCGGCCAAGACCGACGAGATCGTGGACGTCATGGGCACCGCCGCGCCCAACCTCGATTTCTGGAAGCGGGCCTACAAGGGCGCCACTACTACCGGGCCGGTGCTCTACGCCCAGACGGGTACGAGCGCCGTGATGCGCAAGCCCGTGGTGCGCGTGTGGAATTCCATCAGCCTGCCCGATGTGCTGGAGGCCGCGACCGATGACGTCGGATCGCTGACCGACGGCGTGGGCGTGACCTCGGGCAACTACTACATGGAAGCGGAGACCGACACGCGCCAGGTGAACGTGCACGTGGAGAACCGCTTCTGGTGGGACGCCTTCACGCGCGTCTATGCCGACAACAACTATCGCGGCTACGTCATCAACGAGAACCGCTGGGCCACCTATTCCAAGATCGGCGGCCAGATGGGCGACTTGGTGCTGCCCGTGGTGACCGTGGTGCTGCCCTACGGCATCGCGCCGGTGCACCGCACGACCCGCCAGCCCTACGGCCTGTGGCCCGACCAGGTGCAGGAGTTCCTCTACGAGGACTGGGACATCGCCCAGTCGACCAACGCCCAGTGGGGCGCAGCCGGCGAGGTGAACCGCAACGAGACCCGGGCGTGGCTCGAGGAGAACTTCCGGGCCACGGTGACCTACGAGAAGGTGGAGGCCGATCCGGAGGAGTACCCGGCTGCCGACATCAACAACGACAACTACCGCTTCGTCGTGCGCTTCCTGCCCAAGGGCAACGATCTGAATGGCGACCCCGACGAGGAGCAGCGCATCCGCTCCCATCAGATGGACACATTCAAGTTCTCCATCGCCATGACCAACGAGCCGGAGTGGCCGGAGCTGCCCGATCACCGCGAGGCGGCCCGGGCCACGGAGTCCATCCGCACCTACGTGACGAGCGCCATGACCGGCTATGCGGCTCTGACCGACAACGACATCTCCCATCCGAGCTGCGGTGCCGACCCCTACACCGTGGGCGCCCCGGCCCGCTATCGCGGGGCCGGCGACTCCCGTCAGCGCGACGTGCGCCTCGATGCCCTGTCGGCGGCCTACGCGACGCGCTGGGACGACAACGGCAACTGGAACAGCAACGTGTGGCGCACCGATTCCAAGCTGGGCACCGCCCTGTACCGCGATGCCCACGGTTGGGACGCCTACCGCTTCCAGTGGGAGTACGACAACGTGTTCAGCGGCTCCTATACCTACCAGCACAACGGTTGCTACATCCAGTCCAACGGGTCTTGGTACCATCGCAGCCACTGGTGGAACAACGTGGAGTTCGTCGACCGCCTGAAGTACAACTTCTACAACGCCGGCACCCAGACCAACGACCAGGTGCAGTACAACCATCTGAACGGCTACTTCGGCACCTACACCGAGAGCGGCGGCGCCCGGGTGGGCACGGCGGCCACGGCGCTCACGGGCCCGGCCGACAACCGCGGCCTGAACATCTCCGAGTTCAACTGGCGCACCCAGTACGGCCTGTCGGAGGCCACCACGAAGAACCTGAACAACAACTACGTCGATGGCGAGGGCCGTCCCACCGCCGACTCCACGAACTCCGACGCCCAGAAGGCCGAGGCCTTCGCTCTGCGGGATGGGGGCGCGCCGGCGGTGCATACCGACGGCGGCGTGTTCGCCGCCACGAAGCTGCGCCTGAAGACCCCCACCCTGGGCTCGGCCTACGAGATCGAGAACACCCCGACCGACTTGCCCTCCGACGGCAACGCTACCACCGCCGTGCCCGGCCACACCGTGACCGGCACGGGGGCGACCAAGGGCCAGAAGCTGGCCGACGCCGATCCGGATGCGAAGGAGGGCGCCTTCGAGTACGACGACGAGATCTGGCTGGCGGCCACGTTCAAGAACGCCGTCATCGGCGACAAGGCCGCCTCGGGCAACCAGGGCAAGGAGGGCGCGCTGCTCCACGGCAAGCTCGTGTTCTCCCTGTACCTGCCCGAGCAGGTGACCTTCTACAAAGAGGAGCAGCTGAAGAACCTCGGCGAGGCCGTGGGCACGCCCGATCAGTACGAGCGCCTGTTCACCGACTACGAGGGCGACGACTTCTCCTTCTATGTGGAGCGCACCTATCGCGACCGCCACACCGACACGGCCCTCGTGGGCAAGACCGAGGTGCGCGACCCCGATACGGGCGAGGCGCTGTATCCCAAGCGCGAGCAGCAGACGGTGAAGTACGAGCGCCTGACCCCCAAGCAGCTGGTGGAGGCCGGCTGGACCGTGCGCGTGCGCGTGCAGCCCGACTACGATAGGGACGGCTACGGCACTCCCGGGGCGGCAGACCGCAAGCACGCCGACTTCGGCAAGCCCGACGTGGACGACCCGGAGGATCTGCCCGACAGCGACGACGTGAAGGTGCGCCGCCATGGCGGCGAGACCATCGTCTTCGAGCTGACGCCTCCCGACGATGCCTCCGACAAGGAGTTCGTGAAGCACGACAGCCTGCTGGCCGCCTTCTGGGCCCAGGTGCGGGCCGACGGCTACGTGGGCGCCGGCGACTCCGTAACCGTGAAGGTGCGCACCCGCATCGACAACCTCGGCGACGAGGAGGAGGCTCTGGCCGACCTGACCGACGCCGACGGCGAGCCGCTGCCCTACTACCAGCAGATCGATGCCATCCGCACCTGGTCCACCGAGGCTTCCACGGCCTACTTCGCCACGGAGAGCCGCGACGTGACCTGGCTGCCCACGGAGACGGGCTGGTCGCACCGCTTTGCCGAGGACATGACGGTGCCCGTGGCCGATGACGCGAAGATCCTCCAGGCGGTGAAGGAGAACGGCGCCATCAAGTACAACGCGGAGGGCTTCCCCGAGACGGTGCCCGTAGACCGCAACAGCGATGGCACCGTTACCTTCAAGAAGGGCGAGCTGTACTACAAGCCCACGGTGGGCGCCAACTCCCAGGAGCAGTACGGCGTGTCCGGCTTCAACAACCAGTCTCCGGAGTACTTCCAGTACAACGACGAGGCGTCCCTGGTCTACGATGCCGCCGAGCACGTGGACCCGGACACCCAGGACGTGGTGCCTGCCGTGGACTACGACCAGGACGGCAAGTACGAGAGCGGCGGCCGCCCCGAGCGGCACATGAGCTCCCAGGCCGGCACCTTCGATATTCGCAAGCCCTCGGCCTCGGTGCGCGTGGACACGGGCACTGTGCGCGTGCCCACCAACGACACGAGCTCGACGGACTGCACGCAATCGGGCGATAACGACCTCTTCGTGACCCAGGCCATCAACACTGGCGCCGCGGTGAACAGCTTCATCGTGGACTGGCAGGTGCCCCTGTGGGCCCTGGGCACCCAGTCGGCGGAGAACGCGCCTTTGAACAGCGCCACCATACCCACGGGCAAGGTGGCCCCCACCATCACCTCGGTGAAGTCCGGCGTGTGGGAGATTCCCGGCACCTACTACCATAGGCTGAAAAACCCCGTGACCGGCGCCGAGCGGGCCGTGGGTCAGGGCACCTACTACTTCAACGCCAGTGGCGCTGAAGTGGGCGCCTGGCGCGTAGATCGCAAGACCACCAAGGTGATTGACGGAAAGACCTGGTACGCCTACTTCAAGGACGACGACAACCACCATCAGACCAAGCCCCAGACCGATGCCGCCGGCAACGTGGTGACCAACAGCAAGGGCGAGATCGTCTATACCGACGAGATCGATTGGGTGCTGCCGGTGGATACGGTGCGCGTGCCCGTGGACACGCCCGAGGCCGAGGCCAACCGCGCCATCGAGGAGAAGCTCTTCGTGCTCGTGTACGTGCGCCACAACACCACCAACGTCACGAAGCCCAACAACGGCTATGTGGAGCAGAACGGCGCGGTTCGCCAGGATCGCGAGAACTTCGCCGTACCCGGCACCGACGCCGACCGCGACTATTTCTTCGGCGAGGACGACGCCTCGGACTTCAACACCGCCGACGATGCCGCGGGCACCTGGCAGTTCGTCGGCTCTGCGCGCGTGTCGGACAAGCAGAACATCACCTTCACCCAGGGCGTGGCGGCCACCGGCAAGCAGGTGCGCCAGGTGCGCTGGGTCATTCGCGCATGCGAGACCGACGAGACGGGCCGTCCCATCCTCGACGACGAGACGCTCTCCCATGAGGTGCCGGTGCCTTCGGGCTTCCGCTTGGCCACCGACGCCGACCCGGATACCGTGGAGGTGGAAGAGCCCGACGCGGTGGACCCGAACCGCAACAACACCGCCTGGGCCAAGCAGAAGGACTACAACGACCAGGTCATCTACAAGTATACTGAGCGCAATCTCGGCAACATCAACTACCTGGATATGAGCAAGGTCTACAAGATCGCCCCGAACACCCTCTACTTCTACGGCGAGATCATCACCACCAAGGAGGGCAAGGGGGCCGACCGTACCCTGTCGGCTGCCGAGATGGAGGCGGCCAAGCAGGGCACGGCCCCCAATCCGGCCGTGGGCGGCGACGACTGCTGGGTGCGCACCATGCAGGGCGACCTGCTCGTAGACGAGTACAAGCCCCAGTGGGTGGTGGGCAGCTCGCTGCCCGAATCGGTGACGAAGAACGCTGCGGGCGTCCACGGATCGGCCTTCATCACCGAGATGCCCAAAATCCAGGTGACCGGCCCTCTCGGGCGCCAGTTCTCCCTCGGCGAGCCGGATCGGGGCCAGACCATTACGCTTTTGGCCGACGAGGGCACCCCGGCCGAGGTGACTGATACCGTGGCCGACGCCCTGACGGCCAACGGCGCCGATGTGGACATCCAAACGGCGGCTGACGATGGACAGGATCCCACGGTCACCGTGTCCGACTCGGTGCACGTGAACCACTTCGCCACGGTGGTTCCGCGCTACGACGACACCAAGTACGCCTCCTTCGAGCGCAGCCGCGCCGGCTTCTTCCGCTCCGAGGAGCGACCCACCATCAAGATCGATGCGAAGCAGTGGTACTTCGCCGGCACGGCCAACAACGGCTACGGCTGGACGAGCGAGTCGATCATGCTCGATCCAGAGGACTCGCTGTTCATGCGCTACGAGATTACCCTATACAACATCTCCCGGGGCCAGATGACGCTACTCGGCTATGACGCGGACGAGTATCCGAGCGATACGTGCACGAACCCTTCGGTCTCCACGCTGCTGCCCCGCATCCAGAACTTCGGACCCACACCGGCCTCCATGTTCTCGAAGCTGCCGGACAAGACGGCCGATCAGAAGCTGCGTGAGCAGCAGGCGGAGCAGATTCAGGCCATCGGTCGGGAGCTGCAGGGGCTCGTCGATACCGACCGCGCTGCCTTCGAGGCGAAGCTGAAGGAGCTGAGCGGGCGGCTGAAGGCCATCGACATCATCTCCGGCGACCGCGTGCCCGAAACCTCGAAGGAGACGGTGGAGGCCATCAAGACCACTGTGGCCGCCCAGGCCGAGGCCATCATCGGCTATCATCCGCGCACCGTGGACCCGGACACCGGCCAGGTGACCGAGCCCTACTATGACATCAGCACCGTGAAGGCTTCCGATGCGAAATCCGTCGGCCGCAACCTCGTGGTGCAGGGCAACAACCTCATTAACCGCGTGTCCAAGGAACGCCCCTACAGCCGCGTGTTCGAGTACGTTCCCTATCAGAAGATGTTCGAGACGGACAGCGCCGGCAAGCCCGCGAGTCCGCTGAACGAGAACTACCGCCACGATCCCTCGTCGCCCTCGGCTGGCGATGCGACGCACATGAACACCCAGGTCCCGCAGTGGACCTACCGGGTTGTGCGCTTCAAGGAGTACCTGCGCGACGACGACGGCAACCTGTGGACGAAGAATGCCGACGACAGCTACACCTACATCCGCAATATCCACGACACCGACAGCTCTGGCGGAGAAGGAGAGGGCGACGGCGAAGGCGACGGCGGCGGCGACGGCGAGGGCGGCGACGGGGAGACTCCCGCTCCTGAAGAGAAGCCCATTCCCGACAAGCCCGTGGGCGACTTGGTAGAGTACGGCAGCTTTACCGAGTCCGATCCGGTGGCCATCACCGGCTCCACGGCGGCCCTGCGCGAGGAAGAGGGCATGGCCCAGCTCGGCGGCGGCCTCATTGCCAACGGCGGCACGACCATCTCGGCCAAGGACGAGTTCGCCTACTTGTACGGCGACAATGTTTCCAAGGCCGCCGTCTCCCCGCAAGACGACGCCGTGGCTCCGAGCGAGGGCGATGCCTCCGCGACGTCTAACACCCGCCGCAGCTTCACCTGGAACTTCACCGGCGAGAATGGCAGCCGCGGAACCCTGAACGCCGGCGAGGCCATCATCATCGACTTCACCATGCAGTTCAATCCGAACTCCTCGGCCACCACCGATGTGGGCAGCGCCCTGGTGCTGTCGGCCTATGCCGACAAAGCCGGTTCCTACAGCTTCTACGACTGGCCCCTCTTCCGCATCGACGGCCAGACGAAGCAGACGGTGCTCGTGGACAAGGCCACGCTGAACGATCCGGAGACGGCGGTGTCCAAGGACTCCTCCTACCGCTCCGACCTGAACGACGGCAACGGCAACGGTGACCGCACCGAGACCCTGCTGCGCAAGGACGTGGACTCCATCGGCTGGACCAACAACGACCAGGTGGTTCAGGAGAAGATGGTGCAGCCCACCTACACCGACGAGAAGTTCTCCAAGCGCACCCAGACGGCGGCCGTGCCCGAGGGCGGCTCCTATATTTACGAGCTCATCCAGCAGTACACGGGCAACAACCCCTCGACGGCCATGCTCTACAAGCACTCCACCTTCGTGGACACGCTGCCCCACGTCGGCGACAAGGAGGCCTCCACCTACGACAACAACGCGAAGAAGTACAACCTGCGCCAGTCCCAGTGGTCCGGCTGGCTCAAGAACCTCGACTCCATCAAGATGGAGTATACGGACACGACCTACGACGAGACCGTCGGCGACATCAAGGGCAAATACGAGCTGGCCCTGGAAGACGGCTACGACAAGGTGACGGGTCAGGAGGTCCACGCCCAGGGCCAGGTGTGGGTTGGGCCCATTGCCACCGAGGGCAGCGGCGCCAACGTGCGCTACCGGCCCCTGACCACCGACGACATCGTGGAGCCTATCGATATAGCCAGCGCCAATCTCGATGCGACGGAGATGGAAGCCGACAAGATCGACGAGTACATCACCAAGTGGACCGTGGCCCACGTCACCGGCAACGGCGGCGAGACCACCGTTGCCGCCGCCATGGCCGAGCTGAACCTCGTGGACCTCAACGACTTGAAGGCCTACGTGAAAGCCCATCCTGACGAGGCCGAGGCCCTCACCCGCTGCATCGGCACCATTTGGTGCCGCGTGCTCGACGACGATCTGTACCTCATGACGAACAACGGTGACGTGCGCTTGAAGTACGAGCTGACGGCGCCGCTGAACCTTCCCAAGTACCTCGGCGGTGCTGGCAAGACCTACAAGTCCATCGATGGCTTGAAGGAAGATGCCACCGAGCTGCAGAAGCGCCTGTGGGAGACGAGCCAGTGGAACACCTTCATGTCCATGGCCGACTACCGTTCCAGCGAGAGCGGCCTGACCTATCGCAAGATAGAGAACAAGCCGGCCGGCGTGTACGTGGATGCTCCGGAGGGCTACGGCTACCTGGGCAGCTACGTGTGGCTCGACAACAACTGGGACGGTCTGACCAACGACACCCTGGGCGAGACGACCACTGACACCCTGGGCAACGAGACCACGTACCACAAGGGGGCCAACGGCCGCTATATCCTGTCCACGGAGAAGTCCATCGACAGTGCCCGCGGCACCTATGCCTACACCTACGACGGAGGCAAGGACACCAGTGCCCTGTTCCGCGATTTGGATTACGACGGCAAGCCCGATGACCCGGGCGTGAACGGCGTGAAGGTGGAGCTGCTCAACGAGTGGGGCGTGCCGGTGAACCGCAACGGCGAGGCCGTGGCCCAGGTGCGCGAGAGCACTACGTCCTCGAAGATGATCTGGGTGAAGGCCGACGCCAAGACCGGCAAGCCCATCCGCGGCATCTACGGCTACGAGCCCATTACCACGGCTGAGGGCGTCGATCTGGGCGCCTACGTGTACACCACCGAATCGGACTACTACAACAACCGCGGCTACTACATGTTCTCCATGCTGAAGCCGGGCAACTACCGCCTGCGCTTCACCTTCCCGCGGCAGTACGCCAACTACGCGCTCACTACCAAGCGCATCGGTGCGGCCTCGGCGCCCGTGGTCAACGAGAAGGGGTCTCCCACCGGAGACACGGAGGACATTTCCTCCTATCTGTCCGTAAACCGCACCGGCGATGCCATGACCGCCACCTCCGAGGTGATTCGCGTGGACGCGGTGGCCTTCGATGCCGATCGCTATGCTGTGGGGGCCGATCCTCAAAACGAGATCTACGACGCGAAGATGACCAGCTACAACGTAGGCATCGCCCGTCCGGTGGTGTATTCCGGCGTGGCCTTCCGCGACGACAAGCTGGCCGGCTACGAGGATATGGAAGAGGATCCCGAAGAGGGTGGCGACGACGGCGACGGCGACGGTGGCGACAACCCCGGCGGCGACGGCGGCGGTGACATCTTCAACCCGCAGAGCGCTCCGGTCGCGACAGGTGCGCAGGATGACGGCCCTGAGGATGATGCCGGCATCGCGCCGCTGTCGCTCACGCCGGACAACGTGCCCGACTACGATGCCTCCAAGGGCGAGCTGCCGCCGTTCATTATGGTAAACGGCAAGTTGACCCTGAATCTGAACAAGTACGTCGAGAACGACGGATCGGTCGACCCCGAGCTCATCGATGGCGTGCTCGACTGGGTGAACGTGAACCTGGACGAGTCGAATCCCTACGAGTACGGCCTGGCCGTCGACGAGCTGCGCCTCAAGAACATGAAAGTGTCCGTGAAGGTGTACGACGAGGAGACCGACACCTGGGAGCAGGCCTACGATACCGACGGCAATCGGGCCGAGGTGCAGACCGACTGCGTGCTCATGGTGTCGGAGAAGGGCCAGAACAAATGGACCCGTGCCTTCGACGACGCGGGCAACAAGCTCGTAGCCGTCGAGGATCTGGACACCCTGGATTGGCGCTGGGAGCCCGCAGAGGGCGATGCCACCGGTGCCTTCAGCTTCTCGCTGGAGCCGGAGCACAACTACAAGATCGTTTGCACCGACACTAAGAACCGCGTGCTCAAGCCCTCGGTTATGACCTGGGAGAACGATCCTCTGAAGCGTCCGGTCGCCAACGCCGAGGATCAGACGGCGGATGCCGAGGGCAACCCGACCGACCAGGTGGCGGCCATGTGGGACAACGACCTGTGGCTCAAGGGCGGCATCGGCGAGACCAACAGCTTCTACGCTGCGGTACCCGTGGATGCCAAGGGCCATGCGGTCTACGAGGACCCGCGCAACCCCTGGAAGGGCTATAAGGTCTACGACAAGCTGGCCCTGGGCTGGATCGACGGCACCAAGGGCTTCCTCGGCAACTACGTGTGGAGCGACAAGAACGACGGCGCTGATGCTGCAGGCAACCCGGTGTTCTACGACGGCATCCAGGGCGACGTGCCCAACATCGGCGTGGGCGCGGTGACGGTGACCCTCGAGCAGTACTACTGGCTGCCCGAGGACGCCGATGCCTTCTCGGCCCGGGACTACAACCCCGGCACCCCGGGCGACAACGGCAACGGTCGGGGCCGCTGGGTGCTCAACGACCTGGAATACAAGACGGCGCGCACCTCCTCGGCCGGCAGCTATGTGTTCAAGGGTGTTCTCACCTACGTGGCCGACCCGAACGCGCCGAAGACCGTGAAGGACGAGGACAAGACCAAGTACCTGGCCGGCTATCGCGTACGCATCGACCGCGACAACCTGAAGGCCGCGGAGCGCGACTGGGGCATTTCCCTGCGCAATGCGCCGACCAATCCGCTGACCGGCCAGTTCGACGAGGAGCTGGACTCCGATGCCGCCATGAGCGCCACGCTTGTGCGGGATGCCGACGGCAACCCCTATGTGCGCGATGGCAAGGAGGTCTACGCCTACTACCTGAACGAGAGCGGATCCGGCTCCACTGCGGCGCCGACGCCGGGCACCGGGCCCCTGACCGTGACCGGCGGCCACGATGCCGATGTGTCCTTCGATCAGATGATCGTCATGGCCGGCGGTGCCGACGATGTGGCTACGGCCCGCGAGAACATCCGCCGCGTTTCTCGCAAGAGCGGGAACATCACCACTACCATCGATTACGACCTCGGCGCCGCCCAGCGCATCGAGCATTGGGATGTGGGCCTGGTGGAGGTGCCGCGGTCCTCCGTGACCGGCGTGGTGTGGAACGACGAGGACTACGACGGCGTGCGCACCGACGACGAGGAGGGCCTGGCCGGCGAAGCGGTGTCCATCAGCCAGTGGTACTACGACGGTGCCAACTGGGTGCAGAACCCGAACTTCGGCAACGATGTGCGCACCTCGGTGGCCGCCAGCTGGAAGACCGAGACCCGCCAAGATTTCCAGGGCAAGGACTACACGGTGTGGGTGCGCGATTACCTGGATGCCGGCACCGGGGCCCTCGCGAAGGCCGAGACGACCAACGAGGAGTCCACGCTGCCTATTGGCGAGACCCAGGATGGCGGCTGGGTGACGGTGCATACCGATGCCGAGGGCGCCTACACCTTCGAGAACCTGCCCACGGCCTACACTAACGACGAGGGCGAGCATTTCCTGGCCGCCTACCGCGTGCGCCTGGACGGCCTGCGCGTCGAGAAGAAGTACGACGAGGACGACCCGACCAAGCTGCTCTACGAGACGCCGTGGATGATGACCCACTTCCACCAGGGCGATGATGAGCAGCGCGATTCGGACGTGGAGGACAACCAGGGGCAGCAGACGCCGGCTCTGCGCATCGTGGGCCGCGAGCCCGACCATACGGGTACGGGCACAGCCGTGCAGCAGCGCTCTCTGGACCGCGACGGCCAGATCATCCTGGCGGCTCCGGTGGGCACCGGCCGCGAGAACGCCTACCAGCCCTCCCAGGTGAGCATTCCGCTCGCCGATGTGTACCAGGACGCGACGGGTACGGTGAAGTACGACTACCTGACCCGCCGGGCTGCCGAGGTCCAGGGCGGCGACGTGGGCGAGATCGCCGTGCCCCGCCGCGAGATTTCCGGCCGGGTGTGGCGCGACGACGACTACGATGGCGAGCAGGCCTACACGGAAGAGGAGGAAGACGTGCTCGATGAGCACGGCGATCCGGTACTCGACGAGAACGGCGAGCCGCTTAAGCGGACGGTGAAGCGCTACGACGAGCCGGGCATCGAGGACGAGTCGGTGACCCTTACCCAATGGTACTTCGACCCGGCCGATGGTGCCTGGAAGCGCAACGAGCAGTTCGGCCACGATGCCATGAACGCCTTGACTGCCATCGCCACCGACGACTGGGCCGCCGGCGAGCCCCACGAGGCCGCGCTGAGCGATGACGGCCGCGTGACCCTGACCACCAATGGTGACGGCCTCTACAGCTTCAAGAACCTGCCCACGGCCTATGTGGACGATACCGGTGCCTTCTACCTGGCCTCCTATCGCCTGACCCTGAACGGGCTGGAGCAGACCGACGTGCGCGATGGCGCGGGCAACATCGTGTCCCGCGTTCCATGGATGATGACCCGCTACCACGAGGGCGCCCTTGCGAGCGATTCCGATATCGACGATGGTCTCGGATCGACTCCGGCCGACACCGTGGTACCCTACCCGCTCACCGGTCGCGAGGAGGCCTTCGAGAACGCCATCGACGAGGGGACGCGCGCCGAGGACGGTCAGATCATCCTCGCGGCCCCCAAGGATGCCGCCGCTACCCTGGCTGCCGACAAGACCACCCTGGTCACGGTGCCCCACAACCAGGTGATCAGCGAAGCGACCGGTTCGGTGGTGTTCGATATCATGCGGGCGCGGGCCGATCGCTACGATGGCGGCGATGCCGGCGAGCTGCCGGTGCCCACCCGCTCGCTCACCGGCCGCGTGTGGCGCGATGCCGACTACGACGGCCTCCAGGATATGAAGACGACCGAGGAGGTGTCGCTGCCCGACGGCTCCACGACGACCAAGCTCGTGGAGGAGGGTCTCAAGGGGCAGACCGTCACCTTGGAGCAGTGGTACTACGATCCCGATGCGGTGAACCCTGACAGCGCCCCGGCTTTCCTCACCGACGACTTCGACTACGATACCTTGAACCTGTCCGGGAAGATCTCGGCCAGCTATGACACGAGTCACTGGTTCCGCAACGAGGACTTCGGCACTGATATATACACGACGCTGCGCGACGGCGACCATCCCCTGGTGACCGGCGATTGGGATACCGCCGACGCCGTCGTGGCCGACGGCACGGTAGCTGTGCGCACCAACGATGAGGGCATCTACCGCTTCGATAACCTGCCCTGCGCCTACACCGACGATGCCGGCAAGCAGTACCTGGCCGGCTACCGCGTGAAGCTGGACCGCCTCACCGAGAACTACGACCGCGATCATTACGGTTTGCCCGAGGAGGGCGCCTGGATGATGACCCGCTACCACGAGGGGACCGATGAGCGGGCCCTGGCTGTGGATTCCGATTTGCCGGACAATCTGGGCATCACCGAGCACTACCCGATCATCGGTCGCGAAGCCTTCGTGGCCGAGGAGGGCGCGGATGCCGACGGCGCGCCTCTCGTGGCTCCCAAGCGCTACCTCGGTCAGCGCCAGGAGATGCTGGAAGGCCAGATCATCCTGGCCGCCCAGGGCAAGGATCGCAGCGCCACGGCTCAGGAGACTATTGCCGCCACTGACTTCCAGAACGATCTGGACGGGCGGCTTACCTTCGACTGGATGGATGCTCGCGACTATGCCACGGGCGCCGATGCCGTGAAGGCCGGCGATGTGGGCGAGCTGCCGCCGCCGACCCAGGACATCGTGGGCATCTTCTGGAACGATGCCGACAACGACGGCGTGCAATCGGTTGACGAGGCCACGGGCCTGCCCGTGGTGCATGCCGTGGATCCCGCGGATCCGGAGAGGCTCGTGCCCTTGCTCATCGAGTACGCTGAGGACGGCACTATCACGGTGTACGAGGCCATCACGCCGACCGACGGCGACGGAGAGGGCGCTCCCCTTATGAAGGGCGACGTGGTGAAGCTCTCGCGTCTGGAGGCCGACGGCCTGATTCACCTGTACGCCGTGGACGACGCTGGTGCCGAGACCCCGGTGATGCGTGCGAACGAGCTCACGGGCATCGAGGAGCCGGTGGTCTACGAGCCGGAAGAGGCTGTGGACGGCACCGCCTACCGCGACGGCACCGTCTATGACGAGAATGCCAGCGAGGACGGCATCAACAACGCCCGGGTGACCCTGGAGCGCTATATTCCCGACGAGAACGGCAACTGGGTGCGCGACCCCGAGTGGGCGCTGCCCGGCGAGGGCTGGACCGACGGCAACGCCGATCCGGACTACTACGACCAGAACACCACGACGGCCTGGCGCAGCGACCCCCAGCACGTGCAGTACACGAAAGTGCAGGAGTACGCCCCGGTGGTCGAGGGAGGCGATCCGGTGGTGCGCTCGGGCGTGTACCGCTTCGAGGATCTGCCCACCCAGCGGGCGGGGGCCAACGGCGAGAAGATCATCTACGGCTACAAGGTGCGCTACACCGATGCCGGCTTCAAGCAGCGGGCCTGGATGATTGCGAAGTACCAGCAGAAGGACAACTTCACTCAGGACTCCGACCTCATCAACGTCAATGCCAATCTCATGCAGGCTGACGAGTACGATGTGCTGTTGAACCGCCAAGACGAGAGCTCGGTGCTGGGCAACCTGACTGAGGGCAACCCGTCCAACAACGACAACCAAGACAAGGGCCTGCTGCCTCTAGACGAGGCCCTGGCCCAGAAGAAGCCCGCTTCCCGGGGCGCCTCCCGCGGTGCCGCCGCGACGGTGGCCCGCGCTCTGGCGGCGCTGCCCGCGGCATCGGCGGTCGGGGAAGCGGCTGTGAGCGCTCGCTACGACCTGGGTGCCGGCAGCGATCGCGCCTATAACGACGCGGCCCTGTTGAAGCGCAAGACCGCCACCATCGAGGGTGTGCTGTTCCAGGACGGCAACTACGATGGCATCAACCAGGTCGACGAGCCGAAGTTGGCGGGCAAGCACGTGTACCTGCGGGCCTGGGGCCTCAAGTTGGTGGCCGACGACCAATGCGCCTGCGATGATCCCGTTGCCGGCGATGAGGGATCGTGGCCGGCGTCAGCCGGCGCCATCGAGGCCCGGGATGCCGCGGGCCAGCCTATGGCCGGCTACCATTACGAATGGGTGCCCGAACCCAACGGCACCGTGCGGGCCATCACCGACGCCGAGGGTCGTTTCGCCTTCGACGACCTGCCCGCGGCGACGCGCAACGTGAAGGCGGGCAACGACGAGGGCAACGATGACGTGCTCGTGACCGACGACTGGGACGAGTGGTATCTGCTCGGCTACACGTTGCAGGTGGAGGGCCGCGCGGGCCAGGACGGCACCGTGCGCGGCATGCCGGTGACCCGCCTGCTGTCCGATGACGGCGACGAGCCGGTGAGCGCGGCGGCCTCTAAGGTGCACCGTCCCGGAGACGCGACTGTGCTGAACGACCGCCTGGCCAACGATGCCGGCTACAGCGAAGACTACTACGCTATCACCCTGAGCGAAGTGAACATCCAGAATGAGGAGAAATCGGTGCTCGATGGCCGTTTGGTTCTGGCCGATCGGGCGACGACCGATGCCGATCCGGTGGGCGCGACAGATCCCGCGTACTACGTGGGGGCCAACGGTATGGCCTTCGACCTGTCCACCATCCGCGATGCCGACTGCATGAACGGCGGTTTCGGCCCCTTCGGCACGGCGGTCATCTCCGGCGTGGCGTGGGACGATGCCAACTATGACGGCATTCGCAATTACAAGGCCATCGACGGCGAGACGGAGGAAGACGGCTCGGAGCAGGATGATGGCACCGCAGGCGATGGCACCGCAGGCGACGGTGCCGAGGGCGACGACGCTGCGGGCGATGGGGCCAACGGCGAAGGCGAGGGGAGCGGCAACGAGGGCGATGGCGAGGAGCAGCCGGACAAGCTCGTTCCCCTGGAAGACCCGCTCGTGGGCGAGACGATCTACCTGACTCAGGAGTACTACGATCCCAAGGCTGCTGGCGGAGCCGGGGCGTGGGTGCACAACCCGGCCTTCGGCAATCCGGTGGACGACCCCCATCCGGGCGATCTGACCGCTACCGATAGCTCTGTGAGCGTGCGCCACGTGACCGACAACACTCAATACTCCATCGAGGGCTTCGGCTACACCGACGGCAACGGCGACTGGCAGCCGCTGTGGCTGGCCGATGCGGAAGATGCCGACTTCGTCACGGTGTTCCCCTGGGAGGACAAGTATCCGGGTCGCTTCCGCGACGGTATGACTGTGACGGCTCTCGATGGAACGACCCACACTATCGAGATCAAGCCGCACACCCAGTACGGCGTTATCTGCCGCCAGCAGGATCGGGATGGCAACTTGGTGACGAGCAAGCAGCCCTTCTACGTGGCTACCCGCGGGGCCACGGCGGTGGCCGGCGTGCCCTTTGCCGAGGGTGATGTGGATGTGACTGCCGTGGCGGTTGCCTTCACAGAGCGCGAGCGGTGGTGGAAGGAGGTCGGCGACGACGCCATTGCCGACGTTGAGGCCGGTCCCGACTGGAACGGCTGGGAGTACGCAGCGGTGCCCGAGGGAGCCACGGCGGCTGAGATCGCGGCCCACGGCTCTTGGGCGGTGGCCGACGAGGCCGGGTTCGTCTCCATCGAGGGGCTGGCCCAGCGCACGGACTACCAGCTGGTGGCCCGCTTGCGGGCGGCCGGCGACCCGAACGGCCCTGAAGGACCCGAGGCCGAGACGGTCCGGGCTTCTGCGGTTCGCGCCGGCGACGCTGTGGTCTTCCCCGATCCCGGCGGAACCGAGGTGTGGGCCGTGCGCACCCCCGCCGACAAGGTGGGCGACTCCAACGGCTACCTGCCCGAGGGCTTGCCCGACACCCCCGAGAACCGTCAGGGTTCCGTAAAGCCGGCGCCTCCCGGATCGCTCTCCACCACTACCGGTGCCGATGGCGGCTACCGCTTTGGCGCCCTCCAGTGCTACGTGCAGAAGGACGCGGCGGGCGATTTGGTGGATTACGGTGTGCCCGGTGCCGCCGACGAGGTGTTCCAGACGCGCTACCGCGTCTACATGGCAGAGTTGAACAACGGCTACGTGATGTCCCGCTTCCATGTGGGCGGCCCCGACTCCGACCTCACCCGCAGCGAGGAGGGGGCGCTTACCCTGCGCCAGGCCATCACCTACCGCAACGGTATGACCATCGACGATGGCTATGCCTACCTGAGCCGCGAGAGCACTAACAAGCCGGATTCCGTGTTCGGCTCCCAGTACGATGACGATGCCGATGACAAGAAGGTTGCCTTCGACGTGCCCGCTCCCAGCGGAACGGTGCTCGACGCCGGCGCGAAGGCCCCGAATCTGAATACCGTCTCCGGCACCGTGTGGAACGATGGCAACCGCAACGGGCTGCGCGAGGAGGGAGAGGCCGGCATCGTCGGCGCCACGGTGGAGCTGACCCGCTACTGGTATGACGGGGAAGAGGGCCAATGGGTCTTCGACCGCGACTTCAACCGCCTCGTGGATGCCCAGGGCAATGTGGTGCAGCCGGGCGGCGCCACGGTATATCTCTCCGCCGAAGAGCAGGCGAGCACCTGCCGGGTAGTGACCACTGGGTACTTCGAGCGCCGCGTGAAGGACTTCCTTGGCGAGGAGCAGGTTATCGAGTACCCGCAGGGCTATTACGAGTTCAACGACTTGCCCGCTACCGAGGTACGCGTCATCGGCAATGCCGAGCAGACGGTGGTCTACGGCTACCGCGTGAACGTGGTGGATATGCCGCGCGGCTTCGCCGTGACGGGTCTGAACAACGGCGAGGATATCGAGACCGACTCCGATCTCGACGAGGCCACGACGCGCCTCGATCCCGAGGGCGAGGTGGCTGTTGACGGTCTTATGGTGCTCGCCATGGCCGCCGACGATGCCGATGCCGAGGAGTCCAAGGTGGACGGCCCCGATGGGCTGCGCTGGTCCACGCTCGGGTCGCGGTCGAGCCACTTCAACGATGCCGGCCTCATTCCCTTCGCGGGCACGAGCGTGAGCGGCTGGGTATGGAAGGACGCCGATAAGGACGGCCTCCAGGCCGAGGACGACGAGCTCGTGATTGATGCGGAGGTGGTGCTGGAGCGCTCGGTGGCTACCTTTGCCGATGCGGTGGATGCGGGCTGGATGAGCCGCATCACCGACGGTGCTCCGGGTAGCGACCTGGATGCTGAGGGCAACCCGCTCCAGGGAACGAAGCGCTATCTGGATATCGCTTGGATCGTGGACGGCGCGAAGCCGCCCGTGGATGAGTCGCCGAATCCCGATGGGGACGAGGTTCCCGGCACGCCGGGCGACGATGAGGATCCCGCCGATCCCGATGGGGACGGTGGCGGCGCGGGCGATGACGGCACCGATCCTGACGATGGCGCCAATCCCGACGGCGATGGCGACGTTGACGACGGCACAGGCCTCGACGGCGATGCTGGTGCCGATGGCCTGGTCGCCAGAGCGGCCCTGACGTGGGTCACCCGCGTGTACGGTCTCGACGATGGGGCCGGCGATGCAAGCGATGGCAATGTCGATGGCGACGACAACGGGGGCGCCTCCAGCGGGGAGGATGCCGGCGACGACGCCCCGAACGACGGGGATGCTGATACCCCCGACGAGGGCGATGGCGACGACGAGGATGCCCAGGCTTCGGCGCGGCTCAAGAAGCTGCTGGACATGGATGTGCCCGATCCGGCGGCCGATCTCGACCGCAACCAGGATGACGGCGTGCTTTCCGAGGGCGTCTGGGAGCGCGTGGCCGCGACCAAGACCGACCTGGAGGGCGGCTATGCCTTCGCCGGATTGCCGGCGGTGGATGGCTACGGCCGCCCCTATGTGTACCGCGTGCGCATGGAGAAGCCGTCGGATGCGGAGTGGGTGCCGCTGAATGTGGGCGAGGATGACAACCTCGACAACGACGTGGCCCACATGAACCTCCGTGGCGAGGACGTGGACGACAACGTGGGCATCAGCGAGCCGCTCGGCGTACTGAGCCCGCGCGGAGCGCCCAATGCCTATGGTGTCGCCTATCAGGTGCTCGCCCCCCAGCAGTGGACGCGCGATGCCGGACGGGCCGTGGATCCGGGCTACTATGTGGAGCCCGACCCCGATCCCGAGGAAGAGGACGACTGGATGACGGAGATCTTCCAGAAGGACTGGCTGGCGAAGGTGACGCACAAGCTGCTGCCCCAGACCGGCGATCCTACCTCGCTGCTGCGTTTCATCCTGGCATCTTTGGCGGGCCTGGCGGCTATGATGATCATTCTCTCGCGGCTGCGTCGCCGTGAAGAGGAGGAGGCCGAGCGCTGGGTTGACATCACCATCTAGCCCATGGCAGCGAAGGCATCTCGGAGTGTCCGGCTGATCGTCTAGATTAAGCGAGGAGGGGAGCGGTCCGCAGGGCCGCTCCCCCGTTTATAGGGTATCCTTGGCCCAGTGTATTTTCGCCTGAGGCGTTCCCCGAAAGGAGCATCCCGTGACCGAGCAGTACCCGAGCGAAGCATCGAACTGCGAGCCGCCGACCGAGCCGCTCGGCGACAGTGCCCCTGCCGTCCCCGTGGAGCCTCTGGCTGAGGACGCTGCTCCGGTTAAGGATGTTGCCCCAGTTAAGGACGTTGCCCCGGCCGAGGATGTCGTCCCGGTCGAGCCTCCGGCTGAAGGCGCCGCTGGGGCCGTCGAAGCCTCCGTGTCTGGTGGCGGCGCTGCTGCTCAGGCCGATGAGGGCCGTGCGCCGCGTCCGGCCTTGCTGGCGGCTCTGGTGGGGCTGGTGGCGGTCATCGCGTGCGTGGTGGCGGTGCCGCTGCTCATGGGCCGCATGACGCCCTCGGCTCCGGCTGAAGCCCCGGCAGTAGAGGCTTCGGTCGGGGAGAGCGCCGAGGCCTCCGGCGACGGGGATGCGGCGTCCGAGGGCGACGGCCAGGCTGCTGCAGAAGGTGCGGTCGAAGACGGCGAAGCGGTGCCGACGGCGGGGCCCATCGTTTCCGAGGGCGCCGGCTACGCCTTTGCCGATGACCTGCTCGCGGCCATCACCCCGGGGTTGAACCGTGCCCTCGCCGCTCCGGACGATCCGTCGGCCCAGGCCCAGTGGGTGCGCAGCGCCCTGAGCTTCCTGCCTGCCGACTATCTGAGCGCCTGGACCGCTTCCCTCGGCGCCGATTCTCCCGCAGCCCTCATCGAGCGCCTGACTGATCCCGAGGTGGCTGCCTTGGCTGCGACGCTGGCCCCCGAGGGATTCATCCTCGTGCAGGGCGACGCCTGCTCGCCAGAGGAGATCCAGTCCCTTGAGGCCCGCTTCAAGGACGTCGGCCTCGAGCGCTTCCTCCAGGCCGCCTATGTGGTGAATGCCCAGCCGATGATTGCCGCCGACGTTGCGGGCGAGGGCAGCGCTGCTCCCGAGGCTGAGGATTCCGCTTCCGCCGCGGAGGGGGCCGGCGCCTCTGACGCTGCTGCCGGCGAAGCCCCCGTCGCTGCCGGTGGTGAGGCCGCCGAGGCCTTCCCCACGGCCTATCGCATCATCAAGATCAATGACAGCTGGTATCTCGCCCCCAGCATCTTCTCCCTCTAGTTCCGTGCTTCCATCCCCCGAGAAAGGCCTGCCATGCTCTTCGCCGACATCGATATCCTGGACGAGAACTTCGCCGTGCAATCCCATCGCTGGGTTGGCGTGCGCGACGGCCGCATCGCCCTTGTGAGCGAGGAGGCCCCCGAGCCGGCCGTGGCCGCCACGTTCGGAGAGATCTACGACGGCTGTGGCAAGCTGCTCATGCCGGCGCTCTACAACGCCCACGCCCATTCCCCCATGACGCTTCTGCGCGGTTTCGCTGAGAACCTGCCGCTTCAGCGCTGGCTCGAAGAGAAGTGCTTTCCCTTCGAGGCCAAAATGACCGCCGAGGACTGCTACTGGGGCACGGTGCTCGCCTGCGCCGAGATGGCCCGCTACGGCGTGGTGAGTTTCTCGGACATGTACTATGCCAGCGAGGGGCGCTGCCAGGCGGTGCTGGAAGCAGGCATGAAGGCCAACATGTGCGAGGGGCTCGTGGCCTTCGAGGAGAAGCCCTACGCGGAATATCCCATCTGCGCCCAGATGGAGGCCCTGGTGGCCGATTGGCACGGGGCCGGTGACGGGCGCATCCGCATCGACTACAACATCCATTCCGAGTACCTGTCCACGGAAACGGTGTGCCGAGACATTCTCGATATCGTGCGCGGCACCGATCTGCGGCTGCACATCCACCTCTCGGAAACCGAGAAGGAGGTGCGCGAGTGCCGCGAGCGCCATGGCGGCCTCTCGCCAGTGGAGTACTTCGACGGCATCGGCATCTTCGATGTGCCGGTGACGGCGGCCCACTGCGTGTGGGTGGACGAGCGCGACCTGGACATCCTCCAGGCCCGCGGCGTGTTCGTGGCCAACAACCCCGCGTCCAACCTGAAGCTCGGCAGCGGCTTCGCCCCCATTCCCGAGATGCTGCGCCGGGGCATGAACGTGTGCCTGGGCTCTGACGGCATGGCCTCGAACAACAACCACAACCTGTTCCACGACATGTACCTTCAGGCGCTCATCTACAAGGGCGCCACGCTGGACCCCACGGCGGTCACGCCCCAGCAGGCGCTGGCTTCGGCGACGCGCGTCGGCGCCCGATCCCAGGGGCGCGACGATTGCGGCGTGCTGGCCGAGGGCATGCGCGCCGACCTGTGCGTGCTGGACACGACCGGCCCCCAGTGGTGCCCAGCGCCCGACCCTGTGTACAACCTGGTGTACGCTGGCGACGGCGCCGACGTGGTGCTGACGATGTGCGATGGCGAGGTCATCTATCGGGCCGACGACACCCCGGCGGGTCGCCAGGAGCAGTGGCCCACTATCGACCTGGAGCGGGCCAAGGCTGAGTGCGCCGCCCGCACCGCCCGCATCATCGGAGAACTGTAGGGACGCACGCCGGAGCGGCCGCGGCCGCCGTCGGAGTCGATGCGCGTCCCTCGCGCGGCAGCAGCCTGCGCCGCGCCACGGGGACGCACGCCGGTTCCAGCCTGCGTCCCTCCCGTGGGCGCCGCCGGAGTCGATGATGCTCTGAGCATGCGAGACCACGCGGCGCTCCTCGCGCGGGTGCAGCCTGCACCGCGCCACGGGGACGCACGCCGGTTCCAACTTGAGAATCGCGCGATGCCCAACCCCTGGCTCCCATGGCCCCGGCCGCTCGCGATACCCAACCCCTGGTTTTTGCCGCACCGATCGAGTTTTCCGGCAAGATTTGGGGGTTGGGTATCGCGAGACGCCACTGCGGCCAATTCCGACCTGGGCTTTTGTCGTTCGCATGTACCCAACCCTGCAATTCTGGCATACCAAACCCCTCAATCTTGACGGTTTTTCTCAGTGCGGAGTCAGTCCCAGAACTGTCCAGAGGGAGGCTTGCCGGCTTTTGAAGTCGTGAACGCGGAAGCGGAAGTCTCGTCCGTGAGCTTTGGCGATAAGGGCGCCCACTTTGTCCATTTCGGCGGGGCTGTTCAGCTGGCGTCGCGAAACGGTGATGACGCGATAGCCCATAGCCTCAAGCGTCGTACGTTTCACCACATCATGGTAGTGCTGGTCCGATGAGAGATGGAAGGTGTCGCTGTCGTATTCTACGACCAGCCGTCTCTCGGGCCAGCAAAAGTCGGCGACGTAATAACCCCTGTCTGCCAGGTTCCGCGTGCGCAGGCCCAGGGCAATGGGGAAATTCGGTGCGGGTTTTGGGAGGCCGTAGCCGCCCAAGCGCACGGGCAGGGACAGCACGAGTCCCAAAGCGATTTCCCGGGGTGAAGCGCAGTGGGACAGCATCCACGGAATGGCGCTCCGGGTAATTCTGCACCCGGGAATATCACTGCAATGGCGGCTGGCTTCCTCAATGGCGGAGGGCAGGGTGAGGGGCGTGCGTGTCTTCAGGGACGCAGGCTCCCCCTTCTTGAAGAACGCGGAACAGAGCAAGCTACCTCGCTGGGCCGCCTCGACGACGGAGAGCCCGCGGGATGCTTGGGCGAGGGCGATTTCAGGGAGGGGCACGAGGATGCCGTCGCCAATGCGGAAGAGGGGCATGGCGGCGAGCGATGGGGAAGCGGTGTGGCATCGTGCGTCCTTTTGTCGACGATGATCCCTGTCCAGCACGGTGACATGGGCGGGACGGCTTAGGTGGGGGAGTTGCCGGTGCAAAAAGGCGAGGGCTTTGGTGGTCGGCATGAGGGCGCCGGCGTCGCCCGCAGAAAGGAAGGTTCTCTCGAAGTTGAGATCGGCCACAGTTTCGTAGAATTCCAAGGCGGTGGGGCCGAAGAGGAGGAGCTTGGACATGGGAATCCTTTCTGGGAGGGATGCTCTAGCTTAGAGGCTCGCAGTCGTACTTTTGTCGCGGGAACGGCGTACTGAGGTCATGCCGCACGCCGTTACCGCGTCACCCACAATCGCGCGCAGGCCTCGCCGCCGTCCTGCGTGAGACCCTATGCGATTTCGCCCGTGTCCCGCCGATACCGCGCTCGCATCTCGCCCGCATCCTGCCGATACCGCGCTCGCATCTCGCCCGCATCCCGCCCCGCCCCCTACCCCTGCGACTTTCCCGGAGTGTCGCGCCTCGCCACGGCGCCCTCCGCGCGCCCTCGGCCACGCTGAAAAGTTGGGGAAAATATCGGGCAGGTGCGGGCCGTGGGGGCCAAGGGTTTTGCTAAGATGAATCCAACGCCAAAATGCCGCTCGCCGGTCGAAGAGAGCCGCTCGCTGTCACAGTGTCAGTAAGCGGAGGGGTTGGCGGATGTCGCAAGAGCAGCGGGAACGCCGGGCCACAGGTGCCGGTTTCCGCTCGTCAGGGGCTTCCGCGCAGCTCGAGGCGTGCGACAGGAAGGTACTCGCCTGCGGTGGGGCCTGCGCCCGCGCCGCTTGGGAACGCTCGCGCACGGGGCGCGAGCGCCCTCTATCTGGAAGGCAGGTGGTCGCTCATGGCAGCTCCGGCTCCCGAACACGTCAGAAACATCGTCCTTGTGGGACAGGATGGCGCCGGTAAGACCTCGCTGGCCGAGGCCATGCTCTTCGTTTCCGGCAAGACGCCGCGCATGGGCACGACGCACGACGGCAAGTCGTACCTCGACTACGATCCCGAGGAAATCAAGCGCAAGTTCACCATTTCCACCTCCATCGCCCCCATCCCCTACAAGGACTACAAGATCAACGTGCTGGACACCTCCGGCCACCCCGACTTCATCGGCGACACGCTGGCCACCATGCAGGCCGCCGAGATGGCCCTGTTCGTGGTGGACGCCGTCGACGGTCCCCAGGTCATGACGACGAAGCTGTGGCGCGAGGCCGAGGACATGCGTCTGTCGCGCGCGGTGTACATCAACCACATCGATCGCGAGAACGCCAACTTCGACGCCGCCATGGCGCTGCTGCACGCCCGCTTCGGCGGCCGCTTGGGCGCCGTGACCATCCCCATCGGCCAAGCCGAGGAGTTCCAGGGCGTCATCGACATCATCCGCATGGAGGCCCGCTATTTCGAGGACGGCGGCGAGCGCGTGGAAGCGGTGGACACGCTGCCCGAGAAGTACCAGGAGGAAGCCCGCATCGCCCGTGATAAGCTGTGCGATCTGGTGGCCGAGGCCGACGACGAGCTTATGATGAAGTACCTCGATGGCGAAGAGCAGCTGACTCAGGAGGAGTTGGAGGGCCTGCTTGATAAGGCCATCGCCCAGGAGCTCATCATCCCCGTGTTCGTGGGTAGCACCATCATCATGCAGGGCGTGCAGGGCCTCATGGAGGATATCTGCACCTACTTCCCGCATCCGAAGAGCCACGGCCGCTTCCGCATGGCCGACGACGTCACCGTGCGCATCGACGAGACGAAGCCTCCCTGCGCCTTCGCCTTCAAGACCGTGTCCGACCCGTTCGTGGGGCGCCTCACCTTCCTGAAGGTGATCTCCGGCTACCTGGAGCCCGGCCTGGAGCTGGTCTGCGGGCGTACCGGCAAGAAGGAGCGTTTGGGCAAGATTCAGGTGATGATGGGCAAGGAGTCCATGGACGTGAAGAGCGCGAAGGCCGGCGACATTGTGGTCGTGCCGAAGCTGAACGACGTGCGCGCCGGCGACACCCTGTCCTGCGAGGGCACCATCGCCATCGAGCCTCTGCCCCTGCCCGAGCCCTTGTACCCCGTGGCCATCGAGGCGGTGTCGAAGAAGGAGGAGGACAAGCTGGGCACCTTCCTCGCCCGCGCCGCCGAGGCCGACCCCACCCTGCGCATCACCCGCGATGAGGATACCCACCAGACCATCATCCATGCCATGGGCGAGGCCCAGGTGGAGATGCTGCTGAACCGCCTGAAGGACCAGTCCGGCGTGGAGGCGCGCCTTGTGCCCGTGCGCATTCCCTACCGCGAGACCATCACGCGCCAGGCCGAGGCCCAGGGTCGCCACAAGAAGCAGACCGGTGGTGCCGGCCAGTTCGGCGACTGCTGGTTGCGCGTGGTCCCCATCCCCGGCGAGGGCTACGAGTTCGTGGACGAGATCAAGGGCGGCGCCATCCCGAACGGCCTCATCCCCGCTGTCGATAAGGGCGTGCGCGAGGCCATGGAAGAAGGCTTTCTCGCCGGCTACCCCATGGTGGACATTCGGTGCACCGTGTTCGACGGCTCGTACCACTCCGTCGACTCCAACGAGATGGCCTTCAAGACCGCGGCCCGCATCGGCTTCCGCGCCTGCTGCGAGCAGGCCGGTCCCATCATCCTGGAGCCCTGGGCCACCATGGAGGTGACCGTGGGGGAGGAGTACGCCGGCACCATCATGGGCGACATCTCCACCCGTCGCGGCCGCATCGTCGGTACCGACGCGGGCTTTGCGGCCGGCGAGACCATCATCAAGATGCGCGCCCCCTACGCCGAGGTGATCAATTACACCAAGGATCTGCGGAGTATGACCCGCGGATCGGGCTCCTACAGCCTCACGCTGGAGGGCTACGAGGCCGCGCCGGCCGACGTGACCAAGAAACTTGTGGAAGCCTACGAGGCCGCCCGGGCCGCGGGGAACTAACAGCCAGGACCACACACTAGCGAGCGACGGGGCGGCATCAGCTCCCGCGCCGCTTGCAACGGGTGGCAATCGCTACCGCACGAGGCTAACGCTCAAGGCCACGCGCCGCACAGTGGCGAATGGCGCTGCGCGAACCGAACGGGCTGGGAGGGCGAACTTCCCGGCCCGTTTTGCGTCTTCTGGCAGGGCCGCCCTGGGAGGCGGCTGCCTTGTCGCCCGTTGCCAGGGCTTTCCCTTCGTCGCATTCGCTGTCTGTGCCCTGCAGCGTGGGCCATGACGCAGCGCAAAGGTCAAGCCCCCTTGACGCAAGGGGAAGACGGGGGCGAAGTTTAAACCTTTAAACCACTGTATTTAAACCTTTACACCGTTATCTTTAAACCTTTATAATTTGAAACCATGAAAGGCGGTGAATGCGGTAATGGATATGAGCATACGAGAGGCCTCAAATGAACTGGGCATTTCCGTCCAGGCAGTGCATAAGCGCATCAAGAGCGGGGCCCTCGAGGGAATTAAGGTCAATGGCAGTTGGCGCGTACGAGACGAGTCGGTCTCTGCCTCCAAGGCGGCGCCCCCGAAGAAGGGACGCCCCTGGGCGGGGGCGACCTATCTTCTCATGAACGGCCCCTACGAGGTCATGGAATTCACCTATCACGATCAGACCGATTCCTTTCAGCCGGGGGAGGTGATCGACGCCAGGCGAGCTCCTTTGGGCACCGTATCGCGAACGGGCCGTGGCAGCGCCTCCGGTCTTAAGGAGTGGTGGCTGCATCGCAGCATCCCCGGGTCTCGGGCAGGTATGGATGAGAAGCTGCGCTCTCTTGGGCTGGAAGAGCCCTCCCAGATACCGTTTCGCAATCTCGGTCTCTCGCTTTCCGATCAGTATTGGATTCGTCCCGCAGGTCAAAACGTGCGATGGGAGGAGGTTAATTACTTCCAAAACGACTTCGGCGCGGCCGAGGGTGCATGGGACGAGTGGCTCGCAGAGGTGGGCCTCTCGTCTCCCGACAACACGTCGGAAGGCGTTCTGCCGAAAAGATGGATTTGCCGAGGTGACGAGCGCATCCTTCTCAAGGGGCATATCCCCTGGACCGATCAGCAGGTTTACAACGAGGTGGTGGCGAGCGAGCTGCATAGGCGCCTTTTGCCTCCGGTCGATTATGTCCCCTATGAGGTCCTGTCGATCGAAGGGCTCGGCGTCGTAAGCGCTTGCCCGTGCTTCCTCGCGCCTAACGAGGAGTACGTGCCCATGAGCGCGGTTGTCGAATCCGAGCGTCGCAGACAGGGGGAAACGCCTTACGATACTGTGGTTCGCGCCTGCGGCAATGTGGGCATACCGCAAGAGCAGGCCGAGGAATGCCTGGCGAAGATGATTCTGTGCGATGGCATTCTGGCCAATACCGACCGCCATCTGCGCAACTTCGGGCTCATCCGTAACATCGACGACCTCGCCTGGCGCTTCGCTCCGTTGTTCGATACGGGGAACAGTCTGTGGTACGACAAGGATGAGGGCGCGGTGGCCCGCGGCGACTACCAGTTTTCCTCGCGGCCGTTCAACGACCGCCCGAATCGGCAACTCATGTATGCATTGGCCACGGATTGGCTTGATATGGCGGCCTTGGACGGTTTCCCCGAAGCGGCCTGTGCGATCCTTGCGGAGGGCGACTTGTCCCGCTGGCGCCTCGACTACCTTCGTGAGGGAATCCAGCAGCGCATCGACGCCGTGCGCTCGATGGTGGGGTAGAGCAAGGCTTCACGTGCGGAAGGATCGCCTCCCGCTTCATGAGCAGGGGATCGGAAGGTGGCTTCCGATCCCCTGCTGTATAAGACCTGGCAAGAGAGGGGCTGATGGGAGGGGCCTAACCTTCCAAGTATTGGATAATTTCTTTCGCTGCCGTCACGCCCGAGGCGATGGAGAGTCCACATGCCGTGCCGGGGATGTCGTAGTAGGGGCGGCAGAAGGCGCTGCCCATGTTGAGGCCGCCGATGAACAGGCCGTCGATGGGCCTGTTGTCGGCATCCAGCGCGGTCAGACGGTCATTGGTGCGAATGCCGCCGAGGGTGGCCCAATAGGCCGACTGGTACTCGAAGAGGTAATAGCCCTTGCCGTCCTTGATTTCGGTGAGGAACATGGGGTCCTTGCCGAAATCGGCGTCTTCCTTGCTCTGACAGAACTCGTTGTAGCGCTTCACCGTCTCCTCCAAGTTCTCCAGGCCGAAGGCCTCGGCGCACTCGGCGATGGTGTCGCCCTTGACGGCCCAGCCTTCGCTCACGGCCGCCTCGAATTGCTCGGGGGCATGGCTCAGCACGGGGTAGAACATCTCGCGGCCGAAGTTCCAGTCGGGCTCACCCAGGTGCTTGTACACGCCTTCGACCACACAGGCGTCGTAGTACTCTCCATCGACGAGCACATAGTAGTTGCCGTTGTTCAAACCTGCCTGGCCGCTGTGCACTAGCGGGTCGAAAGCCATGTTCTGTTCGTTCATAAAGCGCTCGCCGGTTTCATCTACCATGAGGCCGCCGTAAATGGCGAAGCACAGATTCTCGTTGTTGAGGTTCCAATCGGCATCGTACATGGCGCTGCCGTGCTTCTGGTTGGCGCCGCAAATCTCATTGCTGATGAGCGCGTAATAGTTTTCGCAGACTGCGCCGACCGCCTCTGCCATGCGGATGCCATCGCCGGAATTCGTGGGTGTGCCCATGTTGACGAGCGGCACACCGAGGAAGCGGTCGTGCACCATATCCTCGCTGGCACCGAAGCCGCCCGTGGCCAGAAACACCGCCTTGGTGTCGATGGACAACACCGTATTGTTGTCGCGAATGGCCTTCACGCCGACGATGGCCCCGTCCTCAAGCACGACTTCGGTGGCCTCGCAGTTGTAGATGAACGAGCCGCCCATGGCTTCAATGGCGTTCACGATGGGCGAAATGCGCTCTTCACCCACTTCCACGAAGTTGTGTAGGGGCGCCCACTTCAGTGATTCGCCGTACTGCGGATCCCCCGTGTACTCCACGTAGTTGTAGAAATGCAGGCCGCAATCGACGAGGCTCTCAAAGGCCTCGGTGCTGTTGGATAGCAGGTTCTTCAGCAGTTTGGTGTTAGCCGAGCCGCGGGCCCATTCCACATAGTGGTCGTAGAGCGCCCGCTCGGTGGCGATGGTGATGCCGCTGGCTTTCTGGTTCGAGGTATTGCAGGCGGCAGGACCGGAAAGGGTCGCCAGGTTGGAAGAGACGCACGAGGGGCCTTTCTCTAACAGCAGGGGCGCTTTGCCCTCCTTGGCCAGTTTGTAGGCGGCCAGAAGACCGCCGGCACCCCCGCCCACGATGACGGCGTAGGCGCTCGATTCCTCAACGGGCAGGTCGACATACCGCTCCTGCAGGTCCGATTCGGGCTCGACTTCCGCATCGCCCTGGGTGCTTGCAAGGTTGCCTTGTGCCGGTGAACAGGCTGAAAGGGCACCGGTTGCAGCCAGGGCGACCGACCCAGCTCCGACCCACTTGAGCAGTCCTCGACGAGAGATGGACGGTTGGCTTTCCGTGATCATGTAATCCTCCTCTGTTGGGATGTTCCTTGCGCCGCGCCTTCGTTTCCTGGGGTAAGGCGTTGCGCGGTAAGAGAACGATAGGTCATGCCGGGAGGGCGGAAAACCTTCCTTTAGATTGATTTACAGCTGAAACTGCTCGCTTGGACCTGTCATACCAATGGGTGTATACAAGAAGACAACCAGGCATTTTGTTGTCATCTATGCGAGATTCTCGGCATCTTTCGTATTGAGAATGAGAGAAATGAGTTCCTGGCGGGTGTGCACGCCGAGTTTTGCGTAAATACGAGCTATGTGGGTCTTCGCCGTGCTGCGCTCGATGCAGAGGTACTCTGCGACGAACGGCGCGCTTCTTCCCTCGGCGAGCAGGCTGAGCACTTCTTGCTCGCGAGCTGTCAGCTGCGCGTCGGCCGCCAAGCGGCCGACGGCATCGACGGCTTCGCTTCCAGAGGGCACCGCAAATGAAGGTGCTGGGGGGTTAGGGGCACCGGGAAACGAGGCCTCGTCTTCTCCGGATGCTGCGCGAGAGCCCCCGTTTTCGCCGCTTTTTCCATTGCCGTCGTGCGCTCCCCAAAACAGGCCGTCGAGACTCTGCTCGTTGAGTAGATAGAGCCCGCAGAACACGAGCAGGCAGACGATAACAGCATCGGTTGACCTGGAGAGGAGGAAGCTATCCAGAGAGGGGGAGAGCAAGCTTGCGAGGCAGATAAGGGTGGCCGGACCGGTAAGCAGCAGATACACGGCTCCCATAATAGTGGAGAACGACGTCTCGGCGTAAGTGGCAAGATCGAGCGCGACAACGATGACGCCTGTCCATACAATAATGCCGAGGGCGGTCTCTACGAAATCCACTGCGTAGGAGTTGAAGCTGCCGGATAAGCGCATGACGCACACAATAGTGGAAATGAGGACAAGACAGCGGATAAGGGATATGTGGCTCGTGTCATCATGAATTATGGCGCACAACCAGAGTGTAGCAAGAGCGGCGATGTAGGCGCCGGCCGTCTGCTCGGGGCTCAGTGCGGCAGCATTGGCCGAGGCTAGGTGGGCCACAAAAGCAAGCATAATGAGCCCAATGGTCGGTCGGGGCTTGAGGGCGATTCTCCGTCGCACGCGTACGGCGGATCTGGTACCGGCCGCCCGTGATGAGGAGCCGTTTTCGAAAAGGGGGACGGCAAGGGCGACGGCAATCGTTATGCACGCAGGCGCAACGAACAGCATGACCGAAGTGTCTATGGGAAAATAGGAGCCGATGAGGGCGCCTCCCACGGTTGCCGCTACGAACACTTTCCTCATGGCAGAGTTGGGGAGAGTGAGCAACGATCGGCATACGATTACTTCAAGGAAAGCGCTTGCGATGACGGTGGCACCGCTTCCCGCGAGGGCCCACGAAGGAACGGAAGCAATAGTCAGCGCGCTAGCGAAGATGGCAATCAGGCCCAGAGAAGCGAGATACTTCGGCGGAAATGCTGCGGAAAGGCGGGGTCCGGCTGTAACGATAAGAACGCTGGCAACGGCAACGAAGAGAGAGTGAGGCGAAAGCCCTCCGGAGGTCACTTCGTAAAATCGGAAGCACCACTGGCTGAGAAGAGTGGTTCCGACAGTGCACAGGAACGTGGCCGCGAAAAGCCGAGCTGTAGTTTTTCGAGAGTTATTCAATGGGAGGTTTCCAGCCATAGCCTATCCTCGGGAACATGCGAAACATGGTTCGTCCTTTACTGCTGCATGGTATCACAGGGTGCGGTAGCCAGAGTTGCTTTTGGGCACTGGGTCATATAGATGCTGCAGGGGATGGCATCTCGCAGAGGGATGTCGTAGAACCGCTCTGAACAACGCCCAGCTCCATCCCTATTTTCCAGAAAATTTCCATGGCTGCTAAAAATTTTTCTTGACTCGGGTCTCTTTCTTTAGTAGTTTAGCGGATTGCAACTTTTTGCAGATTTGCGATGGACGTGAAGGAGGAACAGCCTCGTGGCTCAAGGAAAAAAATCCGCTCCCACCAGCCTTTACAGGGATCGCCGAAGCTTTGCGAAGATTCCGGACGTTATGGACGTCCCGAACCTGATCGCTATCCAGACGGAAAGTTTCGAGTGGTTCAAGAATGAAGGCTTGGCTCAGGCCTTCGCCGACGTGTGCCCCATTGAGAACAATACGGGCGACATGTGTGTCGAGTTCGGCAAGCATGAGTTCGGCGAGCCCAAGTACACGGTGGATGAATGCAAGGAGAAGGACGTCTCCTACCAGGCTCCGCTCTTCGTGGAGATCCGCTTCATCAACCGCGAGACCGGTGAGATCAAGGAGCAGGAGGTGTTCATGGGCGACTTCCCGCTCATGACCCCCCGCGGCACCTTCATCATCAACGGCACCGAGCGCGTCGTGGTGTCCCAGCTCGTGCGCAGCCCGGGCGTGTACTTCGCCGCCGAGCGCGACAAGACCTCCGACAAGACCATCTACAATGCGAAGGTCATCCCCTCCCGCGGTGCCTGGCTCGAGTTCGAGACCGACAAGCGCGACCTGCTGAGCGTGCGCATCGATCGCAAGCGCAAGCAGCCCGCGACCCTGCTCGTGCGCGCCCTCGGCCTGGCCGAGACCCGCGAGGAGATCATCGAGCTGCTCGGCTCCTCCGAGATGGTGCTGCGCACCCTGGACCGCGACCCCGCCACCACCAAGGAAGAGTCGCTCATCGAGCTGTACAAGCGCTTCCGTCCCGGCGAGCCGCCCACCATCGACAGCGCCCGCACGCTCCTGGAGGGCCTGTTCTTCAACCCCCAGCGCTACGATCTGGCCAAGGTCGGCCGCTACAAGATGGACAAGAAGCTCGGCTTCACCCCCGAGGAGAACGACTCCTCGGTGCTGACCGATGAGGACATCATCCGCACGATGCGCTACATCATCGGCCTGCACGAGGGCGACGAGGGCTTCGCCACCGACGACATCGACCATTTCGGCAACCGCCGCATCCGTTCCGTGGGCGAGCTGATCCAGAACCAGTTCCGCATCGGCCTGTCCCGCATGGAGCGCGTGGTGCGCGAGCGCATGTCCATGCAGGAGCCCGACGAGATCACGCCGCAGTCGCTGGTGAACATCCGCCCCATCGTGGCCGCCATCAAGGAGTTCTTCGGTTCCTCCCAGCTGTCCCAGTTCATGGACCAGACGAACCCCGCCGCCGGCATCACTCATAAGCGCCGCCTGTCGGCTCTGGGCCCGGGCGGTCTGTCCCGCGAGCGCGCCGGCTTCGAGGTGCGCGACGTGCACACCTCCCACTACGGCCGCATGTGCCCCATCGAGACGCCTGAAGGCCCGAACATCGGCCTGATCGGCTCGCTGGCCGCCTACGGTCGCATCAACCCCTACGGCTTCATCGAGACGCCCTACCGCCGCGTGGTCGACGGCAAGGTGACCGACGAGATCGACTACCTGACCGCCGATGAGGAAGAGAACTTCACCATCGCCCAGGCCAACGACCTCTTCGACCTTGAGACCCGCGAGTTCGGCTACACCGACGAGGACGGCGTGTTCCACAAGTCCGCCCGCGTGCTCGCCCGTACCACCGACACCAACGGCGTGTTCGGCGAGGCCATGGACGTGCCGCCCGAGCAGGTGAACTACATGGACGTGTCCCCGCGCCAGATGACCAGCGTGGCCACCTCGCTCATTCCCTTCCTCGAGCACGACGACGCCAACCGCGCCCTCATGGGCTCGAACATGCAGCGTCAGGCCGTGCCGCTGCTGCGCCCCACGGCCCCGCTCGTGGGTACCGGCATCGAGCACCGCATCGCCGTGGACTCCGGCGAGATCCTCGTGGCCCAGCGCCCCGGCGTGGTGGACTACGTGGACGGCCAGACCATCATCATCCTGAACGACGACGGCGAGTACGACGAGTACCTCATCCCGAAGTTCCAGCGCTCCAACCAGTCCGGTTGCATCAACCACCGCCCCATCGTCCGCAAGGGCGACGAAGTGCAGGCCGGCGACGTGCTGGCTGACGGCCCCTCCTGCGACGGCGGCGAGCTGGCCCTCGGTCAGAACCTCATGATCGCTTACATGCCCTGGGAAGGCTACAACTACGAGGACGCCATCATCGTGTCCGAGCGCGTGGTGTCCGAGGACCTGCTGACCTCCATCCACATCTCCGAGTACGAGATCGACGCCCGCGATACGAAGCTGGGCCCCGAGGAGATCACCCGTGAGATCCCCAACATCTCCGAGGACATGATCTCCGACCTGGACGCCGACGGCATCATCCGCGTGGGCGCCGAGGTGTTCCCGGGCGACGTGCTCGTGGGCAAGGTCACCCCGAAGGGCGAGACCGAGCTGACTGCTGAGGAGCGCCTGCTGCGCGCCATCTTCGGCGAGAAGGCCCGCGAGGTGCGCGATACGTCGCTGAAGGTGCCCCACGGCTCCGGCGGCCGCGTCATCGGCATCTACCGCACTTCCCGCGACGCCGGCGACGACCTGGCTCCCGGCGTGAACGAGCTCGTGCGCATCTACGTGGCCCAGAAGCGCAAGGTGCAGCAGGGCGACAAGCTGTCCGGCCGCCACGGCAACAAGGGCGTTATCTCCCGCGTGCTGCCCGTGGAGGACATGCCCTACCTCGCCGACGGCACTCCCATCGACGTCATCCTGAACCCCCTGGGCGTTCCCTCCCGAATGAACGTGGGCCAGCTGCTGGAGAACCACCTCGGCTGGGCCGCCAAGTGGGGCTGGTCCGACGCCGAGCAGACCGACGAGGTCGTCGAGGGTCCCATCCACGTGGCCACGCCCGTCTTCGACGGCGCCACCGAGGAGGAGATCTCGGATGCCATCGAGAAGGCGAACCGCAACCTCATCAATATGAACCACGCCAAGTACGGCGATATGGCCCGCGACGAGCTGGTGCCCCAGCTGTCCCGCACCGGTAAGACCTGGCTCTACGACGGTCGCACCGGCGAGAAGTTCCGCGAGCCCATCACCGTCGGCCAGACCTACATCCTGAAGCTCGGCCACATGGTGGACGACAAGATCCACGCGCGCTCGACCGGCCCCTACAGCCTCATCACCCAGCAGCCCCTGGGCGGCAAGGCCCAGTT
>CANSQM010000027.1 GCA_947649205.1 uncultured Enterorhabdus sp.
TATCAGGTTTCGCCCGGTCAACGATGCGCATACGTCGGCGCAACCGACAGGCCTTCTCGCTGTCGTGGGAGCGGGGAGGCCTTATTGTTGTCATCAGCCAAGCGGGGAAGGCGCGAAAGCGAACCCGAACCGCGCGGACCTTGACAACATTTCCAGAGCTTCCGTCGCACCGTCTCCTGCGTGAACCCTCCTCTCTCCTCTCTCTCAAAACCCTCGCGGCGGAAACCAAGTCCATGCGCACGTTTCCCCTTCTCCTCCGTGCGTACTGAGATGCGGCCCTCCGGTTCCCCTGCCGGAGGGTCGCTTTTTTATGGGAGAAATCACCTGCCACCAGGGGAGCGGTGGTTTTGCCCTTGCAGTTTTGCTTCTGATACCGTACCGTTATCAGATAGTCGAAGAAGGAGGAGACTGTGGTGGAGCGCGAAGCGAAGAACGGTGGGAAGTGGGCTTATGGCCGCTGGGTCATCGTTGTCCTCGTGATCTTCGCGGCCATGGGCGCCTCCATCTACGGGGTGGCGCGGCAAACCTACGACGATATGTCCGATGCCGCCATCCAGAACCTCAACGAGAATTTGAACCTCATCGAGAACACCGTCGAGGCCATTATGCGCAGCGAGGCGGAGTTCCAGCAGCTCATCGCCGAGGAGATCGCCGCGGCCGACGACCCGCGGGACTACATTCTCAACCTGCGCAACAACGATACCACGGCCAAGCTGTCGGTGGTGCCCGCGGGCGCGAGCGAGGGTATCTCCAACGACGGCGAGCCGTTCAGCCCCGCCGATCTCGATTTCTCCGCCGGCGGCACGGTCGTGGGGCTGCCCATCTCCCAGTCCTACGTCAATCATCTGGGCACCTGGGCCTATACCATCGCCTGCCCCATCGAGCGCGACGGCAAGGAGCTGGGCACTCTGTACGCCGAGTACGTCTACGACGCCATCGAGCGGTCCATGCCCGAGGGCTTCTACGACAAGCAGGCGGTTCTGTACCTGATGGACGCCACGAGCGAGCGCTTCGTGTTGAAGCCCGAGGGCATGGGGGAGCGCGATGCGGGCCATTTGAACTTGGAGGACTTCTACCGGGCCAACAACGTGCTGGACGAGGAGACCCTGACCCTCGTGGAGAGCGGCATCGCCGACAAGTCCTCCATCATGTTCGCCCACCAGGTGAAGGGCCGCGAGTCGCTGTGCTACCTGTGGTCCATCAACGGGGGCACCACCTATCTGGTGGGCTACGTGCCCATGACCGCCATCCAGAAGGAGGCCGACGCGGTCAACACCGCCATCGCCCTCGTCATTGGCATTGCGGCCGCCGCCTTCGTGCTGTGCGTCGTCATCTACGCCTACAACCGCCGTCGGCAGCTCCAGCTGCAGAAGGCTCGGGAAGCGGAGCGCGCCCTCCACAACGAGCAGCTGACCCGGGCCCTTCAGGCGGCCCAGGTGGCCAACGAGTCGAAATCGGCCTTCCTCGCCAACATGTCCCACGACATTCGCACGCCCATGAACGCCGTGCTCGGCTTCACCACCATCATCGCCAAGGAGGCCGACGATCCGGCCAAGGTGCGCGACTGCGCCAGCAAGATCATGGCCTCCGGCCGCCATCTGCTCGATCTCATCAACGACGTGCTCGACATCTCCAAGATCGAGAGCGGCAAGGCCACCATGAACCTGACCGAGTTCAACTTGGGCGACTCCCTCGTGGCCGTGGAGTCCATCATCGGCCCCATGGCCCGGGACAAGCACCAGGTCTTCCGCACCGAGATCGCGGGCGTGAACCACGAGCGCGTGATCGGGGACGAGACCCATCTGAACCAGATCCTCATCAACCTCTTGTCCAACGCCGTGAAGTACACGCCGGAGGGCGGCCATATCTGCCTGCGCTTCATCGGCCTGGCGCAGCACTCCAACCAGTTCGAGCGCATCCGCATCGAGGTGGAGGACGACGGCTACGGCATGACCCCGGAGTTTCTGGCCACCATCTTCGATTCCTTCACGCGGGCCGAGAACAGCACCACCAACAAGGTGCAGGGCACCGGTCTGGGCATGTCCATCACCAAGAGCCTCGTGGAGCTCATGGGCGGCACCATCGAGGCCGAGAGCACCGAAGGGGTCGGCTCGCTGTTCCGGGTCGATTTGGAGCTGCGCATTCCCGACGAGCAGGCCCAAGGCTTCTTCTGGCGCTCGCAGGGCGTGCGTGCCATGCTCGTGGTGGACCCCACCGCCGCCGGCCGCGAGATCGCCCGCAGCCAGATGGAGGGCACCGGCGTGCGGGTGGATGCGGTGCCGTCGGTGGAGGAGGCCCTTGCCCGGGCCGAGGCGGCCGCGCCGCGGGGCGGCTACCAGATCATCCTCGTCTGCTGCGACGTGCTCGGTTCCGCCTGCCTGGAGGCGGCCGGAGCCCTGCGGGCGGCGGCGGGGGCGGCCGACGACCGGTCGGTTCCCCTCGTGTTCGTGCTCGATCACAACTTCGATGTGGAAGAGGGCCTTATTCTGCCGCCGTGGGCCGGTGTGCTCACGCGCCCCTTCTTCCTCTCCACCCTGAGGCACAAGGTGGAGGACATCACCGGGGCGGGGCAAGCCGCCGCAGCCGCGGCCTACGACACGGTCCTTCAGGGCAAGCACTTCCTGGCTGCCGAGGACAACTTCCTGAACGCCGGCATCCTGAGCGAGCTGTTGGGGGTGGAGGGCGCCACGGTGGAGATCGTGGAGAACGGTCGGCTCGCCGTGGAGCGCTTCGAGGCCTGCGAGCCCGGGGAGTTCGACGCCATCCTCATGGACGTGCAGATGCCCGTGATGAACGGCCACGCCGCGACCCGCGCCATCCGCGCTCTGGAACGCCCCGATGCCCGCACCATTCCCATCATCGCCATGACGGCCGACGCCTTCGTCGAGGACGAGAAGGCGGCCCTTGCCGCCGGCATGAGCGCCCACGTGGCGAAGCCCTTGGAGATCGGCGACTTGAAGAAGGTCGTCGATCGCCTCGTCGAGAAAGGACAGTCATGATCCAGCAACAGGGGAACTTGCGCCGTCGCATCATCTCCGGCGCCGTGGCGGCCTTCGCCGCCCTGGCCCTGGTCGGCTGCGGGGGCGGCGAGGGGACGCGGAACCTGGCCGTGCACGACGAGGGCGACGACGGTCTTGTGGTGAACTTCTTCAGTCCCATGGAGAAGGCCAGCCCCGATGCCGAGAATACGGCCCGTACCGCCAGCGATCAGACCATTGCCATGGCCGAGGAGGCCCTGGGCCTGACGGTTGCCTACCGCACCTACACCGCCGAGGACTACCAGGACAAGACCTACGACGAGGTGTGCCTCGATCGGGTGCGCAGCGCCAAGGACGACCTGTACCTGCTGAATGCGGACGCCATCGTCGCCCTCGGGGCCGAAGGCGAGTTGGCCGACCTGTCGGGGCTTGCCTGCGCCCAGAACCTGCGCGAGGAGGTGCGCGCGGCCAACACCGTGGACGGCAAGCTCGTGGCCATTCCCCAGGAAGTGGTGGCCTACGGCCTGTTCGTGAACAAGGACATCTTCAAGGAGTGCGGCCTGGCCCTGCCGAACACCCCCGAGGAATTTCTGGAAGTCTGCCGCGTCCTGAAGGAGAAGGGCTACGAGGTGCCCTTGGGGGCCAACCGCTGGTGGCTCGAGACGTTCGTCTTCGCCCAGGCCTATGCCGCCCTGTACAACGGGGGCGATGTGGAGGCCGAGGTGGCGGCCTTGAACGCCGGCAAGGCCCGCTACAGCGACTATATGCGCCCGGGCTTCGAGTTTCTGAAAGCGCTGATGGATCGCGGTTACATCGATGCGGAGAACGCGCTTAAGAGCGAGGCCTTCGAGGGAATCGGCGAGGGCGATGACTTCATGGCCGGGGAGAGCCCCATGGCCATGGCCTACTGGGGCGCGGCGAACACCGACACCGCCTACGGCAACCCCTCCTTCACCATGGAGGTGATCGGCTTCCCGAGCGAGCGGGGGCCCATGCCCGTGCTGTCCATGACCGGCTACGGGGTCGCCTCGGGCGCCGAGCACGCCGACGAGGCCCTGGCCGCCATGGATGTGATGCTCTCCGACGAGGCCCTGCAGCTGTATGCCGAGACCAACCGCGTCATCTCGCCCTCCAAGAACGTGGCCGTGGATTGCGTGGAGCCGCTGCGGCCCCTGAACGATCTGGTGCAGGCCGACACCTACGTGCTGGCCTCCAACGCCGCCATGGACGTGGAGCAATGGGGCAACGTGTGTCTCATCGTGCGCGACCTTCTGGCCGGCGCCTCGGTGGACGAGTGCATGGCGAAGCTGGACGCCCTCCAGGACGAGGCGATAGGGAAGTAGGGCGGCTCTGCTCGTCCGCGCCCGCCGGCGCCCGGGGCGTCCGCGCAGTACCCGCTTCGCTGTTCGCTTCGCTCAGGCGCTGCGCTCCCTCATGCTTTTATGGGCGCCCCTTCGGGGCGCTTTTTCACGGTGGTGTTCAGAGAACTTCGCAGACGCCCCGGGCGCCGGCGGGCGCTACCGTATGTTTTGCTGTTCCAGGTTCAGCAGGGCGCTTTCCACGGCGCCGGCAGCCTTGCCCGCGGCGCTCACGACGCGATGGGCGGGGACGAGAACGGCAAGGGGGCTCTTCCGCACGGCGGTGCCCACGGCCCGATAGGCGTCGGGGGCACCGAGGGCCTCGGCGATCTCGCGGGTGGTGCGTGTCTGACCGTAGGGGATGTTCGCGAGGGCCCGCCATACTCGGCGCTGGAAATCGGTGCCGGCGGGGTCGCAGGCCACGGTGAAGGCGGTGCGCTTGCCGGCGAGGTACTCCATGAGCTGGTTGGCCGCCTCGGTGGTGACGGCGACGGCCCGGCGCTCGCCGGGAAGGGGCGCCTCTCCCAGGACGACGGCAGTGACCGCCCCTCCGTCGGCGCCGATGGTCACGGTGCCGAAGGCGGTGGGATAGGTGAAGAAGGTGCGGGCATCGTGGGCCACGGGCGCTCCTTGTTCTTGGGATGCAGGTTTGCCGCTACCGTCCATTATACGCCGCTGCTCGCGGCCGGTGCGCTAGAATAGCGTCACTGGAACTTCGCGAGATGAGGATGCCATCATGTACCAACCGGTGAAAATCGCCCCGTCCATCCTGTCGGCCGACTTCATGAATCTCGGCGCCGACATCGCCATGATCGAGCAGGCCGGCGCGGCCTTCGTTCACATCGACGTCATGGACGGTCACTTCGTGCCCAACCTCACCATGGGCGTGCCGCTGCTGAAGCAGCTCAAGGCCGCCACGTCGCTCGTCTGCGATGTGCACCTCATGATCGACAACCCCCTGACCGAGATCCCCTGGTTCATCGAGGCCGGGGCCGATCTGGTGAACGTGCACGCCGAGGCGCTCACCGAAGAGGAGCTCGTCCGTGCCGTGGCCATGATTCGCGAGGCCGGCTGCAAGGCCGCCGTGGCCCTCAAGCCCAAGACGCCGGTGTCCGCCCTGGCCCCGGTCATCGCCGACTTGGACATGGCGCTCGTCATGTCCGTGGAGCCGGGCTTCTCGGGCCAGAGCTACATCGCCGGCAGCGACCGGAAGGTGGCCGAAGTGGCCGCACTCGCGCGGGCCGCGGGCAACGAGGCCCTGCTCATCCAGGTGGACGGCGGCATCGGCGAGGCCACGGCCCCGCTCGTGGCCGCGGCCGGGGCCGACGTGCTCGTGTGCGGCAATGCCGTGTTCAAGGCCGCCGACCCAGCCGCGGCCCTGGCCGCCGTCAAGGGCGCGGCCGACGGGGCGCGCCTGGCCGCCCTGGCCGGCGGCGAGGAGGCGTAGAAGCCATGGACAACGCCACCGAGCTTCCCGTCTATCTCGACTATGCCGCCACGGCCCCCCTCGGCGAGGAGGCGGCCCGGGCCATGGAACCCTTCTGGGTGCCGGGGCCGGCAAACCTGCCGGCCGGGGCCAATGCAAACGCCCTCTACGGCGCGGGCCGGGCGGCCTTCGACGCCATGGAGGGGGCCCGGCGCCGCCTGGCCCGTGCCCTGGGGGCGCGCCGCCCCGATGAGATCGTCTTCACCTCCGGGGCCACCGAGGCCGACGACGCGGCCATCGCGGGGCTCGTGGCCGCCGCCCGCGACCAGCGACGCCTGGCCGGCCAGGGCGGCCGTCCGGTTCACGTCATCACCTCGGCCATCGAGCACGACGCGGTGCTCGCCCCCTGCCGCCGCCTGGAGGCCGCCGGCGTGCGCGTCACCTACCTGCGTCCCAACCGCCAGGGCTTCATCGAGGCCCGGGTCTTGGAGGAGGCCCTCACCCCCGACACGGTGCTCGTGTCGGTGCAGGCGGCCAACTCCGAGGTGGGTTCCATCCAGCCCATCGCCGAGCTGGCGGCCCTGGCTCACAATGCGGGCGCCCTCTTCCATACCGACGCGGTGCAGGCCCTGGGGAAGATGCCGCTTAACCTGGAGGCCCTGGCCGTGGACGCCGCCTCCTTCTCGGCCCACAAGATCGGCGGCCCGAAGGGGGTGGGCGCCCTGTACTTGAAGGCCCGCACTCCTTTCGCCCCCTTCCTGCTCGGCGGCGGTCAGGAGGGCGGCCGGCGCAGCGGCACCCAGAACGTGTCCGGCATCGTCGGCTTCGCGGCGGCCTGCGAGGCGGCCGTGGCCGGCGAGGAGGACGAATCGGCGCGCTTGCGTGCCCTGCGCGATCGGCTCTACGGCACCCTCGGGGCCCTGGGCGGCTTCCAGGCCACCGTGGAAGTGGATCCGGGCAGCCGCGACTTCCTTCCCAACATCGTGCATGTGCTCGCCGACGAGTGGGAGAGCGAGACCATGGTGCTGCGCTTCGACCAGCTCGGCTTCTGCGTGGCCGGCGGCAGCGCCTGCTCGTCCCATTCCCTGGAGCCGAGCCACGTGCTCAAGGCCATGGGCATCGGCGGCGACGAGGTCTACAACGCCCTGCGCGTCTCCCTGGGCCGCTACACCACCGAGGCGGACATCGACGCCTTCGCGCAGGCCGCCCAAAAAGTTCTGAACTGGTAAGGAGCCCTATGGAACTCGTCAACACCCACTGCCATTGCGTGTACTCCGGCCACGGCACCGGCTCCATTGCGGAATACGCCGACGCCGCAGCGGCGGCCGGCCTGACCACGCTGGCTTTCACCGAGCACTTCCCGCTGTCGGGCGCCTTCGATCCCGACCGCTACCTCTCCATGACCGAGGAGAACCGCCCCCGCTATCTGGCCGAGATCGAGCAGGTCCGCGCCGCCCATCCCTCCATCGAGTTCATCACGGGCACCGAGATGGATTACCTGGGGGATTTGGAGGACCGCGCCTTGGACGAGGCGGCCCTGGCCCCCTTCGCCTTCAAGCTCGGCAGCGTGCACTTCATCGACGGCTGGGCCTTCGACGACCCGGCCCAGCGCGCTCGCTGGGAAGAGCCCGGCGCCCCCGATGCCATCTGGCGCCGCTACGGGGAGCTGTGGTGCGAGGCGGCCGCGAACCGGGCGAACCTCTACGACGCTATGAGCCATCCGGACCTGGCGAAGAAGTTCGGCTTCTACCCGACCTTCGACTTGGCACCCTTCTACGAGGCCATGGCCGAGGCGGCCCGGGCCGGCGAGCGCATGGTGGAGGTGAACACGTCGGGGGGCTATTACGCCTGCGCCGAGATGTTCCCGGCCCCGGGTCTGCTGGCGGCGTTTCGCCGGGCGGGGGTGCCCTGCACCGTGGGCTGCGATTCCCACGACCCGGCCCACGTGGCCCGCGACATCCGCCGGGCCTACGACCTCATGTACGAGGCGGGCTATAGAAGCGTTACCGTTCCGACAGCCACAGGGGACCGCCGAAGTATTACCATCGAGTGAGGAAATCGGCGCCGCCGGCGCCGGTGACGACGACGAAGGAAGCTGATCGCTATGGGTCTGTTCAACAAGGGGGAGCGCGGAGGCGCTCCGGTGAAGCGGGACGCCCTGTCCCGCCGCGGCTCGGCCGAGTTGGCGTGCAAGTCGTTCTCAATGACCGTGGGCGCCCTGGAGAAGGCGCTCCTGAAGGAGTTTCCCGCCGAGGACGCCGAGGACTGGGACCGCACAGGGCTGCTCGTGGGGGAGCGGGCTCTGCCCGTGACCCGGGTGGCCGTGGCTCTCGATCCCACGGTACGGGCCATCGAGGAGGCGGCTGCGGCGGGGGCCAACGTGCTCGTCACCCACCACCCGGCCTTCCTCACCGCCCCCGACGCCTTCGCTCCCGAGCCTTCTGTGGCGGCAAGTCCTGGGGCGGGGGTGTGGGCGGCCATCCGCCACCAGGTGGCCCTCATGGACTTCCACACGGCCCTGGACGTGAGCCCCCGGGCGGCCCGGGTGCTACCGGGCATGTTGGGCCTGAAGTTCACGGGAAAGGTGGCCGAGTCCGCCGGCGCGACGCGCCGGGCCGGCTACGGCCAGATCTGCGAGGTGCCTGCCAACGGGGAGGCGCCGGAGACTCTGGGGCGCCTTGCGGCCCGCTGTACGGCGGTGTTCGGCCGCGCTCCGCGGGTGTGGGGCGACAGCGCCGCGCCGGTGCGCCGGGCAGTCACCTGCACCGGCTCGGCGGCCGGCACGGGGGCCGCTGCCCTGGCGGCCGGCGCCGACGTCATCGTCTGCGGCGAGATGAAGTACCACGCCGCCCTGGAACTCTCTCAAGCGGGGCTCTCCGTCATCGAGCTGGGCCACGATGCCAGCGAGCTGCCCCTCGTGGCGGTGCTCGCCGAGGCCCTCGATCGGGCCGGCGTGCCCGATCACGCCATCGTCCTCATCGACCAGTCCGAGAACTGGTGGTATCCCGAGGCCGTGCGCGTCTAGTCGCTCGCCGAACTCCATAGAATTTTTCCGTCGCCCCCTCCCACGGAGGGGGTTTTCGCCTATCATGAGTATATTCACCGGACGACGAAGGAGACGTGCCATGGACGCCACACGGGAAGATATCGAGGGCCTGTTCGAGTTGCAGCGCATCGATCTGGAGATCATGCGCCTCACCAAGGAACTCGACGAGCTTCCCCAGCGGGCCATCATCATGGCCGCCCGCGACAAGAAGGCGGAGATCCAGGCCAAGGGCGAGAAGGTGGCCGAGCTGAAGCGAGCCACCATGAAGAAGATCACCCGCATCGACGACGAGGATGCCTCCCTGGCCAAGAAGGAGGCCGGCGTCCAGGCGGCCATCGACGCGGCCCACGGCGATTTCCGCAACGTGGAGGCCCGCACCAAGGAGCTGGCCGGCATCGTGCGCCGGCGCGGCACCATTGCCGAGGATCGCGCCGCCATTCAGGCCGAGCTCGACAAGATCGGCGCCATGGAGGCCCAGATCGCCCTGGCCGTCGAGGAGATAAGCGCCAAGGAGCAGCAGGCCATCGACTCCTTCCAGAAGCAGGGGGGCGACCTGAAGCTGGCCATCGCCAAGCTGGAGGCGGCCCGTGGCCCGGTGGAGGCCAAGGTGGACGACGATCTGGCCCGAGCCTACGATCGCATTGTGGCCCGTTCCGGCGGCGTGGCCATCGGTGTGCTCGATGGCAGCCGTTGCGGCGTGTGCCGCATGCCCATCGAGAGCGGCCGCCTCATCGATCTGCGCAGCCAGGCACCGCTCGGTATCTGCCCGGCATGCAAGCGCCTTTTGGTAATCGCATAAATTTCTCTTGTAACAGCCGATATGACTGTGGTATATTAACAAGGCTGTGTCTTAAACAAGTAATTTGGTTTAACGGAGTTGATAGTAATGTCGAAGGTTTGCGAAGTTTGCGGTAAGCACCCCGTCGCTGGTCGTAGCATCAGCCACTCCCATCGTGTGAGCAACCGCATGTTCCGTCCGAACATCCAGAAGATCACCATCCGCGACGCGAAGGGCCGTGTTCGTCGCGCCAACGTGTGCACCTCCTGCATGAAGGCCGGAAAGGTCGAGCGCGCTTAAGCTCGCTCCCCGAAGTGCTCGAAGCTCGAAAGCCCGCCTCGCGGGCTTTTCGCGTCTTGCCTGCGAAGATTCAACGCAAAGCCCGCCTCGCGGGCTTTTTCCGTTTGGGCCCGAGGTTTGTGGATTATGCCCGACGGTCAACCGCAGGTAACCTTCGCGCCACCGTCCATGCGCTATACTTTTCCCGTTAAGCTCAGGAATAACTCAGAGGAAAGGACGCCTCCCATGAGTTCTGCGATTTCCGGCAATCTGCACGTCGCCAACGATGTGCTCGCCGATCTGGTCGGCAATGCCGCCATGGAGTGCTATGGCGTGGTGGGCGTGTGCGCCCCCAACGCCGCCGACGGCATCGCCAAGATTCTGCCCGCCAGCCGCCTGCGCCGCGGTGTGGTGGTGAACAGCCTCGACGAGGGCGTGCACGTGGACCTCTACATCATCGTGGAGTACGGCACCAACATCGCCACGGTGTCGCGTAACCTGATCGATCAGGTCAGCTTCGCGCTCAAGGAGTACGCACGGGTGCCGCTGGCTGGCGTGGACGTGCACGTCATGGATGTCAAGGTGCGCCGCTAGCCCCCGTCGATCTGGGTGCCGGGAGCCGTCCGTTCCGTCGCGCCGCCCTCATGAAGGAGAAACAACCTCTCATGTCTACTACCTATTCTTCCAATAACATCTTGAACGCCGTGGCCGCTGCCGCCAAGTCCCTTGAGGAGCGCAAGGAAGAGGTCAACCGCCTCAACGTGTTCCCCGTCCCCGATGGCGACACCGGCACGAACATGTCGCTCACCATCCAGAGCGTGGTGTCCAACGCCGCGAGCCTGCCCATCGGCGCCACGGGCGCCGAGATCCGCAAGGCCATCACCACCGGCGCCCTCATGGGGGCTCGCGGCAATTCCGGCGTCATCACCTCTCAGATCCTGCGCGGCCTGTGCGAGGGCGCCCAGGGTGCCGAGGTCTTCAACGCCGCCACCGTGGCCGCCGCCTTCGCCAAGGCCGTGGAGGTGGCCTTCCAGGCCGTGCGCAAGCCGGTGGAGGGCACCATCCTCACGGTGCTGCGCGATGCGGCCGCCGCGGCCAAGAACGCCGCCGACGAGGAGCTGGAGACCGAGGCGGCCCTCGATGCCATCGTGGCCGAGGCCTACGCCTCGGTGCAGCGTACCCCCGACCTGCTGCCCGTGCTCAAGGAGCACGGCGTGGTAGATGCCGGCGGTTTCGGCCTGGCCATCCTCTTCGACGCCTTCACTGCCGCCCTGCTGGGCCGCGCCGGCACCATGGTCGACGAGCTGTCCTTCGCCCGCGGGGCGCACCCGAAGGTGGAGATCGAGCAGGTGAACGACTGGGAGGGCTCTCAGTACCGCTACTGCAACGAGTTCCTGGTGGATTCCGACAGCCTCGATCGCGAGGAGGCGCTGAACTTCCTGTCCACTATGGGCGACTGCGAGCTGTGCGTGGGCGAGGTGCCGAAGTTCAAGGTGCACGTGCACTCCGATCATCCCGATCAGGTGCTCAAGTACTTCCTCGACCACGGCCAGGTCTCCGAGGTGTTCATCCACAACATGCAGATCCAGTCCGCCGAGCGCACCGAGAAGCTGGCCGCCGAGGAAGAGGCCGAGCGCAAGCCCGTGGGCTTTGTGGCCGTGGCCGCCGGCGAGGGCAACGCTGCCATCCTGAAAAGCCTCGGGGTGGATGTGGTCGTCTCGGGCGGCCAGACCATGAACCCCTCCACTAAGGACCTGCTGGATGCCGCCGGCGCCGTGAACGCCGAGGCCGTCATCATCTTGCCGAACAACTCCAACATCATCATGGCCGCGAACTCCGCCGCCGAGCTGTCCGAGACTCCGTGCGCCGTGGTGCCCACCAAGTCGGTGCCCCAGGCCTTCTCGGCCCTGTTCTGCGTCGACCAGGACGCCTCCCTCGAGACCAATGTCGAGGAGATGACCGCCGCGGCCGCCGCCGTGAAGACCGGCGAGGTCACCTGGGCCACCCGCGATTCCAAGGACGCCGCGGGCAACCCCATTGCCGAAGGCGACGTCATCGGCATCGCCGACGGCTCCATCGAGGCTGTGGACTCCACCATCGAGGGGGCGGTGCTCACCCTGCTGGAAAAGATGGAGGCCGACGAGGCCGACACCTGCACCATCCTGGCCGGCGAGGGCTACTCCGACGAGGATCTGGAGGCCCTGGTCGCGTCGGTGGAGGAGGCCTACGAGGATCTGGAAGTGGATGCCCAGCGCGGCGAGCAGCCTTTGTATCCGATTATTTTCTCCGTCGAATAAAACTTTCGTTTTATTCGACCTTGACGCTGCGGTTCCGACGGGCACCTGGTCTTGCGCTTCAAAGCTTGCCTTCGCGTAACGAAGTACGCTCAGCCGCTTTTCAACGCAACTCCAGGCACCTGTCGAAACCTCGCTGACTTCCTCGGGCGCGTCCCTTCGACAAAACGAAAAAGGGGAATGGATTTTGCCCATCGATCGTGAAAAAGCTACGCTGGCATTGGACGGGCCCGTGTCGCGGGTCCGTTTGGTGAGTCCCGCCCGGGCCCAGGCCTTGGAGAAACTCGGGGTGCGCACGGTGCGCGATCTGGTGACCCACTTTCCCCGGTCCTACATCGATCTGTCGAGCGTGGAGAGCTGCGCGAGCGCCCGCATCGGCGAAACCTGCACCATTCGCGGCACCGTGCACGAGATCAAGCTGAAGAAGCCCCGCTACAACCTGAAACTCGTGGAGATCGCGCTCGTGGACGGCACGGGCATCATCGTGGTGACCGCCTTCCGGCAGCCCTGGCTCATGGACCAGATCAAGGCCGGGGACGCCGTGGCCGTATCGGGCAAGGTGACCTTCGACTACGGCTACAAGCGCATGACCAACCCCTTCATCGAGGTGATCGGGGGCGGGGAAGGGCCGGCCCTGACCGGTACCGTGGTGCCGGTGCACCCGGCCACCGAGAAGCTCACGGCGGCCTGGGTGCGCCGCATCGTGGCCAACGGCCTGGAGGAGATCCGAGGTGTCTTCGACCCGCTGCCTTTGGGGCTGCGCCTGCGCTACCGCCTCATGGGCCGGGGGGCGGCTCTGGCCGCCATCCACTTCCCGGCCACGCCGGCCGAGGCCGACGAGGCCCGGCGCCGGCTCGTCTACGAGGAGCTGCTGTACCTGGAGCTCTTCCTCATGCAGGAGGGGGCGGAGCGCGCCCGGGGCCGCGAGGCCGTGGCCCACACCGTGGACGGCCCCCGCGTGGCGGCCTTTACCGGGGCGCTGCCCTTCGCCCTCACCGGCGAGCAGGAACGGGCGCGGGACGATATCTTAGGGGCGCTCGCCGCGCCGACGGCGGCCAACCACATGCTTCTGGGCGACGTGGGCACCGGCAAGACCGTCGTGGCCGGCTTCGCCCTGGCCGCGGCCGCCGACAGCGGCTGCCAGGCCATGCTCTTGGCCCCCACCGAGGTGCTGGCCCGCCAGCACGCCGAGGGGCTCGGCGCCCTCCTCGAGGCGGCCGGCGTGGGCTGCGCTCTCCTCACGGGCTCCACCCCGGCCCCGGAGCGCGCCTCCATCACCGAGCGCTTCGCTGCCGGCGAGCTGGACGTGCTCATCGGCACCCATGCCCTGCTGTCCGACGACGTGCAGCCGGCCCGGCTGTCCCTGGCCGTCATCGACGAGCAGCAGCGCTTCGGCGTGGACCAGCGGGCGAAGCTGCTGGCCAAGGGGGAGGCCCCCGATGCCCTCTATCTCACGGCCACCCCCATTCCGCGCACGCTGGCCCTGGCCCTCTACGGCAATCTCACCCTGTCCTACATCAAGCACCGTCCCCACGACGCCGTCTCCCGCACCACCCGCGTGCTGCCCCGCCAGCTCCAGGGCGAGGCGCTGGACGCGGCCCGGGCGGCTCTGGAGCGGGGCGAGCAGGTGTACGTGGTGTGCCCGCTCGTGGGCAAGGGCGCCGAGGAGCGCGACGAGAAGGCCGCCGGCAAGGCGGCCGATGCCGATGCGGCGGGGGAGGAGTACCACCCGGCCGTGGCCATCGAGGGGGAGGCCGACTTCGCCGACGACGACGTGACCGCCGCCACCCGGGAGGCCGAGGTGCTCCAGAAGACCACCTTCCCCGATTTCACCGTGGCCCTGCTCCACGGCGCTATGGGCACCGAGGCGAAGCGGCAGGTGATGGAGCGGTTCCGCGATGGGGCGGTGGACGTGCTCGTGGCCACCACGGTCATCGAGGTGGGCGTGGACGTGCCCAACGCCACGGTGATGATCGTGCAGGACGCCGACCGCTTCGGCCTGGCCCAGCTCCACCAGCTGCGGGGCCGCGTGGGCCGCGGCACCAAGGCGGCCGAGGTGTTCCTCGTCTCCGCCTCCACCCGGGAGGAGTCCCTCGCGCGCCTGGCGGCCATGGAGACCACCGACGACGGCTTCGAGCTGGCCGCCTTCGACCTGTCCCTGCGCCGCGAGGGCGACATCCTCGGCAACCGCCAGCACGGGGCCAGCGGCCTCAAGCTCGTGAACATCATGCGGGACGGCGCCGTCATCGAGGCGGCCCATGCCGACGCGGCGGCCCTGCTGGATGTCGATCCCAACCTGGAGGAGCCCGACCACCGGGCCCTCGCCCGGGAAGTGCGCATCGCATTTTCCGGAGAAGTGGTGGCAGGAGGGTAGGCGGCCCACCGCCGGTCGGAGCCGCGGGTAGTGGCTCACCGCCTGACGGGATCGCGGGGTACCTTGATTCGCTCAGACAGTCCTCGCTTTGGGGAAATGCCCACAGGGCATTTCCCGTCGCTGCGGAACTCGCTCGGTCAAGGCACCCCGCACTCCCTTTGCCCGTTGTCATTGTTGAGACAGTAAAGGAAGGACGACATGCGCATCATTGCAGGAGAATTTCGGGGGCGCCGGCTGGAGGCCCCCAAGGGCCAGGGCACGCGGCCGACGACGGATCGGGTGCGGGAATCGCTCATGAGCGCCCTGAACTCGGCCCGGGGCGGCTTCGAGGACGCCGTGGTGCTCGACGCCTTCGCCGGCTCGGGGGGCCTGGGGATAGAGGCGCTCTCCCGGGGGGCCGCGGCGGCCGTCTTCTGCGAGCAGGGCCGCGAGGCCGCCTCGGTCATCGAGCGCAACCTGCGCACCGTGGGGCTCGGCCGCGAACGGGCGCGCCTCGTGCGCGGCGACGTGCTCAAGCGGTTGCCGGCTCCTCCAGCAGAAGGCACCTTCGACCTGGTGTTCCTGGACCCGCCCTATGCCCTGGCCCCCTCCGAGGTGCTCGGGTTCATGGGCCGCTTGCGGGAAGCGGGCCTTCTGGCCGCCGACGCCATCGTCAGCTACGAGCACGACGGCGCCGACGACGATACCGTGGAGGCTCTGGCCGCCGCCCAGGGCTGGCGCGTCTTCTCCCACCGCCGCTTCGGCGACACGGCCATCGACCTCATGGAGCTGGCTTGATCGCTTCTCAACTGGTTCCAGGGGGACTGTCTCCCTTGTCGATCGTAGTTTGATCGAAGTAAGGCAAGGGCGGGTAACTCCTCAGAGCCGTTATGACACTGGCAATCTTACTTCGCCAGGATTGCCAGGGTCATCATTCCCTTCCGACGGGCGTCTTGATCGAGCGCCTTCCATGAGCTGAGTTCAGAATCGCTGAGAGCCTCGGCAACTGCCCGCAATCTTTTTCTGTCCGAGCCGTGGAGATCGCTCAGACATTCCTTATGGTTCTCGATGAGACTTGCCAGCAATGCGACGTCGTCAAGGTGACGTTGCCTATCACGGTTGTCGGAGCAATAGGCGGCAGACTTCAGGATCAGTGCTCCCAGTAAATTGGGGATTTGGATCATGCGGCTCAAATCGCCGTAAGTCAACGTAATGTCCATCTTGCGGTTCACCGCCTGGGCTCCGCCGGGCACTTCCATCATGGGCCAGCGGTTGACCCTGACCGATTTCGCCCTTGATTTGGGAAGGTGATCGGCAATGAGAATATCCACGATGGTCTCATTTCGCGTCATTCGATGGAAGGGCGACCCCCTCAGCCCCGGTTCCTTAGCCTCGAAGCCTATGTTCTCAAGAGTGCTCAAAATCTTCGAGACGTTGGACGATGATGCCAAAACATCGATGAGGACGTCAATGTCTTTCGTGGCGCGGGATGTATGGCCTGAAAGCATGGCATGGGCTTGCGTCATCAGGCCGCCGACAAGCAGCCATTCATCTCTGGGAATAATATTCGCGATCTCCATTACCGTGTCCCAGGGTTTGAGCCCGAGGGGGATATCAATGACCGCCATACTCATCCAGCCTCCTTTGCAGATAATCGAGCCCGCATCTTCGCTCCCGTATATTGGCAGATTCGGCCAGGTCGGCGGCTACAACGGAAAGCGGCATTTCCCGTGCCGCGTCGAGTGCCGTGGGGAGGTCGTGGGGAATTCGGATGACGCATTCGCCGCCGCTGTCGGGAATGAGCCAGCAACTTCGGACGATTTCATCAAGCGGCTCGCGGGCGTACCCGTCAATCTGGTTCGACGAAACCGACAATCCCAGCTGGGCGCATCTCCTGTCGGAGATGCCGCTGGGAACGAGCCGTTCGCGCACATCTTCGGCGAATGACGGGGAGGCGGCGAAGCGCTCGACGGATGATCGTTTGCACGACTTGGCAACCAACTCGATGGCATCAATCTCTTTCAGGGCAATGACGAGCCTTCTTTGGCGGTGGTAGCTCAAGTCGTGGTCGCGGCAACCTTCTAGGGCGAGAAGCGCCGCCCATGCCGTCGAAGCGTCCCATGGCCTTCCCCTGGTCCTGATCTTCGCCTCAAGTTCATGAAGGCTGTTGGAATCGATAATGTACATGCCGGCATGGGTTTTCACCGCACGCAGCTTTTCGCTTCGAATCAGGCGCGAAACTTCATGGCAAGACACTCCCAGCAGCTGAGCGGCTTGGCGCGTGGAATATCCAGCGGGTATGTTGGTGTTAGCATTCATTTGCATATATGGTACCAATAAGGACTATATATGTAAACAAGCATCTCCCTATGGCTTGCGAGCGGGGAAGAGAGGTTGCAGCGCAAGCGCTCAAATGGATCAGCATTCGCTTTCTGGCACCGGCCAGTGAACCGAGATTGCGAGAACGTTCGTCGTCCGTGTGCGAGGACGAATAAAGGCAGAGAAGGGGAGTGGCGAAACCTTGAGAGAACTGATACCATATCGTTTGATCAGGCCCTTTGAGGATGGGCGTTGAGTAGAGAGGAAGAGCCATGGCTAACTATGTGCATAAGAGACATGGGGGGGGGTGGTAGGCTTTTTCTAGCCTTTCTCCTCGCATTTTCCCTTTTGGGGGTGGGTGGAACGCAGGCGTTGGCTGACACAGTCGCTGCCGAGCCCTCGGAGATTGCGGCTGATGCGGAAACCCAAATCGACCCCGTTGTCTCAGTTGAGATTTCTGCGGAAGACTCTGAGGGCGCTCAGGATGCGCCCGAGACTAAGCCAGATGATCGATCGGAAAACTCCTCTGGAACCCAGATTGATCTTGAAGCTGGCACCGAAGTCCCCGCAGATACTTCCGCAAAAATTGAGGGCGAGCCCCAGGTTGAGGCCCGGGAGGAGTCCAAAGATGAGGCTCTCTCGCAAACATCGACCGCTGCCCCTGCATTTCGGATGCCGGAGGAACGATACGTCTTCGAGTACGTTTACGGCGTAGTGTCCAATGATCATGCGATATTCTCGAACGATCCCATCACGTATGGGAATGCGCACGGCACATTGATTTCTCGCATCGCCGGGCAAATGATGGGCGCGGGGATGCTCGTCAACGCCTTCGAGATAAGCAATGCCTTGGCGGCTGGCGCATCTGTCGCCCCCTTTCAGAAAGATGGCAAGTATGGTCTGTGGAGCTTGACGGAAGGCCGTATGCTTGTTGATGTGCAATACGATATTGCTGGATCAAGAGGCAATGGGTCGAAGTGGGGATTTATAAAGCTGGGCAATAAAGCCGCTGACGGGACTTATCCTCAGGCCAAAGCGGTTGTCTACAATGGATCGACCGAAGCACTCTCCGTTCCTTTGGGAGATTACGCCGAGGCAGGCTCGATAGGGTGTCGAACAGATTCAGACAGTGTTCTCTGGAATATATATTGGAGGGGTCTCTCTACATCGGGCCCTGGATCGCGTCACAATCTTTATTACGCCGAAGACTCTAGTGGCTTTCACCAGGTTTCAATTTCAAACGACGATGAAGACTTTGCCCAGGTTACCTACGATGGCCGCGGTGTGTCGTTCAGTTCTTCGGACGCCGGTATTTCCTTCAAGGTGCGAGACAAAAATGGGACGTGGGGCAACTCTATCGCCTTGGCTACCGATGTCAGGGATACGGATCAATGTAGCGTGGTCAGCAACATCATTGAAGTATGGGAGTCAAATGGGCACGAGTACCAGTATTTCGATCTGAGCGGCAATCTGCTGCAAAGCTATGACGATATGCGGTTCGAAGGTGTCGGCAACTATGTGGCCTATGCGCGCATTGACTTCGAGAGTCAGGAGAACGCGTACGTCTTCTTGGATACCAGCGGAGCCAATGGCGATTCGCGGGAAATTCCCTGCGTGCAAGGCAGGGTTGTTGAAGACGGGTTCGAGTGTTTAACGGGAGATAACAAGATTCAGCGCTACGATGCCGATCTCAAGCTGGTCAAAGAGTTCACGTCATCCCTCAATCTGGTCCAGCAGAGGGAGAACGGTGAGCAGGTTGACTGGAATCTCGTTGATTTTGGCAACGACCTGTGGATGCTCTCGCAGACCGTTGGTTTCTACGACAACGTGGTTGATCAGGTTTCGGATTTTTACCAGGGAACTAGCTCGATAACGAGGCAATCGCTCGGCTTGGATTCTTCCTATGTTTCCATGTGGGGAACCATCGGCGACCACTATTATCTGATGGACGATAGCGGTTCGAACAAGCTGCGAATTTACGACAAGGATTTCAAGCCCGCAAAGACGGTCGACTTGTCTTCTCGGGTGCCGGCCGGTTTCACCATAGATTCTCTGTACGCTGATGCGGGTGATGATGAACCTTGCATCGAACTCGATCTGCGATTGCTAGGGGAGGGAGATGACGGAACCTCATTTGAGGATGAGCGTGTGATTCTCAGCAAAGCGTTCGAGCTCACGGATTTTTCGGAAGTGCGCGGTTACGATAAGGTGGGATCCTTCTATGTCGCGAAAAAGGGCGGCAAGTACGGCTTTGTCGATGGGAATCTGAAACCGCAGACTGATTTCGTCTATGACGGCATAGACGGGTGGATTAGCGGTTTTCGCTTTATAGAACTCAATGGTTGCGTTCTTGCCGAGCAAGGCGGCAAGCAGCGTCTGCTGGATGCCAGTTTGAATGACGTCCTCGGGTTCTCCTTTGATTCCATGTCGGCCCTTGCCCATGGCGTCTATCGCGTGGTCGAGAACGGAACCGCCCATGTTTTCGATAGCCAGTTCCACGAAGTGGATATGCAGGGCTACCGCCCCATCGATCCCGGCTATTTCTACGGCAGCGCCCGCACCTTGCCAAACGGGAGCGCGCTGGTGTACGCCAAGGACGCCCAAGGGCGGGTGGGAGCCATTGACAGCACCGGCAAGGTGCTCATTCTCTTCCAGTATAAGGACTATGCTGAATGCGCAGACGCGGACGGCATGTCCGACTACATTCTTCTGCGGGATGAGAAGGGCTGGTTCTTCGTTTCGGTGCAGGAGCTTCAAGGCGGTACCGTGAACCCCGAATGCGAGGCCAAGGGCCACGATTACGAGGAAGCCGTTCACGAGCCCACCTGTGAAGAGAACGGCTATACGCAGAAGGTCTGCAAGCGCTGCGGTTACGGCTATCGCGTGAATGGCTCCGACGTTCCGATGCTCGGTCATGATTACGTCCTCACCGCCGAGCCCACGGAGCCGACGTGCACGGAGGACGGCAAGGGCGCCGAATACATGTGCACGCGCTGCCAGAAGGTGAAGCGGGATGCGGGCAAGCCCAGTTTGGGCGGTCACGTTAACTTCGATTGGGTTGTGACGAAGAGTCCGACGTGCACGGAGGACGGCTTCCAAGAGCGAATCTGTGATCGGTGCGGCCTTGCCGAGCAGGAGGAGATAAAACCGCTCGGCCATGCCTGGAGCGCACCTGTGTGGGAGTGGTCTGCCGATCTTTCGTCGGCCTTCGCGTGCAGCGATTGCGTTCGCGGGGGATGCGGGGAGCAGCTGCGCGTAGACGCAGATATGACCCACGATCAGGTTGAGGGCGGCACGCGCCATTCGGCCCGGGTGCAGATAGCGGGCCGCAGCTACCGGGACGGGCGCCTGGCGCTCACGTGGGTCGACGCCAACGGTGTTACGCGAAGCCTTCTCGTCCGCGGGGCGCCGGTCGTCGACGGTTTCAGCGTGAAGCCCGATGGGCTCGTCCTGCCGGCAGACGCCTCGGTTGCCATAGATGTGTCCGAAGTGGAAGAAGGCGGTGTGTTCGATGCCCTCGTGGCCAAAATGGGCGACGGTTGGCCCGGTGGCACTTTCGAAGTGGTACTCAATGTCGATGGGGAGGAAGTCCACGATAATTTCGGGACGTTGGCGTTCTCGTTCCCCGCTGGCGATGGGAGCGCCCATAAGAAGGCGACGGTCTACCACTGCCATAAGAATGATCGTTCGAACATCACCGCCCACGATGTGGTGGTTTCCGGAGACGGTATTGCCTTCCTCTCGGACATCACAGATTTGTCGACGTTCGCCATCGAGGTAACCGACGAGGAGGGCACTGCCACCGTCCTCACCTCTACGAAGCCCTCCTCCTCGCCGCTGGCTGCCACGGGCGATGGGTCGGCAGCGCCTGGGAAGGCCGGTGCCGTCGCGATCCTTGCGCTTGCGCTCGTGGGCGTTTGCGCAGTGGCGCGCCGCCGCTGGACAGGCAAGGGAACGGCTGGCCCGCAGGGTTGGTAGCGCGTTGAGAACGAATGCGAGGGCCGGGGAGCGTCGCTTTCCGGCCCTGCTTGACAGGTTGTTCGCGGCATCTCCCGCTCTCGTGCTCGTCGGGCTCTTGGTGGGTCAGGGCGGCTTCTTCCCACTGACGAGCGCTTGGGTGCTGGTGGCTTGGGGCGTGTTCCTGGTTCTATGGGCGGCTCTCCGCTTCGGCTTCCGGTCGGGGCGGGAGGGGGCCGTCTCCGACAGCGGGAACGGTTCTTCCCGATTCGATGGTTTCTCGGCGTGTATTCCCGCCCTGGCATTCCTGCTCATTGGGGGCTTGTACGCTGCGAGCATCGTGGTCCATGGGTTGCCGGCGTGGTCGCTCGTCCAATGTGCACCTTGGGCGCTTGCGGGCGTTGCGGCACTCGTTTGCGCGAGTTTGGACGCTCGGCAACGTGATTTCCTCCTGACGAGCATCTCCTGGCTCGGTATCGTCAGCACGGGTGCGGGTGTGGCCATGCTCATCGGCATTCTCTCGGTCGTTGGCTCCGTGAATGCCGGGCGCCTCCAGTTTTTCTTCCAATATGCCAATGCGGCCGGCGCATGGTTCGCGTGCGCGGCTCTGCTGTGCCTGGGCGCGCGGGACGCCCGCCTGCGAAGATGGATGGTGCTGCCCCTGACGGCGCTGCTCTTTACGCAGTCTATGGGATCCATCCTGTTCTTCGTGGTAGTTGTGACGGGGTACTTTCTCGTAAGAGCGGCGACGGCGGCCGCCGACGGCCGAGCACCTATTTTCATCGATGCGATAGCCCTTATTTCCCAAGGGGTGCTCGCGGTTGCTGCGTTTCTTTTCTTCAAGCTGTCATGGGGCGATAATGCGCGGGAAGCCATGGCCGTAGTGATGTTCCTTGGCAGCGTGGCCGCATTTCAAAAATTCTGGCCTCGGATGGAGAGGGCGCTGCGCCGCGGTGGCTGGGGCCGCCCGGTGCTGATACTCGCGGTGGCTGCACTCGTTGCGAGCGCCCTTCTCGCGGCTCTCGCGATGCAGGGGCGTCTCATTCAGGCATCCGCCACCTTCGCCGAGCGCATCGTTCAGGCCGGCGACGCCTGGCGCGTCTTGGTTGCATCGCCTGGCCTGGGTATCGGCCCCGATCAATGGCAATTCGCGTATCCTTCCATTCGGAGCGCGGAGTACGAGGCGACATTGGTGCATTGCAGCTACCTTCAACTGGGCCTGAACGCCGGTCTGCTCGCGCCTGCCGTGTTGCTCACTGTTGTGGTGAATGCTATGCGCAGGATGCGGGGGAGGCATTGCGGCCAAGCCCCTCTCGTCATCGTTTTTCTGACATTGCACGCGGCCGTGGACTTCGATTTAGAATTCTCGTTCTTTGCCGTGCTGATCGCCATCATGGTGGGCATTGCCTCCGGCGACGCAGAGAATGGACGGCTCACTTGACGTAAAAGGCCATCGGTGCCCATCATGGAGCGTTTGTGCACGGGGTGACCGTTGTATTACATAGCTTCTCCATCATGTTAGAATAGAAAAACTCATCATGGATGGATTGCGTGCAGAGGCCGTAAGCGCCGGCCAGAGCCGTGGCATAGTCAGGAAGGAACATCAATGGACGAAACCGGAGTGTTGGGGCTGCTCGAGGAGCTCTCGATTCTGCTCGAGGACGCCAAGCCCGTTTTCGGCAAGAGCAACCTGCGCCAGGTGGACATTGCCGCTGCCTTCGACATCATGGACGAGATCCGCGACCTGTTCCCCGCCGAGTTCTCCCAGGCACGCCAGATCGTGCGCGAGCGCCAGAGCCTTCTGGACGACGCCGAGGTGGAGGCCAACCGCATGATCGAGGACGCCCGCAGCCAGGCCATCACCATCGCCAGCGAGCAGGAGATCGTGCGCATCTCCCAGCAGCAGGCCGATACCATCCTGGCCGATGCCCGCGAGCTGGAGCGCCAGACCCGCGCCGGCGCCGAGGACTACGCCGACGAGGTGTTCGGTCACATCGAGCAGAGCCTCGACACGCTGCTGAATAACACGCGCCGCTGTCGCGACCGCCTGAACGCCACCTCGCTCAACGCGCGGTAGCCGCAGGTCCACAGAAGTTTCGGGGGCGCACCGGGAAGGTGCGCCCTTTTGTTTGGAAGGAAGGTGCCCCTATGGCGAGAACCGATAACCCCGCGATCATTCATATTCCCGACGAGCTGTTCGAGACGGCCGAGAGCCGCCATTTCGAGGGGGAGCTGCCCCTGACCGAACTCGTGGCCGGCGCCGACGCCTACCGCTTCGACGGCCCGGTGTCCTGGGCCGTGGACGTCACCAACACCGGCGAGGCCCTGCTCGTCATGGGGCAGGCCCGCGCCCGGGCCCTCACGGGCTGCGCCCGCTGCCTGGAGGACGTGCCCTACGACTTGGAGGGCGATATCGAGGGCTACTTCCTCACCGCGGGCGACGGCGCCGAGGCTCCCGAGGACCTGGAGGGCGACGAGTTCGAGGTGCTTTCCGAGAGCCATACCATCGACCTGGTGCCCCTTGTGGAACAGGCGCTGCTGCTGGAGCTGCCCCTCGTGCCCCTGTGCGACGACGACTGCCGGGGCCTGTGCCCCCGCTGCGGCGCGAATCTGAACGAGGGCCCCTGCCAGTGCGGTGACGGCCCGACGGGGGAGGACAATCCCTTCGCCGCCCTCAAGGACTTCAAGTTCGACGCTTAGCAAGCTGTTACCCGCACGGGCCCGTTCGTGCGTCATAATAGCGCCGTAGTGTTTTCCGCGAGAAAGAGAGCCCATGGAGCAGTTCTTCGAGCGCACCTTCAAGCTGAGGGAGCACGGCACCACGGTGAAAACGGAAGTGATGGCCGGCACCATCACCTTCTTGGCGATGGTGTACATCCTGGCCGTCAACCCCTCCATCCTGGCCGCCTCGGGCATGGAGCCGGGGGCGGTGTTCACGGCCACGGCCATCTCGGCGGCCTTCGGCACGCTGTTCATGGCCTTCTACGCGAACTATCCCATCGCCCTGGCCAGCGGCATGGGCCTGAACGCCTACTTCGCCTACTCGGTCTGCGTGCCCATGGCCGAGCAGGGCATCCAGGATCCCTGGACCATCGCTCTCACGGCCGTGTTCGTCGAGGGCCTCATCTTCATCCTGCTCACCCTCTGCAAGTTCCGCGAGGCCCTCGTCAACGATGTGCCCGAGAACCTGAAGATGGGCATCGCCGCCGGTATCGGCCTGTTCATCGCTCTGGTGGGCCTGGCCAACGCCGGGGTCGTGGTGGACAACCCCTCCACCCTCATCGACCTGGGCTCCTTCGCCACGCCCCAGGTGGCCCTGTCGGTCATCGGCCTGGTGGCCGTGGCCGTCATGTACAGCTACCGGGTGCCCGGCTATATCCTGTGGGGCATCCTCGGCACCTGGCTGCTCGGCATCGTCGCCCAGCTCATCGGCTGGTACGAAGTGGATCCGGCCGCCGGTGTGTACTCGCTCATCCCGAGCTTCGCCGAGGGCATCAACCTCCAGGCTCCCTATCTGTTCGCCTTCGACTTCGAGTTTGCCCTGAGCCATATCGTCGACTTCGCGGTCATCGTGTTCGCCTTCCTGTTCGTCGACCTGTTCGACACGGCCGGCACCCTCATCGGCGTGGCCAGCAAGGGCGGCCTGCTCGATAAGGAGGGCCGTCTGCCCCGGGCCAAGGAGGCCCTCATGGCCGACGCCGTGGGCACCGTCGTGGGCGCCTGCGTGGGCACCTCCACCACGACGAGCTACGTGGAGAGCAGCGCCGGCGTGGCCGCGGGCGGCCGCACGGGCCTCACGGCTCTCGTGACCGGTCTGCTGTTCATCGCGGCCCTGGTGCTCTCGCCGGTCTTCTTGGCCATCCCCAGCTTCGCCACCATGCCGGCGCTCGTGTGGGTGGGCCTGCTCATGATGTCCTCGGTCACTAAGATGGACTTCTCCGAGGACGCGGCCGGCGCCGTCGGCGGCTTTTTGGCCATCATCATGATGCCCTTCACCTACTCCATCGCCAACGGCATCATGTTTGGCATCCTGGCCTTCGTCATCGTGCGCATCTGCCAGGGCCGCGCCAAGGACGTCCACTGGGTCATGTGGATCGCCGCCGCCCTGTTCCTGCTGCGCATCGCGACGCTGGTGATCTAGGGAATCTGGAAAACCCGTGCCGTTGGCGAAATCGGGATATATTTCCCCTTGCGACAGGGGTACGGGTTTGATAACATACCAGATCGTGCGTTTACACAAGAGGTTGTGAACGGCACCTGTCGTTCCAGCTATAGAAGGAGTAATCGAGATGGCAGTACCTAAGCGCAAAATGGGCCGTGCCCGCACCCATGCCCGTCGCAGCACTAACGACAAGATCGCCGCGCCCGCCCGTTCCGTGTGCCCGCAGTGCGGCGAAGTGAAGCTTCCCCACCGCGTGTGCGGAAACTGCGGCTTCTACCGTGACCGCGAGGTCATCGAGACCGAGTAGTCCCATGCTGTTGACGGTCACGGAAGGTGCCCGAGGTTCCTTCCGTGATGTCGGCAAAGCCTCCTCGCATGCCAAGCTGTCAGGGCCTGGTTTGCCAGGGGGCTTTTTGGCTATAGGCCATCGTGCCCGTGTCGGCCGCCCTGAGCGGGGTGCTGGCGCGGACTCACCGTCCGCTACCGCAAGGAGTATATTTCGTGGCTGAACCAGTAACTATCGCCGTGGACGTCATGGGGGGCGATCTCGGGCCTTCCGTGGTGCTCGACGGCGCGTCCCAGGCGCTCCAGGCCGACCCCGACCTGCACCTCGTGCTCGTGGGCCCCGCCGGGGAGGTGGAGCCCTTCGCCGCCGCCCATGACCGGGTGAGCGCCGTGGTCGCCACCGAGGTCATCGCCATGGCCGAGCACCCGGCCAATGCCGTGCGCACCAAGAAGGACTCGTCCATCGTGGTGGGCTGCCGTCTCGTGAAGGAGGGCGCGGCCGCTGGCTTCTTCTCCGCCGGCTCCACCGGGGCCTGCCTGGCCGCCGCCACCTTGGTGGTGGGCCGCGTGAAGGGCGTGAAGCGCCCGGCGCTCGGTCAGGTGCTGCCGGCCTACCAGCGTCCGTGCCTGCTCATCGACGTGGGGGCCAACGCCGACTGCAAGCCGGAGTACCTCGTGCAGTTCGCCCAGATGGGCGCCGTGTACATGGAGGCCATCATGGGGGTGGAAAACCCGCGGGTGGGACTTCTGAACATCGGCTCCGAGGACACCAAGGGCGACGAGTTCGCCCAGAAGGCCCACGGGCTCTTGGCCGCCTCGGTGCCCCAGTTCGCGGGCAACTGCGAGGGGGGCGATCTCATGGCCGGTGCCTTCGACGTGGTGGTCTGCGACGGGTTCACCGGCAACGTGTGCCTGAAGACCATCGAGGGCACGGCCAAGACCCTGTTCAAGTACGTGAAGGACGCCCTCATGGGCTCGCTGCCCTCGAAGCTGGGGGCCCTGCTCGTGAAGGGGAACCTGTCCGCGCTCAAGGCCAAGCTCTCGCCGGATACCTACGGCGGCACGCCCCTGCTCGGCGTGAAGGGGGCCGTCATCGTGGGTCACGGGTCCTCCAACGCCACTGCCATCAAGAACGGCATCGCCGTGGCTGCCGCCACGGTGCGGGCCGATGTGGCCGGCGTCATCGCCGCCACGGTGAGCCGCACGGCGAAGGCCGCCGCGGCCGATAGCGCCGTCCCGGCCGCTGGTGATGCCGCTGTCGCCGAGGCGCCTGCGGGCGGGGAAGGGGAGGCCGCGGCCTCGGATGCGCGATGAGCCTCACCGACGAGCAGCAGACCAAGCTGGCCCGGGCCCAGGAGATCCTGGGCTACGAGTTCGACAACACCCAGTACCTCCTGTCCGCCATCACCCACCCCTCGGCCACCGAGGGGCGCTCGGTGAAGTTCTCCTACGAGCGCCTCGAGTTCCTCGGCGACTCCATTTTGGGGGCGCTCGTGGCCAACGAGGCCTTCCACCGCTTCCCCGACTTGGACGAGGGGGGCCTCACGCGCATCAAGGTGGCCCTCGTGTCCGGGGCGAGCCTGTCCGGGGTGGCCGAGAAACTCGGCTTCACCGACATTATCGTGTTCGGCTCCTCGGAGACCGGCACCGGCCGGCGCGGCTTGCACTCGGCCCTCGAGAACGTCTACGAGGCCGTGGTGGCCGCCCTCTACCTCGACGGCGGGGTGGACGTGGCCGGCGCCTTTGTGGAGCGCACGCTCATTCCGAAGATGTCGCTGTCGCTGGCCCGCGAGCCGGAGAACCCCAAGAGCGCCCTGCAGGAGAAGCTCCAGGAAGGCGGCATCACCCCCACCTACAAGCTCGTGGAGACCCAAGGACCGCCCCACGACCGCACCTTCGTCGCCCAGGTGTACGCCGGCGACAAGGGGCTTGCCCAGGGCGTGGGCCGCACGAAGAAGGAGGCCGAGAGCCAGGCGGCCAAATCCACCTTGGCCCGGCTCTCGGAGTTCTTCGGCATCGGTCTGACGGGCGAGCAGCAGGCCGAGCGCGCCGAGAAGGCCGCGGCCGAGAAGGCCGCCCGGGCCGAGGAGAAGGCCGCCAAGGTGGCCGCCCGCGCCGCCGAGAAGGCCGCCCGGGCCGAGGAGAAGGCCGCCCGCGCCGCCAAGAGGAAGCAGGACTAGGCGCCCATGTACCTGAAATCACTCGTTCTGAAGGGCTTCAAATCTTTCGCCGACCGCAGCGTGCTGTCCATGGAGCCGGGCATCACGGCCATCGTGGGACCCAACGGCTCCGGCAAGTCGAACATCTCCGACGCGGTGCTGTGGGTGCTCGGCGAGCGCAATGCCAAGAATTTGCGCGGCCAGGCCATGGAGGACGTCATCTTCGCCGGCTCCTCGGGGCGCGGTGGGGCGGGCCTGGCCGAGGTGGACCTCGTGCTGGACAACTCCGACGGCACGCTGCCGGTGGACTATGACGAGGTGGCCATCACCCGGCGCATGTACCGCAACGGCGAGAGCGAGTACCTCATCAACGGCACCGTGGCCCGGCGCATGGACGTGCTGGACATCCTGCACGACTCGGGCCTGGGCACCGGCACCCATTCCATCATCTCCCAGGGGTCGCTGGACTCCATCCTCCAGAGCAAGCCGGAGGACCGCCGCGCGCTCATCGAGGAGGCCGCCGGCGTGCTCAAGCACAAGCAGCGCAAGGCCAAAAGCGAGCGGAAGCTGGCCAACATGGACCAGCATCTGCTGCGGGCCCGCGATGTGGTGGGAGAGGTGGCCCGCCAGCTGGGGCCCTTGGAGCGCAAGGCGAAGAAGGCCCGCACCTACCAGGAGCTGGCGGTGCAGCAGGCCGAGATGAGCCTCATGATCGCCGTGGACGACCTGCGGCAGCTCCAGGGCCAGTGGGACGGCTCCCAGGCCCGCGAGGCGGAGCTGGCCGCCCAGTTGGAAGAGCGCCGCGCCGTCATCGAGGCGGCCGAGGCCCAGGTGGAGGCACTGCAGGAGCGCATCCGCCAGGAGACCTTGGACGCCGGCGACCTGTCGCGGCGCCATCGGGCGGCCGCGGCGGCCGTGGAGCGCTTCGATTCCACGGTGATGATGCTGCGGGAGCGCTGCCGGGCCGCCACGGCCCGGGCCGGCGAGCTGCGGTTGACCCTGGAGGCCAACGCCGTGAAGGCCGCCGAGGCCGCCGCCGAGCTCGAGCGGGCGAGCGCCCTGTACGAGGAGGCGGCCGGCGAGCGGGCGGGCGCCGAGAAGAAGGTGGCCGACCTGGATTGCGTCTACCGCGATCTGGGGGCCCAGCGCGGCAAGCTGGAGCGCGAGCTGGCGGCCCTGTCCCGCGACGGCGAGAAGATGCAGGCCGAGATGGAGGTGGCCCGGCGCAAGCATGCCGAGAACACCGAGGCCCTCACCCACGGTTTGGCCCACGTGCAGGTGATCGAGAGCCACGGCGCCGAGCTGGCCCTGGAGCTGGAGCGGGCGCAGGCCGAGGCCGAGGAAGCCGCCGCCGCGGCCGCGGAGGCCGAGGGGGCCTTGGCGGGCCTGGCCGCCGACGAGACCGCGGCCCGTCAGGCCGTGGGCGCCGCCGTGCAGTCCCGCGACGCGGCCCGAGCCGCTCTCGACGAGGCGCGGGACACCCATCGCGCCCTTACCGTGGAGATCGCCACCTTGGAAGAGGTGGAGCGCACGAGCGCCGCCGACGCCGGCGCCGCCCGGGCGTGGCTGGCCGAGCATGCCGGCGAGCTGGCCGGCATCGGCGAGCCCCTGTCCCATGTGATTCAGGCGCGCCCCGGCTACGAGGGGCTCGTAGAGACGCTGCTCGGCCCCGACGTGACCACCCTTCTGGCCGCCGACGCCGATGCCGTGGCCGCCGTGGCCGCGGCCCTGGAAGAGGCCGGCGTGGAAGGGGAGGCCGCCTTCCTGCTGCGCCGGGACGGGGCCGATCGCCCCGGTGCCCGCTCCCTGGCCTGGTCGGGCGCGGCCGGCACGCCGCTCATCGCCGAGCTGACCTTCCCTGAGACCGATCGGGCCGCGGTGGAGGCCCTGCTGGGCGACGTGGTGGTGTGCCCCACCCTGGACGAGGCCCTGGCGGCCCATGGCGCCGACGGCGCGGGGCTGCGCTTCGTGACTCCCGACGGCTCGATGGTGTGGCCCTCGGGCAAGGTGTCGGTGGGCGGTGCCGTCGTGGACGAGGGCACCGGCGCTCTGGCCCGCCACCGCCGCCTGGAGGGCCTGCGCGATCAGCTGACCTGTGCCCAGGCCGCCGTGGACAAGGCCGAGGAGGCCCACCGCATGGCCGAGGAGGCCCTGCGCCATGCCCAGGCCATGAGTCTGGAGCTCTCCCAGTCCCTGGCCGCCTGCAAGGGCCGGGCCGAGGCCGCCCGCGCCGCTGCCGATGCGGCGGCCGAGAAGCTCACGGCCTGCCGTCGCGAGCTGGAGGGCGTGGAGCGCCAGCGGGCCGAGGCCGAGGCCGTCATCTCGGCGGCCCGCCCCAATGTGGAGTCCTTCGAGGCGCGCCTGGCCGAGCTTCAGGCCGCCATCGCCGAGGGCAAGCGCTCCCAAGCGGCCATCCAAGACGAGCTGGCGCCCCTGCGCCGCGAGGCCCACCGCACCTCCGATGCCCTGGCCGAGGCGAAGCTGGCCGCCGCCACCCTGGTGGAGCGCACCACCTACGCCGAGCGGGTGCGCGACGCCCGGGCCCGCGACCTGGAGTCGCTGGCCGAGGCCAAGGCAGAGGCTGCGGCCTCCCTGCGGGTGAAGACCGTGTCGGCCGAGCGCATCGAGCCTTTGCTCGCCCTCTTCGACGAGCTCGTGGCCTCGGCGCAGCGCTGGACCCGCACCCTGGAGGAGCAGGCCACGGCCGCCCAGGACTCTTCCACGGGGCTGCACGCCTCGGTCACCGAGGCCCGCGCCGCCGCCCACGAGGCCCACGCCGCCTTCGACGCCGTGACCGAGCGCCTAAGCGAGGCCCGGGTGCAGAAGGGGCGCCTGGAATTGCAGGTGGAGGCCGCGGTGAGTCACATCGTGCAGGACCTGAAGACGCCCTTGGAGACGGCCCTGGCCATGGAGCCCTTAGAGCGACGGGCCGAGGTGGAGGACGAGCTGTTCAAGATCAACCGCCGCATCGCCAATCTGGGCACCATCAACCCGGACGCGGCCGAGGAGTACGATGCCCTGAAGGTGCGCTACGACTATCTGGCCTCCCAGCTCGACGACCTCGATCGGGCCCGCAAGTCCCTCGCGAAGATCAACCGGGTCATCGACCAGCGCATGAAGGACGACTTCATTCGCACCTTCGAGACCGTGGACGCCAGCTTCCGCGAGATCTTCGCCATCCTGTTCCCCGGCGGCGAGGCCCATCTGTCGCTCGTGGATCCCGAGGACGTGGAGAACACCGGCGTGGAGGTGAACGCCCAGCCCAAGGGCAAGCGCATCGCGAAGATGATGCTGCTCTCGGGCGGCGAGAAGTCGCTCACGGCCCTGGCGCTCCTGTTCGCCGTGTACCGCACCCGCGCCACGCCGTTCTACATCTTGGACGAGGTGGAAGCGGCCCTGGACGACACGAACCTGCGGCGCCTCGCGGCCTACATCAACAGCCTGCGGGAGGAGACCCAGCTCATCATGATCACCCACCAGCGCCGCACCATGGAGATGGCCGACACCCTGTTCGGCGTGTCCATGCAGGGCGACGGCGTGACCAAGGTCATCAGCCAGAAGCTCGACCAGGCCTTAAAGCTCGCGGAATAACTGGTTCCTGGCTGCTTTGTGTTTCTAGTAAAGGGAACTATCTTGCATCATAGAGCCTATAATGCTATATAATGTGCAAAAGAGTTCCTTTTATAGAAGCGGGGTGGCGATGGTTATCGACGGCTTCATCTCGAATCAGGCGGTGGGAGGCGAGCTCGGCCGTCGCCTGCGTGCGTCGCGGATAGCCTATCCGCTTACCCAGGCCCAGCTGGCCGAGAGGGCCGGGGTGTCCCAGCGCACCGTCGCGAACTTGGAGAAGGGGACGGACGTCACTGTGGCGAGCCTCGTCAGCGTGCTGCGCGCCCTCGGTCTGCTCTCCCGTATGGAGCTTCTCGTTCCGGCCCCCGAGACGCGGCCCTCCGATCTTCTGCACGAGCGCGCCCCCAGGCAGAGGGTGCGCCCCCCGCGCAAGGCGATTTCCAGCGGCGAGTGGAAATGGGGGGATGAGCAATGACAACGGCGGCGGAAGTGCGCCTGTGGGGAACGACCATCGGCTCGGTGGCCGTAGAAGAGGGAAGCCCCTTCGCGCGATTCGAGTACGACGAGGCCTTCTCGCGAAGCGGCATTCAGCTCGCCCCTCTTGCGATGCCGCTTTCCCAGCAGGTATATTCCTTTCCCCAGCTTTCCGTCGACTCGTTCCACGGATTGCCCGGACTTCTCTCCGATTCGCTGCCCGACAAGTTCGGAAACGCCGTCATCGACAGCTGGCTCGAGTCCCAGGGTCGACCGCGGGGGTCCTTGAACGCTGTGGAGCGGCTCTGCTACACCGGATCCCGCGGCATGGGCGCTCTCGAGTACGTTCCCGCTATCGGGCCGGTTTCCGATCCTCGGGAGGTCCTGCGCGTCGACGCCCTGGTCGAACTCGCGTCTCGGATCCTTTCCCAGCGCGAGTCGGTGCGGGTCTCTGACGCCGATCACGCCATGGAACAGATCATCAGGGTCGGCACCTCGGCCGGCGGCGCGCGCGCCAAGGCCGTGGTGGCGTGGAACGAGGAGACGGGGGAGATGCGCTCCGGTCAGGTGGACGCGGGTCGGGGATTCGGGCATTGGCTCATCAAGTTCGATGGCGTTGCGGGGAACCGCGACAAGGAGGCCGAGGACGGCCCGCGCTACACGGTGATCGAATACGCCTACTACCTCATGGCGCGCGCTGCGGGCATAGCGATGACCGAATGCCGTCTTTTCGACGAGGGCGGCCGGAGGCATTTCATGACGCGGCGGTTCGACCGGTCGGGTGTCGACGGGTCGAAGCTCCATATGCAGACTCTGGGCGGCTTGGCCCACTTCGACTTCAACGTGCCCGGTGCCCACAGCTACGAGCAGGCTGCTCTTGTGGCCCGGCGCGTCGGGCTGGGCCAGGCGGAAGCCGAGGAGCTGTTCCGGCGCATGGCGTTCAACGTGGCTGCGCGCAACCAGGACGATCATGTCAAGAACATCTCCTTCCTGATGGACAGAAGGGGCGCTTGGAGTCTTGCGCCCGCCTACGATGTCACCTATGCATACAATCCTGCGGGCGCCTGGACGGACAGCCACCAGATGACCGTCAACGGCAAGCGCGACGGCATCGGACGGGAAGACTGCCTCGCCGCCGCGGCGGCCATGAGCATCAAGGCGCCGCGGGCGAAAGAGATATTGGCCGAGGTGAATGGGGCAGTGAACCGCTGGGCCTCCTTCGCTGATGAGGCCGCTCTGCCCGAGCCGATCGCAGCCGCGCTCGCCGAGCAGTTCGTGTCCCTGGAGTAAGCGGACTGTTCGAACGAACCGAAATACCGATGTGCCTACCCCTTTTGGGGAATGCGGGGAAGGCGGCACGCGGATAGACTCCTCTCGTGAAGAGAGGAGGTGCGGGCTATGGAAGTGTTCTCGAAGACGTGCGTCGCCGTGCTGGCCGCCGGGGCCTCCCGGCGCTTCGGCGCACCGAAGCTGCTCGCCCCCTTCGCCGGCTCGACCCTGCTCGATCGGGCCGTTGCCGCGGCGACGGGATCGGCGGCCGATTGCGCCGCCGTGGTGGCAGGGGCCTATCATCGGGAGATGACCGAGCACTTGGAGGCGTGCTGCACGCCGTGCCGCATCCTGCGCAACCGCCAGTGGGAGGCCGGTCAGGCCGCCTCCGTGCACGCGGCGGTGCGCTTCGCCCGGGCCCAGGGTGCGAGCGCGTTGCTGGTTATGGTGGCCGACCAGCCCCGGGTGACCGCGGCGCACCTGAACGCGCTTCTGTGGGAGTACGATCAGGGAAGTGCCCAGGCCTACCTGTCCGCCACCGACCACGGCCACGGCAATCCCTGCATTTTCGATGAGTCGCTCTTCGACGACCTGCTCGCCCTGCAAGGCGACGAGGGGGCCCGGGCGCTCTTCCGCACGCGCCGCGACGTGACGGCGCGCCATGTACACTTCGACGATCCCCACCTGTTCGAGGATGTGGACATATCGGCTGACCTGCGCCGTCTCGAGGAGGCGATGGCTCGTGGCTAGCCCGCATCTCACCGCATTCGCCTCACCCGCTCTGGCCGCTCCCGCCGCACCGCCGCTCGACCGCGGTGCCTATCCCATCCTGGAGCGGCGCATGGGGCCTGCGGGGGAACGCCCGCTCGTCTACCTGGACAGCGCGGCTACCGCCCTTGTGTCCAGCGCCGTCACCGATGCCTATGCCGATTTCCTGCACACGAGCTGCGCGAACATCCATCGCGGTGCCCATGCGCTGGCCGAGGAGGCCACCGACGCCTACGAGTGCGCCCGCGAGCACGTGGCCCGCTTCTTCGGGGTGGGCGACGCGGCACGGGTCGTGCTCACCCATGGGGCGACCGAGTCCTTGAACTTGGCGGCCCGGGGCTGGGCAGAGGGGCATCTGCGGCGCGGGAACGTGATCGCCGTGGCCGAGGACGGCCACCACTCGAACCTCGTCCCGTGGCTCGCGGCGGCCGAGCGCGCCGGCGCGGAGGTGGCCTGGATTCCCCTTGACGCCGACGGCGTGCTCGACTACGGCGTGTGGAGCAGCATCGCCGAGCTTCGCCCCCGGCTCGTGGCGCTTTCCAGCCAATCGAACGTACTGGGCTTCCGCCAGCCCGTCCTCGATCGCATCATGGGCGATGCGAGGGCGGCAGGCGCGGCGGTGGTGCTCGACGGGGCCCAGAGCGCCGCCTGCGACCCCGTGGCCTTCGACCGGTGCGATGCGGACTTCTACGCCTGTTCGGCCCACAAGATGGGAGGCCCCACCGGCGTGGGCGCCCTGCTGTGCTCGCCGCGCGTCTTTGACGAGATGGAGCCGATGCTTCTCGGCGGCGGCATGGCGGCGGCGGTGGGGCGCGACGGGTGGCGCCCGCTTGCGGGCACGGC
>CANSQM010000028.1 GCA_947649205.1 uncultured Enterorhabdus sp.
CGGCTAGGGCGTTCGCGCGCCGGCGCGTCCATCGCGCCTCACATCCACCCATCGGGGCGGCCTGCGGGCCGCCCTTTTTCACGCTCCCCTCTCCCCCCGCTGCGCCCCGAGCGAGGATCGTTCCCTCGTCTGGCCAATTCCCTCCGCTTGCCGTACTCCACAGGATGCAGGGCAAACTTCAGGTATCGTAAAGACGTTAAACGGGGAAGGGAATATTGGATGAGAATCGCTGTTGCATGCGATGGTCTGAATGTGGCTGCCCAGGCGAGCGGCTGCGCGAGCTTTACCTGCTATGCGGTGAACCACGGCATCATCTCAGGATGCTGCAACGTGCCCAACATGGGCATCACCATCTTCGAGAGCGTCGAGACGCTCTGCCAGATCGATACCGACGTGCTGATCGCCGGCTCCTTCGATGAGGACATCCGCGCGGCCCTGGCCGCCGCCGGCATCGAGCCCGCCGTTACGGCCCTGGCCGCCCCGAAGGAGGCAGCGGATGCCTATCTGCACGCCACCCTCATGGGCGAGACGGGCCTGGAAGACGCCTGTGCCTCCGCAGAGCCCCTCGACGAGCTGGACGATGCCTTCGCCCGCATTGAGTACAAGCTCGTGGCCCAAAGCGTCTAGAGCGCCTTGGGCCGACAGGGCCGCCGCCCCCAACCGATTCAGCCCGCAAAAAAGGGACCCTCTCGGGTCCCTTTCTCGTCACACAATGGAAGGCAACTTAGGCAACGGCCTTCTTGGCGATCTCGGCCAGGGCGGCGAAGGCGGTGGCGTCGTTGACGGCCATGTCGGCGAGCACCTTGCGGTCCAGGGTCACGCCGGCCTTCTTCAGGCCGTTCATGAACACCGAGTAGGACAGGCCGTTGATGCGGGCCGCGGCGTTGATGCGGGTGATCCACAGGCGACGGATCTCGCGCTTCTTGTTGCGGCGGTCGCGGTACATGTACTGAAGCGAGTGCTGCACCTGCTCCTTCGCGGCACGGTAGGAACGGGACTTCGCACCATAGTAGCCCTTCGCGCGGGCGAGGACGGTACGACGCTTCTTACGGGCATGAACGGAACGCTTTACACGAGGCATATCTTAATCACTCCTAAAGAATCGGAAGAACTAGCGGAGGCCGAGCTGGCGCTTGACGACCTTGGTATCGGCTTCGGCGATCTCCGTCTCGTGACGGAAGTTGCGCTTGCGCTTCTGGCTCTTCTTGGTGAGAATGTGGCTCTTGTAGGCCTTGGCGCGCATGAGCTTGCCGGAACCGGTCACGCGGACGCGCTTGGCCATACCGCGATGGGTCTTCATCTTAGGCATTAGTTGTCCTTTCCTTCGTCGTTCTTAGCTTCCTTTTTCTTCTTGGCCGTTGCAGGCAGAGGGGCGATGAGCATGTGCATGTTGCGGCCCTCCATCTTCGGCTGGTTTTCGATGACCGCTACGTCCTTCAGGTCATCGGCCAGACGCTCCAGAATGGAGAGACCCTGCTCAGGATGGGCCATCTCGCGGCCGCGGAACATGATGGTGATCTTCACCTTGTTGCCGCCGTCGAGGAAGCGCAGCACGTGCTTCTTCTTGGTGGTGTAGTCCCCCACGTCGATCTTCGGGCGGAACTTCATCTCCTTGATTTCGATCTTGTTCTGGTTCTTACGCGCCTGCTTGGCCTTGATGGCCTGGTCGTACTTGAACTTCCCGTAGTCCATGATGCGGCAAACGGGCGGATCGGCATTCGGAGCGATCTCCACCAGATCGAGATTCATGTCGTCAGCGATGCGCTGGGCCTGGGCCGTGGGATACACGCCCATCTGGTTCCCATCGAAATCGATCAGACGGCATTCGCGCGTGGTGATCTCGTCGTTGAGCCGCGGCTCTTGAGCAGCTATCGCGCTCACCTCCCTTTCGTGTTCTCACACATAAAAACCCGCCGGCTCCATCGAGCGCGGCGGGTTCCATTCGCAAAAGACGTTCTGCGGAAAACCCATCAGCAACCCGAAGGCGCCGAACCAGGTGGAGAGCTTGCGCCCTCGCTTGATTAACAGCTCGCCTATTCTATACCCTTTCCCCGGAAAGGGCAAGAACTATTTTCTCGGTTCGCCCGAGGAAGTCAGCGACAACGGAATACGCTAGGCATTCACATAAATGAAGATGGTGCGCACGGTGTCGGCGAGATTGCCCGAGGCGTTAGCCATGGAATAGTCGTAGGACAGCACCGCCGACCAGGTGTGGGGCGCCCCTTCCACATCGGCCTCGCCGCTGAAGGAGCAGTACTCCTTGGTGACCGTCTTGCCGTCGGAGTCCACGGTGGTGTAGGCGGTGGAATCCTCGGGCAGCTCCACGGCCCCCTCGGGCACCGCTACGCCGGCCTCGGCCAGGGTCTTCTGGATGATGTCCTCGTTGCGCACCGCGTCGGCGAAGGAAAGCGAGCCGTAGCCGAGGGCCGTGGTAGAGGCGGAGTAGCCGGCCTGGATGATCTTGCCTGCCTCGTCCAGCCCCAGATACACCGTGGGCGTGCCCGTGCGGCTGTCAGCGGGCTCAGCCGTGAGCGCCACGCGGGCCTCGGTCTTGATGGGGTTGCCCTCCTCGTTCACCGCCCGGGTGCTGGACACCTGGGCGCCGTGCTGGAGCACGGTCACGGCCTCCTCCTGGGTGAGCCCCAGCAGGCTCACCAGATCGGGCACCGTGGTGACCTTCGCCGTGGACGTGGAGGCGTCCTGGGCCTCGTCGGGCTTGATCTCGGCGGTCTGCTGCTCGGTGCTGAGGGCCTGCTGGATACCGAGGGAGTTCCCCTCCTTGAACAGCTGCACACCGAAGTAGATGAGCCCCGCCACCACCAGCGCCAGCAGGATGATGGCCACGATGAGGATGCGGCGCATGCGGCGGGACTTGCGCATGTACTCGGGGATGTCGTCCTTGGAGGCGGCCGTGTCCAGCTGCTCGCTGGGCCGGGCGTGACGGCCGACGCCCTTGGCGCCCCGGGAACGGCCGGACTGCGGGCCGCGGGAAGCGGCCTTGGAAGCCGGGCGCGTGGGAGCGCCGGAGATGACGCCGAGATTGGCCGGACGGGCGGCCTCGGCGGGGGGAACGGGGCGGCCGGCGTAGAAGTCCTCGAAGGCGCCCTCGTCGGCGAAGGCCTCGCCCGCGGGCAGACCATCCCCGTCCACGGGCTCGCCGTCGGCCAGGTCGATCTCCTCCATGGCGCCGCCCGGGCCCACCGTTACCTCCTCGGAAGCGACGGAGGAAGCCGGGTCGGAGCTCTCCCCCACCGGCGTCATGGCCGTGGTGAAGCCGTCGGATCCCACGGGATGGAAGGCCTCGGTCAGGCCCATGGCCCCTTTCTCGGCCGGGGCCGGACGGCGGTTGCTCTTGCTGTTCTTCACCATGTTCGCTTCCTTCTTCGTTCGTTGGGGCTGCGCTCAAAGGGGGCGGTTGCGCTAGCGCGCGAAGTTGTACCAGAGGACGAAGGCGACGATGGCGAGCACCGCCACGACGATGACCGCCTTCTGGGTCCTCGACATGGACGAGCCCTCGACGTCGGCGAGGGTGGTGGCCCGGTAGCCGTCATCGGCCGCCGGACGGGCCGGCTCCGGCGCCGCGGGGGCGGCCTGCGGCTCGGGCTCGTCGACCGGTTCGAGGTCCGGCCCGGGCTCTATCGCGGGTTCGGCGGCCGGCTCGGGCCGGGGACCCGGTTCGCCGTCGGGCTCGTCGGCCACTTCGGCGCCGTCCTCGACGATACCGGCCTGGATGACCACGTCGTCATCGTCGTCGGCATTCACCGTGATATGGGAGAAGCCCGCGGGTTCGGCCATGGGTCGCGTCCTTTCTGTGAGAAGGCTCAATTATAACGGATCGCCTCACCGGTTGAGGAGGTCGATCACCGTAAGTCCACCGGAAGCGGCCTCGATGAGGTCGCGGTTGCCGAAGACGCAGACGCAGTCGGCCCCGGCGATGGCGTCCACCGCAGGGCCCAAGGCCCGCACCTCCTCGGCCGTGGCCGCAGCCACCTCGCGGCGCACGGCGGCGCGCTCGGCGATGTTGTAGCCGGCGAAGTACATGCCGTCCTGGCGCCGCAGGAGCGCCCGGGCCTTCTCCGGAGCGTCCAGGGAGGCCACGACCGACACCACGTAGCCGTCCATCTCGGCCTCGGTGGGGTCGAAGGCGCCGGAGAGCCACGAGCCGGCCTCGGCGAAGCGGGCCCGGGTCTCGTCGATGCGCGGGTCGCGGTAGGAGTAGAAGCGGCAGGAGCCGGCGCGGTTGCAGCGGAAACCGACGCCGTAGGCGCCCCCCTTCACGCGCACCTCGCCCCACAGGTAGTCGTAGGTGAGGACGCGCGAGGCCAGAAGCCACGGGCCCGTATAGGGCAGCCCCGTCAGGCGGCGGTCCCAGCCGCAGGCCGTGTAGGTGATGTCGGTGGGCACGACGAAGGCCTCGCGGCGGTTGACCGGGGCGGGCACCACGAGGGCCGCCTCCGGCCGGGGGCCGGTCACGGCGGTGCGGGCGGCCCAGAAGCCCTCGAGATCGGCCTCGGCGCCGGCCACGGACACCGTGCAGTTCCCGTCCACCACGAGGCGGCGGGCCAGATCGGCCAGCTTCGCGACCAAATCGTCGGCCCGCTCGTCGAAGGAGTCCAGCAGTTCCTTCAGGAAGCGGTAGTAGTCCACCCCGGCCAGGGCCTCGCGCACCACGGCCGCCGGCAGGTAGTAGGAGGCGGCCCGGGCCATGGCCGCGGAATGGCCGTTGGCGGCGAAGGACTGCTCCATGGCGATGCGCCACTGGGCCAGGATGTCGCGGATGCGCTCGGTGTCGGAGAAGTCGGTCTCGGTGAGCACCTCGTCCACGAGGGTCGCCATCCAGGCGGCGTTCTCCCCCAAAGCCGAGGCCCCGGCCACGAGCACCGGGCGGATGCGGTCGCGGTCATCGACGTCCTCGTGGACCTCGCAGGCGAAGCCCATGTTGCCGAGGTGGGCCTGGGAGAGGGTGTCGATCTCGGCGGCGCTGTGGCGGGCGGTGTCCAGCTTGCCGAGCACGCTGGCCAGCACGGCGGCGTAGGGCAGCTCCTCGAAGGCGAGGGAGGCCAGGTCGAAGTAGCGGTAGGCGTAGACGAGGCCGTGGGTGGGAATATGGTGGCGCAGGAGGGCCACGCCGTCGCGGCTGCCCTCCTCCCAGGGCTCCTCGGCCGGGGCCGGGCCGATATCACCACGAGTGAGCTGCGGGAGCTTCGCCACCGCAGCCGGATCGTCCGGGGCCTCCTGGGCCGCCCGCAGATCGGCGCAGGCCCGCCGGATGGCCGCAGCCTCCTGGGGGCTGAGGGCCGCGGCGCGGCGCCGGGCGGCTGCCTCGTCGGCCGCCTCCCCGTCGGCGCTCTCGGGCACCACCTCGGCCCGGGCCCAGTGGCCGCTCTCGCAGAACAGCTCGCGCAGGAGCTGCTCGAAGTAGCCCTCTTCCACCCGATCGGTCAGAGCGGCGAACAGATCGTCGAAGCGCAGGTAGGCCATGGGGTCGTCGTCGGAGTACAGCCAGCCGCCCAAAGCCGCCATGGCCAACACCACGCCGTCGGCATAGCCGAAGTTGCGCTCCCGCATGACGAACTGCCCGTGGGCCAGGGCCGCCCGCACCAATGCGCGGTCGAGCCCGCCGTCGGCTAGGCGCGCCGCCTCGGTGCGCACGATCTCCTCCAGGCGCTCGGCGGCCCCGGGGCGCGCCCCGCGCAGGGACACCACGGCGAAGGGCTGGGCCACGGAATCCACCACGTAGCCCAGGGCGTCGTCGGCGATGCCGGCATCCAGCAGGGCCCGCTTCAGGGGCGCCTCGTTGGAGCCCATGACGGCATCGATGAGGATGTCGGCGGCCAGGACGCGCTCCCGCTCAGCGGCGGTGCCGATGACCGATCCCACGGCGGCGCAGGCGTTCTCCGGCGCCGTGTCCATGGCCACGGCCACGGGCTCGGCCACCACGGGCGCCTGCAGCTCGAGGGGGTTGGCCGCCAGAGGCCCGCGCTCCTCGGCGGCCAGCGGCGCCAGATAGCCCTCGTTGATGAAGGCGAGGAAGCGGTCCAGATCAAGGTCGCCGTACAGGATGATGTAGCTGTTGTCGGGACGGTAGTGGCGGCGGTGGTTCTCCAGGAAGGCCTCGTAGGTCAGCGTGGGGATGGCCGCCGGCGTGCCGCCCGATTCAAAGCGGTAGGTGGTGTCGGGGAACAGGGCCGCCGACAGGCCGTTGAACAGCACCGCGTCCGGCTCGGAGAGGGCCCCCCGCATCTCGTTGTACACCACGCCGTTGTAGACGAGGCGCTCATCGTCGCCCTCCCCTTCCAGCTCCCAGTGCCAGCCCTCCTGCTCGAAGATGGCCGGGCGCTTATATATGTTGGGGCGAAAGACCGCGTCCAGGTACACGTCCATGAGGTTCAACAGATCGCGCTCGTTGGTGGAGGCCACCGGGTACATGGTCTTGTCCGGGAAGGTCATGGCGTTCAGGAACGTCTGCATGGAGGTCTTCAGCAGGTTGACGAAGGGCTCCTTCACGGGGAACTTCTCCGACCCGCACAGCACCGAGTGCTCCAGGATGTGGAAGACGCCCGTGTCGTCGGCGGCCGGGGTCTTGAAACTGATGGAGAAGGCCTTGTTGGCATCGTCGTTGGCCAGGTACATGAGCCGCGCCCCCGAGGCCTCGTGGGTCATGAGGTGCGCGGCGCCCTCGATCTCCGGCAGATCCTCGCTGCGCTCCCAGGCGAACCCGTGACGGGCGGCGATAGCGTTCACAGTGGTCATGGCGTTCCTTCCCGATGGTGCGGCGCCCGGGGCGGGCGCCCGTATGTTCGCCTCTCATTCTACCCAACCGAGGCCCGTTCGCCCCTTCTATCATGGTGTCGTTATTATTTCTCCGCGAGGAGAAAATATTCGCTATAATCGGCGACAGAAAAGACAGCCCGATTCCGAGACGAGAGACGGAGCGATCCATGCTTGAACTGAAGAACCTGGTGTTCGAGGTGCCGGCCGACGACGGCGGCACCAAGCGCATCATCGACGACCTGTCGCTGACCATTCCCGACGACCGTTTCACGGTCATCACCGGCCCCAACGGCGGCGGCAAGTCCACCCTGGCCAAGCTCATCATGGGCATCGAGGAGCCAACGAGCGGCGCCATCCTCTTCGACGGCCAGGACATCACGGGGATGTCCATCACCGACCGCGCCAAGCTGGGCATCGGCTACGGCTTCCAGCAGCCGGCCCGCTTCCGCGGCATGAAGGTGAAGAAGCTGCTGGACATCGCCGCCGGCAAGAAGCTACCCATGCTGGCCTGCAACGAGTACCTCTCGAAGGTGGGCCTGTGCTCGGCGAGCTACCTCACCCGCGAGGTGGACAAGTCGCTGTCGGGCGGCGAGGTGAAGCGCATCGAGATCGCCACCATCCTGGCCCGCGACCCGAAGCTGGCCATCTACGACGAGCCCGAGGCCGGCATCGACCTGTGGAGCTTCGACCGTCTCACCGAGACCTTCCGCGACATCCACGAGGCCCGCGACGGCCGCTCCATCGTCATCATCTCGCACCAGGAGCGCATCATCTCCCTGGCCGACGAGATCGTGCTTTTGCAGGCCGGCCGCGTGGCCGCCACGGGCACCCCGGCCGAGCTCATGCCGAAGCTGGGATTCGCCGCCCGCAGCCTGGACGACCACGGCTGCCCCCTGTCGGTGCCCACCGAGCTGCACCTCACCGAGATCCCCACTACCTGCTAGCCCGCCAGAACCTACCAGCGATCGAGTACCGGCGTAGAGGGAGCGGCGGGTGTTCCGACCGAGCGAGTTCCGCAGCGACTTGAACAGGACTAAACGTCCTGTTCAACCAAGCGAGGACTGTCTGAGCGAATCGGAATACCCGGCGATCCCGACCCCGAGGGGTCGCTGCGACACGAAGGAGAACGAACATGGCCGTTGACCTTTCCCCCATCGACGAGAACCTGCTCGCCGAGATCGCCAATATGCACGGCATGCCCAAGGGCGCCTTCAACGTGCGCAAGGACGGCGAGCTCGTGGAGCGCCATTCTTCCGCCTACATCGACATCGAGACCAAGACCGACAACCCCGGCATCGACATCCGCATCGCGCCGGGCACCAAGGGCGAGACGGTGTACATCCCCGTCATCGTGACGAAGTCGGGCCTGAAGGACGTCGTGTACAACACGTTCTACGTGGGCGACGACTGCGACGTCACCATCATCGCCGGCTGCGGCATCCACAACGATTCCCACGACGTCTCCGAGCACGACGGCATCCACAGCTTCTATATCGGCAAGAACGCCCGTATCCGCTACGTCGAGAAGCACTACGGCGAGGGCGAGGGCTCAGGCGAGCGCATTCTGAACCCCACCACCAACGTGTACATGGAGGAGGGCTCGTCCTGCGAGATGGAGATGGTGCAGCTGCGCGGGGTGACCAGCACCGAGCGCGACACCAATGCCGAGCTGGGGGCGAACGCGAAGCTGGTGCTCATCGAGAAGCTGCTCACCCACGGCAACCAGACCGCCATCTCCAACATGAAGGTGGAATTGAAGGGCGAGGGCTCCTCGGTGCAGGTGATCTCCCGCTCGGTGGCCCAGGACGATTCCGTGCAGGTGTTCAACCCGCTCGTCATCGGCGAGTGCGCCTGCCGCGGACATGTGCAGTGCGACGCCATCATCATGGGCAACGCCAAGGTGAAGGCCATCCCCGGCATCGAGGCCGCCAGCGAGGACGCCATGCTCGTGCACGAGGCCGCCATCGGCAAGATCGCCGGCGACCAGATCGTGAAGCTCATGACGTTGGGCCTCACCGAGGAAGAGGCCGAGGCCGAGATCTTGGACGACTTCCTGAGCTAGAACGTCTCAACCAGCGCTGAAAGCGGTCCTTCGGGCCGCTTTTTTTGTGGCCGGCGACAAAATAAGGAAGGGCGGCCGCCCACGATGCGGTCGCCCTTCCCGGTACCTGTCTTCCCTATGGGGGAGTTGTCGGCTATTCGGTGTCCTCGTCGCCGGTGTCGGCGTCGTCACCGGACCCGTCGCCGCTGGCGTCGCCCGAGCCGTCGCCCTCACCGGACCCGTCATCGCCCGAGCCATCGCCCTCGCCGCCATCGTCGGCGCCCTCCTCGCCCGAGCCGTCGCTCCCGTCACCGGAGCCGTCATCGGAAGAGGAGACGGGCGTGGCCTCGTCGATGACCGTCAGGTCGTCGAGGGCCACCGCGGTGCCGAGCCACTTGCGCTCGATGACGCTGATGGTGCCGTTGCCGGCCAGGTTCGCCAGCACATCGCCGGCAGCGGTCTGCAGATCGGTGTTGGCACTGGCCACCGCCATGCAGTAGCCGCTCGGCTTCATGAGCATGGCCACGATGGACACGTCGAGCCCGTCGTCCACCCCGTGGGCGGCGTACAGGCCGATGATGGCATCGGCGGCCACGTACTGCACCGTGCCGGCCTTGAGGGCCTGGAAGGCCTCGCTCAGGCTGTCGGTGGAGGTGAGGGCCCCCTCGCCGAACTCGTTTGTCACGGCCCAGGCGCTCTTCGAGGACACCTGAGCAGCGAAGGTGGCATCGCCGCCGGGTTGGGGAACGCCGGCATCGGGACTCAAAGCGAACAGGGCGATGCCCGTGGGCAGGTAGGACGGGGACATCCAGAAGTCGCCCTCGGCGCTGGCGTTATCGATGCCGAGAATGACGTCGGCCTCGTTGTTGGCCAGGGCCGCCGCCGGATCGGAGCCGGTCTCCACGATGGAGAGCTTCAGGCCCAGCTCGTCGGCGAGCGCGGCGGCGATGTCCACGTCGATGCCGATGATCTTGCCGTTGCCCATGCCGGCCAAAGGCGGGTTCTCCGTGTTGACGCCCACGCGCAGGGTGCCCTCCTCGCCGATGACCGGCGTCTGCACCGCAGCCTCCTTCAGCTGGGGGCGATAGTCGTTCGAGCCGTTGCAGCCGGCCAGCATGAGGGTCATGCAGGCGAGCGCCGCCCCGAGGGCGACCATAACGAACTGGCGTCTTCTCACAATGTCCTCCGTCTAGTACGTCGCGTCACAATGCCTCTTCCGACTGACCTAGTCTTTGACCCCACACTCGCGCACCGGGGCGTTCGCTTGCGCTACTGGCCCTCTCGTCCGTCGCAGGATCTTGACTGCGAAATGGGTGCGGACGGTGCGACTTACCTCTAGGATACGCCATGCTCACGCCGGGCAGGCCCGGCCGCTTACGTGGATCCTTTCGACCGCATCTGCCATGGACTTGGAAGCGCCCGCAGGCCCTTCCGCAACTACAGACCCGAAAGAAGCACCGATAAGTGTAGCAGAAGCCGACCCCCATGGGGAAAAGCCCAGAGAACCTACGGGTGACAAACGGCAAACATGGGCCGGCGGACGCAGCGACGGCCCGGCAGCGAACGGAGCGGGGCGTGAGGGCGGGGCGCGGGCGATCGGAGCGGCATGACGCGAAGATGCCGAAGGGCCGCCGGGGCGGCGCGGCGGCGATAAGGGCGGGGCATTGCCAGGACGCGCAGGGGTCGGCGAAAGGACTCGGGAGCGGCGCGCGGTAGGCGCGCGGCGGGACTCATCTGCGGCTCAGCGGCGAACTTTTCACGGTTTGCGCCCGCTACACTGCTCCCATGGAAACCAAGGCCGAACAACTCCCCCTCTTCACCCTTGCCGCCGACGGACCCGCGGGCCCGGCAATGCCGTGCCGCACCGGACGACCCACGCCCCGGGGGCGGCAGAAGCGGCCGGGCGTACAACAGCCGAGCAAAGGATGCGAGACACCGCGCCATCGGCGCCGACGGCACCCGGAACCGCAGCGCCACCGGGAACGGCCGCCATCCGCCACGGCCGGGCAGCACCACCTGCGCCAGCGGGCCTTCGAGGTATTCGCCGAGACCCTCTTCCCCACCCGCTGCGCCCTCTGCGACGCACCGGGCACCGTCCTGTGCGATCGCTGCGCGCGACACCTCCCCTACATCGACGCGACCCTCGCCTGCCCCCGTTGCGGCGCCCCCTACGGACGGGTGCAGTGCACCGAGTGCAACCCCGTGCTCATGACCCCCTTCGGCTACGAGGAGCCGCCCTGGGACGGGGCCGTGAGCGCGCTCGTCCTCACCGAGGCCGCCCGGCGCGTCGTCACCGTGTACAAGGATCAGGGAGAACGGGGGCTCGCCCGGCCCATGGCGGCCATCATGGGCCGCTATCTGCCGCCGGCGTGGCTTGCCGAGGAGACGGCCGTGGCCTTCGTGCCCGCCACGCCCGGCGCCCGGCGCCGCCGCGGGTTCGATCACGCCGAACTGCTGGCCCGCGAACTGTCCTGGATCATCGGAGCCGAATGGGCGCCGCTGCTGGCCGCCCCGCGCCGCCTCGATCAGCGGCGCCTGTCGCGCACGGCCCGCATCCAGAACATGCGGGCGTCCATGCGGGCACTCCCCGGGGCCACGATGCCCCCGACCGTCATCCTCGTGGACGACGTGTGCACTACCGGTTCCACCCTCATGGCCGCCGTCGAGGCCCTGCGGAAAGGAGGTGCCCGCACCGTCTACTGCGCCACCTTCGCCCGCGCCTGAAGGCAGCTCGCGCCCAGGGCACAAGCGTGTCCTGGCCGCGGGGCTGGCCACCCCGTCCGTTTCGCTACCTTGGGAAACGATTTTGAAAGGCAGGCAAATGGACCCAAACGATTGGGTGCGCTTGGCGGCAACCCTGCTGAGCCTCTTGCTACGGATCCGTGAGATAGCGGAAACGGAGCGAAAGGTAAAGCGGGCGCGCCATAGAAGACGCGCCTAAACAAAACGGTTCAGGGGAGACCCACTGGCCAGTGACTCCCCTCGAGCCTGCCTTGTACTATAGCACGGCGAAGGGAGTTGAGAAAGACCCTACTTGGAAGAGAGGCGGGCGCCCTCGGCCTCGGAGAACTCGGCCACATCCACGGAGATGGAGTGCTTGATGGGCTTCCAGGCCGCCTTCTTCACGAGAGCGATGAGGGCGATGGGAATGTAGGTGAGCATGAAGATGGGAAAGGAGAACATATAGCGGATCTTCTTCGCCGTGGTCGTGCGGATGGAGTCCCATTCCACGAAGGTGGTCAGCACGCCGAAGACGAACATGAACACGACGTAGTTGCACAGGCAGAAGACGACCGACGTCACCGAGCTGGCAATGGCCACGCCGCCCGACATGACGCCCGTGGCGGCCAGCACGATGATGATGGAATTGAACAGGATGGAGATGATGGACAGCAGCATGCCCGGGGCGATGGTCATGAGCATGTCGTAGCAGGCGAAGCGGTAGCCCTTGGGATTGGTCACCGCGCCCTTCGCCAGGCCGCCGGCATAGTGGGCGAACACCTGGTAGAAGCCCTTGGCCCAACGGAAGCGCTGGTTCCAGGAATCGCGGAAGGTGATGGGCTGCTCGTCGTAGAGCACTGCCGTGGGGCAATAGGAGATGCGCACCCCGTCGATGATGGAGGAGGCGGAGAACTCGATGTCCTCGGTCAGCAGGTGCCACTTCCAGCCGCCGGCCGCCTTCAAGATGTCGGCGGCAATGAAGAAGCCCGTGCCCGACACGGCGCAGGAGGTGTTCAGGGTCAGGCGCGCCTGGTTGAGGAACTTGGCCTCGCGCAGGAACCACACGCCGTAGCCGGCCGAGATCCAGTTGCTGCCGAAGTTCTTGGAGTTGCGATAGGAGGTGGAGGCCTGGGCGCCGTTGTCGAAGGTAGCGTTCATCTCGCGGAAGTAGTTCACGTCCAGCACGTTGTCGGCATCGAAGACGAAGTAGGCCTCGTAGTCTTTGTCGGCGTACTGCTCCCAGATGGCCTTCAGGCCGTAGTCGAGGGCGTAGCCCTTCCCCACCTGCTTGTCGTTATGGCGCGGGAACACGATGGCGCCGGCCTCGCGGGCCACGTCGGCCGTGCGGTCGGTGCAGTTGTCGGCGATGACGAACACATCGATGAGCTCGGCAGGGTAATTCTGCACCTTGATGGAGTGGATGAGGTCGGCGATGACCGCCTCCTCGTTGCGGGCGGCCACCATGACGGCGTAGCGGTGATTGCGCGCGGCCGTCTTCTTCGGGGCGCGGCGGGTGAGCACGACCAGCACGTAGTAGAGCTGGTAGGTATAGCACAGGGTAAAGGTCAGGAACACGCAGAAGTTGAAGATGTCAACGAAGGACAACGCCGACACTTGCGATGCTACGGTATCGAACACCAAATTGCTCCTCGAACGTGCGCCGGTGGGGCGCGACTGCACAAACGCCTGAATTATAGCCGCCGTCACCACCCCGCGCACGACGTTTATGCCCCAGAGGGCCATTTGATGCCATTTGCCCACAAAGCGGCCCCGCCTCTCCGCATTTGCCCCACACCCCCTCCATATATGTAAGGGAAGCGTAAGGTTTTCCACCGGCCTACGAACCCCGATGCCCCCGCCCTCGCCTGAACGATCGGTGGTTTCGGGGCGAGGGCAGGACGCGGGTACGGGCCCTGTGCTACCCTGTTCCCTAGGCAATGGCACCCTGGCGAAACCGCGCGCCGACGACCGAGCCGAAACCGCGGCCGCCTTCAGGAAAGGAAGCAATTCGTGAGCAAAGCCTGCGACATCAAGGACATCAACCTGGCCGACGAGGGCCGCGCCCGCATCGAATGGGCCGACCGCGACATGCCGGTGCTCGCCCGCATCCGCGAGCGCTTCGCCGAGGAGCGCCCGCTCGAGGGCGTGCGCATCGGTGCCTGCATGCACGTGACCACCGAGACGGCCAACCTCATGCGCACGCTGGTGGCCTCCGGCGCCGAGGTGACCCTCTGCGCCTCGAACCCGCTGTCCACCCAGGACGACACCGCCGCCTCCCTCGTGCGCGACTACGGCGTGTCCGTGTACGCCATCGCCGGCGAGGACGGCGAGACCTACGAGCGCCACATCGCTGCCGTCATCGCCACCGACCCGCAGATCGTCATGGACGACGGCGCCGATCTGGATACGGCCCTGCACACCAAGTTCCCCGAGAAGCTCGACCATGTCATCGGCGGCACCGAGGAGACCACCACGGGCGTGGTGCGCCTCATCGCCATGGCCGCCGAAGGGGCCCTGCGCTACCCGGTGTTCAATATCAACGACGCCAACACCAAGCACTGCTTCGACAACCACTACGGCACGGGCCAGTCCACCCTCGACGGCATCGTGCGCGCCACGAACCGCCTCCTGTGCGGCCGCACCATGGTGGTGTCCGGCTTCGGCTACTGCGGCAGCGGCCTGGCCCAGCGCGCCAAGGGCATGGGCATGGACGTCATCGTCTGCGAGGTGGATCCCCTGAAGGCCCTGGAGGCCCATATGGAGGGCTACCGCGTCATGAAGGCCGAAGACGCCGCCCGCTTCGCCGACGTGTGGGTCACCGTCACCGGCAACTGCAAGGTCATCGACGGGCCGGCCTTCGAGACCATGAAGGACGGGGCCATCATCTGCAACTCCGGCCATTTCGATTCCGAGATCAACATGAAGTGGCTGCGCGAGCACGCTGTTAAGGTGGAGGAGCTCAAGCCCCTCGTAGAGGAGTACACCCTGCCCGACGGCCGCACCGTCACCGTGCTGGCCGAGGGGCGCCTCGTGAACCTGGCTTGCGCCGAGGGGCACCCCGCCTCGGTCATGGACATGAGCTTCGCCAACCAGGCCCTGGCCGCCGAGTACCTGTTCAAGCATGCCAGCGAGCTGGAGAACAAGGTGTACAACGTGCCCGCTGCCATCGACGACGACGTGGCCCGCGTGAAGCTGGAGACCCTCGGCATCGAGATCGATACCCTCACCGAGGAGCAGATCGCCTACATGAACAGCTGGAACTTCTAAACGAGCCGTTATCGGCACAACACAGTCGAGGAGGGGCGGTCGCTTGGCCGCTTCCTTCTTTCAGCGGGGCCTGCGGGACAGATCGCATGAATCGGGGCGTTCCCTTACGGGGCGCCCCTTCTCGTAGGCGCGGGCCGCTAGCGAGGCTTGCGGGCCTCGAAGGCTATGAGACGGTAGGTCGCGTCGTCGCCGGGCACCGTGGGCACGCTCTCGCGGGCCGCCCGACCGGCATCGGGCGACACAGAGCAGCCCTCGGCAATCATGATGTCATCGAAGCCCGCCGCCGCGAGCAGCCCATCGAAGGCAGGGCGCGTCGGTGCGGCCTGAACGGCATTGCCAAGGGCGCGGGCCGCCTCCACCACCGCGGTGCGGGCCGACGAGCGCGAAGTGCCCGGCACGGCGACAACGCCCTCCCCGACCAGCACGCCTTCCGGCACCAAGGCGCGGAGGCACTCGGCAAGAGCCCGCGGCGGATCGGCGAACAGGGAGAGCGAGGCGTTAAGGTACGCGATATCGACCGAACACGATCCGATTCCCGCGGCGGCCAAGTCTTCGGGAAATCCCTCGCAAAACGTCATGTTGCATGCGGTCAGGCCGCTGCGCCCCAAAGCCCCGGGGATACCCGCGCAGGCCGCCTCCACCGCATCGGCATCCCAATCGAGACCGATGACAAACCCCGACGGCCCTACCAGCTCGCTCAGCTTGTAGACGCCCTTGCCCCGGCGGCATCCCACGTCCAAAACACGCTTGCCCGCCAGCTGCCGATGCGGCAACTCCATATGGCATCGGGACGGAAAACCGCCCTCCCACGAATGTGATCCGTAGTATTCCCGCAGCTCCCGCTGTGATTGCACTGCACTCTCCGATGATTCCATGACGCCAGCCTTTCTTGCACGACCCCATTATACCCACAGCGCTCCATCCGGAACCCCAAGCAGTTTCTGGCTTGAAAATGACGGTTGAGGGCCAAAAATGCCACACAGGGGCCACAACCGTCAATTTCCAGCCAGGAGCGTCATACCATCGCGCCGTTTTCCCTGGTCGCGTATTACCATGCCCGCGAAAACGGGCACCGCCGGTTCCAAAACCGTTATTTTCAAGCCAGAAACCGCCCGAAACACCGCAGACGCGTATACTGGTTGCAGCAAAGCGCGACCTTGAAGAGAAAGGACCGTCATGATTGTCACCACCACGCCCGCCATCGAGAGATACCGCATCACCGGCTACTACGGCATCGTATTCGGCGAGGTCATCACCGGCATCAACTTCCTGAAGGACTTCGGCGCCGGCATCCGCAACCTCGTGGGCGGCCGCTCGGCCGGCTACGAGGAGGAACTCATGCAGGCCCGCAACGAGGCGGTGGCCGAGATGCAACAGCGGGCAGCGGCCCTGGGCGCTCATGCCATCGTCGGCGTGGATATGGACTACGAGGTGCTGGGCCAGGGCAATATGCTCATGGTGACCGCCTCGGGCACCGCCGTCACCGCAGAGGCGGCGTAGCGGGCAGGCACTGCTGGCGTTACAGCCGAAGACACCGCTCGTTCAAGGGGGCGCCCGATCAGAAGACCGGGCGCCCCCTTCTCATAGCACCACGGCCCCCGGGCGTCAGCGGGTGCGAGCAGCGCCGGGGCCTCGGTTATCAGGCGTAGAGGGTGAGGCGCGAGGAGTTCACGTAGCCGGCAAGGGCGATGCCGCGTCTGCGGGCCTCGCGCACAGCCGCATCGGTGGGACCCGACAGCGACGCCACCGTTCCCACACCGAGGCGCGCGGCCTTGCGCAGCATCTCGCTGCTCACGCGCCCGGTCGTGGCCAGCAGCATGCCCGCCGTGTCGATGCCGGCCATCAGGCAGTGACCGGCCAGTTTGTCGAAGGTGTTGTGGCGGCCGATGTCCTCGTAGAGGGCTACCATCTCGCCCGCGCCGTCGAACAGGGCCGAGCAATGGGTACCGCGGGTGGCCGCGTATTCACGGGCCCCCACGCGCATGGCCATAACCGCACTGCAAATGCGGTCGGCATCCCCCAGAGCCGGGGCCGGCACCGTTACAGGGAGGGAAGGGGCGCCGGCCCCGGTCGAGGGGGAGGAGCAAAGATGGCCCGAGGGGGCGGCGAGCGCCGTTCCCCCGAACCCGGAGGTAATCACGGGTGCGACAGGGCGCCGCACCGGATGGGAAAGCGAGAGCCGCACGGTGCGTCGCGCCGCATCCATATTAAAAGCGAGAATCTCATGCGCGTCGCCGATAACGCCCTCGCTGAACAGAAAGCCGTACACGAGCTCGGAAAGATTTGCATCCGAGCACATGAGCGTGGCAAGCTCGCAGCCATTCGCCACGATGGCCAGCTCGTGCTCGCAGATGACCTCGATGGCCTCGGCGACGGCAACCCCTTTGTCGCAGCAGATCACGGAAAAAGAGCTCCGAGGGAAGGCCTCGCGCTCCCCCGCCGCCCGCACCGGGCGGGACTGCACCATACTTTTCACGACTCCCCCTCTCGAGGGGCGGCCCGGCCGGCAGGGCCGCTCCGCCCCTCGGTTCCAATCGGGGCGGCCCCAAGGAGCCGCCCTCGTCCACGCCCGTCAGCGATCGCGGCGGTTAGGCCGGCAGCTTCACCTTGTACTCGTTCACCAGGCGATCGGCGATCTCGGGCACGCCGGCAGCCTCGAAGGTGGAGATCTTCGGCATACCGCTGGCCACATCGAAGCCCATGACCTCGTACCAGGCGTCGAGCATCTTCTCGTAGTGCTCCTTGGTAAGCCCCGTCTCGGTCTGGTAGAAGCTGTTCTCCAGGTTCTCGGCGGAGTACTCCTGGTACACCTCGTCGAACAGCTCGTCGTCGGAGCGGTCGCAGCCCTGGCGCGTCAGGATGGCGCGCTCGAGCAGGAACATGCGGTCGCCGAAGGCGGCTTCGTCCTCATCGGTGAACTCCTTGCCGGTGACCACCGTGTACAGCTTCTTCGTGATATCGAAGTCGCCGGCGTGATCCTCGGTGTAGTTGGAGTAGATGCCCATGGCGCTCATGGCGATGTAGCAGAAGATCAGCGAATCGTCCAAAGACTTGAACTGGTGGTTCCACTTGCAGAACGGGGCGATGTACTCGCTTTCCCAATCCCAATTGCGGATGTCCTCGTACACCTGGGGCGTGCCGAACAGCTTCGTGGAGTTGCCGTCCACGAGCGCCTGCCACTGATCGGAACCGGGAGGGAGCAAATCGCCGTTGGAGCCGAACAAGAGGTAGGTCTCGGCGCCGGTGCAGCGGATGTCGGTGGCGTTCAGATTCGAGGTAGCGAAGCGCAGAAGGCCGGGGGCCAGATAGGCGCCGGGGATGTACCAGCCGCACACGCCGCCGCCGTTGTGCTTGGGGCTGTTGCGGATGCCGCGGATGGCGCGGTAGAAATACTTGGCCTCGGGCGTGCCGACGAACTCCTCGAGGAAGTAGCGCCAGCCCTTGGCGATGGCCTTGCCCACCTCGGTGGTCTGGTAGGCCACCGAGTACATGAGCTCGCGGGTGAAGTCCTCAATGCCGAAGTTCGTCCAGTCGATGCCCGTGTTCTCCTCGGTGAGGATGTTGCCGGCCTGGAAGATGGGGTCGAGGCCCTGGAACCAGGTGTTGCAGTCGGACAGGCCCAAGCGCTCGTTCAGGGTGAGGCGGCGCATATGGGCGCGGCCCACGTACTCGCCGCAGGCGGCGGACTCGGCGGACACGGGAATGGCCTCGGTGCAGCGCAGCTGGCCCAAGCTCATGCCGGAGCCGTCCTTGAAGCGCACGCCGTAGCCGCAGCCGCCCCAGGGGCAGGAGTAGCAGCCGGTATAGGCGATCTCCAGCTTGCCCTCCGGATCGCGCGCTTCCTTGTACAGATCGGTGTCGGTCAGGGGCAGCGACGCCTGCCAGGAGCCCACATAGGAGTTAGCCGGAGCCTCGGGACTCGTCTCGTAGAGTTTGCGGCAGCACAGGTTCTGCACGTACTCCACCAGATCGAGCAGACCCTGCGGGTCGGCCACCTTCACCGAGCCGGAGCCCTGGATGGAAATGGCCTTGAGGTTCTTCGAGCCCATGACGGCGCCGAAGGAGCCCATGCCCGTGGCCGAGGACTCATCGGAGAGGATGGTGGAGAACATGGACATGTGCTCACCGGCGGGCCCGATGGAGGCGATTTTCGCCTTGTTGCCGGAGCGGCGGTACAGCTCGTTCTGCACGGCGAAATTGTCCATGCCCCACAGATCGCGGGCGTCGCGGATCTCGGCGATGTCGTCGTTGATGTAGAAGTACACCGGATAGGGCGCCTTGCCCTTGAAGATAATGCCGTCGTAGCCGGCGAACTTCATCTCCGGCGCGAAGGAGCTGCCGAAGCTGGAGCGGGCGAAGGAGCCGGTGTCGGGATAACCGGCCGGCGATACGGCCTGCACGAAGGTGCGGCCGCCGTCGAGCATGGTGCCGGTAACGGGTCCGGTGAGGAAGGTAAGCACATTCTCGGGGTCCAGCGCGCCGGCGGAGGGGTCGCACTCGGCCCACTGGATGATGGAGCCGAGGCCGCGGCCGCCGATCCACTTGTCCAGATCGTAGGTGTCGGTCGGAATCTTCTCGACGGTCATGTTGGTCAAGTCGACCTTCAGCAGGGTACCGACGTACCCGTAGTATTCATCTGCCATGGAAATCTCCTCAGATAGAATCGATGCGAACGATGCGGTGCGGGCGGTCTAGTACTCCTCGTCGACGCCCTTGACCCAGTAGCTGATGTCGCCCACAAGCACGACCTCGGCGATTTTGGAGGGGTCGTCGATGGCGAAACTGAACTCGAGAGGCAGATGCTCGTGAATGGACATGCACCACATATGCTCCTCGCTGGAGCCGAGCACATTGCCCGAGGCATCCTTGAAGTCGCAGTGCATCTTCACGCGAAGGTCGGCGCCATCGGAAGACGTGACCTGGCCCTTCACCTGCACGCCGCCGTCGGCGGCCACAAGCGCCCAGTCCTGCTCGTCCATGGCCTTGCCAGCATGGGGGCCGGTGTACTCCTTCGTAAACGTAACGCCCTCGAGCGCCCCTTCGGTAGCCTTCTCGACGTAATCGTCGATGCCAGGGCGCACCACGGTGTACTCCTCCCAGGACAGCTGGGACGCGCCGAGCGGGCAGCGCTTGACGCACATGGGGTCACCGCCGCACAGATCGCACTTGAAGCAGGTGTTCGTCTCGGAGTTGTACTTGATGCGCGAGGCGGCCGGCGCGAACACACAGGCGTTCAGGCAGGTCTGGCAGCCTACGCACACGTCCTGATCGATGACGCGGGCGCCGGTGCTCTCGTCCACATGCAGCGCGCCTGTGGGACAGGCGGCCAGGCAGCGGGCATCGTCGCACTGCTGGCAGTACAGCACGTCGGTGAGATAGGCCTGCTGCACGTCAGTCAGCACCGTGTTGCGCGCCAGACGCGGGTTGATCAGCTGCTCGTGGGACAGCACACAGGTCAGCTCACAGGTGCGGCAGCCGCTGCAGATGTACTGCTGGTGCACCACATGTCCCTTGGCCTTGGCAACCTCGCCCGTCTCGGCCAGATCTCCCTTGCCGGACGGCGCGCAGCCGGCCAGCATGCCGCCCATGACGGCGGCGCCGGCGAGAATACCGCCGCCGGTGAGGAACCCTCGGCGCGAGACGCCGACGGCCTGCTCCCCGCAGGCAGCGGTCTCTTCGATGGTCTTGCTCATGTAACCTCTCCCCTCTCCTGGGTAGAATTGCCTTGCGCGGCAAGGCCTTGGTCCCTCGACGGGGCCAGCCCTGTCGCATGGCGTCATTCTAGGAGGGCCTGCACTGGGAAAAGGTGCCCTGTCCACCAACTTCCCCGCTCGCTTTGTGACAGACGCAACAATTAAACCGCCGTACATTGTGTAAAGTACACCACAGAGGAGGTTTCCCCTTTTGGGGAAGGACAACGCGCGGCGCTCCCGTACCATATAGGGTGTTGAGAGCGACGAGGAGGGAACTGAGGGGACTGTGAGGCTGAGAGATTTCCAACGGGCCGAGGAGTCCGTCATCACCCACTGCCCGGCGAGACGCCTGTGCCCCGTGGGGCTCGTGTGCGGCCGCGGCAACGAGGAGGGCAAGCTCATGCCCACCGTCATGGAGTTCGACAAGGCGGACCTGCTGTGGACCGACCACCGCTATGAGCGCCATGTGTTCATCGTGCGCGAGGGCGTGCTCTCGTGCATGGCCCACGTCGATCCCGACGGCGAGGCCCCCTTCACGTTGTACGGGGCCGGCATCGGCGTGGGCATCGCCGATTTGTACGTACCCCACGCCAACGCGAGCACCTACCATCTGCACGCTATCGTCCCGGGCCGCATCTGCTCGCTGCCCGCAAAGGCGCTCAAGCGGCACCTGGAAGCCCTCGGCGGTGATATTCAGCAGAAGATCCTGGCCGCATCCCTGTACAACCAGTCAACCGGCGCACTGTTCCAATCGATGATCTCGTCGCGGCCCTTGCTATGCCACCGCCTTGCCATGTTGCTGCTGTGTTTGGAGACCCTGGCCGCGCGCGGCGGAACGCGCCCCGACGCTCTGCGCGTCACCCACGACGAGCTGGCCAGCCGTGTGCTCTCCGACCGCGCCTCGGTGACGAGGGCGCTCCACCAAATGGAGGGACAGGGCCTTGTCGAGCTGGGCTACCGATCGGTACGCATAACCGACATCCTGCGCGAGAGCGATCCCGAATGGGTAGCCCTCTGCGAGACCTTCAGCTGCGTGAGGTAGGGCTATTCACTTTCGGGCAAGATCTCGGCCTTGGCGCAGACCGCCTTCAGCCGACGGGGAGATGGTCGGCCTCAAGACCGCACGACCCCTCCAACAGGGGCGAGGCAGCCTGCTACTCCCTCTCGGCCTCTACCTTCGCGGCCGATTCTAGCATAGTGGAAAGCCCGTATGGGCTGCCGTAGCGCACAGCAGTGACCTCGGCCATGATGGACAGGGCGATTTCCGCCGGCTCGCGACCGCGCAGATCGAGCCCGATGGGACCGTAGATGCGGCCGATCTGCCCATCGGTCGCGCCCTCCTCCTTGAGCGCCCGCCAGCGGGCCCACTGGGTGGTGGACCGCCCGAGCGAGCCGATGTAGAAGGCCGGCGAATCGAAGGCGGCCATAAGCGCCGGCACGTCGATCTTCGGGTCGTGGGTAAGGGCGCACACGGCCGTGCTCGCCGTGAGGGAAATATCGCGGAATGCCTCCTGGGGCCAGGCGTGCACGAGCTCGTCCACGGCCGGGAAGCGCTCATCAGTAGCAAAGATGCCCCGCGGGTCGATAACCACGGTGCGCCAGCCCAGCACATGCGCGATCTCGCACAGGCGCACGGCGATGTGCACGCCGCCGATGCAGACGAGCTGCGGCTTGGACGCCACGCGGGCGAAGAACCAGTCCAGGCCGCTCCCAACGATATGGCCCGTGCTCGTTGTGCGGGGACGGGCGGCCACGGCGCCAGCCACCGACGCGAGGACCCGATCATCAGCCGCGCCGGCCGGCACGATGAGGGCCAGATCGGCGCGCTCGGGCACAGCGGCCAGGGCAAGTCCTGCCGCCTGCGCGCCGCCGGCAAATGAGAGCGCCGCTTCGGCGGCCGCGCGATCGGCTACGAGGAAGGAGAGCCCCACGAAGGGGGCGCCGCTCTCGGAGCTGTCCGCCGATGCTGGGGAGGGAGCGGCGTCGCGGACAGCTCCGAGAGCAGGTTCCGCATCGGGCGCGGGGACACAGGCGGCCGCAGGTGCGACGCTCGCGCCATCCGCCCCGGGCTCGGCGCTGATCGCAACCTCCTCCACCGCCGTCACACGCACATAGTCGGCGTCGGCAGCGATGAGAGCGTCCTCGCAGGCGAACAGCGCCCCGTCCAGTACAGACACGAACACCTCGATGTTGCCCCCGCACGACAGGCCCACTTCCTGGGCCCGCCGCGTGGAGGCGTGGAACTTCTCCAGGGAGGAGAGATGCCCGTCCAGGCAATCGAGCGCCACCTGGGCGATGGCGCCCTCGATGCAGCCGCCCGATACCGATCCGGCAATGCGCCCGTCGGCCGTGACGGCCATGCAGGCGCCGGGCGTGCGGGGCGATGATCCCCAGGTCTTGGTCACCTGGGCCAAGGCCACGCTCTCGCCCGCCGCAAGCCAACGGCGCACGTCATCTCGAATCTCGCGCATCTTCTCCTCCTCAAATCTCTAGCAACACCCACCAGTTCGCCCAAGGAAGCCAGTGGGCGCCTGCCGCCCCATTGGGACAAGCAGAGCCTAAATCTCGTGGCAGGTGAGGCACTCCTCGTCGGCCAGGTTCTGGTCCGCGTGGCTTCGGGGCACCTGCGTGCCGGAACCCGAGCCGTCGGCGGTATGGCAGCTCGTGCACGCCGCGCCGTTGCCCTCGCCGTGCACCACCTCGGGAATGTCGCAGGCAATGCCATAGACAGGCACGTACTCGCCTTCGGAGTAGTCGGTGACGCCCTCCAGGGGCTCCAGGTTCTGGGACACCACGGCCCCGGCGGCACCGCCGGCGATGCGCTCCTGCTGGAGCTGCTCCTCCTCGGAACCCTCGATACCCGCGCCGCCCGTGACCTCGGCCTCGACGGAGGGATCGTAGGGGGTGTACTCGCCCCGCACCACCATGTCGTTGGAGGCAAGCCCATCGCTCGGGGCGGCCTCCTGAGCCTGGGGCGCGCAACCTGCCACCAGACCCGTCAGGGCCACGGCGCACACCGCAAGTCCGACGGCCCCCTTCCTGTATGTGTTCTTTCTCATATCTCGCTCCTTCATCCACCGCGCCTTCAAGGCGCGCAACGAACAGGTTCCTTATCGAAGTTTCTCGGCGATGGTCGCCAGCGCCTCACGACACAGGCCCGCCGCGCACCACTCCACCGGCGGCACCTCCCCATCGGCCTCCATGGCCCGGGGGAAGCGGGCCGCCTCGTCGTAGGAGACGACCGTAAGCGGCCGGCGAGTGCGCAGCGTGCGCAGCCGTGCGATAAAGGCCCCCAGATACGAGGGGTTCTCCATCTCGGCTGGGGCCAGCACCTCCACGGCCAGGTCGGCAAACCGCTGCAGACGCTGCTTGCGATCCACCGTGGCCTGCACCTTCTCAGGCGATTCCAGCTGGTACAGCAAAAGCACGCGATGACCCAGCATACCCGCCGTGTTTCCCCCGGCCGACGTATCGCGTGCGACGGGCGCCAGGGCATCGTAGTAGTCGATCTCGCGAGCCGCCTCGCACTTGAGGGCGAAGACGCGCCCGTCGACGCACCGGACGACCGCCTCGGGGAAACGCCGCTCCCGGGAGGGCACCTGGGCTCCCATGGTGAGCACGTCGGTCGGTGCGACGCAGGCCGTCTGACCGTCCCCGCATCCCACGGCCCAGACGCGCACGAGGCCAAGCGACGCCAGGACACCCAGGTAGACCCAGGCCTCGTAGGCACCCCGCGCAAGCGCGTCAGCCGTGGCGCGCACACACCGGCGCGCCTGGCCGTCAGCCTCGGACAGGGCCACGCGCCCCGAAAGGGCATCGATAACCACCGACTGCAGCGGCACAGCCAAGGCCTTCGCGGGGTTGGCTGCGAAGGCCTCCAACCGACCGGGTAGCGCGACCTTCGCCAAGCCGGCAGCACGGGACAAATCCTCGCACACCGCTGCCAGTGCGTCGGCAAGCAGCCCCATCGAGACCCGCTCGCCGTCGGTCAGCACCGCATCGACGATCTGATGCTGGATGGCCCCCACGCGCTCGTAGAACTCCCCGCGCAACGGGGCGGCCACCGAGAGCATCTGCGGAGTCACGCTCACGCCGTCACGCTCCTGCGCCCACTGGCGCAGCTCGACCAGCGCCTCGCCCCATGTTGCTGTCTTCGCCTGCCCCATCGTCGTCAGCTTCCCTTCCGCATCCTAGCCCGCGATGTCCATCAGCGTGCGCTTGACGAGCGTACGGGCGATGTCCACCTTGTAGGCGTTCTTGCCCAGGGGCCTGGCCACCGACACCGCCGCCTCGCCGGCCGCCTCGGCCGCGTCAGCCGTCACGCCGCCGGCCACAGCCTCCTCGGCCTCCCTCGAACGCCAGGGCGCCGGGTGAACGCCGCCGAGCACCACGCGGGTGGCTCCGTCGGCGGTTTGGGCCACGGCACAGTTCGCCACGGGAAAATCGATGGACTTGCGCAGGGCGAACTTCTGGAAGGCGCTCTTGGCGGCCTTGGGCACGCGGAACTCCTTCACCACTTCCCCATCCTCCAACACGTTGGAGCGATGCCCGTGGGCACCGAAGAACTCCTCGGCCGGCACCTCGCGCTTGGTGGTGACCACCGTGGCCCCCAGGGCCACAAGCGCCGGCGCCGTGTCGTGAGACGAGGAGGCGAAGCAGCCGTTATCGTCGCCGAAGATGGAGTGGTAGCGGTTGTCGCCGATGCGGGCCGGACAGGTCGCCCCGCCCTTGCGCTTGCAGTGGAAGCGATCGTCGGGCACGCGGAAGTACCAGCAGCGGTGCATCTGGCAGATGTTCCCGCCGAGCGTGCCCATGTGCCGTATGGTGGGCGATGCCACGCGCCCAGCCGCCTGGGCAAGGGCCGCGGCATGGGTCTTCACCAGGTCGCTCTCGGCCACATCGGCCAGCTTGGCCAGAGCGCCGATGCGCAGCGCATCTCCCTCCTCGGCGATGCCGTCCATGTCGGGGATGGTCTTCAGGTCGATGACGCACTCGGGGTACTCGGGGAAGATCTCGTCCTTCAGGGTTCCCAGAAGGTCGGTACCTCCGGCCATGACCCAAGCCGTCCCGTTCTTCGCCTCGTTCGCCGCCTCATCGGCCGAGGAGGCCTGCATATGCTTGAAATGCTTCATGTCGTATCCTCCTTCGCCTTACGCCTGCTGGGCGGCCAGCACCGCCAGCACCTTGTCGGGGGTGAAGGGCTGCATGGTGATAAAGTCGCCGCCCGTGGCATTCTGGATGGCGAGCCCCACGAGCCCCGCGTTGGTATGGGCATGGGCCACGCCCGTGGAGCCGTAGGCGCCGCCGCCCATGCGACTCTCCACCGGCACCGAGTCGATCTTGGGCTGATCAAGGGCCGTGGGCACCTTGTAGTCGTACATGTTCCCGTTCAGAAGCACGCCGGTGTTCTCGTCCCAGATGAGCTCCTCGCGCAGCGCGCGGCCCTCGGCCTGGGTGAGCGCCATCTCCAGCTGGCCCAGGGCCGACGCCGGGCGGATGACCTTGCCGAAGTCGTGGGCGGCCACATAGTCGAGCACTTCCACCAGCCCCGTCTCCGGATCGACCGCCACCTCGCAGAAGTCCACGTTCATAGTGCGCACGACATCGTTCTGGAAGGGGGTCTCGGGCTTGCCGCAATACCCCACGGCCAGCTGGCCGATGCCCACGATGGGCATCTGCTGGGCAGGGTCGGCCTTCAGGGTGATCATCGAGTCCACGAGGTCCACCTCGTCGGGAGTCACGCCGAACAGCGACGCACCCGTGGCGAGGATCTGGGCCTTCAGCTGCACCGCCGCCTCCTTGGCCGCCCAGGTGACCGAGCTACCACGATCAGCCGCGTCGCCCTGCTGCCAGTTGTTGTAGTTCGGGGCGTAGTAGACGATAACGTCCTCGGGCTTCATGCCCATCTCCTCGGCGATGACGAGCTGGGCCGCGTCGGGCCAGTAGGTGCCGATGAGGGCCTCGGCGTACGGCATGTAGATCTTACCGTCCACGCCCATGCGCAGATTGATGTTATAGGAGATCATGCCCCAGGTCATCGACCAGCAGGCGCGGGCCGCCACACCGTGCAGACGGCCGTCCTCCAGCGTCTTCGCGCCGGGGGCGTGCCATTTCCCGTCCCAGTCGAAGGCCTTCTTGCCCGCGTCCATGCAGGCGGAAAGCGAGGGATCGGTCACCTTCACGTTCTTCATGATGACGTCGGTGATGGGCATGTTCAGGGCATTGGCAATATGCGCGAAGGCCAGGTTCACCGGCTCCCACATGTCCTTGCCCGGATCGGCCGTGGTGCAGGCGCCGTTGGTGACGTAGTAGGCCATATCCGAGTAGATGTTCGGGCATACGGTGGACTTGAAGGCCTGCGCGTTGGGCGGCAGCACCAAGTGTCCGTGGGTCTTGTCGCCGTAGCCGCCGCGGGCGCCGGACTGGTGCACGTTGCGCTGCTGCACGGCCACGAGCGTGCCGTCGTCGTTGAAGCCGATGCGGCCGGTGATGTAGGTCTGGGGCACGGCGGCGTCGAAGGACTGGCGCCGGGTATTCACGAAACGCACGGGCACCCCACCGAGGCGCTTGGAGAGCAGGGGCGCCAGCTGCGCACCGCGCTTCTCCACGAAGTCGCAGTAGCGGGAGGCCATGTACGGCGTGAGCGCGCGAAACTTGTCGGCATGGGAGCCGAAGCCCATGTAGGCCGACACGATGGGGCCGTTGCTCGGGAAGTGCGCGTGGTTGGTGACGTAGCACATCTTCTCGCCGTCGGGGTTGCCCCACGGGTCGTTGGCCCAGTAGCTAAAGTAGGCCGGCGGCATGGAACGGAACTGGCTCCACATGGGGCGGCCGTACTCGATCATGGCCACATGATCGGCAGCCGCCAGGCCCTCCTCCACGTTGCCGTTCTCCCACTCCACCGGTGCGCCGAAGGTGTTGCCGGTCATGTTGGAGTCGGGGTTCATCTCGGGGCGCAGGATGGGGGCGCCGGGCTTGGCGGCCTCGCGGGCGTCCAGGATGAAGGGCAGCGCCTCCCAGTCGACCTTCACGGCGTCCAGGGCGCGCTTGCAGGTCTCCTCGTTCACGGCCACCACGACCACGCCCACCTCGTCGCCCTCGAACTCGGCCTCATCGCCCAGAAGCGGGCTCGCGCCGAACTCGTAGTAGCTGGGGCGGTACTTGGGCATGGAGGCGATCTCCTCGTCCTCGTAGGTGAGCACGAGCTTCACGCCCTCGATCTTCTCGGCCTCGGAGGTGTCGAGCCCGGTGATCTTCGCATGGCCGTAGGGGGAATGCAGGGCCATGGCCGTGAGCGTACCCTCCTCCCACAGATCGGTGGGGTACACCGCCACGCCCGAGATCATATCCCAGGACTGGCGACCAGGATGGTCCCACGTGCCGACGTACTTGAAGTCGGTGCGATCGTCGTTGACGCCCGACAGGATGGACTCGCACTTCTCTCCCATTAGTTGCCTCCCTTCATGGCGGCGGCAGCCTCGGTGATGGCCTGCACGTGGCGACTGTAGGTGCCGCAACGGCAGATGTTGCCGGCCAGCTCCTCGCGGATCTGCTCCTCGGTGGGCTCGCCGTACTTCTCGATGATGTACTTGGCCACGGTGAACTGGCCGGGCGTGCAGTAGCCGCACTGGGCCGCATCGGCCTTGGCGTAGGCTTCTACCAAGGGGCGGTAGCGCTCGTCGGCAGCGATGCCCTCGGAGGTCTCGATGACCTTGCCCTCGCACTGGACGGCGAGCGTCGTGCAGGCCAGCGCCGGCACCCCATCGATGAGCACGGTGCAGCTGCCGCAGCCGCCGCGATCGCACATCTCCTTGGTGCCGCCGTGCAGATCGGTGGCTCGAAGCAGGGTCTCGCGCAGGGTCCACTGGGGCTCCACCTGCACCTTCAGCTCGTTGCCGTTGATGGTGAGGGTGGCGCACTGGGGAATGCCGCAGGAGGCATCGGGATGGGCCTCCTCGAAGTGCTTGACCAGGCTGTCGTAGTCGGTGGTCTTGCTCCCGCAGACCGGGCAGGTGTACACGAAGTCCGTGACGGTCACGGTCTGTGCCACCGCTTCCTCAGGCACGCCGAGCACGCTGCCGATACCGAGCCCGGCGACCCCGGCGGCAATGCCCGCCAAACCGCCGGCCTTGAAGAAGTCGCGACGGGACACGTTGCTCATCGTCATACTCCTCCTCCTTCTCTTCTCGTCGTCGTTATTGACGTTCTCAGCATAAGAAGGAGAAAGGGTAGGCGCATTACACCAAAGGGGTAGCCCCGAGGGGTATTTTGGGAAAGGAAGGCGAAGAAAAGGGGCGAAAGGAAGGTAGGCGGCCGGCTGGGGCGAGGGGGTCCGCGCGCAGATTCCGCAGCGACTGGAACAGCCCAGTGGGCTGTTCCACCAAGCGAGGACTGTCCGAGCGCGGCGCCCCCTCGCCCCAGCCGGCCGCCGGAGGGACGGATCCCCTACAGCGAACCCTCTTCCCGCAGCAGAGCCACAGCCTGCATCTTCGAGTGCACGCCGAGCTTGGCGTACACGTTGCCGAGGTGCTTCTTCACCGTCTCGCGGGACACCACGAGCGCCTCGGCGGCTTCGGCCACCGAGGCTCCCCCGGCCACGATGCGCAAGCACTCCAACTCGCGCTCGGTGAGCAGGTCTGCGCAGGTCCGGCGCGGGCGCACAGCCTCATCGACGACGCACATGATAGCGGCGTCATCAGCCGCACCCTCCTCCCCGGCCGCCTCGGGCGCGCGCAGCAGGTCGGCCACCGCCCGCATCTCGGAAGCGTACTCGGCAAAGGCCTGGACAAGGCCGCTCTCCCGCGACAGGGCGTAGGCCTCGCGCACGAGACGGCGGGCGGCGGCGTGGCGGCCGGCACGGGCGGCCACGAGGGCCACAAGGCAGCACGCCCTCACCTTCAGAGCAAAGTCCTGGGTCTGAACCGCATCGACGAGCACCGCCCCGCGCTCCCAAGCATCCTCATCGCCCATGCAAAAGGAGCAAGCCAGATCGAAAAGGCCCGCACGTCCGGTGCGAAGGCCCGCGCCCACCCGCTCGCGAATCTGGGGGCGGAAGGCGGCGCACCAGTCGCGCACCATGGGAAGAGTTGGCATGATGCCGCAGACCGATTCCGCATCGGCGCGCCAGGCGGCGAGAAACTCGTCTCGGGCCGTTGCGGCACCGGCAGCATAGGCCACCTTCGCCGCGATGCCGTTGAGCTCCGCGGTGTTCGCAGCTACCGCCTCGGAAGCCGTCTGCGCCCGATAGCGCTCCCGCTCGCAGGCGAATCCCTCGATATCCCCCCGCTCGTAAGCCGTCACGGCCAAGGCGGCGTAGGCCAGGGCGAGCATGGGCTTGCGTGGACGCTCCCGCTCGCTGTACAGGGAAAGAGCGCGCTCGGCCAGCATCTCGGCGTCGGTGAGGTGCCCGATGAGCGCCGAGAAGATGGCGGCATTGGAAAGCGCGGAGCACGTGAGGTTGGCATTGCCGATGTCCTGTTGGAGCCTTACCGCCTCGCGAAACCCCTCGACCGCCCCCACCGGATCCTCCGTCCACCGGGACGAGGCGAGCACCTGGGTCATCATACCCCGTAGGTAGCGCTCCTCGGCGGGCAAGAAGCACAGGGCCTTCTCAGCGAAGCGGCCGCTCTCATCGCTGCGACGATCGAACGACGCCACGAAGGCTTTCTGCACCATGCAGAAGGCGAACAGGAAGTCCTCGCCCTCCTTCAGCGACAAAAGAGCCTGGTGGATGAGCTCGTTGGAGAGGACCGCATCGCCCGCCAGCGCCGCCGGCATGGCGGCCACGGCGCACAGGAAAGGCCGCTCGCGCAGAAAGTCGTGAGGAAGGAGCAGCGCCCAGCGCAGCACCGTGCCCTGCTCGTCGTTCATGTAAAGCGCCTTCCACCGCGCGACGATGATGTCGGCGATGCCGTCCCAGTCGCGCATCCAGAACGACAGCCCCACCGCCGTGTCGTCGAAGCCGCGATCCAGATACCACTGGCGGGCGGCCACGGCGCAGGCGCGGGCGTCCCCATCGGGCATGCGCCTCAAGTTCGCGCGGAGCGCATCTAGGAGCATCTTGTGGTAGCGGTACCAATCCCCCTCGTCAGCCCCGGTGATGCGCTGGACGAACAGCCCTTGGGAGATGAGCCGGTCGGCGCACTCGCGTACTTGAAAGGGCTCGAGGCCCGTCACCGCCGCCGCCAAATCCACGGAGAACGAGTCCACAACGCTCGTCTTCACCATGAAGTCGAGCAGGGGCGCCTCCAGGCCGCCGAGCACTTCCTCGAACAAATACGCGCTCACATCGTCGCCGGCCCGGGCGAGCGCGGACGCCACCTCGGTGCCCGACCCGTCGGCGCAGCACAGTTCCACCAGACGGCAGCCGGCCGCCCAGCCCTGGGTAGCCGCGTCCAAGCGCGCGGCGTCATCGTCGTCAAGCGCCACGCCGGCCCGGGCGAACAGCACACGCTGCTCGCCCGGAGTCAGGCGCAGATCGGCCTGGGACAGCTCGCCGAGGCCGCCGGCCATGCGCAGCTTCGCCAGGGGAAGGCGCACGGGAACCCGGGAGGTCATGACCAGGTGGAAGGTCGCGGGAAGGTTGCGCAGCAGATAGGCCAGGCCGTCGGAGAGCAGCGGCGCGTCCTGCACCGCATGCACGTCCTCCAGCACGAGCACGCGATGGGCGCCGTCGGCGGCCACGGCCTGAATCAGGCGGGCAAGCGCATCGCGGGCCTCCCCCGCATCGGACCAGTTGACATCCTGGACGCTCAGGGGCATATCAAGCGCAGGATCGGCCTCCTCCAACGCGGATACGGCCATACTCCAGAAACGCAGGGGATCGGCATCGTCCTCGTCCAGCGAGCACCAGGCCACCGCCTTGTCGCAGGAGGCGGCCCATTGGGCCACCGCCGTGGTCTTCCCGAAGCCGGCGGGCGCTACCACGCAGGTCAGAGGCCGCGCGCAGGCACCTTCCAAAACGCGCGCCGTCCGCGGTCGCACGAGGGCATCGGCAGCCACCTGCGGACGGCGGATCTTCGTCGGCAGTATCGTGCATCCCACGCTCATCCCCGTCACCCCTCCTCGCATGCCTGCTCCCCAGTCCTCGGCTCTCCCGCTATTCTACCACCGTCAACAGCGCCCGGGAAAGCACCGTGGCCGGCAACTCGACGCAGCCCTTGCGGGTGCGCCCCACTTCCAGGCCGCCGAGCAGGGCGCAGGCCTCCTCGCCCGTGAGCGCGCAAGCGTCTGCCGCCAACATGCCCTCGGCAGCCTCCATGAGCGCGTCGGCGGCGGCCAGGCACAGCGTGCAGGCATAGCCGTCGAAGGCGGCCCTCTCGACGACCCAGTCGCCGGCGCCGTCGCGTCTCAGGCGCACGCGCACCTCCAACTCGTCACCGCAGAACGGGTTGTCGCCCCGTGCGCTCGCCTCGCGCACCTCCCCCGCCTTCTCCGATGCGGCCCCCGAAAGGAGCAGCCCCTCGAAGCCGCGATGGGATGCCTGCCGGCTGCGGCGGGCGATGGAGGGGTCGTCGACAGTCACGGTCATGACCGGCCTCCCTTTTCGTTGGCCCTCTCCCCGTCGATGGCCCGCGCGAGCGCTTCCACAAGCGCATCCACCTCGGCCTCGGTGGAGTAGCCGGCGAAGCTCGCCCGCACGCTCGCTCGCACGCCGAGGGCCGTGTGCACGGGCTTGGCGCAATGGTGGCCCGCGCGCACCATTATTCCGGCCGCATCCAGGGATTGGCCCACGTCGTGGGGATGCATGCCCTCTACAGTGAAGCTCACGAGCGCACGGAAGGACTCGGGCGCGCCGCCTCCGAGCAGCGAGACACCGGGCAGGGCCGCCAGGCCGCGCCGCGCCCGCTGGGCCAGGCACCCGATGTGGGCGGCAATGCGCGCGGTGCCGGCCGTCTCAAGCTCGTCAAGGGCCGCGCTCCA
>CANSQM010000029.1 GCA_947649205.1 uncultured Enterorhabdus sp.
GATCTCGAAGACGGTCAGCGGGCCCATGATGCCGGGGTGGATGGTGAACTTGTCGCGATCGATCTGGGTGAACACGGTGTCCAGGTGCATGAAGGCGCGGGACACCGGGATGTTGAAGGCGAGGATGGTGTCGATGGGGCTCGTCTCGTCGTTGAAGATGTTATGGGCGATGTGGTCGATGGCATCGGGCTCGGTGCGCTGGGAGATGCCGATGGCCAGCACGTGCTCGTTGATGTTCAGGATGTCGCCGCCCTCGATGTGGAAGGTGTCGTTGCGATCGTAGTAGGTCGGCGTGCCGGCGAAGTCCGGATGATAGCGGAAGATGTAGTCGCCGTAGATGGTCTCGCGGTTGCGGGTGTGGGCGTACATGCGGTTGATGGACACGCCGTTGCCGATCATCGCGAACGGGTCGCGGGTGAAGTACAGGTTCGGCATGGGGGCGCACACGAGCTTGCAGCGGTCGGACACCATGTCCACCAAGAGGTGCGTATCCCTCTGCGGCAGCTCCTGGAGGTTGATGCCCGCCATGGTCTTCATGACCATGGCCTTGGTGTCGGCGTAGTTGCTCTCGATGTAGTCGGTGATGATGTCGTGGTACATCTCGGTGCGGATGCCGGCCTCGTAGATCCACTGGTCGAGGAACTGGCGGCGCAGCTCGGGCTTGGTGTCGAGCACCTCGGCCATGAGATCCTCGAGGTAGACCACTTCCACGCCCTCCTCGCGCAGAATCTTCGCGAAGGCGTCATGCTCCTCCTGGGCCACGGGCAGAAACGGGATGTCGTCGAACAGCAGCTCTTCCAGCGTGTTCGGGGTGAGATTGAGCAGCTCGTCGCCGGGGCGGTGCAAGATGACCTTCTTGAGGTTGCCGATCTCGCTCTTGACGTTTACTCCTTGCATAGAAGCTCTCCTATCTTGGAAACGGACCGATAGAAAACGTGCCAGCCACACAAGATCCCGCGCGCCCCGGAAGCGCTGTCCCGGGCCGTTTCTGTAGGTCAGTTGTGTTGTGACGGGGTCTACCTTCCCACATTTTGCGGATGGGCCCTCCCCGACCGCCGTTTGTTTGCCAGAGCGCAAGCAAGCCGACACCAGACTGTCAACTAATGTTGAGGCGAAAGGTCTGTATTCCTGCCCAGTGGTTCATCCATGCAGCAACGCCGCCCGAAGAAACCTCCCCGCGCAGACCCGCGGCAATGCTATAATCATCGGCGCCGCAAGCGAAACCGCTCGCTGCGGTTCGCGAGCGTCGGGATGTGGCGCAGTCTGGTAGCGCGCCTGCTTTGGGAGCAGGATGTCGCAGGTTCGAATCCTGTCATCCCGACCATTTTTGTTTCGCCGTTGCTGACGCAACGACGAACGAGGCCGATGCTGCGGTTCCGACATGCACCTGGCCTTGCACTTCACCACTTTCCCTCACGGCCCGAAGGCCGCTCGGCTGCGGTTCAGCACAATTCCAGGCACCTGCCGGATCCTCGCCGACTTCCTTGGGCGAACCTGTTCTACAAAATGTTTACTATATGTATCTTCTTTAGTTCTGCTTGCCCAATTTCGGCATAATGCAGCCATGGAAAAGACGCAGACATACCGGCTGAAGCGGCTGTGGCTTTTGCTGCCGGGGGCGGCGGCGCTGCTGCTGACGTGGGTGGCGAGCGCGAATCCGGGGCTCACCGAAGCGTGGTTTTCGCGGGGCGTGTACCCATGGCTGTCCTCGGCCTGGGGCTTTTTGCCCTCGCTTGTGCCCTGGTCGGTGGCGCAGTGGGTCGTAGTGGCGTTTCTCGCCTTCTGCATCGGATGGCTCGTCTTCTATGTCGTTGCCCTGGTGCGGAATGCGGGCGCGCGGCGGTTCGTGCTGTGGCGGGCGGTGTCCACGATGTTGGCGGTGCTGTCGGTGGGCTACTGTATCTTCGCGCTGATGTGCGGGCTCAACTACTACCGGCTCACCTTCGCCGAGAACGCCGGGTTCGACTTGGCCCCGTCGAGCACGGCCGAGCTCGCGGCCCTCTGCGAGCACCTGGCCGATGAGATGAACGACGCCCGGGCCGCAGTGACCGAGGCAGCCGAGAGCGGGGAGGCCGCAGCGGACGCCACGACGCAGCCCCCGGATCCCGCGAACGACGCAAGCGGGAGCGCCCAAGCCGACGCCGCGATGGCCACCGTCCCCGACGACTACGCCGCGGCCCGCGGCGGCTTCGAGACCTACGCCCGCGAGGCCGTGGACAACATGGCGGCCCTGGCCGAGACCTATCCGGCGCTTTCCCGGCCGCTGTACTCCCTTCCCAAGCCGGTGTTGTTCTCGGAGCTCATGAGCTATGCCGACATCGCCGGCATGTACTTCCCCTTCACCGTGGAATCGAACATCAACGGAGACGGCCCCTTCTTCACCATCCCCGCCACCATGGGCCACGAACTGGCCCACCAGAGCGGCTTCATGCGGGAGGACGAGGCGAACTTCATCGGGTATCTGGCCTGCAAGGACGCCGCCGACCCCCTCACCCGCTACAGCGGCTACTCGCTCGCCTACGACTACGCGCTGTCGGCCCTCATCCGCGCCGACCGCGACGCGGCCGTGGCCGTGAACGATGGGCTGTCGGAAGAGGTGCGGGCCGACCGCCAGGCCCGGGCCGAGTACCTGAAACAGTTCGAGGGCCCCGTAGCCGAGGCCTCGAACGCCGCCAACAACGCCTACCTCAAGGCCAACAAGCAGGAAGACGGCACCAGAAGCTACGGCCGCATGGTCGACCTGCTTCTGGCCGAAGCCCGGCAAGAGCAGGACACGGCCCCGGCCGCCTAGCCGGTAAACTTTCTACTTTAGCGAATTTAGCGTTTTTAGCACTTTTAGCGACTTTAGCGACTCTAGCGACTTTAGCAAGTCGCATCACCATCGAAGAAGAGAGAATCACAGCACGGATCCCCTACCATCGTGCGTCTTCGCGATACTGATTCCACGAGTACGTAATCAGCTCCGATTCGGAAACCCAGGGAACTTCAAAGCGGAGATCGCATTCTTTATGATAGGCCCCACGAGTGTAGGGTTCTCCGAACCAGATGAGGCAATCGAACCTGAGATAAGGACCACCGTCGTATCGGTACAAAAATTCTAGCTGCCAGTTCCCCTCGTTGATCTCCCGCACAAATCTCTTCGCATCGTAAAGAACACGAAGGGCCTTGTCTTCGCCGACAGGAGTGAATACGTAGGGAAACAAGTCCTCCGCGCCGTTCCCATACAATGCAATGGTCACTTCAGACGCGTCTGTCCGAACCTTATCGTCCAGGTGGATCCCATCGTGATCGCCCCACACCCAAAACCCATCAGGGAACACGAAGGTTATCTCGTTATCAGAGAGGCGAATGCGGGTCGCCCTGCAATCATGCAGCGAAATGTTGCATGCTCCTGTTTCGCGATGAAGAAACATGGCACCTCCCGTTTTCGAAAATCGCTTCCCTATCTTCCCCCTCCTCCACGCACTTGGGTGCGGAAGAGGAACATCGCCAAGTACAGGGGCAGCGTCACCTTCTTGCCGACCTTTCCCACGTTGCCATCGATCAGCTTGTACCCCACCTTGACGTCGTCGCGCTCGAGAAACTCGTTGAGCGAGATAGTGGCGCCCCTCGATGCCTTGACCTCGACGGGAATGACGGACGCACTTCCGTCGACGAGAAACTCGATCTCCCGATCGCCGCTCCTCGACATCCAATAGCGCAGCGGCACCCCGTTCTTCACAAGTGTGCCTCCGACGAGGTTCTCGTACAGCCCTCCCTTCATCGGCCCGACAAGCTCATCGTTCACAACCGCGGCCATCATCTCGAACCCGTACATCGCCATGAGCAGGCCGGTGTCGTTGGCATAGATCCGAAATCGGTCGTCAACCTCGTAAGCAGCCAGCGGGAACGATGGCATGCTTACCATGGGGCACTTGAGCACCATTCGAGCTCCCACGAGCCAGTCGATAGAGCCTTCGAACTTGCGGCTTGAGCTGCGCTTCTCAACAACAGCGTATTGAAACTTCGTATTCTCCTTGGCAAGCTGGCGGGGAAGGGAGAGGTAGCAGGCTCGTGCTTTAACGCGCTCGGTGGCGCTTGCATACTTCGCTATGTCATCCAGATAGGAGGCCAGAAGCTTCGTCTGCTCGGCATGCACTTTCCCGTAGTTTTCCGTATCGATGAACCGCTGTACAACCGCGGGCATGCCCCCTATGGCCAGGTACTCTCTCAAATAGCGCATCATCTTCTCGTGGACCAGCTGGGGCACTGGCTGCAAATCAACCGCATAGCGCCCGAGGGCCGCCGTTGCCGATTCGTCGTAGCCCCGCGCCCAGAGAAACTCCTCGAAATCGAGCGGGCGCATTTCGACCTCACGCTCATAGCCGACGGGAATCGAAGGCTGGTCCTCGCCCTCGCGGAATTGGATGCCGAGCAGGGATCCCGAGGCTATGACATCGAACCGACCATCGATCGCGAGGTACTTGAGCGCCGTTCGGGCCTCGGGACACTCCTGTATCTCATCGAGAAAGATAAGCGTCTCCCCGTCGATGAACTCCACCCCGGGCAGCACGAGCGACAGCTGCTGGTATATCTCGGCCGGTTCCGCCGTCCCCTGGAACACAGCCCTCAGTTGGGGCTGCTCTATAAAGTCGATCGGAATGTAACTTCGGTAGTCGCTTCGGCCGAACTCCCCGACAATGAAGGACTTCCCTACTTGCCGCGCCCCCTTCAGCAAGAGGCACTCGTTGCGCTTCTCCCTGCGCCACTGCCGCAGATAGCCAAGCATCTTTCTCTTCAGCACGAGCCGCCCCTTTGAAATCCGTGGTACATCCAACATTTGCAACTTTTCAGACCTATAGTTGAAGCAATTTTGCATCTTTTCAGAATGCTTCCAGGGAATTATTGCAACTTTTCAGGATGTTCGCAAGAGAAGAATGCAGCTTTTCCCGCTGCAAGCCGCCCTAGGAACGGGCGCGGGCGCGGAAGAGGCCGTACTCGAGGGAATCTACGAGGGCGTTCCAGGAGGCCTCGATGACGTTCTCGGACACGCCCACGGTACCCCAGGTGTCCACGCCGTCGGTAGCGGTGATGGTCACGCGGGTGATGGCGTCGGTGCCCTGGCTCTCGTCGAGCAGACGCACCTTGTAGTCGACGAGCTCCATGGCCGCCACCTGCGGGTACGAGGGCGTGATGGCCAGGCGCAGAGCCGCATCGAGCGCTCCCACCGGGCCGGTGCTCTCGCCCGTGGCCACGAAGCGCTCGTTGCCCACGTGGATCTTCACCGTGGCCTCGGACAGGGCGTCTTTGGCGAGAGCCCCGGTATCTTCCCGGTCGTCCACGATAACGCGGAAGCTCTCCAACGTGAACGCCGGCGCATACAGCCCCAGATGGCGCATGAGCAGAAGTCCCAGCGAGCCGTCGGCCACCTCGTAGGTGAAGCCGGCCGCCTCTCGGGCCTTGATGTCGTCGAGCACGTCCTGGGTGCTCACGCCGGCCTCCTCTGGATTGAACCCGAGGGCGGCCGCCTTCGACAGCAGCGACGCCTTGCCCGCCAGCTCGCTCACCACCGTGCGGCTCGCGTTGCCCACGGCCGCCGGGCTCACGTGCTCGTAGGCCTCGGGGAACCGCGCGATGGCGCTCGCGTGCAAGCCGCCCTTGTGGGCGAAGGCGCTCGTGCCGGTGTAGGGGTGGTGGGCCGGCTTCGACACGTTGCAGAGCTCCGCCACGTACTGGGCCACGGCCGTGAGCTGCGCGAGGCTGTGCTCCCCCACGCAGGTGGCGCCCATCTTCAGCTCCAGATCGGCAATGACCGTGAGCAGGTCGGTGTTGCCCACCCGTTCCCCGATGCCGTTCACTGTGCCCTGAACCTGGGTGGCGCCGGAGCGCACGGCGGCCAGGGTGTTGGCCACAGCGCAGCCGGAATCGTTATGGCAGTGGATGCCGAAGGCGGCGTTCGGGAAGGCGGCCGCCGTGGCGGCTACAACGGCCTCCACCTCGAAGGGCAGCGCGCCGCCGTTGGTCTCGCAGAGGTCCACCGAGTCGGCCCCCGCTTCCACGGCGGCCCCTACGCAGGCCAACGCGTAATCGGCGTTGGCCCGGTAGCCGTCGAAGTAGTGCTCGGCATCGAACACCACGCGCCGGCCGGCCGCCTTCAGGTATGCCACCGAGTCGGCGATCATGCGCAGGTTCTCCTCGAGGGTGGTCTGCAGGGCCCGCTCCACCTGGGCATCCCAGGTCTTGCCCACAATGGTGACCACCGGCGCGCCGCACGCCAGAAGATCGGCCAGGCCCGCGTCGTCGGATGCGGCCACGCCCTTCTTGCACGTGGAGCCGAACGCCGCGATCTGGGCGTGGCGCAGCTCCATAGCGGCCACCTCGCGGAAGAACGCCACGTCCTTGGGATTCGACGCCGGAAAGCCGCCCTCGATGTAGTCGACGCCGAACTCATCGAGCCGGCGCACGATGGCGAGCTTGTCCGCCAGGGACAGCGCAATGCCCTCGCACTGCTCCCCATCGCGCAGGGTGCAGTCGTAGGTGTAGATGCGCGTCGCGGTCATAGGTGCCTCCCCTTCTCGGTCGCCCGCCATTATAATCCCTGGGAGAGAGCGGCGAAAACCCGAGAGCCGTGGACGGCGAGCGAAACCCCTTCCCCTGAACGCGCCAGCCCCCTGCGCTCCCGCCAGGCTCGCGCTGGCGAGGGGGCGCCTCTATGCCAGCACCTTCTCGAAGGCGATGCGGGGACTGCCGGCCTCGGGGCCGTCGGCCAGGGTGATAGTGCCGCAGAGGGCAAAGCCGGCCTTCGCGCAGGCGCGGCCCATGGGGACGTTGTCGGCGTGGGTGTCGATACGCACCGAGGCCATGCCGTCGGCGGCGGCCTTCGCGCAGGCGAAGGCGAAGATCTCGCCGATAAGGCCCCGGCCGCGCAGAGCGGCGTCCACGGCGCAGCGATGGATGGTGGCGTAGGGGCCTTCCGTCAGCCACGCGCCATCGATGGCATCGTAGGCGACCTCGGGCTCGGTGCAGTAGCGGAACATGCCCGCCACGCAGTCTCCGTCGAGCATCACGTAGGCGCCCCCGGCCGCCACATCGGCCTCCCAGGTCTGACGGTTCGGATAGCCCCGCTGCCACTGGTCGAAACCCATGGCGGCCATATTCGCCTTCGCCTGATCGGTAATGGCGACCATGGCGTCCACGTGCTCCGGCCGCGCAACAACGATATCCCTGGGTTTCCTCGACGTGGCCATCGCCCGCTCCCTTCATCGGCACCCAACATTTTTGCTGCCGCCCACCATAGCAGATCGCAGGAGCCCCTTGGCCGGGAGCCCCTTTTGGTGGACAACGGAGCAGGCGGTGGATGCCGGTTTCGGGGGCGCTGGCGATTCGATGGCGCAGCCTAAGCCAGACGGTCGAGCAGGGCCCAGGCCTGGGCCTGCAGGGCGGTTTCCTCGGCAGGGGCCAGCACCAACGCGTCGGTGGTGTAGTCCTGGCGCGTGAGGGCCACTTGAGTGTGCACCGTTTCCACGAGGTCGGCCTGTACGAGCGACAGCGTCTCAGCCAAGTCGGCAGCGCAGTAGCGCGCCTTCGCCCCGCCCCCGGCGCAGCTGAACAGGGTCAACCGATCCTTGAGGGCCGTCTCCTGCGAGCCCGGCTCCAGCGGCCGCGACAGCCAGTCGATGCAGTTCTTCAGGCCGCCGGGAATACCGTGGTTGTACTCCGGCGAGAAGATCCACAGCCCGTCGGCGGCCATCACCTCGTCGCGCGCGCGACGCACCGGGGCCGGCGCGGGGAATTCGATATCCTGGTTCATGAAGGGCAGGTCGGCGTAATCCAGCCAGCGGACCTTCGCCTTGCCCTGCAGCAGCTTCGCCACGTAGGCGCCCATCTGGCGGTTCAGGGACTTCTCCCGCAGGGACCCGCAGATGAACAGCACGTTCTTCTCGGGTTTCGCTTCCATGGCTCTCCTTCCAACGGACCGCCGGGCCGGCGCCTGCCGTCTCACCGCGCGGTCGCCTCACATGGGCTTGAAGCAGCAGCATAGGCCATGGCAAACGCCACCCACGCACCTGTTGGCACCCAGTCAACGAACCGTTACGACTACCAGAAGAGAGCCTCTTCCCGACCATCTCACACCTGCCGAAGAGCCTGTGCGTCACAGTCTCGGCCGCCACCGTGCCCGCGATGGCCGCTGCCATCTTTGCCAACGGAGAAGATGCGCTATAATGGGCTGGTTGTCGAGACGGCTCGACGCTTGCGCCCATGGCTCAACGGATAGAGCAACGGACTTCTAATCCGTAGGTTGTAGGTTCGATTCCTACTGGGCGCACCACGAAACTCCCGAGCCGGGCCTGCGCCCGGCTCTTTTTCTGAGGATAGCCGTGTACGAATACCGCGACATAGCGATGGAACCGTCGGTGGTACTTACCACCGTAGATGAGACCGTCGAGGCCGTGGCGGATATTTGCCGCAGCTTCCAATCCCATGCGTGGCTCTTCGGCTCCCAAGCCCGAAAACGGGCTCAGGGGGGAAGCGATATCGATATTGCCGTTCAAAGCGACGACTTCGACGCCATCGAGGAGCTCGTAGATAATCTCGACACCGTATTCCTCATCGACCTGGTAGACCTGAACATCGCCCACCGGAAGGGATTGGACCATGCCTGGATTAGCATTGCGTGATCGCTTCGAATCGTTTCTGCGCCTTCTGGCGGACACCCGCGAGTTCATCAGCGAAATGCCCGTCTACCGAAAACGAGACGGCGCGGCGGTTATCTACGCCTTCAACAGCCTGTTCGATATTGCGTGGAAGCTCATGAAAGATTCCCTCTCGGAATTCTACGGGCTTTCCGACGTGAAGCCGTCGCCCCGCGACATCATCAAGCAAGCGGGATCCGTGGGGCTCATCGCCGATCAGGAGCACTGGCTTGCCATGCTCAAGAACCGCAACCTGAGCACCCACGATTACATGAGCGTGAATCAAGAGCACTACTGCGCGTTGATTGAACGGGAATACCTGCCCCTGATGGAGAACTTGAGGGGCGAGATCGGAAGACAGCTGGAAGAGCTCGACGATTAGGCGCCCAGCAAGTCGCGTCCCTTTCCCGAAACGAAAGCAACCCCGCCGGTTGGGCGGGGTTGCGAGGCTCCTCATGGAGCGGGTGACGGGAATCGAACCCGCGTTATCAGCTTGGAAGGCTGGAGTTCTACCATTGAACTACACCCGCAGTGCGTCCGAGATTATACCCCAAGCCCCACTCCCGCCAAGCCAAACCCCGCGAATAATCCACTAAGCGGCGCCGTCGCAGGTTTCGAGCACGTAATATAGCAGCTCCGATGCTCTGTTTTGAAGATGCGCCTCCTCCGAGTATCACAACCCAGCATGAAGCAATCGCCATCCCTAGGTCAGCGGAATCGCGCCTTGACAAACACGCGCGGGCATGTAAGATATACATTGCATGCAAGATATATCTTACATTGGGAGAACGTACATGGAAGGTAAGAAGAACGAGCGTCTGAAGGCGGCGCGCATGGCCTGCGGTCTCTCGCAGCAGGAGCTTGCCGATGCGGTCGGAGCCACACGCCAGACCATCGGCCTCATTGAAGCGGGGCGATACAATCCCAGCCTCAAGCTCTGCACGGCCATCTGCCGCGCCCTCGGCAAAACACTGGATAACCTCTTTTGGGAATAGGAGCCGCACAATGTATCTGATACGGAAATGGAACGAGTACCTGGGACCGAAAGACGAGCGCCTTGCGGCAGAGGAGGACAAGGGCACGAAAATGGCGGCCACAATCCTTCTCATCGGCTCCGTTATCAGCCTGTACTACGGGATCATGGTGAACCAGGTGGCCGCCACCACCGATCATCCGGTTCTCACGCCCCTCGGCGAAACAGTGATTCCCGTCCAGCTGCCGCTCATCTTGACCATCCTCGCCGCGGGCATTGCCTCCTGCGCCCCGCAGATGCGCCAAGGAGCGTTTTCCAGCCGCAAGCGCTTCGCGGAAGTCGACCGGATACCCTGGGATCTCGTTACCCTCTGCGCCCTGGCCTGCGGGGCCGTGGTAGGGGTTCTCACCTGCGCCCTGCGCATCGTGGCGGAAATCCAGATCGTGGGCATCGGGAACGTCGCGTGGATGGGCGACGTGGCCACCGGGATCGTGTTCTTCGTCATCGGGTTCGCCGTCGGCCTCGGCGCCTTCGCACTCGCCTTCAACGAGGCCATCAAGAACCGCCGACGCCTCGAAGCGGAGCTGGAATCCTAAGCGTGAGCGGCGCCTCACCGCTCACGGCGCCTGAGCGTGGCCAGGTGGGCCTTCATCTCGACGGGGACGCGGGGCCTCTCGCGGGCTTTCTGGATGGCCTTGTTGTGGGTCCACCGATCGAGGGAGCCGGCCTCGAGGAGGGCCACGGCGACCTCGGGCTGCTTGGCCGCGGCCTCGGCCACGTACCAAGCGCGCATCATGTTCACGTAGTACTCGTCGGATTCCACGGCGGCCACCCAGCCCATCTGCTCCGACGAAAACCGCTCGTCCAGGAACAGTTGCAACGGCACGCCGATGGCGAAGCGCACCACATAGGTGCGGCCGTCGGCCAGCCATTGGCGCACCAGATCGAGCGCCCGTTCCGGTTGCTCGGCCAACGTGCGCGGCGAGAGCTGGTCGCAGGTGGCCCAGTTGTCCACCAGGGGCAGGAACGCCCGAAGCTCCGCCACGTACTCATCGAAGTCGCGCATATCGGCCACGATGAAGGCGTGCAGCTGGTTCTCCTCGAAGGTGCCGTGGGGCACCAGGCTCAGAAACACCTCCGCCTTCCCTTCCCGCGCCAGCGCTTTGGCGAAGCGGCGCAAGACCGGCGTGCGCACACCGATGATGGAGGCGCTATCGATATTGGGAATGAGCTTCGCCTGGAACGCCTGGTACCCCTCGTCGCGATTGGCCGCCAGAAAGGCGGCCAATCCGATCGCGGATGACCGCCTCCCCGTGGGCGCAAGCAGCCGCCCCTCCGTCGTTCGCGCAAACGGCCCGCTCGGCGGTCACGCTAGGCCCACCGCTCGCGCATGTAGGCCCAGCGCTCGTCGCGGGCGGCCTCGATGGCGGCTAGGTCGGCCCCGTCGTCGGCGCGGAAGCGGCCCTGGCGGCGCAGGTAGGGCTCGATGGGCTTGAACGCCTTGGGGTTGCGGTTCAGGCGGAAGGTTCCCCCGGGCATACCTGACAGGGCCGGACCCTCGTACTCGGCGAGGTACCACAGGCCCGTGTCCACGATCTCCTTGGCCACGTCCACCATGTCCTCCGAGGGAAAGCCCCAGCCCACCGGACAGGGCGCCATCACGTGGATGAACCGGGTGCCGCGCACATCGCGGGCCCGCTCCACCTTCTTCAAGAAGTCGCTCAGATAGCCCACCGAGGCCGTGGCGGCGTAGGGAATGCCGTGGGCCGCCACGATGTCGAACAGGCTCTTCTTCTGCGTGAGGCAGCCGTGCTCGCTCTGGCCCGCGGGCGTGGTCGTCGTAGAGGCGCCGAAGGGGGTGAGCCCCGACTTCTGGATACCCGTGTTCATGTAGGCCTCGTTGTCGTAGCAGATGTAGAGCACATCATCGTTGCGGTCGATGGCCCCCGACAGGGCCTGCAGGCCGATATCCGCCGTGCCCCCGTCACCGGCGAACCCCACCACGGTGCAGTCCTCGGGGGCCGTCCCCTGGGCCGCAAGCCCGGCCCGGATGCCCGAGAGCACCGCGGCCGTGGCGGCGAAGGGGGTGATCGTGGCGTTGTTGCCGAAGGCCAGCTGGGGGAAGTTGAAGCCCACGGCGCTCATGCAGCCGGCGGGCAGGGCACTCACCGCATGGGGCCCGAGCACCTTCAGCACCTGGCGCACCACAAGGGCGCCGCCGCAGCCGGGACAGGCCTTGTGGCCGTAGAAGAACTCCTCGTCGGTGATGTTCCGCGCGTTCACGGTCATCGCGGGCCCCCTTCCTCGTCGTCGATGCCCAGGAACACGACCTGGCCGGCCTCGCCCTGGCCGGCCGCCAAACGCTCCAGATCGGCGAAGCAGGCCCGCACCTGGTCGCGGGAGATGTCGGCGCCGCCCAGGCCCCCGATGAAGTTCAGGGCCGACCGGGCCACGCCGCGCCGGGCGCAGGCGGCCAGCACGGTGGAGAACACCGCGCCGCCGTCGCCGCCGAAGGAGATGTCCTTCTCCAGCACGCCCACGGCCGCCGCCCCGGCCAGAGCCTCGGCCAGCTGGCGGCCCGGCACCGGGCGCAGGTAGCGGATGCGCAGCACGCCGGCCCGCTTGCCCGCCGCGCGCAGCTCGTCGGCCACATCGCGGGCAATGCCGGCTACCGAGCCCAAGGTGACCAGCACGAAATCGGCGTCCTCACAGCGGTAGGCGTCCACGAGCCCCGGGTACCGGCGCCCGCAGGTGGCGGCGAAGCGGGCCTCCACCTCTTCCACCACGGCCTCGGCGGTCAGCATGTCGCGGTGGTGCCAGTACTGGTAGTGGCCGTTGAACTCCGGGCCGGCGGAATAGCCGATGCTCACCGGGTGCTCGAAGTTGAAGCGGTTGGCCGTGCGGTAGGGCGGCAGGAAGGCGTCGGCATCTTCCGCCGCGGGCACCTCCACCGACTCGTAGGTGTGGGTGAGCGCGAAGCCGTCCACGTTCACCATCACCGGCAGGCTCACGCGCTCGTCCTCGGCCACGGCGTAGGCCATGAGCGCCAGATCGAGCGCCTCCTGGTTGTTCTCGGCGTATACCTGGATCCAGCCGTGGTCCAGAAGCGACAGCGAGTCGCGCTGGTCGCCGTAGATGTTCCACGGCAGGGCGAGGGCGCGGTTCGCGTTCATCATCACAATGGGGAACCGGCCGCCCGAAGCGTAGGTGAGGCACTCGGCCATGTACAGCAGGCCCTGGGACGAGGTGGCCGTGAACGTGCGCGCGCCCGTGGCCGCCGCCCCCATGGCCGCCGCCAGGGCCGTGTGCTCGCTTTCCACGTGCAAGTACTCGCAGGTAAGGCTGCCCTCTTCCACCATGGAGGCCAGGGCCTCCACCACCGTGGTCTGGGGCGTGATGGGATAGGCCGAGATCACCTGGGGCCGCGCCAAGCGCACGCCCTCGGCGAAGGCCTCGTTGCCCGAGAGGAACTTCCTCATGCCGCACCTCCTTCCTGCTCGTCCACCATGGCGATGCAGGGCACGGGGCACACCTTCGCGCACACGCCGCAGCCCTTGCAGAAATCGTAGTCGATAGCGAGGCCGCCGGCCACGCCATCGTCGTCGCGCACCTTGAAGATGGTGCCGTCGGGGCAGTACATGTAGCAGTTGAGGCACAGCGTGCACTGCACCGGGTCGATCACGGGCCGCAGGCTGCGCCAGCCGGCGTTCACCGAGGTGAGGTAACCGCCCTCAAAGCAGGTGGAGCGGGCGAACTGCTCGGGTCGCGCCGCCAAACCGTCCCGCAAGTGCGGGGTGAACGTCCGATTCATCATGCCTCGCTCCCCTCTTCCGCAAGCAGCACCGTGGCCGCCAGGTCGAACAGGCCCGTGCCCGAATCGCCGCCGCGTGGACCCAAGCCGCCCAGATGGGGCACGTCGGGCCGAGACGCCAGCGTCTCGAAGGCGGCATCCACGATACGCAAGTTCTTCTCGTGCAGCCGCGCGGGCATGGTAGCGCGAATACCCTCGTGCACGTCTTCCAAGCTGACCGCGTCGCAGAGGGCCGGAATGGCACCCAAGAACACCGTATTGGGAATGGGCCGCCCCAGCACACCCGCAGAGATGCCGTCGGCGTCGATGGCCACCACCCGCGGGTCGTCCACCGTCCGGCGGGTGTTCAGCAGCATGAGGCCGCCGTCGGCCAGCTCGGCGTCCCACCCGTCGGCCAAGAGCGTCTCGTCCAAATACACCACGATGCCCGCCCGGGCCACGACGCTGCGGTCGCCGATGGGCGCCCGGTCGATCTTCGTGAACGCACGCATGGGCGCACCTCTCCGTTCCGGCCCGAAGGTCGGGAAGGCCAGGGCGTGGGCCCCGGCCGACAGGGCCGCCGCGGCGCCCAGGCACCGGGCCGCCGTAAAGGCCCCCTGCCCGCCCCGCGCGTGCCAAATGACTTCCAGCATGGGCATCCCTCTCTCAATACCGAAGGGCGACCGTAACGGCCGCCCTTGCATCTCTCTCGTTATCCCTTGCGACTATTTATTCGCATAGTAGTCTAGGCTGCGCGCGAGATGGGTGACGAAGCGCTCCCCCATGACCGACAGGTCGCGGTTGTCGGCGGACACATAGCCCAGGTGCAGAACCACGTCGGTCTCCAGCGGAATGGTGGTCAGGGCGCTGCCGTCGGTGATGCCCACCAGGATGCCGCTCGTCACCGTATAGCCGTTGATGGCCATGATGAGCTCGGTGAGCGACGCGCGGTCGGTGCAGGCCACCTTCTTGGCCCGGGGCATGTCGGACAGGGCCTCCTCAAAGAAGGCGATGGGAGCGCCCTCGCCCTGGTCGAAGTACACGTAGGGATAGTCGGCCAGCTGCTCCAGGCTGAGCTCCTTGGCGTTCACGAGCGGGTGGCTCGACGGGAGGGCCACCAACGGCGCCGAGGCGGCCAGCTCGTGGAAGGTGAGCCCTGCCTCGGTGAAGGCCTCGGTGAGCGCCGCCTCGGTGGCCGAGGTCAGCATGACCACACCCAGCTCGGAAGTGCCGGAGGCCACGTCGTCGATGACCCCTTGGGTGGTGCGGTCGCGCAGGGCGTAGGAATAGCTGTCGCCGCCGGCGGCCAGGATGGTGTGGGCGAAGGACTGCACGTCGAACAGGTAGTGCTGCCCGGAAATGGAGAAGTCGAAAGCGGTCATGGGGTTCCCTTCTATCGGTTATCCGCATTATAGCGGGCCGCGCACGGCCGGAGGGCGGCACGCGGCCATCAAGTGCAACGGGGGCTTCGGGCCCTAGGCGCCCTTGCGCTCGTCGATGAAGCGGCTGGCCTTGTGCTCGGAAGAAGTGCCCAGCTTGCCGGCATCAAAGACGAGCACCTTGGCCGGCTTCACGCCGGTGTGGGCCTTCAGCGCCGCCGACACGCGGGCGGCCACGGCATCGAAGGGCTCGTCGGATCCCTGGGCGCGCTCCACCGATACCTCGTAGCGCGTAGAGAAGTTCTCGTCGTACACGCGGATGAGGTACTCGCCCGTGAGCCCGTCCTCAGCGCGCACCACGTACTCCACATCAGAGGGGAACACGTTCACGGCGCCCACGATGAACATCTCGTCCTTGCGGCCGGTGATGTGGATGCGGGCCAGGGTGCGCCCGCAGGTGCATTGCTCGTTGGACACGTACCCGATGTCGCCGGTGCGGAAGCGGATCATGGGACGGGCCTTCTTCATGAGGGTGGTGTACACCAGCTCGCCCACCTCGCCGGGGGCCAGCACCTCGCCGGTGGCCGGGTCCACGGTCTCCACGAGGATCTGGTCCTCCGCAATATGCAGGCCGTCGTGGGCCTCGCAGGCCGCCGCGCAGGCGCCGTAGATGTCGGACAGCCCGAAGAAATCCACCACCTTCGCGTCCCACAGGTTCTCAATGGCCTCGCGGGTGCTCTTGATGGAGCCACCCGGCTCGCCGGCCACGATGATGGTGTGGATAGAGAAGTCACGGCGCGGGTCGAGTCCCTTCTCCTTGATCTTCTCGCCCAGCGTCCAGGCGTAGGACGGGCTCGTCCAGATCACCGTGGGCTGGTACTGCTGCAGCACGAAGATGAGGCGGTCGGAGGGCACCGCGCCCACCCAGATGGCCAGAGCCCCCAAACGCTGGGCGCCGATGACGTCGGGACCGCCCACGTAGAGGGCGAAGTTCAGGCCGTGCACGTAGCGGTCGGTGGGGCGCATGCCGGCCTGCCAGAACAGGCGCGCCTCGGTGTCCTGCCACAGGTCGAAGTCCTCCTGGGTGAAGGGGCTCACCGTGGGCACGCCGGTGGAGCCAGACGAGGTGGCCATGAAGATGACCTCCTCCTCGGGCACCGAGCACATCTCACCGAAGAACGAGCCCACGTGCTGGGTCTCGCGCTCGGTCTTCTTGTCCACGAAGGGGAAGCGCTCCAGATCCTTCAGGGTCTTGATGTCCTCGGGCTTCACGCCGGCCTCGTCGAAGGAGCGCCTGTACCAGACGGTGTTCTCGTAGGCGTAGCGCACCATCTCCTGGAGCCGCTCCAGCTGCATGGCCTCCAGCTCGGGCCGCGGCATGCACTCGATCTCGGGATCGTAGTACTTCTGATCGTAGGGGATGTTCTTCTTCGCCATCACTGCTCCTTGTTCCGGTCTCCTGGGGCGCGAGGAATCCAGCGGCTCCTCGCTTCTTTCGTGTGGGTCAGTATGATGCCCGAAGCCACGGCGCGGAGCAAGGGCAAAACGCATACAGAATAGGGAAAGCCCGCCATCGCGAAGGTCGATAGCAGACTTTCATCTGGGAAAATGAAGCGGCGCGGGGTGCCCCTCACCGCGGACGGCCCGGTGCTCCCCTCTAGCTGAGCGTGCCCTGGGCGGCCAGGACAGCTTGGGACATCTGGTAGGACAGCACTACGAGGCCCAGGATCACGATGGTGACGATCACCTTCACGACGACATGCCAGGTACAGGCGCCGCGCCACATCATCACGAGCCCCACGGGCCACAGCACGATCAGGAAGAACACGATCCAGAAGGCCTGGTCGTACCACTTCTTCTCGTCGCCCGTCGTGACGATGTCGTTGGCGTGCTCGCTCGTGCGGCCCTGGCCGCGACGCGTCCAGTCGCCGTAGCTGCGACCGTTCTCGTCCTTGAAAATGCCCATGGAAAATCCCTTCGTCAATGTTGACCTTATAACTTTTGGTTGGGATTCTATCATTGCCTCCGCGCAAGGGCGCCCGAGCGCTGCCCCTGTCACGAACCCGTCACAGCCAAGCACCGCGACCGATAATCGATCGTTGCCGGTTGCGGGCACAACGCCCAACTTTCGCTGGACCGATCGCCAATTCCCGAGCCGCACATTGTGAACGGCGTGTTTGCAGCTAGCCACATCTTTATAGCGAAAGACGCAAGCTATGGCGCCTACCACCCCGCCTTCAGCCCATCGATGGCAGACGCATCACCGTCAACGAGCAGCTTAACCCGACCCTCCCCAAAAGGCCGCGCTCCCCCACGAGATGCGGTCTTTCTTGCAGCCAGAAGCTTACAATCCGTATTCCCGAAGAAGACTCTCGACCGCCACAGGGTCGGCCATAACGGAAAGGGCGTCTTCAGCGCGGCCATCTTCTGCCAGCTTGGCGGCAAGAGCAGCCACCCTGGCAACGCCTTCTGCGCGACCCTCTGCGCGACCCTCAGCGCGACCCTCAGCTAAGCCTTCCTCGCGACCTTCTGCCAGGCCTTCCTCGCGACCTTCTGCCAGGCCTTCCTCGCGACCTTCCGCCAAGCCTTCAGCGATGGCATCGGCACGGGCCTCTTCCAGCAAATCTCTTACGGTCATCACGGAGCCCACCCACTCTCTGTCCTCATTGGCCGTGGAGACTTCGGCATCCATAGCGCTCACAAGCTTGTCATCTGGCGCTACGGAGCCTCTTTGAATATATTCTAGCAGATTACGCAGCCCTTCATTGGGCGCGGCAGCGGCGGCCCGCGCGTTCAGCACCACCCACGTGGAGCCGGTCTGAGCCGCAAGGGCCGGATTCTCCCGGCAGAGACGGTCGAAGGTGTACACGGGAAGGCCTGCGCCGGGCCAGTCGAAATCACAGGCAAAGATGATGTAGCTGTCGCGCAGATCCCTCCACGACGAACCCTGGTCCAGCAACCCCGAATCGATGCTCGCTTGATAGTAGCGCAGACGGCGCCCCAAATCGGCATGGGGATTGGCCTGCATCTCCACATCGATGACGCCCAAGACCGTCTCAGCGTACACATCGAGCCGCACCCCGCGGGATGCCACGGCGGGCTGGAGCACCTGCTCCCGATTGAGATAGGAGATGGAACCCACTTCGGTACCGAGAACGCGCTCTAAAAAGCCCCGGCAAATATCCTCGCGGCAGAGCACGCGTCCGAACATGAAGTTGTTGGATATGGTAATACGGCTGGTCATGGCAGCCCCCTTTCTTCTCGGCGGCTGTCCCCGTTTCCGGGTTAGGGGCTCCCCAGCCTCAGGTTCACCTCTGGTGAACCTGTAAGAACATTTGTTCTATTATAGAATCTTGAGTTAATAATTGCAAGAGGGGAAAGCGGTCATTTGAAAAGCCAGCCCCTTTCCGACGAAGGGCCGCCCCTCTCAGGACGACCCTTCGCAGCACAAGGCAAAATTGACGATCTCGCTTCCCTACCCCAGCTTCTTCGCCAGCAGCTCGTTGATGATCTTGGGATTGCCCTGGCCGCGCATGGCCTTCATGCACTGGCCCACGAAGAACCCGATGACCTTGGTGTTGCCCTCGCGGTAGCGGGCCACCTCGTCGGGGTTGGCGGCGATTACCTCGTCCACCACGGCCTCGATGGCCCCGGCGTCGGACACCTGCTTCATGCCGCGGGCCTCCACGATAGCCGCCGGCTCGGCGTCCTCGTCCATCATGGTCGCGAACACCTCCTTGCCCTGCTTGGAAGAGATGGCCTCGCTCGCGATGAGCTTCACCAGCGCGAGCGCCCGGGCGGCCGTCAGCGGCGTGTCGGCCAGAGCGGTGTCCTCGTGGGCGTTCAGCCAGGCGGTCACATCGTTGATGATGAGGTTCGCAAGGGGCTTGGCGAACTTGCTGCCGCCCTTCTCGGCGACAGCCAGCGCCATGCACTCGTCGAAGAAGTCCGCCGTGGTCCGATGGTCCACCAGGTGGCGCGCATCATAGGCCGTCAACCCGAAATCGGCGGCGTAGCGGGCCGCCTTCTGGTCGGGCAGCTCGGGCAGCTTGGCCCGCACCCCCTCGATGAACTCGTCGGTGAGATCGTAGGGCGCCAGATCGGGCTCGGGGAACAGGCGGTAGTCGTCGGCGGTCTCCTTCACGCGCATGACGATGGTGCGCTTGGCCGACGGGTCCCAGTGGCGCGTCTCCTGGTAGATGACGCCCCCCTCTTCCAGCACCTCGGCCTGGCGGCAGATCTCGTAGGCCAAACCGTCGTGGAGGTTCTTGAAGGAGTTCATGTTCTTCAGCTCGGTCTTGGTGCCGAAGGCGGTGGTACCGCGGCGGCGCAGGGACACGTTGCCGTCGCAGCGCAGGGACCCCTCCTCCATGGAGCAGTCGGAAATGCCAATGGCCAGATAGATCTGGCGCAGCTTCTGCATGAACAGGCGCGCCTCCTCGGGCGTGCGCAGGTCGGGCTCGGTCACCAGCTCGATGAGCGGGGTGCCGGCGCGGTTGTAGTCCACAAGCGACTGGGTGGCCCCGGCGATGCGGCCCTCGCCGCCGCCCAGGTGCACCATCTTGCCGGCGTCCTCCTCCATGTGGATGCGGGTGATGCCCACATGGGCCACATAGCCGTCCTCGGTGCGGGTGATGTTGCCGTCGCGCTCGCCGGGCGCAAGGGCGTCCAGGCGGTAGCGCTCGGCGGCCCCGCGGCCGTCCACGTCCAGATCCAAGTGGCCGCGCATGCAGAAGGCGATGGGGCCCTGGGTGGTCTGGAAGTTCTTCGCCATATCGGGGTACATGTAGTTCTTACGGTAGAACATCGAGTGCTTCTCGATATCGCAGTTGGTGGCCAGGCCCGCCAGCACGATGGACTCGATGGCGGCGCGGTTGGGCACGGGAAGCGCCCCGGGCAGCCCCAGGCACACCGGGCAGGTGTGGGTGTTGGGGGCCGCGCCGAACTCCAGCTTGCAGCCGCAGAACATCTTCGTCTCCAGGGTGGTCAGCTCGGCGTGGATCTCCAGGCCGATGACGGCCTCCCAAGTCTCGAATACCTCTTCCAGGGTCTTCATTTACGCACCCACCTTTCCGTCGGCATAGTCGGGGGCCACGGGCGCCGGGCCGTAGACGGTCTCCAGGGCCGCTGCGGCGCGGAACATGTTCGCGTCCTTGAAAGGCGGCGCGATAAGCTGGACGCCCACGGGCAGGCCCGTGTCGGCGCCGAGGCCCACCGGCACGGACATGCCGCCGTTGCCGGCGATGTTGATGGAGATGGTGAACATGTCGCCCAGATACATCTCGGTGGGATCGCCGATCTCGCCCAGCTTGAAAGCCGTGCGCGGGGCCACCGGCGTGAGGATGCAATCCACCGACTCGTAGGCGGCGGCGTAGTCGCGAGTGATGAGGGTGCGCACCTGCTGGGCCGGGTAGTAGTACCTGTCGTAGACGCCGGCCGACAGCAAGTAACTGCCGAGCATGATGCGGCGGCGCGCTTCGGGCCCGAAGCCGCGGGCGCGGCTGGCCTCGTACTGGCTGCCCAGATCCTTGTGGCCCGGATCGCAGTAGCCGTAGCGCACCGAGTCGAAGCGGGCCAGGTTGCTGAAGGCCTCGCAGGGGCCCAGCACATAGTAGGCGCTCATGGCGGCCTGGGCGTGGGGCAGCTCCACTTCCACGAGCTCGGCGCCCATCTTCTCCAGGGCCAGGGCGGCCTCCTGGGCCTTGGCCTTCACCTCGGGGGCGAGGCCGGCGGCCTCCAGGAAGGCGGGCACAATGCCGATTCTCATGCCGCGCACCCCCTCGGCAAGGTTCGCCGTGAAGTCCACGTCGCTCGGCTGGCTCGTGCAGTCAAGCTCGTCCCGGCCGGCCAGGGCGTTCAGGGTCAGGGCGGCGTCTTCCACCGAGCGGGCGAAAGGGCCCACCTGGTCCAGCGAGCTGCCGAAGGCCACCACGCCGTAGCGCGAGACCACGCCGTAGGTGGGCTTCACGCCCACCAGGCCGCAGAAGGAGCCGGGCTGGCGGATGGAGCCGCCGGTATCGGAGCCGAGGGACACGGGCACCAAGCCCGCCGCCACGGCCGCCGCGCTGCCGCCCGAGGAGCCGCCGGGCACGCGCTCGGTATCCCACGGGTTGCGCGTGGGCCCGAAGGCGGAGGTCTCGGTGGAGCCGCCGAAGGCGAACTCGTCCATGTTCAGCTTCCCGATGGGCAATGCCCCGGCCCGCAGGGTGCGCTCCACGCAGGTGGCGGTGTAGGGCGACACGTAATCGCGCAGCATGTTCGAGGCGCAAGTGGTGTGGGTGCCCGTCAGGTTCAGGTTGTCCTTGTAACCCACGGGCACACCGGCCAGAGGCCCCATCTCGGCCAGGCGCCCCTCGGCGATGGCCCCATCGATGCGGGAGGCGGCGTCCAAGGCCAGCTTCTCGGTGGTCTCCAGGAAGGAGTGCACCACCCCGTCGGCGGCCTCGATGCGCTCGAAGGTGCCGCGGGCCACCTCGGCGGCGGAGAACTCCTTGGCGGCGAGCCCCGCTTGAAGCTCGCGGACGGACATGCTTCCGAACGGCGTTGCCATTAGCGATCACCCCCCTCGCCCAGAATGGACGGGATGAGGAAGCTGCCGTTCTCCTGCTTCGGGGCGTTCTCCAGGGCCACGGCCTGGGCGAAGCTGCCGCGCACCGTATCGTCGCGCATGACGTTCGAGAGGTCGCCGATGGGATGGAACGTGGGCTCCACACCGTCCAGATCGAACTCGGTGATGGGCGCGAGGCTGTCGATGATGGCGTTCAGGTCGGCCGTCATGGCGACGACCTCCTCCGCCGTAAGACCGATGCGGGTGTACTCGGCAATGCCCCGCACATCAGCCTCGGAAAGATGCTGCGTCATGGCTGAGCGCTCCTTCTCGATGTTCGTAAATTAACCGCCCTATGATAGCAAAAAGCGGAGCCGCGAAACGCGCCGCGCCGCCAAGTGCGAAGATTCAGCAATTGGGCAAGGTAGTTTTTTTGCGTCAAATTTAGAGTTATGAGCGTCTCGCTTCCCCGCACCGCACCGCAGCTTGGAAGACAGTCGACAAAACGCCCGATCAGAGCATTGCAGAGAGCGGTCAATCTTTCGAACATGGGCCGAGCGAACCCCCGAGACGCTCACAACTCGAGATCTGACGCATCTTCCGGCCCCTTCGTCGACCGAGACGCCTGGGCGCAAAGCCGCCCCCCTCGAGCTACAGCCTTCACGGGGGAAGGCGCCCCGAGCGGTCTACAAACCGCGGACGCGGGCAGCCTCAGCCAGGGACGCCTCGTCGATGGGCTCTCCCTCGGGCACGTAGACGGCCAGGCACGGGAAGCTCGGCTTGGCGGCCATGAGAGCGCCGGGCTCAAGGCCGAAGCGCTCTTCCAGGCCGACCAGCACGTGGCGCACGTTGGCCTTGGTCATGCCGGCCCGGCGCAAGGGAGAGACCACCCCGGCCTCGGCCAGGGCCTTGAAGCCAGGGCGCCGCCCCGGATCGTCGGAGGCGTTGGTGCCGTCCACGATCACCGCGAAGCCATCGGCCGCGGCGGCCCGACGCACCGTATCGAAGATGAAGCGCTTGCAGCGGTAGCAGCGGTCCGGCGGGTTCGCGCAGATAGCTTCCTCGGCGAGCACATCGGCTTCCACCACCGTGAGCGGAATATCCAGGGCGTCGGTCACGGCCCGAGCGTCGTTCAATTCGAAGGCCGGCTGGAAGGCGGTCTTCACCAGGTAGGCGCGCACCTCGCAGCCCGCGAGCTTCGCCGCCGCCAGCACGAGGGACGAATCGCAGCCGCCCGAGAAGGCCACGGCCAGCTTCGGCTCCCGCAGCAGGTACATCTCCAGCGGCTCTCCGAACAGGTGCTGGCCAGGGCCCACATCCTCGGTATCCTCGGCCACGCGGGCCTCGTAATCGACCGGCACGCTCTCACTCGCGCCCTCGCTCGGGTCCGTCATTTCCCCAATCTTCGCCACGTCCATGATCGTCCTTCTGCATCGCAGCGGGCGGCGCGCCACCATCGCGCACCGCCCGCCCCACTCGTCTTGCCATGCGCCCCATTCGCGCGGGGAGCCGCTCCCCTAGCGCAGGGTAATGCCCTCGGGCAGCTCCGCAGTGCGCCAGTCCTCATCCTCGTCGCGCTCCTCTTCCACGACCGCGACCGCCGGCCGCTCCGGCTCCGGCGCCCCGAAAGCAGTGCGGAAGGCGTCGGCGTGCACGCGGGGCACGGCGAACACCACCAACGGCACCGCACCGGGGTTCTCGGCGAGCCACCCCTGGATGAGCCCGATGACCTGGGCCGGGTCGTAGCCGTTGCGGCCGCAGCCGAAGGCGCCCATGATGAGCGTCTCGACGCCGTTGGCGGCCGCGATGCGGAAGATGGCCTCGATGCGGTCGGCCAGGGCCTTGTCGCACTCGCGAGGCGAGCGGTGGTTCTCCAGGGCGTAAGCGCGGGTGGGCTCGGCGATGACCAGCACGTCGGCGCGACGGGTCTCCCCGCCCCGGTTGAACAGCACGCCGGGCACGTACAGGGCGCGGTCGGTGAACAGCGAGCCGCGACGGTAATCGCGGTTCTTGTCGTAGAAGTCGCGCTTGTGGGCGCAAAGCACCGGGTACAGGTTGCTCTCGGCGCAGAGGATCTGCTCGGGCCCGAAGGCGCCGTCCTCGTAGGCCCCACCGGGGCGCGTGAAGGCGCCGGGATCCACGATCATGGTCTTGCCGGAGGCGTCGCGGTACAGCGCCTCGGGAGCGAAGGAGGTCACCACCTTGGTGGTCGTCTCGGTAGCCGAGGGAGTCGCCCCGACGGCAGCCTCAGCCGCCTCAGCAGCCGCGGTCTCAGCAGTTTCGGCAGTCTCCGCCGCCTCAGCGGCCTCTTCAGCGATCTCGACTTCGGCCGCAGCCTCCTCGTTGCCGGCCAGGGCGCCGTCGGCATCCGCCTCGGCCACCGCGGCCGCGGCCCGGGCCGCCTCGGCAGCCGCCGCGCCCCACAGAAGTGCGCGACCCTCCCCTTCTTCATAGATGCGCGCGTTCTCGATGGCCTCGTCGGTCTCGCGTCCGAAGGCCGCCTTCATGAGCCCGATATGCCGCGCCGCCTCGCGCCGGCGCTCCTCGCGCTGCTCATCCCGGCTTGGCCGCCGCTCGCCGCGGCCGCCATCGCGCCCCCTGCATTCCACCATGTCCGCTCCTTTCGCCGATCTATGCCACAGCATACAAAGAGGCGGCCCGAGCCGCCTCTTCGCCATTCCTACACGTTGAACTTGAAGTGCATGACATCGCCGTCGCGGACGACGTAGTCCTTGCCCTCCTGGCGCAGCTTGCCTGCGTCGCGGCAGCCCTTCTCGCCGCCGAGGGTCACGTAGTCCTCGTAACTGGCCGCCTCGGCCTTGATGAAGCCGCGCTCGAAGTCGGTGTGGATGACACCAGCGGCTTGGGGGGCCTTCGCGCCTACGGGGATGGTCCAGGCGCGGGTCTCGGCCACGCCGCTCGTGAAGTAGCTCTGCAGGCCCAGAAGCCCATAGGCCTCGCGGATGAGGCGGGCCAGGCCGCTCTCGGCAAGCCCCAGGGCCTCCATATACTCCTTGGCCTCCTCCGGATCCATCTCGGACAGCTCGGCGATGTCGGCCTCCACCTTCGCAGAGATGGGCACGGGCGTGCAGCCGTCGATCTCGGGCAGCTCAGCATCCACGGCGTCCTCGTCCACATTCGCGATGTAGAGCATCGGCTTCATGGTCAGCAGGTGCAGGTCGTAGATGGCCGCCTGCTCGTCGTCGGTTAGCCCCAGGGTGCGGGCGCGATGACCCTCGTTCAGGCCCTCGAGCACCTTACGCGCCGTCTCCAGCTTCGCCACGCCGGCCTTATCGCGCTTGGCCTCCTTCTCCAGGCGGGGAATGGCCTTCTCCAGGGTGGCGATGTCGGCCAGGATGAGCTCGGTCTTGATGGTGTCCACATCGGAGAGCGGGTCCACCTTGCCGGCCACGTGGGTCACGTCCGGATCGCCGAAGAAGCGCACCACCTCGGCGATGGCGTCGGTCTCGCGGATGTTCGCGAGGAACTGGTTGCCCAGGCCCTCGCCCTGGCTCGCCCCGGCCACCAGGCCGGCGATGTCCACGAACTCCACGGTGGCCGGCACGATCTTGGCCGTATGGTCGATCTCGGCCAGAGCGTAGAGCCGCTCGTCGGGCACCGGCACGATGCCCACGTTGGGCTCGATGGTGGCGAACGGGTAGTTGGCTGCCAGACCGCCCTTGTTGGTCAGCGCCGTGAACAGCGTGGACTTGCCCACATTGGGCAGCCCCACGATACCGATTGAGAGAGCCATGCACATTCCTTACTTGAAGCCAATTTCGCAGTCGAACCATTATAGAGCTTTATTTCAAGATTCACAGGTTCGCCCAAGGAAGACAGCGAGGGTCCGACAGGTGCCTGCAATCGGCCCGCCTTTCGCCCAAGCGTACTTAGGTACGCGCCGTGGAGAAAACAAGGGTCGAGTGCAGGCGCCCATCGGACCCGCAGCGTCGAGGTGAGTTAGAAAGCCGAGGCTTTCTAACTCACATGGAAAAGAAGCCGAACTGAGCGGCCACGTAGGCCACCAGGATGATGATGACGAGCACCGGAGCGATGTACTTGATCATGGCCGTCCAGGCACCGGCGGCGGTGAACTTGCTGGAGATGCGCACCTCGTCGATGATGGCCTTGGGCTTGATGATCCAGCCGACGAACACGCAGGTGAGCAGCGCCACGATGGGCATGAGCACCGAGTTGGAGATGAAGTCGGCGAAGTCGAGCATGGAGCTGCCGGCCCCGAGCGGCTCGATGAAGGAGGCCACGTTGTAGCCAGCGTTGATGATAGCACCGGCGATGACCACGAACGCGATCACGATGCCGAGGGCCTTCCCGCGGGAGCACTGCAGGCCGTCGTGCACGATGGAGACGAGGGTCTCCACGAGGGAGATGGCGCTCGTCAGCGCCGCGAACAGCACCAGCAGGAAGAACAAGAAGCCGATGATGGTGGCCATGCCGCCCATGTCGACGAACACCGTGGGCAGCGTCACGAACATGAGGGAGGGGCCGGCCTTGGCGGCCACGGCGTCACCGGAGCCCATGGCCACGAAGGCCGCGGACACAATGAGCAGGCCGGCGATGAAGGACACGCCCAAATCGAAACCGCCGATGCGCACCACCGAGGAGGTGAGGCTGTCCTGCTTGCGCATGTAGGAGCCGTAGGTGATCATGATGCCCATGGCCAGCGACAGGCTGTAGAACATCTGGCCCAGAGCGCCGATGACCAGCTCCGGCGAGAACTTGCTGAAGTCCGGCGTGAGGTAGTACAGCGCGCCCTCCACGGCACCGGGCATGGTGAGCGTGTAGATGGCGATGCCGATGGCCATGATGATGAGCGCCGGCATCATGAACAGGTTCGCCTTCTCGATGCCGCCCTTCACGCCCAGGCCCACGACCACGAACACGATGGCCATGAACAGGAGCATCCAGATGTAGCTCTCCGCGCTCGAGGTGATGAAGCCGGTGAAGAAGTCGCCGCCGTCAGCGAGGGCAGCCGGGCCGTTCACCAGGTAAGCGGCCGTGTACTTCGTCACCCAGCCGCCGATGATGCAGTAGTACGGCGTGATGATGAAGGGCACCGCCGAGGCCAGGATGCCGATGAAGGCGTACTTCTTGCCGAAGCTCTTGAAGGCGCCGATGGCGGACTGGCCGGTCTTGCGGCCCAGGGCCGTCTCCAGCAGCAACAGCGACACGCCGAAGGTGAACACGAGCACCATATACGTGATGAGGAAGGTGCCGCCGCCGTACTTCGCCGCCAGATAGGGGAAGCGCCACATGTTCCCCAGACCCACCGCCGAGGCGGCCGCGGCCAGAATAAAGGCCCACTTCCCCGACCAGGAAGCGCGCTGCTTCTTCATTTCTCCTGCCATGGTTGTCCTTTCCCATTTCCAGGCACTCCCCCGTGCCTTTTCCGATAAGCGGAACGGGCGGCTGCATCGCGCTCACGGTGCAGCCGCCCGTCGAAACTGTGTGATTATATCGTGAAACCTGCCGCTTGAACCTATTTTTTTGGGAAAAGGCATCTGGGAACGAAGATGCGGGGTGCGCCCGATTCGCTCAGACAGCCCGCGCTTTACGAAACAGCCCACCGGGCTGTTCAGTCGCTGGAAACTCGCTCAGTCAGGGCTCCCCACACCCGCGTCAAACCCGACCGCAGCCGATGAGCAGCAGCCCGCTACTTGGCCACCGATGGATGCCCGACCAATTCGAGCAGCTCCTCCCGCTTGTGAATGCCGAGCTTCTTGTAAATAGACTTGCTGTGGCTTTTCACCGTCGAATTGGATATGAAGAGCTCGGCCTCTATCTCCGAGCTCGTCTTGCGCTGGGCGAGCAGCACGAGCACTTCCTCCTCGCGCCTCGAAAGTCCGTATTGCTGGGCGACAGCCGAGCACGTCTCGCTCAGGGAGCCGTAGAAATCAACGATCGAGGGGCGGCCCTCCTCCAGCTCCGCCGTTCCCCACGAACTCCGATAATCCCGATCGGTCATGAACACCAAAAAGACGATGACAAGCAGGCAGGCAATGGTGAACATCCACAGCGCCGTGGCGAAATCGTCCCCGAGGATCAAACGCCCTCCCGCGATGGCCCCGACGCCGTAACCGACCTGAATACCGACGTTCATTAGGCCGAAGACGCGGTAGGGATGCAGATCGAACCGCCGGCAGGCATCGCAGAGCAGGCCGTCCAGGAATATCGTGAACAGAACATAGCCCGCATTGGCCATGACGGCTGCCACCACAATCGCGGAAACCGTGCCGACGGCAATGCACCACAGCCCCGCAATGAGGAAAAGCAGCGACGACTGGTAGAGCAGGCGGAACTTCACCACCTTGCCGCCGAAGCCCATTACCGCCACCACGAGCAGCGACCCGAGCACCGGCCCCGCATAGGACGCATACACCCATTCCGCAGGCAGGAAAGACCGCTCAACAGCCACCACGGCCAGCACGCCGAGCAAAAGCACAAGCGGACGAACGAGAGACTTCGCCAAGACGGCCAAATCCCGAGAAACGGCGGGATCGGCGACCGTCGCATCGGCGGGGCGGGCGTCAGCAGATATGCGCAACGCGCAGAACAGCACCGCGAAAGGCAGCACCGCAAGCACGGCGAAGATTGCCGGCAGATTCGCCGCTGTGCCGAGAACCAAAGATGCGAGGGGCGAGGCGACATGGCACACGGCGAGCAGCGACACCACATCCGTCAACGGGAGCTTGGCGAACTGGGCGAAGAAGCGCAAGGTGAAGAGAAGCTGGAACAGAGCGACCGCCGCGCCCGCGAGAAAGCGGATCTGCAGCGGAAAGGAGACCCATCCCTGCATCTGACAGGCACCCACCAACACGCCAGCCGCAGCCAGGCAGGCCGCGAGCACGCAGACTCCCTGAACATTGGCGATACGCTCCACCCTGCGTGGCAGAAGCACCGCAGCCCCATACGCCGCGATGGACACGAGCGACGTCGTGGAGAAGTCGGAGAACGACCAGCCGGCCAAACCCCCCTCGACAACCACGCCCAGGGAATCGAAAATGAGAACCAGGCAGTAGCCGAGCAGCCAGCGGTTGCCCCGCACGCTCTGCGCCAATATGCGAAACCTGCTCGATTCCAACTCTCCCATAGCTCCCCTCCTCTGCGCCCATCATAGCAAACCGAACGATTACAGGTGGAGCAAAATGCCCGCTCAATGCCTTCTCACCCCATTTTTCACCCTCGCTTCGCGCATTGCGCAGCCTCTTTCGCCCCCGCCACCACCCCGCCGCAGCGCGACCATGGCCCATGATGAAAACGTTGTTGTAATCGCGAAAGGAGAGGGCGATGAGAGAAACGTTTTCCGCTGAAACCACGATCCGCAGCATCACGAGAAGAGATCTTCTTGCCGGGGCTTCGGCGCTCGGCATCGGCGCCGCACTCAGCGGCTGCCTGACGGGCTGCAGCCCCCAGGCGCCGGCAAAGGGCTCGGCGGCAGCCGAGAGCGCCGACGAGCTCCCGAGCACCGGCTCGGGCGCTGCGCGCGACGAGCTCAATCCCCAGGAGTCCCTCGTCGTCAACAAAGACGCCGACACGTCGCAGCTCTTCCAGCCGCTCGCCATCGGCGACTTCACCGCACGCAACCGCCTCGTCAAAAGCGCCGCGGGCTCCTACGCCCTCATGGACAGCTTCGACGATCCGGTCGCCACGGGCTTCTACCGCGAGATCGCCAAGGGCGGCACCGGCACGGTTCTCGTGGAGGACTGCTTTTGGGTCGCAACCGATCCCGCGAACGTCCGACCGGTCGTCGAGGCCATCCATGAGGAAGGCGCGCTCGCCGGCGTCCAGATCTGGGGCATGTGGGATCACAGCTCCTCCGAGAAGCCCAGCGCCTCGCGCCTCGAGTGCGTGGGCACCGGATTCCCCCGAGCGCAGATGACCACCGAGCAGGTGCATGAGTTCCAGGATTACGTTTTGGGCCTGGTCTCCGTCTACGACGAGGCGGGCTTCGACGTCATCGAGCTGAACGCTTCATGCGACCATACCTTCGCGAGCTTCCTCTCGCGGTTCCTCAACGTAAGCCGCGACGACGAGTACGGCCCCCAGTCGTTTGAGAACCGCGCCCGCATCCTGACCGAGATTATCGAGCGCATCAAAGCCGAGCATCCGCGCGTGGCCGTCCAGGTGCTCTTCAACGGTGTGGAGGAGAACGTGGAAGAGCTCGGCGACAGCGCCCTGTGCATGCAGCCCGAGGAGGCCGTCGAGATCGCCAAGCTGCTGGAGCAGGCCGGCGCCGACGCGCTGCAGGTGCGCTCCACCGTCTTCGGCAACCATGCGGCGGGATTCCTTCCCGACATCATGCACGTGGGTTCCCACGGCAACACGGGCCTCGGCGGCCAGGTGGACTTCTCCCAGCACTTCAGCGGCATCGTGGACGGGGCCAACGAGGGCGTGGGCGCGCTGCTGAACGTGGCCGCCTTCGTCAAGCAGTCCGTTGCCATTCCTGTGGGCGTCGTGGGCGACATGGACCCGCGTCTCGCTCCGGAGCTCTGCAACAACGCCATCGCCGAGGGCAAGGTCGACTTCCTCGTTCTCAACCGGCCGCTTCTGGCCGATCCGGAGCTTCCGAACAAGCTGAAGGCGGGGAATCTCGGCGCGGTGCGCCCCTGCAACAAGTGCATCTCCTGCTTCCAGTCGGTAGTCAACGGCGAGGGCATCGGCTTCTGCCGCGTGAACCCGGCTCACATCCGCGCCTTCTCGCCCGACATGCCCGAGGGCTACCTGCCCGTGCCCGCCGAGGCCCCGAAGAAGGTTCTCGTGATCGGCGGCGGCCCCGCTGGCATGGAAGCTGCCCTCGTCGCGGCGCAGCGCGGCCACAGCGTCACCCTCGTCGAGGAGGACTCCTCGCTGGGAGGCATGGCCACCTTCGCAGCCGCCATCAAGGGTCCTCACGAGCGCATCGCCGACTACCTTGAGTACCAGCAGCAGCAGATGGAGGCCGCCGGCATCGAGATCGTGACCGGCGTACGCGCCGATGCGGCCTATGTGCGCGAGGCGGCTCCCGATGCCGTCATCATCGCCACAGGCGGCGCCACCCCCGCAGCGAGCCTCACCGAAAGCGGCCCGGCGCTCGTACCCTTCTCCGAGGTGGCCTCCTTCCAGCCGGAAGGCAAGGTCTGCATCGTGGGCGGAAGCCTCCGCGCCACGGACTACGCGAACTACCTCGTCAACCAGGGCGTGAAGGTCGAGTTGGTCCATAGCAGCAGCGAGGCGGACCTGGCCGCCGCCCAGGCACCCTGGGTGCGCGCCGTCATCCTCTCATGGCTCAAGGCCACCGGCGCGGTGCTGCACCACGAGGCGAGCAGTATCGCCGCCACCGCCGAGGGCGTCTCCTATGCAACCCCCTACGGCACGCAGCGCACCATTGCCTGCGACGCCATCGTGCTCGCTGATGACCTGACCGAGGACAGCGCTCTCGAGCAGGAGCTCGGCGCCGAGTTCACCGTCGTTCGCGTGGGCGATGCGGCCGCACCGGCGAGCATCCTCGAGGCGGTGTCCTCCGCCCATCTCGCGGCCCGCGCGCTGTAAACCACCCTGCATTTCCCTCCCTCGAAACCGCCTCGCGCTTCCCTCCCCGCGCGAGGCGGTTCTTCGTTGGAGCCCGATCGTTTCTGCGGGCGCTCTCCTGGCTCGGCATACCGAACGCGAGGGCGCGATGCACAGCCCCGCCCCCAGGACAACCGGCACAGCCCTCTCCCCAACCTCCAGGC